>NZ_JAFQ01000004.1:4266947-4876510 GCF_000526215.1 Nocardia sp. BMG51109
CTGACGCGCACCGGCTGCTCAAGGACGGGTCACCTCCAGGGGCAAGCTTGTCTCACCATCTGATTCCTCGTGAGGCCCGTATGTCGTTGTTTACGAGGCGCTTTCAGCCGACATACCCCGGCGAACCTGTCCACCCCAGACGGAGCCGACGCGATGGGATCGGCTCCTGCGCAACGACGAGTCATCGCGAATCACCGGTTCGGAGCAGATCCTGAAGTGCATCCCCCGCATGATTGATAGCGAATGACCGGCCTGACTGTCAGGGACCGATTAGCTCACCGAACTTCGGGAACTGCGTGCATACTTGTTGCAATTCTTCGGACGTCCGTTGAAGGAGGATACTAGCAGTGTTGATTGCTATGGATATTCCTTCTATCGCGCACTGGGCGCGAGACTGACTCGACAGCCTCGAATGCTGGTCGAAATCAGGCAAGAGCCGTGTCAGTCGGTATCGCAGGATGTGGTGTGTTCTGGGGATGTGCAGCGGATTTGATGGAATGGCCTGCTTGGGGATGGGCAGTACGACGGGCAAGTTCTCGACGGCTTCGTGGCACGTCGAACGCTGGTATTGCGGTGCGAGATGCGGGACGGTGGGATCGACAAACTTTTCGATCGACGGTACCCACAGTCCGTACACCGTATCGAATGCATGTGCGGGATCACATCCTCGCAAGGTGTCGTCCAAGAATATCCGGTTCTCCGGCCGGGTGAAGTCTCGGTCTGCGAGGATCACGTCCAGCTGAAATTCGAGAACGGACGATTCCACGCCGAGCATGCCGAGGGCGTATTTCAATCGAGTCGCAACTTCGATCGGCTGACGTACGGCTGTTCCGCACGACAACGTCCATTGAACAATTGCAGCGGTCAGAAGCAGAGCCTTGTCTGGTCGTGCGGAGTGTACCGCGTCCAAGTAAGCTTCCGGAGAAATCTCTGCGACGAGGTTCTCGGATGCCGGCTGGCTATCGTCGCCGGTCGATGCCTCGGGATCACTGGACGGAGGCTGAGATTTCTCGATGTTACCGACGGTGCTGTCCACCCATCGATCTAGGGTGCGGTACATGACCTTGAATATCTGTACTGTGTCCGCGCTGGATAGATCGTCCGGATTGATGGACCGCAGTGTCCGGCTGGTTTCGTGGACGTCCTGGATTATCGCCTGGTGCATTGCCCTGAATAGTAGGGACATGGCTCTGTCGACCGCTTGAACCCTGACGCCGCCCGCGACCGCGTCGTCAACAATACGTGTCGTTGCAGCAAGAAGCCGTACCGCCCCTTCTTTTCCGGCCAAGGCATGCATATGGCAGGCGATACCGACATTGCGACCGAAGGTACCGGCCTGCTCCTGGAAGGATCGAAACTTCCGTACGCCGTCGGCGAACCGTTCAGCAGCCTGCTCGGCGGCGTCCCAGTCGTCCAGTCCGACATGGCATTCGGTGAGCCAGCGGAGAATAGCCGCGGCCTCGGGAGCGCGCGCATCGAACCTATCGACCAGGGGTTTGATACCCGCCAACGCTTCCTCGTAGCGAGCGTCTTTCAATAGGGTCTCGACCTCGCGGAGAACGCCAAACGTATCGGTACCCTTGGTAATGGGCAGCATACGAGCGTAATCTTCGAGGGCCGCGCAAACCTGGTTGAGTCTCAAGTTGGCCTTGCAATCAGGAAACATCGTCAACGCAACCATCACAGCGTTTCGCACTGTTTGTGCCACGATGTAGCTGTTCTCGGCTACCGCCGCATTGATCAGGCTCAAACATTCCTCAAGAAGGTCGGCCACCTCGTCGGAGATCTCCCGAGGGTCCTCGACAGAACGTCTTCTAGCGTCGGCCAGTGCCACCGCAGCCTGCATTCGATAGACCGGGAATTGGCGCGCAGACCGACGAAGGTAAACCAATTCTCGAGAAAGGTAGCGTACCGCCGGTTCTGAATATCCGATGTTCTTCAGAATGATACCGGTATTACCCCACAGGATTGCTATCAGGACGTTTTCCATACCGTAATCGATGGCATGTTCGCTGACGGTCGCAGCATGTCCTGCTATTGACTCTAGGAACCCGAGAGCTTTACGGTCATTCGCGGCGGACAACCATTGCTGAAGCACACCCGCAACTCCGAATATCACGGTATCCAACTGCGATTTATCGATGTATCTGTCGCGAACCACTGATTGGACTATCTCATTCATGGTTACCGTGAATCCGAAATGCGTCGGGTTCGTGTCCGATCGACCCGGTGGCGTCGCGATAGGAACGTCGGTACCGATCAGAGAATAGCTCCGCATCGCGCGCAGCACCTCTCCCGTCGGGGGCACGGACAGGCCGTAGGCCATAAATCCTTTGCTCGTGTCGGGCATGATCATATCTTCGGGCGTGACGACACTCGCGGCCAGCAGGATCTGTAGTGGGATTTGACGCGACCCGGTGAACGCGGCGCTCTGCAATGCCAGGACTGCTCGCTGATACGATTCTTCCGGCCGTTCGGCGAGCTTCTGCCAGCACAGACCGATCGCCCGTACAAGCGTTGTTGGATAATCCTTTGGTATCGATTCTTCGTCGTCGAGCGATCTCAGGATCAGCTGCTCGAATTCATTGATACCCGACAGGCCACCGCAACAGTTACATAGATATGCGGCGGCCAGTTCCAGCGCCAATGGCCAATTGTGCAGCTTGCGAGCTAACACTGCCAGCCGAGCATCATCGTCGCTCGCGGGGGTGGCCCCACCATCGGTGAGGCGGCGCGAGAGCAGCTGTACCGATTCCGTGTCAGTCATCGCCGGGATCTTGATCTCCGATATCCCTGCCCCCGTGAGCGCACCGCCACGCACGGTGGTCACCACGACGTGCCCGGGTCCACGCGACGGTATCCACCGCGCGGCGCCTCGAGGATCGGCCACGTTGTCGAACACCATCAACCACGGCCTGGTCGAGGCCGCGAGCGCGGCGAAGACCCGGGCCCGTGGATCGTCACCTGCGGTGACTACGCCCTGCTCGGCCAGCCATGCCGCGATGGCCGCGAAGCAGGCAATCAGGTTCGCCTCGGTCGAGGCGTCCATCCAGTAGATCTGCGCGTAGGCATCGGCGCGCTCGTCGGTCCAGGCAGCCGCGATGCTGCTCTTTCCGATCCCGGACAGCCCGGACAGTACGCACACCGGAGGTTCCTGTCCGTCGGCCGGGGGCGGCAGATGCTGGCCGATGGTGTCGATGATTTGGCGACGAGCCACGTCCCCGCCGCGTGGAGCGGGCAGTACATGCAAGGCCCATTCCTTGGTTCGGAGTATCGATCGTGCCGCTTGAGGATCCACACGCAGGTGGCTAGTGAGGTCGTCTCGGGAGAGCTTGTGCCCGCTGCGGCCGGTCGCCGCGTCCATCATCACCGCAGTCAGGTACTTCGATATCAACCCGGCAGCTTCCCAGCCAACGCTGGCCGGATCGGCATGACGGCGCGCGGTACGGACCAGATCGCGAACACTGTCGTCGACTTCGTCGGCCGCGCGGAGGTCGATCACGATGTCGGTTCGTCGAAGCCGATCCCACCATCGGCTTCCTGCCGCCCGAATTGACTCGCGGAGCCGATCGGACATCGGGATCTCGGTTTCCATCGCCTCCCGGATGGCTCCGGTCTGTTCTTGCCCGGATCGATGCCGCTCCAGCAACCGGCACAAGTCCCGCAGTCCGGGTCCGGCTTTGCGGTTACTGATGACGACATAGCGGTCGGAGTCGTTGCTGAGGAGCCGTAGCAGGATCTCCACGACCTGGCCAGCAGTGAAGGTTCTGTCGCTGGTGCCGCCCTTCACCTGCGCGGCGATCACGCTCCGACCGCCCTCATGGATTTCGAAGTCCACGACCTCGGCGTCGGCCGGTGAACCATGCTCGGCCCGGCTGGAGTCGACCAGCACTGCTGTGAAGTCGCTGTCGGGAGTCAGCCAGCTCTTCAGCGCGTACTCCAGCGTGCACAGGAACTGATATCGGAACCCTTCGACAGCGTCCGCGCCGCTCATCGTTCTCCTCCCACCCGAGCCAAATGCATGTGCGCTCCATCATGGCGGGCGGGACCGACAAGTTGGCCATCTCGGGACCGCAGCCTGCGGTCCGACCGGTTTCAGCTCTGAACCAGAGCATGTATCCGTGGTTGGCGCCCAGGCATTCTCATCGCGCCAGGCGAAACGGTTCTCACCGGCGGGTTCGTTCAATGCCGCGCGCATCACGCCCCGGTTCCTCCCGCGCGCCGAATGCGGACCCTCATGCACAGAGAGGGGTCCAAGAGCTGAACGTTGCGCGCCGGCGTGTGGACGACGAACGCAAGTAGCCCGTGGCTCAAGTTCACCCCCGCGCCTGCGCCGATGGCGGATGAAAAGGCCAGCGCACTGGGCCACAGTCGAAACTCGCTGCGGCCCAGTGCTTCACCTGTCTGTTCCAGCGCCGTCGGCACCGTCACCGTTTGAACCGGTCTCGGCCTTCGTGACTGCCACCAGGCGCAGCAGTTCGCGGGCGAGGTGTTCTGCCTCGGCCGGGGCGAGCGGGGGCAGAGCACCACCGTAGTCATCGCCGTCGGTGATTTCGATGTGGTACTCCTCGATGCTGCCGTCGAAGGCGTCGAAGCGGGTCAGCTTCGTCACCACCTCGGCCCCGGTAGCGCAGGTGAGCGGGATGGCGTTCTTCAGGCCCTTGTGGAACGGTCCGTCGTCGGGTTCATCGTCGGGCCTGGTGTCGATATGGTCCTCGCACCAGGGGCGGGCATTCCGATGGGGTGCTGCTGGTCTCCGAGATGCCGCGCAGCGCCGTGGTGTAGTTGGCCCCCGGCGGTCGCGGCCTGCTCGCGTGCGGCCTTCTTGTGTGCCTTGTTCGCCGTCATGACCATCCTCGTCCCGGCCGTTCCCACCCACGACCGTTATGGATACGTTGGCGACCGCGGCTAGCGCACGAGTCGGTGACCCTTGTCCTCGCTGCCGCGTCCGGCGTGGGCGGATGCGGCTCGGAGAGCGGCTGGTGCACACACGGCCAAGCCCGCAATAGCTACGCTGTTCGGGTCTCGCACCCCCGTGGGACTACGGAGGCCGGGCCGCGGGAAGCACGACCGCGGCCCGCCTTTCACTGCTGTCAGGCGACGGCGGTCAGTTCCCGTTCGATGGAAACGGTGGACAACTTGGTTGGCCGCGGAAGCCGAGTGCGGCCCAGAGGTTGCCGGCCAGTGCAGGGGTAATCGGGCTGGTGAGCAGTGCTGTGCCGGTGAGCCAGGTCGCAACAGTGTCGGGGGCGTAGAGGCCGCCGGGGGTGGGCATCATCCAGGTGTTTGCGATGTGGGTAGCGGCGGCCAGGTCGACATGCGGTGGTGTCAGGTGGTGGTGTTGCTCGTCGAGCAGCGGTGCGATCCGCGCGAAATCGACGGCGGGAGTATGGGATTGGCGCAGCGTCTGGAGGGCGGTGGCAAGTGGGCCATGCCGCCAGGCGCGGAGTTGGTTGATGCGGGTGACGAGTGTGGTGGGGGTGATGTCGCCGATGTGGTGGTCGAGGGGTTCGTGGGCGAGGGCGTAGCGCAGTTCGTCGGGGGTGATGGTGGTGTTGTCGGTCAGGTCGCTGATCCAGATGCCGTGTTGTTTGCTGGTGGACAGTTTGCGGCCGTCGAGGTGGAGCATGTGGTTGACCACGGTGTGGTCGAAGGGTTTGTATCCGGTTGTGGCGGAGAGGATGTGGGGTGCGACGAGTCCGGCGATGGAGTTGTCGCTGCCGAAGAGCCCGACGACGGTCACCGGTGAGTCGGTGCTCAGCGAGTTGCCGTTGCCGTTGGCGTGGAGCAGGCCGGTGTAGAGGGCGTAGCCGTAGTAGGTGTTGGCCAACACGTGCCCGTCCGGGAGGTTGCTGCTGGTGATGCCCCAGTCGCCGGGCTGGGACAGTCGGATGCGGGCGTCGGCGCGCTGGAGGTAGGTGCGCGGAGCGGTGAGGAACTGGTCGGCGAGCCCGGTCGCCCGCAGGTTGTCGAGTATCCGGGTGGGGTCGGTGGGGCGGGCGAGCCAGCTGTCGGTCTCGCTCCAGCGGATGGCCTCGTCGGTGAGGCGGCTGTGCGGATCGCGGAGTTGGTCGGGGTGGAAGTGGTCGCCGCAGGCGGTGCAGGTGTTCCCGCCGGCCGGGGCACCGCAGGTGGGGCAGGTTCCGGCGATCCAGACGCCGAGCAGGGGGCGTCCGGTGTCGGCGCCGATCGGTATCGCTTCGGTTTCCTGTCGTGCGATGCCGTGTTCGCGGAGGGTGTCGAGGAGTTGTTCGTGTAGGTGGCGGTAGTGGTGCCGGTGTTCGTCTGCGAGGGGGTCGATCCAGTCGTCGAGGTCGACGCCGAGGTTGTCGAGGTCGTGTTTGATTCCTGCGTGGTAGTGGCGGCAGGTTTGTTCGGGGGTGGTGTCGTCGGTGGTGGCGGCGAGGACCCAGTTTTCGTAGGCGTCGGTGCCGGTGATGACGGTGGCTGTGTCGCCGTTGCGGCGTTGGGCGCGGGCGATGGCATCGGCGCGGAGGTAAGGGCCGGCGCCGTGGCCGATGTGCAGGCGGCCGTTGGGTGTCGGGCACATCGGGATCAGCAGCCAGTCGGCCACGACGACAATCCCCCTTTTGTCTCTATGTTGTTGTCAGCGCACGGTGACGGATTTCGCCAGTGAGCGGGGTTGGTCGATTTCGCGGCCGAGGTCCAGGGCGCAGTAGTACGCGAGGAGTTGGCCGGCGACGAGGTTGACGATGAGGTCGGCGATGTCGTCGCCGTGGTAGGGCAGTAGCAGGTATTCGGCGAAGACGCCGAGGTCGTCGGCAGGGATGTCGGCGGGGCCGATGCCGATGACGGGGCCCTTGCGGGCGGCGATCTCGCTAACCGCGGCCAGGGTGGCGGCGTAGCGGTCGGGGGCGGCGGTGTGGGAGGGCAGCAGGGCGACGGTGTAGAAGTGCTCGTCGATCAGGGAGATGGTGCCGTGTTTGAAGAATCCGGCGGCGGCGCCTTCGGCGTGGTGGTAGTTGACTTCCTTGAATTTCAAGGCACTTTCACAGGCTGCCGGATACAGGATGCCGCGGCCGAGGAAGAACCAGTCGGCGACGTGACTGTATTTGACGGCGAGGGCTTGCACGCTGGTGGCCGTGGTGGCGATGAACTCGGTCAGAGTGTCGGCCAGACGTTCCAGGGACTGCTGGTGGGCGTGGTGCTGCTCGCCGGTCAGCGTGCCGTTGGTGTGTCCGGTTTCCAGGGCGAGGCGGGCCAGGAGGACGACCTGGCTGACGATGCTCTTGGTGGACAGGACGCAGATCTCGGGTCCGGAGCCTTGCGGGAGCCGGTGGGTGGCGAGGCGTTCCTGGGTGGAGCTGGGCACATTGCAGATGCTGGTGAGGACCGCGCCCGCGGCGATGGCGTCGCGGCACACTTCGAGGGTGTCGAAGGTCTCCCCGGACTGCGAGATCGCGATCAGCGGGTCACCGGCGCCGAGCACGGCCAGATATTCGGCCTCGTCGGACGGCAGCGCGGTGGCGCGCACTCCGGCAAGGCTTTTGAGCAGGTACTGGCCCATGGAGGCGACGTAGAAGGCGCTGCCGGCGCCGACGAGGGTCACCAGCCGGTCCGGCGGCAGGATCCCGGCGAAGTGCTCAGCTGGCAATGCGAGCGCGGCCTGCACCGCGGCGGGGGTTTCGTGGATTTCCTTGATCATCCAGTGCGGGTATTCGCCTTTGTCGGCGCGTTCCTGCCGGGCTGCGAGCCGGGTGAACTCCCGTTCGACCGGGTGGGCGGTGTGGTCGACGGTGGTGTAGGTGTCGGCGGAGTCGGCGCGCACCGCGACGATGTCGCCGTCGTAGAGGAACAGCACCTGGTCGCTGATGCCGTCGAGGGCCATCTGGTCGGAGGCGAGGATGCCGCGGTTCCCGTCGTAGGCGACGACCAGGGGGCTTTTGTGTTTGGCCCCCCACACGGTGGCGGGGTCGCTGGTGGCGATGACCGCGAGCGCGTATTCCCCGGCGAGCGCGCTGGTGGTGGCGGCGATGGCGTCGCGCATCGACGCGCCGCGCTCGAGGTGGCGGGCGAGGAGGTGCGCGGCGACCTCGGAGTCGGTGTCGCTGGCGAAGGTGATCCCGTCGGCTTCCAGCTCGCGGCGCAGCGCGAGGTGGTTTTCGATCACGCCGTTGTGCACCACGGCCACGGCCCGGTTGTAGGACAGGTGGGGATGGGCGTTGGCGGCGGTGACCCCGCCGTGGGTGGCCCACCGGGTGTGGCCCAGCGCCAGGCGCGACTCCGGCAAGGCATCGAGGCGCCCCTCGGCCAGCGCCTTGCCGACCGATCCGGTGTCTTTGACCACCGACAGCGCGGTGTCGGTCAGGCAGGCCAGCCCCCACGAGTCGTAGCCGCGGTACTCCAGGACGGCTAGCTGTTCGGCGGTCAGCCCGGTCACGGTGATCTCGGGCGAGGTCATCCCCACGATGCCGCACATGGTTGGTCGGTTCCTCCGTCGGTGTCCGGGCAGATACGCGTCGGCGGCGACAGCCGCGACGATGCGGCCCACAGTATCCCCGCGTACGCCGAAGCGGTATCCGAGTCCGCGTGCACCGGGCGTGCCGGATCACCGTAGAACTCGGCCAGCCACCGCCACACCGCGCCGGCCCGGCTGATCCCGTGGCGATCGACCAGGGCATCGGTCAGACGCTGCAGCAGATCCTCCCGGACCGGATTCCCGGCCGGGATCGCGACCAGGGTGTGCAGGATCGTGAACGCCTCCTCGAACAAGGCGGTGTCGTGGTGCGGTCCGTCGTAACCGATCTCGAAGTCGATCAACACCACCTCCGCCCGCGGGGTGACGATCGCGTTGCCCGGCCACCGGTCCCCGATCACGATCCCGTGATCATGCGCACGGACCACCAGCTCGTAATGCCGCAACACCAGCCCGTTGACCGTCGCAGGGTCGGTGTCGGGGTCGGCCAGCACCCGATGCAGTGCCCGGCCCGGGATCCACCCGTAATCCACCGCGTCCATGCCGTCGACGGCGTAGGTGGCCGTCACGGGAATCCCGATGCGCGCCAGCGCGGCGGTGAGGTCCTGCTGGGCGTGCGGGCTGCGGGTGAGCATGCCCAGCCCGGCGCCCCGCAGCAACGCCGACACGTACCCCTCGTGCGGATTCGCCCGGACCGGGCGGCGCACCACCTGCCTGTCCTGCGGGCTCGCGCGCGCCTGCTCGAGGGAAACCACGGTGTTGACCGCGGTGGCGGTAGCCGCGCCGAGGCGGGCCACGGTCTCGATCCCCGCCCGTAGGTCGCCGAGCGACAGGACATGCGGCGGCTTGATCAGCAGCCGGCGGCCCGCGTCGGTGGTGCGCACGAAATACCCGGCCTCCGCGCACGCGGCGGTGGTCTGCGCCGCCCAGGCTTCCCGCAGCCGTGGCGACCGGGTGGTGAGGGTGGCGATCAATCCGGTCTGCCGCACCTCGAACCGGTCACTATCCACCAGCTCCCGCAGCAGGGTCGCGAACCCGGTCACCCGGTCGGCCAGGACCCCGCGCTGCGCCGACAGCTGGTCGAGGCCGGCCAGCGCCGCGGCACACGACACCGGGTGGCCACCGGCGGTGAACTCGGCGTCGTTGTACTGCAACACCGCCATCAGGTCTCGCCGGGCCAGCACCGCCGCGAGCGGATATCCGGCCCCCAGCGCCTTGCCCAGGCACACGATGTCCGGGCGCACCCCGGTCTGCTCGCTGCTGAACAGGTGCCCGCCGAGCCACCCGAACGACTGCACCTCGTCGGTCACCAACAGAGTCCCGGCCGCATCACACGCCGCGCGCAGCGCTCGCAGCCCGTCGCGGACGTCACGGGCGGGCAGGCCGTGGGCCACCATCACCGGGTCGACGACCACCGCGGCCAGGTCCCGTCGCGACCGGACCAGTTGCGCCAGCACCGCGATGTCGGGTTCCTCGGCCGCGACCGCCACCGTGGAATCGGCCAGGAGCCGGCCCCGGTGCGTCGTCGCCAGCCCCAACGTCAGAAACGATTCCCCGTGCCAGGCTCCCGGCAGCACAGCCGCCATGCGGCGCCGCGTATGCAACCGGGCCAGCTTCACCGCCGTCTCCACGGCATCACTGCCGTTGGTCAGCTTCGCGGCCACCGCGTCCACACCGTCGGGCGCCAACTCCGCAAGCCGCTCGCACAATGCCAGGAACGGTTCGCTGGCAAACCGCGACGACGCGAACTCCACCCGCCGCACCTGCTCGGTCACGGCCGCGCCGACAGGCGAAAACCGTTGCCCCCATGCGAGATTCAGTGTCTGCGCCGCCAGATCCACGAACCGGCGTCCGTCGGCGAGCGTGAAGTGGCCGCCCTCGGCCGCCACGATCGGCGGGAAACTCGCCCGCACCGCCGTCACAATCCCACCGTTCACTCGGTAGCCCCCTTGCCCGACAACAGATCCCGGCCGTACTCGTCGAGTGCGATCGAACTCATCTCCGCGTGCGCGGATCCGGCGACGATGTCGCGCAACGCCCGCTGCGAGCGATGCTGCCGCGCCACCATGGACGCGTCGCCGAACCGGGCCACGAGCGCGCACGCCTCGAACGCCACCTCGGTCGCATACCGTGCCACCGCCCGCAGCCGCCGATACGAATCCTCGCCTACCGCGCCGGATTCCCGTGCCTCCCGCCACACCAGCGCCACGGCCTCGTGCCCGAGCGCGCGCACCGCGTCCACCGACAGCCGGGCCCGCGCCACCCCGGCCACCAGCCCGTCCGGCACCGGACGGTCATCACCGGCGTATCGGTGACCGGCGTGCGCGGTGAACTCGTCGAGAGCCCCGCGAGCCACGCCGAGCGCGAAACCGAGATGCTTGATCGCCGCGCGCCGGAAACAGAAATACACACCCCCGCGCACCGGCGCCCCGGCCGGGTACGGCCACACCCGCGACCACGGCACCACCACATCGGTGATCCGGTAGTCTACGGTCCCCGTCGCGGCCAGGCCGGCACCGTCCCAGCAGTCGAGGACCTCGACCTGCGCCGTCGGCACCACCGCGGCCAACTGACGCGCTCCTGGCCACGGGCAGTGCTGCGAACTCTCGCGGTGCCCGATCGCCAGTACCCAATCGGCATACTCGGCGCCGGTTCCGAACGGCCACCGCCCATCGACCCGCAACCCGGCCTGGGTCGGCACCACCGTGTTCCCGAACGCGTTCTCCTGGAACGCGATCAACGGAAACCGGCCACCCGGCGGGAACACCGCCTCCACCGCCTCCGGCGGCAGCATCGACGCCGCCCGCGCGGTACTACCCGCCAGCGCCCAATACAACCAGCCCGTCGACCCGTCGATCGCGGACACCGCCTCGATCAACTCCATCTCCGTCACCGGATCGGCCTGCCACCCACCCACTTCGACAGGCGCCAACGCCGCCAGCAGGCCCGACTCCCGCAGCACCCGCATCGGCTCCGCGGCCACCAGCCGCGCCTCCTCCCCGGTATCGGCACCGGCACGCAGTACCCCGGCGATCTTCGACACCATCCCCAGTAACTCGTCCCGATCCGCGCTGCGCTCCACCGCTATCCGTGTCTGCTCAGGCACGATCCGCCTCCCTCCGCACCGCATCGAGGCTGTCATCATGCACCCGAAAACGTTGACCACCAACCGAAATAACGAACCCTCTCACGACTCCACGACACCATTCCCACCGACGGGCGGCAGCCTCGGCATATTCGATTAACCGGTCACCCGCAGCGGACAGTGCCGTCACCGGTCGTCGGCGGCTGCTAGAACCCGGTAGGTAGCGCTACTGGGTGAGCGGCCCGGTGCAATGCACACCGTCGGGTGCGTGACCACTGATGCCCTCGAACTGGATCGACACCTACCGTTCGAGGTCGGGTCTCGGCAGATGTCCCCTGCCACTCGCTGCGGTGCATCACAAAACCCCGATGACACAAAGCAAGCCGACGAACCGGCCGGTGAGCAGCAGTGTGAGCTTCCACGGCACCGGATAGGGCTCGGGCATGACACCGCTCGATCTCGGATCGCTCAAGGTGGCACTTCTCCTTCGGGCAGAGGGCGGATGATGTCGCCTGGTTGGACGTGTGCGGAAATGTCATCGGAGAACACGAAGACATGCCTGTTGCTGTCGTGTTGCCGGATGTGGAAGCCGTCGATCGTGCCGGAATGGGTGGTGTGGTCCGCGGTGCACAATTGCACCCGCTGTCCGATGTGAAAGTCTCCGACAGTCCGGCCGACGACGAACGGGTTCTCTTGGACGCTCAGCGGGTAGACACCCTCTACACGGATAACGCTCCCGGCCGGCTCGACATCGTCGCCGGCGCTGCCGTCTTCGATGATTTCATTGCTGTCCACGGTTCAACTCCTCTCTGAGGTACTCGGGGGTCGTCACAGCCAGCGGCGGGCGGCGAGCACGGCGACGCTCGGTAGCCACGCTCCGGCGAGTACGCTCAGCGCGGCGACGATCCACACGATCGCCCAGGCCCGCCCGCCGCCGGGCGTGTACACGTGGCCGCCGGTATCGATGGCGGGATATCGTGCGCCGATGTCCCCCTCCCCGACCGCGAAGTCGCGGCCCGACAGCGTGACGTGATCCCGGCCCGGCCCGCCGTCGGCGGGACTGAAATCTCCCCACGCCCGGCAGAACGTGTCGGTCGGGCAGTGCACCTCGGTGACCGTCCAGGTGCCGAGACGGCCGTCGTTCTCGCGGGCGGCCCAGGCACCCGGCAGCTGAGGCAGGAAGATCACGAGCCCGATCAGGGCTACTACCCCGCCCGCGAGCCAGTAGCCGACGATGTTGGCGGCCAGGCGATTCCAGCACCTCCGGACGGCCGCCACTGTCCCGCAGCGCCCGCGAGCAGGCGGGCGCTGCTGGATGCTTCTGATCCCGTGGCTGCCGTCGAGGATGTGGACGGCGATGTGCGGGGCGTGCGTGCTGACGGCGTCAGTCAGCAGCTGCCGGTCGAGGCGCCAGCCCACGACGGCGACGCTTTCGGCCAGCGCGCCCCGGGGAACGCCGGGTACCCACTGCATGCGGGCCCTGCGTTTCTGGCAGGACGGTCGGCGCTCGACACCCACGCTGCACCGGGCGGTCTCCCACACCCAGACGGCGAGCGCCTCGTCCCATGGCACGAAGGTCGGTGTCCTCCCCGGGCGGTGCAGGGTGATACCGGTGTCGTCGACCCGCAGCGCTTCCCGCCGCGACACCATCAGACAGAAGTAGCCGACTGTCGCCGCACCGAACAGCACGATGCACACGGACCGCAGAGGAACGCTGTCGAAGACGGCGGCCAGGATGGTGCAGAACAGGCAGACAGCGAGCGTGGCCGTGTCTTTCGGCGTGAACCTACGGCGCTCCTGATACACCGTTCCCTCCGCACGGCCCGAGTGGCGCGAGTCAGTCACTGCCACCAGCGAGCCCACGGCCGGTGCCGCGTCACGACGACGAGATCAGTCATGTCGTCAACCTTTCCTCGGTAGATCGAGTGTGCACGTATTCTGCTGCTGCGCTGGACTTTTCGATGCCATCATCGGTGATCACCCAGTACTTCTGTCGACTGTTGTCGCCCCCGCGTTCACCGGTATCGCGGACGAGTCCCCGTTTCCCGAGCGCGCGCATAGTGAACCTCGTTGTCTCGTAGGCGATTCCGGTCTTTGCGGCGACCTCCCGGCACGTCCGCATTTCCTCGTCACTCAGACAGCCCAGGATCCGCTGCTGAAAGGGCCCGGACCCCGCAGCCACCGGCATGAGATTCCTCCGATCATGATGCATTGCAATGGGTTCGACGAGAAGGATTCACTCGACGTCGCATCGTCGGCCGCTGGGCTTTTCGGCAATGTCGGTGACGGCACCCGGCATCGGCCGGATCTCGTCGAGGCGTGGTGTCGCCCGGCCGGTGAAGGTCGGGCATTGGCGAGACGGCCTCGGCGCCACCAGTTCTGCGGCGGGAGCCGTTGGCTGGGCCCCGTGTCATGTCGCGCCGCCTGTCCGGGGCTTGCCCAAACGCTGTGGCGCCGGGCAGTGCCGAGGGCCACGGTGTCCCGTGGTCCGGGTGTTGTGCTCGCGGATCGAGAGGTCGGCGCGGATCGCGGCGAGAATCTGGGTGATGTGGCTGTGCAGTATCACCGCAGCCTCCTCGACGCGCATGCCCCCGGCGGTCAGCAGCCCCATCGCGCAACACATGCCGTCCCGGCGGCCGGCTTGGTCATCTTGGCTGGCGAGGTGGGTCGTCACAGCGAGTAGCACGGCGTAGTCATAGCCGTGGGTGCCGGTGAGGGTCGTGATCAGATCGTCGGTCTGGGCCAACGGGCCTGCCCCGGGCACGAACGTGGCGCCGGACAGCGGATACGACGACATGGTCGCCTTTCTTGGTGCAGTAGAGAGCGGAAGCGAGAAGAAGGGAAGCACCGCATCGCCGCAACAGCTCGTCGATGGTGACGGCCGCTGCCCGGCGCCGGCGCTACGGCGTGGAGTAGCCGATCAACGCGCCGATTCCGGCGCCGACCGGCACGGTGATCAACGCGCCGACGCCGCCGAGGAAGAAGCCGATCACGGCGCCGATTCCGCCGCCGATCAGCGCGCCGACCACGGCGTTCTGCTGCTTGCGGGCGATGGTGTCTTCCGCCTCGCCGATGTTCTGCGCGACCTGCGTGGCGTCGGACTGCGGTGTCAGCGTCAGGGCGCGGCCGTCGGCGCCGATCTGCGGTGTGAGGGCGATCGTGGCGCCCGCGGCCTGCATCGTCAGCGGCATCGTCATGACCTCGCGGCCCGCGACGTCGGTGAGGGTGACCGCCTGCCCGTCGTTCGTGAGCGCGAAGCTGCCGGCCGCCACGGTCGTGGTCACGCCCGCGTGGTCGGGGGTCGGGGCGGCGACGTATTCGATGCCGTGATCGACCCCGCTGATGCCCGTCTCGGTCTGCGGGGCAGCGTGGGCCGGTACGGCCGCCATGGTGATCGCGACTGTGGCTAGCCCGGCGGTGGTGATCGCGTGGAATTTCATGGACTTCTCCTTCGTGTCGGGTCAGCGAAGGGTTTCGCCGACGTTTCCGCCGATGTCTGCGGCGGGGGTCTGGTGGCGGGGCGTCCGCGTTGGGCGTCGACGGCCGCGCGCTGTCTATTCGGGCGTCGCCCTCGAGCGCAGTGGGAAACAGGTCAGCCGGGGCCATCCGGTTTGCGGCACACGGCGCCGAGTAGGTCCAGCCGGGTCTTCGGCAGGTCGTCGCCGATCCATTTCTGGATGGGGACGATGCCGGGATCGAGGATCTCGAAGCCCTCGAAGAGCGCTTCGATCGCGGCCGCGGAACGGAATACGATTTGGGCCGGACTGCCGTGCGTGCCGGTCGTGGCCCGGTGCATGAAAGCCTCGCTGGTGTCGGTGGATCCGTGGGTGAAGGCCAGATAGCTGCCCGGTGTCATCGCGTCGCGGTACCGGGCGATGAGATCGGCCGGGCGTTCGTCGTCCATCACGAAGTGGAGGACGCCGACGACCAGCATCGCGATCGGCTGGTCGAGGTCGATCTTCGCCTCGGTGCGCAGGCGGTGCAGGACGTTTCCCGGGTCTCGGAAATCGCCCAGGATCGCCGTCACGTCGGGCTCGCCGTCGAGCATCGCGTTGGCGTGCGCGTAGACGATGGGGTCGAAATCGACGGACGCCACCCGCACGGCGGAATCGACCTTCTGCGCCACCTCGTGCACGTTCGGCGATGTCGGAAGGCCGGCGCCCATGTCGACGAACTGCCGCACGCCCTTCTCGGCGGCCAATTGGGTGGCGCCGGTGAGGAATCTGCGGCTGAACCAGGCCAGCGTCCGGGTATCGGGCGCGACTTCGAGCATGTGCTGGGCGAGAACCCGGTCGGCCTCGTAGTTGTCCTTGCCGCCGAGCAGATAGTCGAACACCCGGGCAGAACTCGGCTGGGACGGGTTGACGCCCTTCGGTGCCGGTCTCGCCCCCGGCACGGCCCCAGCGGCGGTCATGAGGCGACCTGCGGATGCCCGGCGAAACACCCGGTCCCCGCCCGGCTGTCTCCGCTCATCCGGATCGGTCGCAGCGGATATCTACGGTTTGACACCGACACCGCCCAGTACCAGCCGGGCCTCGCGGGGACGGCGGCCCACGACGGGGGTCGCCGTCGTGGGCCACCACTCGTCCAGTGGCACCAGGCCGGGCGCCATCATGTCCAGGCCCGCGAAGCAGGCGGCGATCTCCTCGCGGCTGCGGAAGGACCCCGATCCGAAGCACTGCAGGAATCTCGTCTGCAGATCTGTCGCCAGGTCCTCGGCATCGGTCCCGTCACCGGGATCGGTGAAGTGGCTGAGCGCGACGTACGAGCCCGCCACCAGTGTCCGGCTGTAGCTGGACATGACCACGGCCGGATCCGGGATATGGGGCAGGACGTCCGACGCGATCACCGCGACCGGCCGCGCCCAGTCCAGCAGCCCGCCGGCGACCGACGGCCCGAGCACTGTGTCCGGTGCCGCGGCGTCCGCGTGCACGTAGTGGATGTTGTCGCCCTCGAGCAGCGCCTGCCCGTAGGTGACGCACAGGGGATCGATGTCCACGGCCACCACCCGGGAGCCCGGCGTGACGGCGCAGGCGACCTGGTGCGTGTTGGCCGACCACAACAGCGGCAGTCCCGCCCCCAACTCGAGGAACTGGTTGATCCCGGCTTCGGCCAGATGGCGGATGACGCGGCGTGTCCAGTCGCGGCCCATGCGTACCACGGCGGGCCAGCGCGGCGCGATCTCGCCGATCCAGGCAGCCGCCTCGCGGTCGATACCGACGTTGGTGGTCTCACGGAGCCAATAGTTCTGCACGCGAGCCATATTCGGCTTCGAGCCTTCCGTACACAAGGGACCCGGATCCTGCCCCGCCGAGACCGGCCGCAGCCGCGGCGGCTCGTCCCGCTCAGCCACGCCGCTCTCCCCGTCTCGCACCGTCGGCTCCGCTCGGCCGGACGTTCGTCGCTCTCGGGCCCTTGCTGTCCGACCAGTCGATCTCGAACTGCACACGCTGCCCGGCGTCCAGCGTCCTGTGCATGTGGCCGTCTCCGACGATGGCGGAATGATGCACGTAGACGTCGGGTTCGTCGCCGTCCTGGCTGATGAAACCGAACCCCCTCGCGTCGTCGAACCATTTCACCCGGCCTGTCGTCATCTCTCCTCCTGCATTGTGTGTTGCTCGAATGGTCTTCGCCCGCAGTAGATTTCACAGACCAGCGTCTGTGCTGCGGGCGGGTCTGGGTTGCAGCCGCAACGGATTCACCCGGTCCGGCCGGGCGCTGTCGGCGGGTGGGCCCGCCAGTAATGCGGCCACCGATTCGCCCGGGGCGGGCCGGTAGTAGCAGCGGGGCTGTTCGTTCGGTGCCACCAGCGCTGCCCACGGCAGCGCGCCTTCGGCGTTGACGATGCGGCCGCGGCGGCGCAGCATCTGTTCGGCGGCTGCGGCGTCGCCCACCGACACCGTCACCAGCTCCATGCTGATCCGGTGGCCGTCGGACGCCATGCCGGCCAGCTCCGCCGCATCTCCGGCCAGGACTTGCTGCGCCGCAGTAGGTATCGCGGTGCCGGACGCGGCGACGAGGACCGTTTTGATGCCGTAGTGGTGCGCGGCGGTGACCGTGCCCAGCAGCAGGCCGTCGTCGGTGCCATCGACGACGGGAATCATCACCGTCGCCAACCCCCAGACCACGCAGTTGACGCCGAGCACCCACGTGCCCGCCCCGGCCGCCAGCAGCGGATCGGCCGGGTTCGGTGTCAGCGCCCCCACTTCACGCGCATATGCGTCGCGGTGGGCGACCGCATCACCATCGGGCACCACCTGCACGGTCACCGGCCCGTCAGGCAGCATCCGCACCGTGTCCAGGGACGGTGGCACGAACACCGTCGCCGCGACGTTCTCCCTGTGCGCCGCCCACGCCCACGCCGCGGCCGCCGATTCCGTGCCCGCTGCCACCGCGATCCCTGCCGCGGGCAGTTCGCCGGCCGCACGCCGGGCTCGCAGGAACCAGACCGCGCTCCGGGCCCGGAACGATCCGCTGTGCTGTTTGTGCTCCCTCGCCAGCAGTACCCGTCCAGCGGTCGACGGCAGAGCATCGCCGTCGAGTTCTTCGCAGTACATCGGCTTCACTACGGGCGCGATGCCGTTCCAGGCATCCACGATGTCCGGCCAGCCGATCCCGGCGGTCATGCCGCGTACACCTGGTCGTGGATCCACGCCATCGCCGCCTCGCAGTCGATGCTCGTCGTGACCTCGACAGGACGCCCGAGCGGATCGCGGCGCGTGCGCGCGTCGGGGATGATGCGGATCCGCTCCTCCGCGAACCGCACGAACGGCTCTCCCAGCGCTGCCGACACCGTGACCGGGTCGTGCAGGCGGGTGCGGGCGGGCGCGTTCCGCCCGCGCTGCCACGCCCACCACGCCGTCATGTTCGCGCCGATCAGCCGCGCCCACGGTTCCGCGTTCGGCGCGGTCATCCACTGGGTCATTTCTGATTCCGGCCAGATCGCCAGCTCGTCGACATTGGTGTGGTCACTGAGCACCAGGCGCGGTCGGCAGGCCAGCCGCAGCGCGATATTCGCGGCCTTCCGATCGGTGTCCAGATTGTGGCTGGCACGGTCCGGTCTCCGATAGTTCTCGAACCAGCCGCCCATCTGGTTGACCTTGATCTGCTCGGCCAGATGCGGTGCCCGCGTCAGCACGTGGGCGAGTTCGCCCATCGTGCCCTGCCCGATCCAGATGATCGGGCCGGCCTCGTCCTCGAGCAGTCCTACGAGGTCGTCGAGCGGACGGATCGACTTCCGGGGCACCGACGGCAGCACCTCATCGAGCAGGAACCGGTCCCCGCCCAAGTCGCGGCCCTCGTACACCGGCACATCCGGGCGGTCGAGCAGGTCGAGCATGTGCCGCGTCAGCCGGGCCCGCCGGCCCCACGTCTCGTCCGAGGTGACCACCACCAGCCGCGGGCACCGCCGTGCCGCGATCGGCAACGCTACGGCATCGTCGATGTCGTATCCGATGTCGGGATTCACCACGTACAGAAGCTCTTGCTGTCCTGGCAGCGGGTAGTCGATCACGATGCCGCCCCCACCAACGCCCGCACGACCTCGCCGTAGGCCGGGAGCTGTCCGTCCGGCAGGCCGCGCAACCACGCGCGGCGGGTGTAGCCCGGCGTCGGCAGCGCCAGTTCCGCGCCCGCGCCGACGGTCACGACGGGCAGGCGATGCCGCAGGATTCCCAGCGACAGTTCGAGCGGATTGTCATCGGGGCCCGGGTATCCGGTGACGAACACCCACACCGAACTCTCGGTGCCGAACACCGTGTAGACCGGCAGCCGCCCGGCTCCCAGCACCTCGAGTGCCCCAGCGCCGAACAACGGCGGCGTCATGAACGCCCGCACGTCGTGCGCGCGGATCGTGAGAGCACGGCTGCACCGGTCGTAGCGGACCGGCCCGTACAACCGCTGATACGTCTCCCGGTAGCTGCGATACTTCGCCAGCAGGTCCGCACTCGTGGTCCGGTCCGCCTCCGCGGTGAAGGATAGTACTGAACTAGACATCAGTCCTCGCTAAAGAGTCGAATTAGTATGGTGGTCAATCACTTTCGATTGCCGGTCACCGAATTCGGCCGACCGTGCGGTCACGTCCAGAGTCGTTGGCACGGCATATCCGGCAGGCCCGGTGTCACGTCGTCGTCGATGTGGACATGCGCGATGTGCAGATGCTCGGCCTCCGCGGCGAAGTGGAGCGCGGCCTCGGCGTCGGCCCGGAACTCCATGACGATCGGCAGCTGGTCGGTCGGGAACTCCACCGTCACGTGCACATCGCTGGTCATGGCCACGTCCCCGGCTCACCCGACGGTGTCTTCCGCGTCGGGCTCCGGCAGCCGCTCCCAGCGTTTTCGCGGCGCGAGCGTCAGCACCTCGACCTGGTGCCGGATCACGTCCTGCCACCCGTTCACGCACCGCAGGTCCGGCAGCAGCAGCACCGTTATCCGCGATGCCTCGAAACTCGCGAACAGCTGTGCGTACGGGGCATCGTCTTCGGCGAGCAAGATCCCGCGCAGGTCCAGCTGCTCGGCCGTTGCCAGCTGCCGCAGCCGCCGGACATGCTCGTCGGTCAGATCTCCCGAAATGTCCTGCCGCACAATCGCATAAGCCATTGGGTTCACAACACACCCCCGGCGACAACGTTGTGATGGGCGCGCACCAGGTCCGCCATTTCGGTCCAGGCGGCCGCCAGCGGCAGCGCCCACCAGGTCAGCGTGCCGCCCTCCCGCGGCCGTAGCCGCCCGCCTCGCCCGAGAGGAACGAGCGCCGCGGGCAGCAGGTCCTTCTCGTGCTCGCGCGGCTCGACGACCTCCACCACGAGTTCGTCCGAGCGCGTGACCAGCAGCCTCACCTGTAGCTCGTTGAACGCCTCGCTCGCCAGCTGCTGCAGCGCCGCCGCGGTGCGGGTATAGATCGGATACTCCCGGGATGTCCGCCGCCGACGCGCCAGCAGCGCCTCGTCGACCAGCGCACCGAGCACCGTGTCCACCGCAGTCACCATGTCGCGCAAGCCGGCTCGCGTCAGGCTCTCGTGCACATGCAACCCGGCCGTCGCCCGGCCCGCGGGTGTGACCGGGCACCGGAAACAGTTCAGCTCCGTCACCCCCGCTGAGTGCGAGTGGTCGCCACCCCGCTCACGTCGGCGGAGGACTGCGAGTCCTTCCCGCCGGTCCAGCGACCAGCACCGCAGCGCGGGATCCATCTCCCACAACCGCTGCACCACCCACCGTGGCCCTGGTGCTGCGTCTAGGTGCATCCGAGAGGGAACCACCAGGTCACGACAGTCTCCTCGATCGAGTTCGTTTCCCAGCACCCATAGGGAGCCCGTCGCCGTGGCGGCGTCGTGATACACGCGCCCCAGGCAGAATCCCTCCCCGAGCGCGAACGCGCCCATCTGCCGTTCCGCCTCAAGCGCGTCGAGCACCAGCTCTTCGCGGATGTAACCCAGCATCAACAGTTGCGGATACATGTCGGCCCCCTCATTTGCCGCCTCGAAGCCACCGGCGCCGGACGGGATTCCCGTCCGGCACTGATGGTTCGGGCGGTATCGCCACATCCGGCGCAATGGATTGTGCGAACTCGCGAAGCGTTAGCCCGAGCGCCGACGCTCCCTCGCGGACCACCTGCCACACCTGGTCATCCGTTGCAGGCTTTTGCTGCACCGCCTCCGCCGCGCGGACCGCCGCTTGCGCCGTCCCGGCTTCGACGGTCCAACCGGGCAACCACAGCAGGGCGTACCGGTCTAGACCCACGTACCGCACTAGCGGCTCCGGTGCCGAGTCGAGCTGCATGGTCATCACCTCTGCCTGCTGTAGTCGCGTGGCCATCCGCTTGTGACGGCCGACACATGTGAGGCTAGAACGACAAGAACTAGTGCGTCAAGATGTTCTATCGCTAGTTGTAGCATCATGAATGACAGCTGTCATTTCGACGAATGCTATGGTGGCGCTGCCCCGATCCGAGGAGAGGAACCGACTGCGATGGCACCGAGGTCACCGGCAGTGGCACGCTGGGAACTGTCGTATCGGACGCGGAAGCGCCGGGACGAGCTGAATGTCACTGGCCCGAAGATCGCGGCAGCCTTGGGGTTCTCCACGACCTACTGGCCCAAAGTCGAGCGTGACTTGCGGATCCTGAAGGAGGACAACACCACCCGCCTTCTTGAGTTTCTGGAGTTCAGCCCTGAGGAGCGAGAAGACCTGATGGAAGTCCGCCGCCTGGCTGGCCAGAGCGGCTGGTGGTCTGAGTACAGCGGGCTGTTCAGCGAACAGCAGCTTCGTATTTTCGGGCTTGAGTGGGGCGCCGAGGAGATCAGCACGGTCGAGAGCCTGCTCATTCCCGGTCTGCTTCAAACCGAGGAGTACGCGCGCACGCTGATCACTGGTGATACGGCGTTCATCCGTCAGATCGAGGTGCAGCAGAGAATTGATGCACGCTTGGAGCGGCAGAAACGCCTGACCGATGACGATCCGCTTCGCCTGAACGTCGTCGTCAGTGAGGCAGCGCTGCGGCAGCAGACTGGCGGCCCCGACGTGCTGCGGAGGCAGCTACAACATCTGATCTCGATGATTGAGGCGCACGACACCATCGACTTTCGCGTGCTGCCGTTCGCGAGCCACACCGGCGCTATACGCGGGGTATCTACCTTTCACCTCCTCGACTTCCCCCGGCCGCATCTGCCCACTCTCGCGTGGAACGAGGTGCCGACCCACGACGAACTCGTCGAGGACGAACAACGGATCCGCAACATGACTATCGTGTTCGGACACTTGCAGACAGAGTCACTGAGCCGCGAGGACTCCTTGGATCTCCTCAACGGACTCGTATAGATGGACAGAAGAAGGACAGATCCAGCAGGTGAGTAAGCTCAACAACATGAACGCCAGTACCACCGCACTCAACTGGTTCAAGGCGACCAAGTCCACCTCGACGTCGAACTGCGTCGAAGTCGCCAACGCAGGGGAGGTCTGGCTGATCCGCGATAGCAAGTACCTCCGCGAGCCTGGCACCCGCAGTGGCGCAGACCAGCCGATGATCAGCATCCCATGCAGTCTTTGGCATCAATTCCTCGACGCCGTGATGGACGAGGACGGCGCGGGCTTCGGTGGACTTCCGACGATCTCGTACCGTGCGGATGGGGGCGTCTCCCTCTCCAGCGGCCCGACCACCCTGACGTACACGCACTCGGAGTGGGATGCCTTCTGTGACGGCATTGAGAAGCGAGAGTTCGACCTCACGTCTTCGGCGGCAGCCTGACAAGACCGAACACGTCGGCTGAATGTAGGGGTCTCAGGACCGATGGCGGAGTCTCAGAATGTGGCGGTGACGTGGTGGATCCGCCGCTATTTTGAGCTTCCGCCACCTTCGCCAGTCGGGAAGGAGTAAGCAGAACCGCACCATGAGTCGCCTCGTTGTGGGCCGGGCCGGTGCCGAGGTGGCCGGCACCCAGCGCCGCCCACTCCTGCTGCGGCGCCGCGGAAACCTTGCCCAACAGGTTCGCCAGGTAGTAGGCCGTGACCCTGGACACGCAGGTCACCGCCACCTCTCCCGCGGCCGTCACCTGCCCCGTATAGCCACGCAATTCCGCTGCCGCGCAAAACAACTCCATGACATGGCCGCGAATGTCGTCAATTTCCCACCCTCCCACCGGTCGAGGCAGGCCGATGCTACTGGGATCGCCTGCTGCAGCGAATGTATCGACGCACACCGACAGACTGAGACACCGGCCCGGCGGCGCCGGGCCGGATCGGGCTAGTCGACGGTGATGCCGTATCGGGACAGCCGCCGCCGATCCCGGCGGCACAGTGGTGGGCGGCCACAGGAGATCCGGAGCAGGATCCGTATCCGCGCCTGCTGCCACCGCAGCGCCGGACCGTCTACACCGCAAGGTTTGTCCATACCCCGTTCGACGCCGGACCGGTGCGGGTGGTGCCGTGCGGCGGTGTGGGTGACCGGTGGGTGTCCTGTCGGGCGTTGCGGCCCCTCCAACTTTCAGTCGGTCGCGGCTTATAGTGCGAAGACGACGTACGGGGTGCGGTCCACCGGAGGGGAGGCGGGTGTGGCAGATCAGGTGCGGGTTGATCCGGCGCGGCTACGGGAGGCGTCGCGGTGCGTGGCCGGTAAGGCGCAGGCGATGCGGGATCGGTTGCAGCGGTTGGACGATACGGTCGGCAAGCGGCTGCTGGCCGAGGGCTGGGACGGTAAGGCTGCCGCCGGGTACGACGGCAGCTGGATCGAGTGGAAGCAGGGCGCCGACACTGTGATTGCGGCGTTGGATGAGTCGGCGGCCAAGCTGGCGGAGACCGCGAATCTGTATGAGGCGCAGGACCAGGACAGCAGTGCCGTCATCCAGCGGGTCAGCGATTCGTTGCGGGATCCGGGTGGGAGGGCGTGATGGTGGGCCCCAACAGTGATCGGTTCCGGGTCGATCTGCCGCTGCTGGATGAATCGGTGACGGCGATGGAGACTTTCGGCGCCGATGTCGATGCGTGGCTCGGTGAGATCGATGCGCATATCGCGGATCTGCACCTGTCGTGGGAGAGCCAGGCCGCGGCCGCGCAGCGGGCCGCTCACGACAAGTGGGCGGCTGGTGTGCGGGAGATGCGGGGGAACCTCGACGAGCTCCGTACGGTCGCTCGCCGGGCGCACACGAACTATTCGACCGCGGTGGACACCAACACCGGGATGTGGCCGCGGTGACTGCGCCGATCGTCGTCGACCCGGACGGGTTCACGCAGGCGGCCGAGGTCTACGCGCAGATCCACCGCAACAGTCTGGTCCCGGCGATCACGGAGCTGTCGAGCGCGCTGGCCGGGTGTGGCGGGTCGGCGGGTTCGGATAATGCGGGGTTGAAGTGGTCGGCCGATTACGACCCGGCCGCCTACAGCACTGTTGATGCGCTCGGTGACCTGGCGCTGGCGGTCGGGCAGATGCACGACCTGTTGCAGGCGACGTCGTCCAACCACCGCAACGCCAACACCCAGTCGGCCCCGGACGCCAACCCGGCCGCGCTGGTGTTCCCGCCCGGGTCGCTGCCGGTGTACAACCCGCCCGAACCGCCCCCGACGTTCGGTGGTGACGATCCCGAGCCCACCGGCTGGGATTGGGTGAAAGGCGCTGTCCAGGGCGAACTGTGGCCCAACGGCAGGCCGAGCAAGCTGCGCACCGCGGCCGGGGCGTGGCGGTCGATGGCCACCAAGCTGCGGATGGCCACCCTCGGCTTGCCGGGGGCGCGACAGCTGATCGAATCCCAGCAGACCCCGGAAACCCAGCAGGCCCTCGAACAGGCCGATCTGGTCAAAAACCAGTTCGACACCCTCGCCGGCGCGTGCGACGCGCTGGCGAGTTCCTGTGACGCGTACGCGGATTCGGTCAGCCACACCAAGGGCCAGATCGTCGAGGCGCTGATCGAACTCGCCGCGATCGTCGCGGTCGACCAGGCCGCGGGCTGGATCGGGGCCGCGCTGACCGGCGGCGGGTCGGCGGTCGCCGCGCAGGGCGGGATGGCCCTGGCTATCTCCATTTATGGTGCCCGTATCGCGGCCATGATCCGCGCGTTGGTCGGGTTGACCGAGGCGGCGCGGGTGCCGGTCGCGGTGTCGCAGGCGGTCTCTCGTGGCACCGAGGCGCTGATTCCGTTGTTGCGGGCGCGCCCGGCGTTGGCGGGCGCGGAGGGGGCGGTGGCGCCGGGGCCGTTCACGTCGTTCTCCAGTCTGTATCGGCCGAAGCTGACGCAGCAGACCAAGGACACGATCGAGGCCGGCACCAAGAAGTGGGGCCCGCCCGGGAAGGAACCGGAGTTCTACGAGGTCAAGTCCGAGCCGGATATCAAGGTGCCGATCAACAGGTCCTACGACGACAATCCGTGGGTCACCCAGCTGCCGAAGTCCGAGGACGGCAAGTACTACGTCGACGCCGCGAACGAGGTCCGGTATCCGGTGAACCCGAAGTGGGAGTACGGGCACAACAGCGGGTTCGAACACCGCAAGCTGCTGGCCGAGGCGCAGGATCAGAATATGACGCAACAGCAGTTCAACGATCACGTCAACCGTCATCCCGACTACTTCCATGTCGAGGACTTCCCCGGCAACCGTGACCACCACCGAGAGGAGAAATGATGCCGGTACTCGACGAGTTCGGCCGCACACCCCTACACTACGCCGCCCGCGACGGTGACCTGGCCGCCGTCAACGAACTGCTGGCCTCCGAGGACGTCGACCTCGCCGACAGCGGCGGCTGGACCCCGCTGCATTTCGCCGCCGACGCCGGCGCCGCGGACGTCGTCGCCCGGCTGCTCGACGCCGGCGCCGACATCCACGCCCTGACCGAGAAAGGGATGCCGGCGATCTACTGGGCCGCCACCACCGTGCGAGGCGACCCGGTCGCCACGATCCGGGTACTGCGTGCCCGCGGCGCCGACCCCACCCGGGAAACGATCAAGGGGTACTTCGGGGCGAAAAGCCCGCTCTACTACATCCGGGAACCGGGAACCCGGCCCGAGATCCGAGCCGAGTTCGCGGACCTGATCCCATGAGCGAGTACCCCGACCTCGACGCCTCGATCGCCGACATCCAGAACAAAGCCGCCCGCGTCAAAGCCGACCTCGCCGCCATCCGCGGCACCGGCACCGCCGCCAACGGCACCATCACCGCCGTCGTCGACTCCGCCGGACACCTCCGCGCCCTCACACTCCCCGCCAACACCACCCGCCTCGGCAACCAACTGTCCCGCCTCATCCTCGAAGCGACCGCAGCCGCCGAAAAAGACGCCCGCCACAAATCCACCCAAGCCATGCGCCCCCTCACCAGCGACCACCGCGTCGAGAACGGCCTGCGCACCATCCGCGAAACATTCGACCCCCGCCAGACCCGACAGCACGACCGGCCCATGACCGAAGAAGAAATCCAAGCAGCCGACGACGCCTACTTCGAACGCATGAACCGTGGCGGATGGACGCAATAACGATGCTGAGTCGAATCACGTCATCCGGGAGTGTTGGATACTGGCTCTCCCGCCACCGCACGGGGACCGAACAGAGCTACGCGAGAGTGAAAGTGCCTGCGGCCACGAGGTCGAGCAGGCGCCGGTGCAACAGAGCAACAACGTCGTCGGTGGATCCCAGGGTTTTTAGATCGCTGGTTGTCAGGAGCAGAATTCTGGCTTTCTCGAGTAAGGCGTTCGCTGCAGGATCACTGTGCGGCGGGCGTGCCTGGCGGCCAGTTGCGGGACCTGTTCGGTGAAAGTTCTTCTGCCGCACTCGGAGTTGCCGCAGAACAGCCTGCGGACCTGTAACCCGATCAAGACCTAGCGGCCGGTGATCGAGGTGTCCGACAACCGCCGCCGGTAACGGCTGTGGGCCCGACGTGTCTCATGTCGCTGATTTCGCTTTCGTCAGTTTCTTGAAGCAGGTGAGCGTAGCGGCCAGCGTCAGGAAGGCCAGTAGTGAGATCCCTTGCGCTCGTAGCGGATCGTGAGCCAGCGGTAGCCTGTCGGCGACGATATCGTTCGTTCGATCAGCCCCGCTACTTCCGCGCCGGGACCGCCGAGCAGGCCGCGGTCGTCGAAACCGCCTTCGAGCAATAACGCGCTCATTCGTGTCGCATCATGTAATACTGTGCTACCGTCGTAATACGGTATTACATGCCGTGTACCGTATGACGCAGGAGGGCTTTCTTGATGGCCACAATTACTCTCAGGGTTGACGACAAGACCCGCGACGAACTGGAAGCGCTGGCGCAGTCCAAGCGCGTGACCGTGAGCCTGCTCCTGCGAGATCAGATCGATGATCTGCTCGGCCGTGACATCCGGGGATTGGATCGCCGTGAGGTGCCGGTTTCGCTGACGATGGCCGAACGGCTGTTGCTCTCGCAGCAGGCGAAGATTCTGGCGGCGCTGCATCCGGACGAGGCCGATCACTACAACCAGCAGGCCGAGATCCTCGACGAAGGATTCGCCGGGGAGTACGAAGCGGTGTTCGGGACGATCGGCGCCGAGATGACTCGTAGCGAGTGCGAGCTGGTCTGGGACATCCTGGACATGTTCCGCGTACTCGGTGCGAGCATCGACAAGCTCAGCCCGGAGGACAGGGCAGTGCTCGGTGAGGACCGGATCCGCAGGCTGCAGTTCGACGGCTTCGACCTCGCGGACGATCTGGAAGGCCGGTTGCTGACCTACACGCAGTACCTGGTCAGTCCCGACCGGCATCTTCCTCGCTGGCAGGAAATCGTGCCCCGCCTGGAGGAGATCGGCGACGACGGCAACTCGCATCACCGATGTTTGCCCTACTACCAGGCGAAGTTGGAGGTGTACCAGCCGATCTTCCGGTCTCGGATGAGAGAGCGGTCCTTCAGCGTAGACGCCATGTACTTCAGCGTCGATGAGTTGGTCGAGGTCGCGGAGGCGACGGTTCGGTAGCGGGGTGGCCGGGCTGACAGGGGAGGCGGCGGTCCACAGCCCGATCGGGGGGTCGATCTGTGGCCCGCCGGGTCAGCAAGGCTTGGCGGCTTCAACGGGAATCGCGTGTGTCGGCAAGGCTGTCGGTGCACCGGTATATGCTTGTCGGCAACTGCGAAGGTCGCGGGTTCGAGCCCCGTCGCCTCCACTCATGGGGGTGTAGCTCAGTTGGTAGAGCGTCGCACTGACAACAGGGCATGTGTTGTCCAGACAGAAGGGCCCACCGGTTGGTGGCCCTTCTGCGTTCGATGCGGCCGACGACTCGGCATGCACCACAGTGGTTTCGGTGGTCAGCGCTCGCGATCGAGGCCCTCTCGGCGATTGTGCACGGCCCGGCCGAGCGCGTCGCCGGGCCTCCAGTCCCCGAGCGCGCTGCGCGGACTCAGGATGTTCGGGTGCGCCGCGTCGTGTGCTTCGCGTTCGCGTGCGGCGCGGGCGACGCTGCGGGCGATCTGAATGCGGGAATCTGCGGCGGTCAGGAACGTATCGGCCTCGCTGCTCAGCAGAGTCAGCTCGTAGTGCCGTTTGCCCGCCGGCACTTCGCGGCGGACCCGGTCGTCGAGTAGGTCGAGTTCTTCCCGCAGCGTGCGCACACGGACGGGATCGGGATCGTGGCCGAGCTGCTTCGACTTCGCGATAAGCTCGTTGTACAGCTCTTCCAAACTGGGCATCGCAAACCCCCTGAGGCGCTGGTGCTTTGGCTCTTCCAACAGTACGGGCACCTGCTGATCGAGTCATCTGACCAGCGGCTACGTCATATCCGCCCGGTTTTCGGTGGTCCCGTCGAACCCCATCCCGCTCGTCGGAACCTCGATCTCCCTGGGCCGCAACAGCGCTCAAAGCATCGGCGAGGCGATCATCATGGGCCGGGCAGTCGCGGTCCGTGCGCGTTCGTCGATGCATGCCAGCCCCGTCGAGATCGGCTCGTGCCGAATGAGGGTGGAGTACCCGCTGCTCCAGGTACTCCACCCGAGAGGCGTCCCGTTCCACCGGCCCGGCCCTCCTCGCGGAGGTGTAAGCACACCCGCGAGATTGGTAAGGATGTGCTCTTCATTGAGGCATTCGCGAGGTGATGTACGGGGTCGGACAAAGCCGAACAGATCCGGGACGGAGTGTATCGGAATGCGCTGTGGTCATCGGGTTTTCATAAGGTTGTCCGATAATTCTATGGACAACCGGACAACGGTTCGGCATTCGGCAAGGTCCGGACAATCTGGTCTTCAATTTCTGTTCCGCTGGACGGTTCGGCAGTGCACGATTAGAGGCCGTGCAAACCGGAGGGTTCGGGCTGCTCACCCGCTCTCGCACCGCTGCACTGCTCGTTTCCCGTTCCATCCCGAATGACCGAAGTGTCCGAAATAAGAAGGAACTCGATGCCCCGCCCTCTCTCTACGCGGCAGACACTGCTATGCAAACGGCTTTCCGCCACTGATGTTTTCGACGACATTCCGTGTACGACTCGCCGTGTCGGAGGCGGAGTCTCCGTCGTGTTCTCGCCGACTGCGGCCGGTGCGCTTCGCGCGGGCCCGCCGGTCGGGCTCCTGCTGTTGGGCTGAGTGATCTCGATGGGACGCAAACGAACTCCGATCGAGGGCAGTGATCCGGTCGCCCGCTTCGCGGCGAAACTGCAGGAACAGTTGGCTCGTGACCCGAGCCTGACCTATCGGGAAATCGCCAAGCTCACTAAGTGGGGACGGTCCACGATCGCCGCCGCCGTAGGTGGCAAACGGCTTCCGACGTGGCCGGTCACCGAAGACATCCTCAAGTGCTGCGGGGCGACTCCTGCCGAACTTTCGACGTGGAAGGCGTACTGGGAGGTGCTGTCCCAGGCGCTGCGCGCACGCCGGCGGCCGGGAGAGAGCGGTGAGGACGGCGAAGACGATGACGAGGAGGAGGGGTATCCGAGACCGCGAGAGCTGGCGGTCGGAGGCACTCGTGACTGGCGGCCGCGGCCGGATCTGGTCGAAACGTTCGGCGATCTCGCCCACGAGCTGCGTCGGCTGAAAGTGGCTGCCGGGAACCCCCCGCTGCGCGACCTGGCGCCGGAGGTGAACTTTCACTCGTTCCATGTCCGCACGAACAAGGTCACGGCCTCGGTCACAACCTTGTCGGACATCTTCACCGGTCGGCGACGCCCGAACGCGTCGCTGTTCCAGGCGATCGTGATCGCGCTGCGGAATCGGTCGACCGTGACTTTCGAGTCCGAGGAGCAGCAGCGGCCGTGGCAGTCCGACCAGGCGTGGGCCGAAGCGTGGACGCGGGCCGAGTTCAACAGGGTGCTCGCCGGCGAGAGCCCGCCGCGCACCCGCTCGATGCACGGAGTCGTACTGCCCAGCGCCCGTGACGGCGACCGGTCCGCGATCGGTAACCTCGCCATCGCGAAACCCCGCGTGGCCGCGGAGATGCTCGTCGACATGCACCCCCGGGTGGTCAGCGAGATCATCGCGGCGCTACCGGAACCTGCGAAGACGAGGATGCTCACCGCAGTACTCGAACAGCACTGGGGCACAAGGAAAATGGCGAAGAGCGGGTTCGTGGCGCCGGGTCCTGTCCGGCGTGCCCCGTGAAGTGAACACCGTTAGTTCGCCACAGGTGAAATTTCGATAGCACGGGAAATGAGACGGCCGTGGGATGCACTACGGCGTGTCGTCTCTTTTCCGGATTGAAGGGGTGATCCAATAGCGCGTGGCTCACGGGCGTACCCGAGTTCGACCGCGCTGGTGGGCCATCCGATCGGATTGGATGATCGACCGAGGAAGACCGGATGGAATGTGGCGCGGTGTCTCTGCAGATGCATGACGGTGACGCGCTCTAGACTGACCGTTTGTTCGACGCGGCGATTGCTTGATCCTCCTCGAGTCTCCGTACTGCCCTCAGCCCCCTTTGGCGCAAAGCGGGCCAAGAGCCCCGACCACCATCCAGGTGGTCCGGCAGTAAAGGAGGTTCGGTGGATCACGATCCGTCCGAATCGGACTCCGACCGGCAGAAGGCTCCGCGCCCGCGCCGGCCGGTGACAGTCGGAGAGTTGGTCCAGGCTGTAGCTATGGGACTCGATGCCGCCGCGGTGGTCGCGTCCCTGACTAACAGAGACAGCCTGGCGACACTCGCCAGGCTGTCTGCTGTGTCACTTCGCGCGATCGCTCGATTGGCCTCGTCGTCGCGCAGGTGACCTGCCCCGGAGATGCTCGGGTTCGTCAGGGTCAGCGCCCTGCGAATCCGAGCATTTCCTTTTAGTAGGACATCCATACGGTAACGCCCGTTCTCCCAGCGTCGTTGCTCAGGACAACAACGATGCGACCAACCAACGCCAATATTGTGAGATGGGTCACATCATGTGCGTTACCTGCTGTTGGACTGTACTCGATCCCCTGACCTGGAGAGCAGGGGAAACGCCCCACAATCCGGTGACATAAGGCTGTCCGGAACACATCCGGCCTGCAATGTCGGCAAGGGAATCACCAGGTCAACACTAGAATGCAACCCGGCGAAAGTGTGCTGTTCGATAGCTGGCATGCATTGCAATTCGATAACGGACACTGTGAACCGGCTCTGGAAGCGGGGAAAATACCGCGATGCCCGACCGGACTGACTGTGTTTCAGGTCACTGAACCGACGTTTGCCGGGACGAGGGACAGGCGGCGCGCTCGACCTGCGGCGGTCGCCGCCGCAGGTCGGACTTCCCACCCCGGCGCCAGCGGGCCGGGCCTCGCGAATCCTCCCGCCCGCGAGTCCATCCCGGCCATAATTGGTTGATGGAGCACAGCGAGGGGAGGGCACCGGCCGAACGCGGCGACGGCGCGTGGACTACACAGGATGCCTGGCTGACACCCCGGCCCGGGATCCCGCACTACCGGTTCATCGCCGGCGTTCCGGGGAAGTCCGACTGGGCGCACTTCGAGCGGCTGGTCAACGAGCTGCTCGCCGACGGTTATGAGCTGTACGGCCACCCGGTCATGACCTTCAACGGCATGGACCATCTGGCTGGCCAGGCCCTTGTGAAGTGGCCGACGGGCGGCGAGTAGCGGAATCGAACTCAACCTTCTTATCCGTAGTCGAACCGCTACCTTTCGCCTATAAGGCCGCGCTCTATCCGCGGCCCCGGGCGGCAGGCATGGTCGCCGATAGCACCCACCTTTCAGTGCGGCATTGGTACTAGAGAGGCTGTTTGAGAAGGTCGGTCGGGACGTGTGGTAGGTGATGCGGCTCTGTTCGCTGAACCGTCTGGGGTGGTCCGATCTGGTTCGTGATGACAGGAAGAACGCCGAGAATGGCTCGGCAGCAAGGTTTTTCGGTGTGTCGCACCGGGTCGGGGGCGGGTTGCTGGTATCGCTGAGTTGCCTACACTCGCGATCACAACAACCCGCCGATGTCATTGAACCTTGCCGGTCCGGCCCGCCGGACACCGGGTACAGCCTGCACCTGCGGGTGCGCCACCCGCACCCGCCGTTACCCCTCCGACACCACCGACGCCGAGTGGGCGGTCCTGGTGACACTGCTGCCAGCCCCGCTGGCGCTGACCGAACTTGGTGGCAGACCGGAGAAACATCATCGCCGTGCCGTGGTCGATGCGATCTTCTACCTGGTCGACAACGGCATCAAATGGCGCAGTCTCCCCGCCGATTTCCCGCCCTGGCAGACCGTCTACGCCCTGATGCGGCGCTGGACAGACGACGGCGCAACCGCCGACCTGGTCGACGCGCTGCGCGGCAGTCTACGTATCGCTTTGGGGCGCAACCGCAATCCGAGTGCCGGATGCATCGACTCGCAGTCGGTGCACAAGTCCGCCGAAGGTGTCGTGGGCCGCGACACCAGCGGATTCGACCACTACAAGAAGGTCAACGGCCGCAAGCGTCACATCGTCACCGACACCCTCGGCCTGCTGGTCTCGGTGCTGGTCACCCCCGCCTCCGTGCAGGACCGCGACGCGGCCTGGAAGGCACTGTACTGGGCTGGTCGCCGTGGTATCCGTCGTGTCTGGGCCGATCACGGCTACGAGGGCCCGCTCAGCGACCACTGCGAAGACCTGCTCGGTCTGGCCATCGACATCGTCCACCGACCACGCGAAAAGCTCACCGGCTTCCATGTCCTTCCCCGCCGCTGGGTCGCGGAGCGGTCCTTCGCCTGGATCAGCCGACGACGACGCTGCGCTCGCGACTACGAACGCCTTCCCCGACAACACATCACGATGGTCCGATGGGCCGCCATCCTCCAGATGAACCGCCGCCTTGCCCGCCTACCACAAACCTGACAGGTCACTTCTCAAACAGCCTCTAGAGGCCCAAATCCGTGGTCTGATCCTGCGCAGGCGGTGGTATGGGAGCGACATTATCGTGTCGCCGGGCAGAAGCGTCTACAGCTCGCGTGCGGAGCGCGGCGTCGTGGGTGCGTTGGTCGTCGGTGAGCGCTGTTCGGCGCTTCCGCTCCTCGCGTGCCTCCGTCAGCCGCTGTTCGAATCGCGCCACGTCGGCCTTCGAGCCGATCGCGATACTGACGTGTCGGTCGGCTTGATCGGGATCGTGGGCTGGATTGGGTGGGGCGATGACGGCGAGTCGCTGGCGGAGGCTGCTGATCAGCTTGTCCAGTTGGCTGTCGGTCAGCCGCCAGATCGGGTCGCCACTTCGATCAATGACTGCTTGATCGGCTGCCTGCGCGTGTTCAGTGCGGCGGAGGCTGGTGACGCGGAATAGCTCGGTTTTGGTTTCCTGTAGCTGTTGTTGGGCGTGGGTGAGTTGGTCGCGAAGATGGAACCTGGAGTTCAGGTGGGCTAGCTGTACGTCTGTTTCGTCGACGAGTTGCTCTGGGCCACCGGCGAATTCGACCAGCGCGATTCGTGCGGCTTCGACCTCCGCTTTGGCTTCCTCGGCTGCCTTGGTCGAGCTGGATGCCATTAGTTCGGCCAAGTGCAGGTCGAGCCGAGTGCTGACGTTGTCGGGTGCTGCCTGGAGGGCGGCGACCGTGTCGGCGTATTCGGCGGCTACGGCTGGTCCTGCTTGGTCCATCAGGTTTTTGAGTTCGGCGATCTGTGGGTCGTGTCCGTTCGTTCGGTCGAGTTCTGCCGCGAGTTCGTGGCGTCGGGCGCGGTCGGTTGCTGCCTGTATTTCGGCGTCGAGGTGGCGCTCCATGGCGTCGAGCCAGGCGATTCGGTGGGGCCGTTGCTGGTCGGATCGGGTGCGGAGTTCGAGTACGTCCGGGTCGGTGATCCCGATGTCGCGCAAGGGGTTGTGGGCGTCGATCTCGGCTTGCAGCTCCTCTATCAACCGCGCCTGGTCGTCCAGGTCCTTGTGAAGTTGGTCGGATTGCTCGGCGAGTGACAGGTTCGGGTATCGGCGAGGGCTGGTCTCGGCGGCATGGAGTGCGGCCGCTGCCCAGTCGAAGTCGTTGTCTTCGGTGAGCTGCCACTGGTCGGCTTCGCTGGGCGGCTGGTCTGCGAGCAGCGCCTCGAAGTAGTTGTCGTCGGGCGTTTCGCTGGTGAATCCGGCTGGCGATGCCCAGGGCTGTGGGTGTTCGTCGTCGGGTTCGATCGGGCTGTCGGGGTCGGTGATGCCGGCGCGGGCGGCGGCTTCTTCGTCGGCGTGGGGGTCGGGTGGTTCGGGGGGAAGGTCGGTCGATGGGGTGGCGGTGTGGTGGACGATGTTGTCGATCCACCAGACCATGGCGGTGGTCAGCTCGTGTGGTTGGACGGTGTTTCGCTTGTCGGTACGGGTTGCGGTGATGAGTGCGTAGGCCGAGTCCAGCAGTACCTGGGGTGGCCATTCGTTGGGGTCGGCGGCTTCGATCGCGGCGACGAGTTGGGCCCATGCGGGGTCGCTCAACACCCGGGTGGCGAGGTCGTCACCGAGAACGTCTGCCAGCGTGGCGGTCCATGCGGGCTGCAGGTGGTTGTTCGCTGCCGCGAGTGCGCCGGGTTCCAGTTCGCTGACCAGTCGCCAGTAGAGCGCGGCGGCAGGGAGTTCGTCGGGCAGGTGCCGGCGGTCGGCGACGGTACGCAGCAGGTTCGTTGCGTCGAATCCTGCGCGGTGTGCGAGGTCGAGTTGTTCGGCGAGCAGCGGCCAGTGCGGATCGTCGAGGATGCGAGGGCTGATTTGGTGGGCGGGTGTGGCCCACCGGTTGGTGGCATGGCCGGGATGGCTGCCGAGGATCTCGATGATCCGGCGGTGCAGCCGGTCCTGATGCCGCTTCTCGGCTAGCGGGTATCGGCGTGGTGGCCCGACTGGCCGGCGATCAGCGTCGTCTATATGCAGGGCCGCACGCCAGACTGCGAGGTCGTCGAGAAGGCCGGCGTCGACGCCTGCTAATGGCTGCGCCCAGGTCGGCGCCGACGCGGTTGTCCATCGCCGGGCTCGGTGTGCGACCTGCGCGGCGAGGTCGGTGACGAGCCGTGTGCGGGTGGCCAGGTAGGGGCCGTAGACGGGGTCGCGTGTGAGTGCGGTGGGTACGGCGCGTAGCCAGGGAAGCGGGCCGGTGCCGGCGGAGTGGTTGCCGGTGTGGTCCAGTCGCCAGTCGAGGACGGCGGCGGCATCGTCGGCGGTGTCGAGTTCCCGTTCGTCGGCGGCGACGCGGAGCGCGTCGATGGGGTCGTGTCCCTCGACGGCGAGGGTGGCGAGGTGTCCGCGCAGTACTGGCCAGGCGGGTTGGTCGGTCAGTCCTGGGTAGATCTGATCGGCTGTTTCGTCGATGCGGGTCATGGTGTCGGGGCCGGCGAGGTGTTCGGCGACGGCGCCGATGGCGTCGGTGTAGGCGTCGACGGCGTGGCCGAGACGCACGCTCGGATTGTGCATTTCGCGCTGCTGGGTGGTGGCGGAACGTTGGTGTCCGTCGCGGCTGATGATGTCGGTGAGGGTGTCGACGACGGTGGGCGGGTGCAGCGCTTCGTAGGTCCAGGGGCTGTGTTCGCTGCCGTCGGGTGCGGTGGGTACGTAGGCGTGGTTGGCGTATCGGCCGCGGGTGAGCATCACATACAGAAGGGCGCGGTCTTCCTGCCCGGCGAGGACACCGTGACAGGTATCGACGGTGATGCCCTGGGCGGTGCTGATCGTGGAGGCGTAGCCCAGGTCGACGTTCGTGGCGACGTAGCTGGGCGGCAGGGTGACGCGTCGCCGAGACTTCAGGTGCGTGGCGGTGATGCTGCCGTCCGGACCGACGGCGGTGACGAGCCACCGGTATCCGTTGCGCACGGAATCGGTCGTCGAGATGCGCAGCCGCGGCTCGTTGCGGCGGGTGATGATCACGTCGCCGACGCTGGCGTGCAGGCCGTCGTCCAGTTCGGCTTGCCGGCCCACCGACCCGCCGGAACCGAGCAGGACGGCGAGTCGGTCGGCGCGGGCGCGTTCGTTGAGCGCGTGCACGATGTCGTGGGTGGGCGCCAGCATGATCGTGTCGCGCCCGGCCGCGGTGTCGTCACTCCACGCGGTGTACGCGGCGTCCTGGATCGCGGCCGGCGTGCCCGAGTGGATGCGGTCGTTGTCGAGGTAGTAGCCGATGGTGGCCGGGTCGCCACGGCGCAGGGCGAGGCTGGCCGGGCCTTCGGCGGTGCGTTCTCCGGTGTCGGGGTCGACGAACCGCATGACGGAGGTCAGGGTGTGCGCGTCGGTGGCGTGCACGATGTCGCGGACGATGCCGCCGGCGGCGACGGAGGCGAGCTGGTGGTCGTCGCCGATGCCGACCACTTTCGCGCCGCGCCGGCGCAGGAACGCGACGGCCAGGTCCAGCTTCAGGGTGCCGGTCTTGGCGATCTCGTCGATGATCACCAACGTGTGCGGGCCGATGTCGTGAATCCACTCGGGGACGACCGGATCGTCCCCGGCGAGGATTCGCTCGAGGGTGTGGGTGAGTTTGTCGATGGTGCGGGTGGGGGCCTCGATGTCCTCGCCCAGCACCGCCGCGGCGGCCGCGGTCGGGGCCAGCCCGAGCACCGCGCCGCGCTCGGTGGTCCATGCTCGTGCGAGCACCCGCATGGCGGTGGTCTTGCCCGTGCCGGCGGGTGCCGTCGCTACCGTGAACTGCGCATCGTAGGTCGCGAAATGCCGCACGAGGGCCTCCTGCCCGGCGTTGAGCCCGCGGCCGGAGTTCCGGTCGGCGAACGCGCGCACGGCCGCATCCACGGTGCCGTCGGTGACGGTCGTGGCGCCACGATGGTGGGCGGCGGCCAGCAGGCGCCGTTCGGCGGCGAGGATCCGCGCGGACGTGTATTGCTGCGCACCGGCCGTCAGGTAGACCTCCGAACCGTCGCGGCGCACGAGCAGCGCGGGCGTCGCGATCCGGTCGGGGATGCGGTGCGCGATCGAACGGTTCGGCGCCAACGCCGCGGCCACGACCGACTCCACCGTGGCCTCCCACCGGTCGGCGGGAACCCGGCCTCGAACCCGGCGCTCCGCCTCGGACCGGACATGGGTTTCCCGCCACGTGGCACGCTCCTCGGACACCGTGGCGATCACCTCGTCCGCGACGCGGGAAACCCACACGGCGTCAATCGTTTCCGGCTCGGTGCGGGGTGGATGGCAGGCCGCGTGCACCATCGCAACAACCGCGGCGGGGGAGCCGAGCACCTCGACGGCTTCGGCCCACCAGCTGGCGCGTTGCTCGCCCAGCGACCGCAGCTCGTGTTTCGATTCGCGGGTGTCCAGGGTCGCCTGCTGCGCCAAACCGAGCATCTCCTTCGAGGTCGGTTCGCGACCGTGACGGTGCTGAAACCCGGTCGCCAGCTCGCCGAGACGAGTCTCGATCCGGGCGCGGCGCCGCGACCAGCGCCGGCACAGTTCGCGATCGACCCCGACGATCTCCCGGGTCGGCCGCTTGGACGGATCGGGATGCGGAACGGTCTCGAATACCACCCCGACTATGAGCGCCAGATGCTTCTCCAAGCGGCTGTTGTAGACCTCCGACGCCGTCACGGTGCCCTGGTAGAGCAACCGGCCATCGAGGGCATACCAGCCGCCGTCGAGCGTGCGGACCTTGTTCGCGATCACCAGGTGCGTGTGCAGATCCGGGTCACCCGCGCGGCTGTCTCTATGCACGAACGCGGTCCCGACCAAGCCCTCGACGTCGACCTGACGGCAGCCGTGGCGACCCACCCTCGTGTAGGTGTGGTGGCGCTCCAGATACGCGAGCGCATCGGCCACGGCGGCGTCGTGCGCCGCCGTGATCTTGTCCGCGACCACGCGCGGCGCGATCGCCCAGAGCGCGGACACGCTCTTCGGCGGGGAGAAAGTGAAGTCGAATCCCGCGACGGCGGTGGTGGCGTTGCGAGAATTGCGGGCAACCCACCCGGACAACTCCCGATCGTCGGCCGGGGCTCGATGGAACTCCTCGGCGAACATCTCCCGCGCGACCTTCGAGCGGATCACCGCCCGCTGCTCGTCGGGCAGCGCCGCGTTCGGCGGCTCGCCGCGAGCGACGTTGGCGGCAGCGAACGCCTCCGCGCACCGCTGCCTGTACGCCCCGCCCTCCGCGTAGATCCTGTAGGGGTTGCCCAGCCGAGTGGCAGCCAACGCCGCCCGCGCTGCGTCCTTCGCCTTCGCGCCTTTGGCGATCTCTGCCGTGCGGATCTGCTCCTCGATACTGGTCGCATTCGGATGCCGGCCCTCCCCGAACAGCGCCTTCATCTGGCCCTCCGACACCAGGTCACCGGTATCGACGTCACCGAACGCCACCAGCCCGGACCCACACCACGAACCGGGTGATTCGCCCTTCGAGGTGTAGTAGTCCGCCAGCGCGGAACGGCCCCGATCCGAGGCATCGCACGCAGCAACCTGCCGAACGTAGTACTCGTACCCGCTCCCAGCAGAAATCTTATGCAGCGTCGCTGTCACTACATATATTATAGCCGTCGTTATTGTTTTGTTATCCTCGGTGCAAGAGGTGTGGAAGGGGCGAGTCGGTGACAGTTGGGCATGTATTTAAATGGCTAGGTCAGAATGCGGCAAATGTCAAGAAGTATAATGGATTGCGAATTGAAGGTGTGCTTGGCAAGTGAGGAGTGCAGTGGTGGTTCGTAAGAAAGCTGCAGCGATCGTCGCACGTCGTGAAGCGCGCGAGCGCCTCGCTCGCGAGCGCGCGGAGCAGGCTGAACGGGACCGGAAGAACGAGGCAGACCTCATCGATTACTTGGTTCTGGAACAGGAGATCGCGACGGCCGACTCCGATCGCGATGCTGTGATCAGAAGTGCCCGGGAACGCCATCAGGCTGTCGTCCAAGAATTGAAGCTGAAGCAAGCAGGATGTCTTGCGAGAATGAGTCGACGCGGTGAGGCGCTACCCGTTATTGCCGACCGGACCGGATTGACAAGCCGAGAAGCGAGACGTCTGATCGCTGCTGCATCGGACCAGCAATCGGAGGACATTTCGCAAGCCGAAGCCGCACCCCGATCGGTACGCACTGTGAGGCGCGATCGTACAGCTCCGGCGACGGTTGCCGGCGTCCGCGCGGGGAACTCAAGTGTCGATGGCGGCGCCGACGACGGGGCAGCCCCGGCTGCCGGCACCGAACGGTCCGCATGCGGTCTGACCTCGACGGCAGAGCCACGCGCGTAGGGCTGCCGGGAGCTATCCGGCAGGGGTTGCAACCTTGCAGGGAAGACGGTCAGCGTTTATCGCGAAACCGGGCGAGTGTGAATGGCAGGATCAACGTCGTGAGTAGCACGTGGCTGTCCATCCGGATTGATCTCGTCAGCGGTGGTGGCGACGAGTTGTGGCCGCGGCCGGGTCGGATATTCGCAGCAGCCCGCCGGCATACGTTCGCCGAGCTGGCCACAGCGATCGACGATGCGTTCGCCCGTTGGGATCGAAGCCATCTGCACGAGTTCGAACTGGGTAACGGCCTTCGTATCGGTGAACCGGACCCCGACTTCGACGAACCCGGCATCGTGCTCGGCAGCGGCAAGACCAGGCTGAGCCACCTCGATCTCGGTCAGCAATTCGTCTACATCTTCGACCTCGGAGACTGCTGGACCCATCTTTGTACCGTCGCCGACAGCCGCATCGATCCCGTGCGGGCGGTCGGTGTCGAGCCCGATCTGCCTTGCCCGTATTGGGGCTGGGGCACGATCCCCGACCAGTATGGGAGACGCTGGGACGGCGACGACACACAGACACCCATGCCACCGGACCCCCAGCTGAGCGATCTTCCTCCCATACATCCCGGCTGGGGTTCTCGAATAACCCGATCAACTACGTACTGACCTGAAGACGCTGCCACGATTTTTGTCCATCAGGTATTCGCAGCCCGCCGCTTGTGCCGTGGCCGCGGTAACCGGCCCGCCTCCAGGGCTATTTCTGTCCAACGGGAGATACTCCTGACGAGGACTTGTTTGAGGATTTGTTGCGCAGGAATGTGACCTTCGGTTTCCCGTCGCCGGGACTCCGGTTGGCCACGTCGAACAGGCCGCAAGTTTTGAGGTAGCGGCCGGGCTTATTGCGCTTGTCGGCAGGAAGCAGATGAAGGTTCGGGGACTCGGCATGGAGGCGGCTGCATACGGTGGCGAGGTTGGCCCAACCGTCAGCGGATGCGGTGGCGTCCACGAGAGCCCGCAGCCGGTCCGCGGCATGCACCGGTAACCCATTGCCATCGTTCTGCGGCGAGGGTTTCTTCGAGGAGTCGAGCGCTGGGTTCGACGCGGTTCTTCGGGCCGGGGCGGTGGCGGGTTTGGCTGGGCCACTCTCGGGGGAGGTGAGATTATCGAGGAAGACGAACTGATCGCACGCGGCGACGAACGGTGGAAGGGTTCGGCGTTCGCCGTACCCGAACACGACGTGCCCGGCTTCACGCAGCCGAAGCGCGAGGTCGGTGAAGTCCGAATCGCTGCTGACGATGACGACCCCGGATAGATCTGCGGTGTAGGCCAGTTGGATCGCCTCCGCGACGAGCGCCAGGTCAGCGGTGTTCTTGCCGGGTGACATGGCTGGTGCGTGCACGGCACGGATCCCGTAGGCGCGAGCTGTGAGAGACCAACTGACAAGGTGGGGGCGGCTCCAGTCGCCATAGGCGCGTTTGATCCCCACCTCGCCATGGTCGGCGACGGACGCCAGCACCGCGCCCGCCTTGCCCGCGGAGACGTTCTCGGCATCGAACAGTACCGCCAGCCTGCCGGTCCGGATGACCGGCGGCGGCACTGGTCCCTGCTCTTGTATTTCTGGCCTACGGCGACGTAGAAGCCAGGATTGTGCCCACGACTGCACGTGGCTCAATATTGTCACGTCCGGCCACGGTACCGTTTCGTACTGCCGCTTCACCGGAACAACTCTTCGCCGCATGGCCCCTGTGTCGTTTGTATCCGGTGTCCGTGTCCGCCACGAGTGGCTGACGTCGCGACTGAGCACGCAATCCGGGCACGCCTGAGTCAGGTAGAGCGCCGACTCGGCGAGCATTGTCGGCGCCCCGATCGGCTATCGTCCTCACTGCACGTCGGTGCTCTGGCCAGCACGGTAACCCTCGACGAGTGCGTCGCGCCCGAGCTTCTGGTTGAAAGTGCGGCGGCGTACCTTTGGCAGCTGCCGTCGCTTCTCAGCGTCGGCTCGTTCGGCATCGGTCGTGTGTCTGCGGGTGTGGACGTCGGTGCCGTCGCGTCGGTCCGCGTCGACCGCCGCAGCTGCCTCTGCTTCGCGTAGGCGTGCCCGGATGCTGAGGGTGAACCCTTGCATCCAGCTGATCCGGTGTTCTTCCGGTGACAAGCCGGACGATGGCGGTCGGGATGAGGACATCGCCTGCCGGAACATGCGTGCCTGTAGCGGTTCGTAGAGAACTCGGACGCGGTCGATGTTCTCTGGTGTTCCGTATATCTCCACCGACGATGTGGTCGGGCTGAACAACCAGTACGCATAGGCGCAGTGCAGTGCTATGGCGATCCGGGTGAGCAGCATGATCCGCTGATCCAGGAAATCGCCTTCGACAGGAAAGTCACGGCGCACGATGGCGGACTCTTGGCAGCCGGACCGATCGATCCCGGCTGCGGCGGTGAGCCGGAAGGCGCGGTCGGTGAATGCGTCGGCTTCCGGCGTTCCCGCGACGCTGGCAGCCTGGGTAAGCAGCTTGGCGATGCGGTCGAAGCGCTTGCCGTGATCACGCTCGGTCACAGTGTGCTCCCTCGGCCTGTGGTTGCCTGCTGGATTGAATGGTATTTGCGGGCTTGGCGGATCACCCGGCCGACGGCGTGTTTGCTGAACCCGTCGACCTCGCGGGCAATCTGAGGATAAGTCCGATGCTCGTCGTGGTGTAGCCGCAGGATCGCCTCGACCTCGTCGGGTTGCCGTCGACGCGCTGGGTCGTCGGCGCATACCTGCTCGGCCACCGTCGCCCACAGATTGCGGTCGGTTATCACGTGCAACCGCTTCGTCTGTCCGTTCATAGCCGGGTCTCGGTGCGCACCGTTGCGTGCCTCGGTGGCACGGTCGCCGTCCGCGACACGAGACAGCGACGGCCCTGGCGCGAGCCGCGCAGGTAGGTCAGCGCCGTGCTCGCCGCCGGATTCGTCCTGCTGCGCATCGCTGCGCAGCAGACGAATCGTGGACTCTGCGGCGGATTCGCCACAGCCGATGCTCGGCCACGGATTCGGCATGTCCAGATCGAGGAGTGCGGACGTGCTGCGCAGGACGGCGATGTGGTCGAGGAGCACCTCGCGGCGGTCACGGCCCTCCACCGGGATCAACCCACCGTCCGCGGCAGCGCGGCGCATCGCCTGCCGGAGCCGCTGCTGCGCTTTGCGCACCTTGCGGAGGTTCGGATTGGTGCTGTCGCGCAGTACCCTCGCATCGTCCACCGCGAGCGCGACAGCGATCAAGCTGCGTTGGGCTGCCTCGTCGGAAGCGCTGCGTTGCGGGTTGGGATCGGTTAGTCCGAGCCGGGCGAGCAGTCGCGCAGGGGTGATGCGCCAGTTGATGCGGGCGCCGTGGCCGGTGCGCAGGTGCCGCTCCAAGGCCATGCTGCGCTCCCAGCCCCACGCGGCGACCAGGGGCGCGCTCAACCGGATCAGCACGGTGCCGAGGTTGTCTGCCTCGGTGGCCGACAGGATCGCGTTCAGACCTGTCAGGATCCACATGGCGACACCGTCGACGCCGGCCGAACCGGCGGCGCGTTGCGCCGCGCGGGCTCGGATGGCGCTGGTGATGGTCATGGTTTCGAGGAACCCGAAGAACATCACCCGCAGCGTGGTCGTCAACTGCAGCGTGTCGCCCATGAAGATCCACATGCCTTGCGCGCTGACGCCCGTCGCGATGAGCGCTGCCAGCACCGTGCCCGCCTTCTCGCTCTGCCAGCCGCGATGGTGCGCGCGACCGATGAGTCGACGGCTGCACCGGACTGTGATGGTGAGGACAACGAGTACGGCGAGTGCGGTCAGGCACACCGCGAGCGGGTGCTGATCGATCGCGATGACAACTGTGCGAATGTCGTAGCTGGCGGGGTTCATCGCGTACCCCCAGCGATCCGCAGCCGCCTGCGAACCTTCGCCGCCCCGATTTCGGCGGCGGCGACGACTGCGGCCCAACGGATTTCGCGGATCACCCGCGTCCGCCGGGATATTTCGGGTGTGGTGTGCCGACGAAGTCGACGAACAAAGACGAGAGCGTGCGCACGTCGTAGTGCCCACGCGCTGAACTCGGCTTGAGCGGCGGGCGAGACAGATTTGCTTTCAACTCGGAACATGACGACCTCCTTTTCGGAGTCGGGTCAGGGTCAGGCGGCGAGCGCCAGGGGATGCGGTTCGCCGGTCAGGGTGGCCAGCGCCAGCGCGACCTCGTCGAGGTCGGCGCGAACGTAGGTGGGGGTGGCGCCGTCGGATTTGCTTTCGGCGTGCCCGGCGTAGGCGCGGGCGACGGCGAACCCGAAGTTGCGCTCCACCCATTTCAGGGTCGTGTGCCGCAGCCAGTGAATGCTGATCTGCTGTTTCTCCACCCACGGCAACTCGAGTCCGATCCGTGTCCACAGGCCGTCGTAGCGGCGGCGGGTGATCGGCTTGCCGCTGCGGTAGCGCAGCAACTGCTCGTCCGGTCGTGCGCCGCGCTCGCGGGCGTGGTGGAGCAGGTTGGCCATCAGTGTCGGCGACACCGGCTGCCACCGGGACTTCTTGCCTTTCTCCCGCAGGAAGATCAGGCAATTCCCGGCGTCCAGATCCTCGGGCCGCAGACCCAGCGCGCCACCGCGACGGCACGCCGTTTCGGCATGCAGCCGCAGCAACAGAGTGTCGAGGTCCGGGTCGTTGCCGGTGGTCGCGGCCACGCGAGTAATATCCGCGAGCTGCTCGAGCGGCAGCCCGCGCCGGGTCGACGGGGCGCGCCGCGGTTTGGCGACTCGCTTGGCCGGGTTGTCGCCTGGCCGGATCAGCCCGTCGTCCTCGGCGTGCCGGTACAGGAACCGCAGTGCGCCGATCATGGCCTCGGCCGCACCGCGGCCGTCGCGGGCATTGCGGTCGTGTTTGGCACCTTGCCGCGCGGTATCGCGCATGGCGGTGACCTCGCCCTGGCTCGGCTCGTCGATGCGGCGGGTGCCCCACTCGCGTTCGAGGCGTTTCCAATGGGTGTTGTAGGTGCGCAGGGTCGACGGTGAGGTGACCCTGTCCCGGACGGTGGGGATGTATTCGGCGAAGGTCGGTGCGGCCGGGCGGATGTCGAGCAGGTCGGCGGGGGTGATGCCCATGCGGGCCAGCAGGGTGCGGGCGGCGTCGAGTTCGGTACCGGTGGCGGCCGGGGTTGTCACTGCGGTTCACCCCCGTCGATCACGGTGGTGATCTCGGTGACGACCTCGTGCAGGACGGATTCGCAGACGATGATCAGCCGGTTCCGGTCGGGATGAGCGGCCAGCAGTACCCGGTGCCCGATCCGCAGCCGGACGCGGCGGCGGATCACGGCGGGGATCTGGAGTTGGCCGTTGCGGGCGATCGCGTGTGCGCCGTTCGGGTCTGCGACGACATGAAGGACGCCTTCGGCGACTGATCGAATATCGATGCGGACGCCGGGCGCCCATCCCAGCGAACCGAGCACGGCGCGTTCCGCGATCCGGCCGTTGTGGTTGACCAGCACCGAGCCGAGCACCACCCGCACACGAGTGAGGGACGTGGCCGGCATCGACTCGAGTTGTCCGCCCCGAAGCTTGCGAGGCTCAGTGGATGCCGATGTATCGGGATCGGTCGAGACCGGAGGCACGAACTGGGGAAACGGAAGATAACCGCCGGTCACGGGATCGGACGGAGCGTGTTCTAGTGCACTAGAGCACGTGGCACGGGAATTCTGATTGCGGTAAGAGGAAGTGTGCGCCATCAGGGACTCGAACCCCGAACCCGCTGATTAAGAGTCAGCTGCTCTGCCAATTGAGCTAATGGCGCTGATGCGTGAACCGGTGACGGGGCCCGTGGGCTCCGTTCCGGGTGCGGGGAAAACCATAACAGCCCGGCGAGGCGAAAGTGAAATCGCCTGTTCGCGGGCGGTGGGGGGAGATGTGGCGGCGGTTGTTAACGGATGGGCGGCCGGAACGGATGAAGGGGCAGGCCGGTGCGGAGAGCCCGTCGTGTTTGCGCGTTTCGGGCCCTTCCGGCTGGCAGAATAGGCGGGGCGTGGTCTCGACCGATCCCCGCAAGCGTGGTGGGTCGAGCAGCATCGTCGGGTCGGCCCGGCGGCGCCGAGAACATGGAACGGGGTTGCACATGAGCGTTTGGCGGGGCCGATTTCGGTCGAAGATGTTCCTGGGATCGATGGCCGTCCTGTCCGTGCTCGGGCTGGCGGCGACCGCGTGCAGCGATTCGGGGGCGACCGGCGGCGGGCCGGCCATCAAGGCCAACCCGGTCGCCGATCTGATCACGCCGAAGCTGGTCTCGTCGGTCAAGGACGGTGAGGCCAACGTTTCCCCGGCCACACCGCTGAACCTGCGCGTCGAGGACGGCAAGCTCGCGAGCGTCACGCTGCTCAACCCGGAGGGCGGCGCGGTGGGCGGTCAGCTCGCCCCGGACGGCCGATCCTGGCAGGCGACAGAGCAACTCGGCTTCGGCCGCACCTACCGCCTGCAGGCCGAGGCGATCGGATTGGGCGGCAAGGCCACGAGCACGATGAGCTTCACCACGCTCGCGCCGCGGGTCAAGACGCATCCGTGGCTGCTGCCCGGCGAGGACGAGGTGGTCGGCATCGGCCAGCCGGTGGCCGTGCAGTTCGACGAGAACATTCCCGACCGCCGCGCCGCGCAGGAGGCGATCAAGGTCACCACGGTCCCCCCGGTGGAGGGCGCGTTCTACTGGGTCAACAACCGTGAGGTGCGGTGGCGGCCCGAGAACTTCTGGGCCCCCGGCACCCGGGTCACGGTCGACGTGAACACCTACGGCAAGGACCTGGGCAACGGCCTGATCGGCGACAGCGACATCCACTCCGCGTTCACGGTCGGCGACCCGATGATCTTCACCGCCGACGACAACACCAAGACGGTGACGGTGGAGCACAACGGCCAGGTGGTCCGCTCGATGCCGACCTCGATGGGCAAGGCGTCCGACCCCACCGACAACGGCGTGTACATCATCAGCGACCGGTTCGACCACATCATCATGGACTCGTCCACCTACGGCGTCGCGGCGACCGGGCCCAACGGCTACCGCACGCCCGTCGATTTCGCGACGCGGATGTCCTACAGCGGCATCTTCATGCACTCCGCGCCGTGGTCGGTGGGCCAGCAGGGCTACTCCAACACCAGCCACGGTTGCCTGAACCTCAGCCCCGCGGACGCCCAGTGGGTCTACCAGAACGCCAAGCGCGGCGATATCGCGATCGTGAAGAACACGGTGGGCCCGACGCTGTCGGGCATCGACGGGCTCGGCGACTGGAACATCCCGTGGGCGGAGTGGAAGGCCGGCAACGCCGACAACGGCTGACCGAGCCCCTGGCTGACCGAGTCCTGCGCGGAACTGCCCCCACCTGCGCGTACGTTGAGGTGGCAGGTGTGGGGCAGACAGCGAGGAGTGCGTGGGATGTTCGACGAGTGGCTGGATTCGGACGAGGCGTACGCGCGCGGCCGGGCGCTGCAGGAGGACGACGACCACCGGGAGCACCGGGATCTGGCCCTCCCCGACGACCGTCCCGCGATCGTCGAATTCGTGCAGGCGAGCAACGCCGGCCGGATGCCGGAGCTGATACCGCTGCGGATCGGGCGGATGCTGGAGTCGCCGTTCGCGTTCTATCGAGGCAGCGCCGCGCTGATGGCCGGCGACCTCGCCGCGACACCGAGCAGCGGCCTGACCGCGCAGCTGTGCGGCGATGCCCACGCCGCGAACTTCGGGTTGTACGGCACCGCGGACGGCCGAATCGTCATGGATATCAACGACTTCGACGAGACCGCGCCCGGTCCGTGGGAGTGGGACCTGAAGCGGCTCGTGGCCAGCCTGGTGCTCGCCGGCCGGGAGGCCGGGGTGTCGGAGAACCGGTGCGAGGAGGCCGCGCACGACGCCGCCCGCAGCTACCGCCGCACCATCGACCATCTGGCGCGGCTGCCGTTCCTGGAATCCTGGACGGCGCTCGGCGACGAATCCATCATCGACCGGGCCGAAGCCGACGCGCTGCTCGATGATTTCGCCAAGGCCAGTAAGAAGGCGAAGAAGAACACCAGTGAGAAGGTCGCGGCCAAGTCGACGAAGGTGGAGGAGTCGCACTGGCGGTTCGTCGCCGATCCGCCTGTGCTGACCGAGGTTTCGGGAGAGGTCGCCGCCGAGGTGACCGACGCCCTGGACGGCTATGTGGAGACGCTGCGCGAGTCGCGGGCCCATCTGATCAAGCGGTACGCCGCATGCGATGTGGCCTTCCGCGTGGTCGGCACGGGCAGCGTCGGACTGCGCAACTATCTGATCCTGTTGCGCGGCAACGGCGATGAGGCGCTGGTGCTGCAGGCCAAGCAGGCCCGGCCGACCGCGCTGCGGGAGGCGCTCGGCCTCGCGCCCGTGCCGCACGACGGCCGGCGGATCGTCGAGGGCGCGCGCCTGGTGCAGGCCGAGACCGACATCCTGCTCGGCTGGGCCACGATCGGCGAGCACCCGTACATCGTCCGGCAGTTCCGAAATCGCAAGGGCTCCATCGACGTCACCGAGCTGGAGGGCAACGACCTCGACGACTACGGCCGTCTCGCCGGAGCCCTGCTGGCCCGCGCGCACAGCCGCTCGATCGATCCGCGAGTCCTCGCCGGCTACTGCGAGGACGGCGACAGGATGGATTCCGCCTACGCCCGCTACGCCCTCGCCTACGCCGATCGGACCGAGGCCGACCACGCCGAACTGGTCCGCGCGGTGGACAGCGGCGTGCTCCCGGCCGAGGTCGAGGAGTGACAGCGGACGAGCCCTGAACGTCCGGGCCGGGTGCCCGGATCGGAATGTGATTCCCGTGACCGGGTGAACTTCCACATCCTTCAGTTAGGCTGAAGGTTATGGAATCTCTGTTGCTGTCCGTCCATGTCGTGGCGGGCATCCTCTTCGTGGGCCCCGTCGCCGTGGCCACCAGCCTGTTTCCCCGATACGCGCCGGTGACCGTCACACCCGCCGGCGCGGAGCGGGCCGAACGCAGCCACGACATCGCCCGCCTGCTGCATCGCATCACCCGCGTCTACGGCGTGCTGGCGCTGGCGGTTCCCGTCGTCGGCCTCACGCTCGCCGTCGTGCAGGGCCGCACGACCGAGGTCTGGATCATCGTCGCGATGGTGCTCACCGCCGTCGCGGGCGGTCTGCTCGCACTGCAGATCGCGCCGCGCCAGCGCGAGGCGTTCGCCGCCCCCGACGACGGCGCCCGGCTGCGCCGCCTCGGCATGCTGTCCGGCGTCTTCAACCTGCTGTGGGCGGTCGTCGTCGTGCTCATGGTCGTGCGTCCCGGATCGAGCTACGCATGACCGCGTTGCTGCGCACGCCGGCCGTGCTCTCGGTACTCGAACTCGTCAGTGTCCTCGTGCTGCTGAACCTGGCCACCGTGCACGACGGCACCGTCGCGAGTGCGCTCGGCCCGGCTCATGGCGCGCTCTACCTGGCCGTCGCCGTCACGGCGCTGTTCGGTCGCGGCCTGACGGTGCGCACCCGCGCCGGCGCGCTGCTGCCCGTGCTGAGCGGCCCGCTGACGATGGTCACCGTGTGACGGGAGGTGCGCGGCGCATGAGGTTCCGGCATTACCTGCGCCGGCCGCCGGCCATCACCGCCGCCGAGGCGGTCCGCCTGGTCGCCGACGGCGCGCTCGTCGTGGACGTCCGCCGTCGCTTCGAATGGAACCGGACGCACATCCCGGACGCGGTCCACATGCCGTTGGAAGAACTGCCCGAACGCTGCCTGGAGCTTCCCGACGACCGCCTGCTCATCGCCTTCTGCACCGGCGGTCTCCGGTCGGCCGGAGCGGCAAATCTGCTGGTGGAGAACGGCTTCGACGCGGTGAACATGAGCGGCGGCCTGATCGACTGGCGCGCCGCCGGTGGCCCGCTCACCACCCCGTGATCGCGTGCGCCGGGGACCGGATCGGGGTGCGGGCTTGTAGGGTTTCGAGGGCCGGTACAGGTCGGTGAGCGGAGGAAGGGGACGTGGCGATGTCGGATGCGTCGGTCGAGGTACTGCTGGACGACTTCGAGGACAAGCAGAAATGGGAGATCGAGGGGACGGGGGCGAGCCGGACGCACCTGACCACGTTCTCGGAGGGAGCGCCGAACAAGGATCTCGGCGTCTACGCCGACGGCGCGACCGGTGCCGACCACCGGGCCCTCGTGCTGCTCGTCCGGTCGGCGGACGACGATCTTACGGTGGAGCTGGTCGCGAAACCCGGTCGGGCACCGTCGATTCCGGGCAGCCTGACGGCGGTGAACCTGTGGGTGCGGTCGCCGCATGCGTCGATCGAGGTGTCGGCGCGGATCTCGTCCGCCGGGCAGGAGGCTCGAAACCTGTTGCTGGGCGAGGTATCCGCGCACGGTGAGTGGCGGCGCCTGCAGCACCCGCTGCCGGATCCGATCGCCGGTGCCGAGCTGTCGGCGCTGCGAATCCGCATCACCGAGGTGATCAAGCAGAAGGGTGAGGTCATGATCCTGCTCGACGACCTGACCGCCCGCACCACGGCCTGAGGCGGATCGGGTCAGCCCGAGAACGCGGCCAGGATGGCGGTACCGACCCGTCGCAGAACGGGATCGGACTCCGCCCCGAACAGGCGTTCGTCCACCTCCGTCACCACGTCCTCCGCTGCCTGCAACAGCCGGGTGCCCTTCGGGGTCAGCTCGATCGTCGAGGCGGAACCGGCCCGGGCCGTCCGGTCACGCACCAGGCCGGCGGCCACCAGCGCCTTCACCGCCGTGTGCACGCTCTGCACGCTGATCCCCGACATCCGGGCCAGCTCGCTGAACGACGCCCCGGGCACGCCGGAGATGTGGCCGAGCAGGCCGAGCCGGGCGACGGTGAGATCGAGGGGCGCGAGCGCCGCGCCGAGTTCGGATTCGACCCGGCGCGCCAGCGTCAGCACGAGGATCGAGGCACTGGTCACGGGCGGGCCGGGTCGCTGATCCTCGGTAGTCATCACAGCAGTCTCGCACCGCACCCGCGTACGGCGCTGGAGTGTGTCACCCGGGCGTTCGAGAAACCACGATGGGCTTGATCATGGCGCCGGCGGCTTCCACGATTCTTTCGTTCGGGCAGCATCATCGGCCTGTTCATCGCCGGCGTCCTGTTCATGGTGTCGAAATGTCTTGTCGGAGCTCGTCCCGTCGCTGCACTCCTATGGCGACGGCCGTCTTCCCGGAGTTCGCGCGGGCCGAGGATCTGCGGCGGGACCATCCCGCGCCTCCGATGGGGCCCGGTCGCCACGATGTCGGCGGTCCCTACGGGTACGGAATCGCACGCTCGTACGGTTATGGCTACGGTATCGGCTACGGGGACAGGTAGCGTGCCGGCTCGAGGCGATGGCGACCGGGCTGCCGGTGATCGCACTCGATTCGGAAGGGCAGGCCGAGTTCCGGTAGGACGATAAGCAGGACGACGCCGGACAGCGCCGCGAGCCGGAGGGGAGCGGCAGTCCTTCGAGACTTGCGCTCAAACCTCGGCGATGTGATCGGGTTGTAGCCAATACTGGGGTGATGGAGGCACTGAGAACGGCTGTCGTTGCGGAGTGCGATCGGACCCGTCGCGCGCTGGCAGAGGCGCAGACGGCGGCCCGCAGAGTAAAAGTGAAGGTGCGCGATGCTCGAACGGCGTCGTGCGAGGCACGGGCTCGGCTGGCGGCAATCCGGTCGTACTCGCACCGAGCTGAGGCGTATCGGATTGCGGCACAGGCGGATGCGGTGAAGTTGGGGATTCACCTCCGCTGAGTCTGCTGTGGTGGTTCGGTCCCCAGTCCTGATTCTGCGCCGGGGTGCTCACCCGGGAGCCGGAGCGTTCGTCGCATCGACCGACATTGTGTGAAGCCGTCGCGGTGGCGGGGTGACTCGCCCTTCGGAAACGACTATCCCGCTGAGCCCGAATTCACCCAGGGCCCGTTATGGACAACAGCGCTGTCGACGTGAAGCTGCGAGTAGTTGTTACTTGGTGCCGTGCGTGGGATACCGTCCGGCCCCTCCATTGTCCTGGTGTAGCACGGGACCACCGGCCTCCCATAGCCGTGCGCACTCACGAGGAACTGGACCGGCGCAATCGTGTTGGTTTCGTGGCAGAACACAGTACCGTTCACCAGATACTGGTCGTCGGTGTCGTTGGTGCAACGGTTACCGTCGCAGGAGAAGCCGGGCGGCAGTTCCGCCGTGGCCACCGGCGCCGAAACCCCCGCGGCACCGATGAATCCGGCGGCGAGGATCCCGAACCCGAACACCGATCTGTAACCCATCCGAAATTCACTCCCTCGATAGTCCGGCCCGAAGGCCGGGTGCGGCGACGTCTTCGGCCTGGTGGTTCTGCCGCGCAATCGCCTTCATGGAACACTATGCCGTTGCGGCATAGTCAAGTGCAGGTGGATATTTCGAGTCCGGCGACGCGAGATCGTCAAATGTACGGCCGTGCAGGCTTTCCGCTAATCCGACACCGAATCCTGCTGGGGTAGAGCAGAACCCGTTACCGCCGAACTTGGGACGGAGCTCCTACGTTCGCCCTGCAGCTTTCGGCCCATCCCCATCCCGGCGCGTCCACCGCTGCGCCGGTGTCGTCACTGCTCTGCCGCTGGCTCCGACCCGCCACCGTGCGACGGTCGATGTCTCAGGACGCGTGCCGGTCGTCGTGAGGCGGCGTCGGGTGATCGGCCGGGCTCGAGGATTCCGGGTCGGGAAGTAGCAGGATGGCGAGTTCGCCGAGGAGCTCGCTGACACGGCGGGCGGTGTCGGGGCCGCCCAGGGCGGTGGTGAGGGTGTCGTCGATGGGGCGTTGACGTCGCCGGATTCCGCGTAGTAGCGGCTCGCCGGGGTGGACGAGGGTCCGGCGGTGGTCGGCGGGATCGGTGGAGGTGATGAGCAGTCCGCGTTCGGTGAGGCCGGCCACGATCGTGGAGATATGGCTCTGGACAAACCCGGTGCGCTCGCACAGCTGCCGGATGGAGCTGCCCGGATGCTCGGCGACCGTGCCGAGGACCGCGGTTTCTCCCGCGGTGGGAATCGGGTCCCCGGGGTACGTGCTGGCCTCGCGAGCCAGCTCGTGCAGCCGCCGGGCCAGACGGTTGAGCTGTCTGCCGTTCACGCCGACCACGGTAGCAAAGTGAATCGCCACAGATGCATCTGTGGTACAGATACATCTGTGAAGATGTTTTCTGGTGGACTCGCTCCGGGTGAACCGTCGCCGCGTCGCCGCCATCCGACCAAGTTCGCCGTCGCTGTTGTGGTGCTGCTGCTCGCCGGATGTTCGTCCCAGGCCCCCGCCCCGGTGCGCACACCGATCAGCGACAACGGCGGCAAGCTCGCGGTGGATCCCTCTATGCAACTGCGGCAGAAGGTGTCGCTGGCGCAGTTGCCGGTGCCGCCGACCGCGCCCTCGGCCGAACCGGGCTCGTGCACCACCGAGGTCAACCCGCGCGGCACCGGGTGCACGGATCCCGGCTGGGGCGCTCTCGGCTCGATCGGCACCTACTGGCCCGACAGCAATCTCACCTTGGTGGGCGTCAGGTTCGCGGGCGCTCCGGCCGAAGGGCCCGCCGCGGCCTTCACCGGCCCGCAGGTGCTGCTGGTGCGCACCGACGGCACCACGTTTCCCAACGGGGACGGCTACAAGTGCCTGACCTGCGGGCAACCCGCACCGACACGACCGGCCGGGATGAGCACCGACGCCTCGAACTCGGTCGAACTGACCTACCCGATCAACGGATTCCGCGACGGCAAGCGTGCGCTGGCCGGTACCAACATCATCGACTGCGGCGAGTACCGGTTCGCCGACAACCGTTGCACCGCCGACCGGATACGGATCTACCCGCTCCAGTGGAACCCGGGCGACGGCCGGCCCGGCACCCTGCGCGAACCCCGCCTCAACCCCGACGACGTGCACATCGGTTTCAGCTACGCGGCCCAGCGCGAGGACCAGTACGAGCAGATCCCGTTCATGGGCGAACTCGTCTTCGACCCGGCGGGCAACCGCTACACCGTCACCGACGTCCGCGCTCTGCACAACCCCGCCCCGCAGTACCAGCCCTACCTGATCGACGGCGATGAACTGAAGTTCAACCCCGCCGGCATGATCGGCGAGTTCCGGGGCTGGACCCCCGACGGCACCGCGGCCCTGGGCATCCAGCACCACCAGTCCGGCAGCATCGATGCCTGGGCCACCGACAACACCACCGGCGCCTCGCGCGCCCTGACCCCCTTCGCCGGCTACACCGACCCCATGGCCACCTCTCCCGACGGCAGATACCTGCTCGCCGAACAGGTCATCGGTTCCGGCCGCGTCGATTTCCTCGCCGGCATCCCCGGCATCCCCCCGATCCTGGAACAGATGCCCACCACCGGTCACATCTCCGGCATCCGCAACAACGGCCAACGCCGCTTCTTCACCCCCTACCTCGTCGATCTGCAGACCGGAGACAGCCAGCAGGTGAACGCCGGTGGCGACCCGAACTGGAACGCCGCCGCCGACCCGGCCTGGCTGGCCGACAGCACCGGCGCGGTGTGGGCCGAGAACCTGGTCACCGCACCCGCCTGCGGCGGTGCGAACCCGCTGCCCTGCCCAGAATCGAGCGAACCCGGCGGGCGCCACAGCCGGGTGATGATCGCCCGCTTCGACGACATCGCCCCCACCGCGCCGCAGCCGGTCGCCGAGGCCCCGGACGCCGCGTGGGGCGTGGAACACCGCCCGGGTGACCCGCTGCCCCCGCGCCCGCACCTGCCCGCCGGCACCTACACCCTGCGCGGTACCGAGCAGGGCAGCGCGCAGGTCGTCATCACCGAGAACCCCGACAAGACGATGATCACCGCCATCAGCGTCAGCTACACCGGCTACAGCGACGGCGACGGCATCATCCTCGACGGCACCGAGAGCGTCTCCAAACCCGGCGTCATCGGATTCGAACCCCTCACCTGGCACAGCGACCTGAAGGTCTCGGGCGCCCACACCGGCTCCCGCACCACCAGCGAACCTGGCGGATTCACCATGGGCCCGGAAACGCTCCGCAACAACTTCCAAGCCACCGGCACCATGACCACCACCCTCGACGGCCACACCTACACCCAGCCCGCCAACGGAACGTGACCCTCCCCGCCCCGGTCGCCGACACACCGACGGCCGGGGCGGCCACACCCATCACCAGCGCCCTCCTACCCACACTCGGCCGACGAGACAACACCGCCCATCAGCCAGGAGCGATATGAGGTCCCGCCGGATATCGAACAGGCCCGGAAGGATTGCGCCGCCCGACCTTTCGCTGGCTGCGATCTACCACTGCGGCAGTTCCCGCCGCAGTCGGCGCGTTGTTCGACGGGCGGGGTCTATCTCGCTGACGGTGTTTCCGGCGTTGTCTCTCAGTAGGTTTGGGCGTTGGGCCAGCGGTCGGCGAAGGTGATCGCGAATGCGTTGACCGCGTTCGCGATCACCTTCGAAGGCCCGATCACCCCGGCCGGCAACCAACCGACACCGAGGTCGGATCCGCCCTTAATCGGACGGTCCCTCACCCATCAGGACGACTACACGGTGGGCGGTGTTCGGGTCCGGGTCGGACGAATCGGCCGGAGCGGTGCGCAGGCCGGATGCCCGCGGCTGCGCATCAGTGTGCGGCGTCCTCGCCGTTGGGTCGGCGTTGGGTCAGTCGCATCCGGAGGTGTTTGGGTACGGGGATCTGTGTCATCGACAGGGTGATCGGTGGCCCGGCCGACGACAGGCGCCATCGGGCGGTGATGGTGGCGAGGGCGAGTGTGGCCTCCATCCACGCGAAGTCCTCGCCGATGCATTTGCGGGCGCCGGCGCCGAACGCGATGAAGCGTCCGTCGGGCTTGGGTGCTCGGTGTATCCAGCGGTCCGGGCGGAACTCGGCCGGGTCGTCGTAGAGCTGTGGGCTGCGGTGGGCGATGAAGGGGCTGACGGCGATGGTCGTGCCGGCGGGAATGGGTGTGTGTCCGAGGGTGGTGTCGGCGGTGACGTGTCTGGTGAGGATCCAGGTGGGCGGGTAGAGCCGCAGTGTCTCGGTGATCACTCGCCGGGCCAGGGGGAGGTGCGGGAGGTCGTGTTGTGTGGCGGTGCGGCCGTGCAGGACCGCGTCGACCTCGTGGTGCAGCTGGTGGCGGATGTGGGGATGTCGGTCCAGTAGATACAGCGCCCAGCTCAGGGTGCCGGCGGTGGTTTCGCCGCCGCCCATGAAGAAGGTCAGGGTCTGGTCGATGAGTTCGGCGTCGGTGAGGACGGAGTCGGAATCGGAGTCCCGCGCCTGCAGCAATGCTGTCAGCAGGTCGTCGTGGTCGTGTGCGGGACCGGTGCGCCGCTGGGTGATGACCGCGGCCGCGCAGTCCCGCACGCGTCGCAGGGCGTCGTTGAAGCGGCGGTTGTGCGGGGTCGGGAGCCGGTTGAGCGCCGGGGGGAGGGCCGTGCGCCGGAACAGGCCGGCGTTGAGTGTGCCCAGATCCGCCGCGATGCTGCGGATCTGCGGCGGCAGCGATTCGGAGAACATCGTGGTGATCGCTACCTGGAAGGTCATCGCCGAGAGTTCTGCGCCGAGGTCGATCACCTGGCCGTCGGTCCATCGGGTCTGTACGGTGGCGGCGATTTCCGTGGTCATGGTGGTGGCGTACGCCGGGAACCGGTCTTTGCCGAACGCGGGCTGGCAGAGGCGCCGCTGGCGGCGATGCCGGGCGTGCGGGCAGGTGCCGAGTCCGTTGCCGACGACTTCGCGGCCCCGCTCGAACAGGACCCCGCCCTTGTCGTAGATCCGATCGTTGCGCAGGACGTCGTCGGCGAGGGCCGGGTCGCAGACGCAGACGAGCGTTTCGGGACCGAGTTTGATGCGGCACAGGGGGCCGTGGTCGGGTAGTGACGCCAGGAAGCGCAGGGGTGCACGCATCAGTGCCCAGCCGTGCCCGATCATGGGCAGGGCTCCCGGGGCGGCAGGGATATCGGCGACCGCTGGTGATGCGGATGTCATGGGGGTTTCCCTCCTCGGCCGGCTTGTTTCCCATCAAACCTCGGAAATGGGCTGCGCCGCTACCGGTTCGGAGGGCAGAGATTTTGCCTGATACTCGCGTTGCCGCCGCGATCAGCACCGACTGCGAAAATGGGCAAGATATTTGCCGCTTTTCGCGGTAATGCCGGGCGGCTCGGACCGGCTCGGACGACGGGCCGTGAAACCGCCGCGTGGCAAGGATCAGTATTTGCCGGGATGGTCGAGTTTTGATATGCACAAGGACACACACGCGCGTGCGGGTGAGGCCGGTTGTTCGTCGATCCCAGCGGGTGGCGAGGAAACAGGGGGACCGGGGGCGGGAGGAGGGGGCTGCGAGATGAGCGGGAATTCCGGTGAGCGGATCGAGGCGTCCCGGTATCGCGGCCGGGCGCGGGACGGGAAGGCCGGGAGAGCCGAGATGCCGGATCTCGGTAGCTGGCTGCAGACCCTGCGGCGGCTGCGCCGCGATCAGGAGACCGGCAGGGTGCTCTCGCGGGAGAAGGCAGCCGACCTGCTCGGCGTCAGCGACTCCTACGTCAAGCAGATCGAGCGGAACCGGGTCGTCCCGAGCAGGGGGGTCGTCGAGCGGTTCGTCGAACGCTATGAGCTGACGCCCCGGCAGGCGCGCTATACCCGGGAGCTGGCGGCGCCGGCGCTGGAGTTGCCGACGGTCGACGATCTGCGCCGGCAGTTGGCGATCGCCGACCGGCTGGACGACCTCGAGTTCTTCGACTCGAAGGGAGTCATCTACGGCGTGACCGATCCGGTGTGGAACGTCGTGGTCGGCAACAAGTCCTTTTACCAGGCGATGCCCGGACTGCACGAGGAGGCCGACGACAACGTCGCCCTGTGGCATTTCCGTCCGGGTGCCGGCGAGTCACCCGCCAAACACGTCGCCGTGGATTGGCACGGCGAGGCGGTCTGGCTGGTGGCGATCATCCGCGCGGGACTGGCTCGTTTCCGCGGCTGCCGTGAGGCATGGACGGTGCTGCGGCGGCTGCGAGCCAGCGACGAGTTCAATGCGCTGTGGCGGGACAACCCCACGGCGGTCGTGTACAGCCGCGGCCCGGAAACACCGTGCCACATGCGGGATCCCGACACCGGACAGCCGTGGACGGCGAGCATCCAGATCAGCGAGATCCCGGACGACGACGCCCTCGTCGACCCATATCTGCGCGTCCACCAGGTCAGACGGCGAGAGTACGCAGGACCCGAGCTGTAAGGCACGGCGGCATCCGGCCGCGCGATCCCGGCCACCGATCCGCGCCGCGGCCCTGTCACGGCCGGATGCTGCCGGAAAAGCAGACAAAGATTCTGCCTATTTCCCTGATCGCCGCTGGTGATGTCGACAATGCACGGTTTCGGCACTATTTTTGCCCCTCGTAAAGGGTGGCGGCGCCGTCTGTTTCCGAGGTTTGATAACGGCGTAACCACCAGTAACAACCCCACAGGTTTCTTTCGCGGTCCCGACAGCGTGCCGCGCAGGGTCCGGCGGATGCGTTTCGCTATCCCGGTGAGCAGCACCCGAGGCGTGTTTCGAGATCTCCGCTCATCGTGACGACGTCTCACCGGTATTTCGGGCGTGCTCGGCCAGTGGTGCGGCGTTTCCGGCGGCGGATGAACAAATATTTCCGCACGTCTCGCTCGCATGGTCATTGCCGTCGAAATCGAACGGCCGAATGCCCGGCTACTGCCGGTAACAGCAGCCGAGAGATCCGTGGCCCGGGAGAGGCGGGGGAAGAGGTCTCATGACGATGGATCTTCGCCACCACGCAGCACCTGGAGCGGCAACGACTCTGCTCACCGGCGTGCGGTTCGCGGACGAGCACGGCAACGGCGTGCCCGGCAGCGGCCGGGCCGGTCCGGCGGCCGAGCCGATCCCCCGTCCGCCGGTGCCCGCGGCCTGTGGTCTGTGGCCGGTGCGTGCGGCGACGAGGCCGCGATCCGGTCCGGTGGTCGTCGGCTATCTGCGCACCGACGTGCGCACGGCGTGCAATCGCGCCATGTCGCGCGCGGTAAGTGATGCCGAGGAGCCCGCCGTGCGGGCGATGGCCGGCCGGCACCAGTGGCGCCTGGTGCGGATGTTGCGGCTACAGCCGGGCACCGACGGCATCACCGATCCGATCGCACACCTGCTGACGGTCTCGCGCATGCTGGCCGCCGACACGGTGGTGGTGCCCGACCTGCTGCACTTGCGCGACATGTGGGGCCGCGACCGCCTGCCGGCCGTGCGCACCGTGTGCCCGGTCGCCACCGTGTCACCGGAGCGACTGTGGCCGGCCACCGGACCAGCCCGGCCCGGTCACGACGCGGTCACCGGTCCCGGAACCCGGCCGCTGCGGGCGCGGTGCCGGCCGCCTCGGTACGGAGGCGACTATGCCGCATGAGCATCCAGCCCCGGGCGCCGATCCTGGGCCACGCGATCGCCCTGCCGCAGGCACCGACCCCGGCGCGGATGTGGACGGGACGTGCCGCGTGACCGTGGAATTCTCGGCCGGCGGGTCGCCGATCGTCGTCGCCTACCGCGCCGCGGCCGCGGCCGCGGCGCAGTTCGCCGAGGAAGCCGAGGCCCAGCACATCGCCCGCGTGCGCATCGATGACCACGTGCCGTCGGACCTGGCGGACATGCCCTGCATCTGCCTGTGGATGGGTCCGTGACGGGGTACAGCGGGCGGCGCCACGGCCGGACCGTCCGCCCGACCCGCCAGCTGAGAAATCGTGACCGATCCGAGGAGGTCGAGATGTCGGCAACATTCCCGGTGTCTCACGTTCCGCGCTCATCGTTGCGGCGCCGGGGCATCGTTGTGCTCGCGCTCGTGAGCGCGTTGGCCGCTGTCCCGGCGAACGCTGCGCCGCCACCCGCCGAGCCGCCGCCTCCGGCGGCCCTGCCGGACATCATCAACGCACTCGTGCCCCCGCCGCCGACGGCCGACGCGGACCCGGCGACCCTGCACCGCGCGGTGATGCCCGATCCGGTGGGCGACGAATTCTTCGACGACTCGCCGCCCGGACTCGACACCCTCGGCGAGGGGCAGATCGTCGAGACCCGCGAGGTGACCTCGGCCGCCGCGGCACTGCTGGTGGTGCCCGTGCGGCGAGTCACGCAACTCAAATTCGCCACCACCGACGCTCACGGCGCACCGTCGTTCGCGACAGCGACACTGGCGGTCCCCGCCGCGGACTGGTCCGGTCCCGGCCCACGGCCCGTGGTCGTCAACAATGTCGCGACCGACGGCCTCGGCCGCGCCTGCAGCGCGAGCTACACGCTCGCCCACGGCCTGTCACCGACCACCTCACCGACCGATTTCGTCCCACCCGTCACCCAGCTCGCTCTGTCTCGCGGATACGCGGTCCTGATACCCGATCACGAAGGCCCCCGCATGGCCTACGCCGAACCCTACGTCGCCGGACACATCGTTCTCGACGCGATACGCGCCACCCGGGCGGTCGATCCCGGCGAACTGGGCGACAGCCGCTTCGGCATGTTCGGCTACTCGGGCGGGGCGATCGCCACGGTCGCCGCCGCGAAACTCGTCGCCGGCTACGCACCGGAACTCGCTACGGCCGTGGCCGGTGCCGCCGCGGGCGGAGTCCCCGCCGACTACGAGATGCTCACCCACACCATGAACGGGAACTTCGCCAGCTCGTTCTTCCTGGCGGCCGTCTTCGGCATCGCCCGCGAACGCCCCGAGATACTCGGGAAAATGAACCACCTGGCGGAATGGATCGCCACCTCACCTCTGAAAAACGCCTGTATCAGCCTGATCGCACCACCCGGTGCACTATCGCTGCCGATCGACATCGCCGCCGACATCACCGATCCGCTGCACTCCCCGATCGCACACGAAATACTGGAAGCCACCCGCATGCCGCAGATGCGTTCGGCGGTACCGATGGCGATCATCAACGGCGAACAGGAATTCTGGATCCCCGCCGCCGGCGCCCGCGCCCTGTTCGAGCAACAGTGCCGACTCGGCGCCACCGCCTCGTACATCGGCGTCTTCGGCGAACACGTCATCGGCATGGCCACCAGCTTCGAACCCGCCATGACCTGGCTCGACGACCGGCTACACGGCGTATCCGCCCCCAACGGCTGCCCCAGCAGATAGGGCGCGGCCCGGCGCCGGCACCCTACGCCACTGGTACAAAGCGGCCAACGAAACCTACGCCGACGAGGGCGAAGGGCGCGCAGCGCACAGCCCTGGGGGCGACCAGGTAAGCGTGGAGGTCGATCTCGTGGAGTTCGAGGCCCAATCGACCGGACCCCCAGGACGGCCGCATCCTCGAACGCATCGGCGCCCACCACGTCGTGGCGCCCGAATTCGACATGGGCGAGCGGATCGCGCACCTGGTCACCGGTCGCATGCTCGACTACATCGAGTTCGATGAAGACTTCGCCATGGTCCGCACCACCGCGCCCGACGCCGTCGTCGGCATGACACTCACCGACAGCGGGCTGCGCGAACACTTCCACGTCACCGTCGTCGCCATCAAACCACGCAACGGCGAATTCACCTACGCCACACCGCAAACCGTCGTCTCCGACGGCGACGAACTCATCGTGTCCGGCAGCATCGCCTGCGTGGAGTCGTTCGCCGACCTGGTGTGAACCCCTGTTCCACTCGGGCCGCATCGTGAATGGGCTACGAGCCGGAAACCCCACCGGGACTCGGGAAGTGGCCGCGGATTCCCCGGGTACCTGTCGAGCCGTTCCTGCGGCCGTTTCCGGGCCGGTCTCGGCAGACAAGCCGGTTCGACGCCGGGCCCCGAACGGTACAAGGACCGTCACGCGGTCGAGTGCGGCATCGGCCAACTCGAGGAAAACCGGGCCGTGGCAACCAAATACGACAAACTCGCCGTCCGCTACCAGGCCACCGCCCACATCGCCGCCATCAATCAATGGCTACGACACGGGTGAGGGCGGGCACCCGCCCGCCCTCACCCACTTTCAAAACAGGGCCCGGCGGCCGGCCCCCGGCCACTCGCGGCGGATGTGTCAAGACGGGACGAACGGGGCTCCGGGTGTCGCGATTGGGCTGTAAGCTCCGTCTCGACGAGCGAGCCAGTGTGTCGGCTCGGGCCGATACGGTCGGTTGCTTCTCGTCGCTTCGGCAGCCATAGGTGGATGCGGTGACCGGGTCGTTGGATGGATCCCTTGTCCGGGACAACCACGCGAGCGTATCCAGCGTGCCGGGGGTAGCAGGCTACAGGGTCCGAACCGGGGATACTGTGCGGATGCGTCGTCCCGCGCCGGCGCGACTCGGTGATCTGGTTCGGGGGGCCTGGTAGTGAGCGGCAGATCGGCGGTCCCGTACCTCGTCGCGCTGTCAGGGCTGGCGGTGGTGACCATCGCTTTCCTGCCGTTTCGCGATCTGATCAGTGACCGGCCAGGAGCAGTGGCTCTCGTCCACGTCGTCGTTGTCCTTCTGGTCGCCGGGCGGTGGGGCAGGGCACCCGCCCTGGTTGCTTCGGTGGCTGGGGTGTTGATGTGGAGCGTGGTGTTTCTGGTCCCGGGACCGACCGGGGGCCGGGGCCGCTTACGGCTCGATGACTGGATGTTGCTGACCGCCTTCATCGTCGCTATCGGCACCGCGGGGGGTTTCGCGCTGTCGGCGGCCACCATGCGCCGTGCCGTGCGGACCGCGGCGCTGTGGACCCGGGCGGACCGCCTCTACACCGACCTGCAGCGGGAGACCGAGGAGCGGCGACGAGCCGAACAGGAGCTGCGCGCCCGTGAGGCGACGCTGCGCAGCTTGTTCGAATCGGCTCCCGACTGTGTTGTGGTGTGCGATCGGGAAGGGCGCATCGTCTGCGTCAATCCGCAGGCCGAGAAGATGTTCGGGTACGCGGGCGCGGATCTGCTGGGGCGGACCGTCGAAACCCTGCTTCCGGAACGTTCCCGCGCTCTGCACGTGGACCGCCGCACCGCCTGTCTCACAGCTCCCGATCACCGGCCGGTGGACGCGACGTTCACAGCCCGGCGCCGCGACGGGACCGAGTTTCCCGTCGAGGTCATGCTGAGTTCGATGGAGCGGGCGCACGGGCCGCTGGTGATCGAGGTCGTCCGTGACGTCACCGAGCGTCGGCACGCCGAGGATCGGATCAGGTCCTCGCTTCGCGAAAAGGAGATCCTGCTCGCGGAGGTCCATCACCGCGTGAAGAACAATCTCCAGACCATCACCAGCCTGCTCAGTCTGCAGTCGCGCTGCTTGGAGGAACAATCCCTGCGGGAGGTGCTCGAGGAAAGCCAGGACCGTATCCGATCGATGGCGCTGGTCCACGAGCAGCTGTACCAGTCGAGCGGACCGGCTCGCATCGACGCGGCCGAGTACCTCGAGAATCTGATAGCCAACCTCGCGTCTTCCTATGGTGCCGACAGCCGACGCATCCAATTGCGGATCACGGTGCGGGACGTGACGCTGGGGATGAACACGGCGATCCCGTGCGGGCTGCTCGTGTGCGAGGTGGTGTCGAATGCGCTCAAGCACGCCTTCCCGGACGGACGGTGTGGTGAGATCCGCGTCGATCTACGGCCGGCAGGCAGCGACCGGATACGGTTGCTGGTGAGCGACAACGGAATCGGACTGCCGGCAGCAGTGGACTTCCGCACAACCCGTTCCCTGGGGTTACGCCTCATCAACGCCCTGACCGCCCAACTGGACGGCACGATCACCCGGTCCGGCGATGCGGGAACGACCTTCGACATCAGCCTCGTCAACCAGGCGAGCCCGACAACGCCGTGCGGGCCGCCACCGTTGACCAGTCGTTCTCAGACCGAGAGCCTCGGTGACGCGGCAACTGACACGGATGTTGGCGAACCGTGTCTATCTGGGGGAGCTGACGTGCGCGGTAACGCTGAGGAGTCTCGAGCCGTTCGGCGTGACGGTGAGTTCGACCGTCCCGAGGATGGGTAGATTGTCCGATAGGGTTCGTATCGGTTAGCTCGGTCGGTGGGTGAGTGCTGTGTCGCGCCATTCACGGGGGGTCATACCGTAGGCGGCGCGGAAGCGGCGGGTGAAGTGTGAGGGGTCGCGGAAGCTGTATTGCTGTGCGATGACCGCGATGGTCCGGTGCCGATTTTTCGGGTCGGCGAGGTCGCGGCGGACGCGCTCGAGGCGCTGGGCGATGATCCATCGGTGCAGACTGAAGTTGGCTCGAGCGCAGAGTTTGTAGAGGTAGCGGATCGAGATGTGGTGTGCGCGGGCGATGCTCGCGGGGGCGAGGTCGGGGTCGGTGAGGTGCTGTTGGATGTAGTGGCGGATCTGGGTGATCATGATGTCGGCGGGCAGTGCGGTGCCGTCGCCGTGGCCGCCTGCGGCGGAGATCAGCAGGGCGCGCACCATCTCCACACAGGCGGCACCGAGGTCGGTCGCGGCGGGATCGGCGACGAGGACTTCTGCGGCGTCGGCCATGAGAAGAAGCTGGTTGGCGATCAACGAGTGAAATGGACTGGCTTGCAGGTGGTCGGCGCGGCGGAGGGTTTCGGCCGGTACGCCGAGGTCCTGCAATGGGATTCCCAAGGCGATACCCTCGCCGCCGCACCAATCGACCTCGAAGGGTTGGTTGTAGTCCGTTATGTGTGTCTGTTGCGGCCGGAGTTCGGATCGGATGTTGCCTTGCGTTCGTCGCACGATGCTGTTGCGGGACAAGGAGATCTGCAACGACGAGGCCGGTGACTGCCGGATCTGACGCGGGGTGCGTACTACGCAAAAACCGGCTGTGCGTACCCGCACCAGTCCTGTCGCGCCGAACTGCCATCCTTCTATACGGCCGTGTACAGCGCGGTTCCGATCGTGCAGGATTATTTGTGCCGGTGCCGACGCTTCCAGCACAGTGGTAGCGATCAGTTCCGGGCGGTCGCGTTCGGCTACCGCCGCGGTGTCGAGCAGTGTGGCCACGTCGCTTATCCCTGGTCTTGGTCAATGATATGGAAGTCGTTGTGCCGAGTCGGTTTTCGTTCGGCTGCTCAGTTGTGCAGTATTGGCCTACCGGTGTGCACATCGAGCCGGTATTCGGTCGATCCAACTCGGTACGGTTCCGAGGGCAGGTTGGTCATTGGTGCGGTATCTGCACCAACAGAGTCGGCCTCGCGCGCGACGGCCGAGAGAGCACCCGCCGTCGCGATCCGGTAGTGCAACAGCCGTGTGTCGAGTAGGTGCGGCACCGATTGGTCTCCGGTGTCGGCGAGCGCGCAAGCTCGCGTACCTGTCGCTGGTCCGGATGGAGGATCCGGCCCCGCGCGAATGTGTCGGGTCCTACTGAGGTCGGTACATCACGGCCTCCTTCGCAGGTCCAGGCGGTGTCTCGGGTGGAGTAGCCGTTTCCTATGCAGGATGGCGTTTATCGTAGACCGCGTATCTTGGCGAACTGAGATCGAAATAGCCCCGTTGACACCATGATTCGCGATGATGCGGAGACGGTGCGCCGTCGATCGGAGGCGGCCTGCTCAGGGATTGATCTTCACCTCGCGAAACGGTCAGGTAAAGAACCCGAACAACTTCAACCGACTTTGGCGGTCGGCCCGGGGCAGCGAGTTCGCGGACATCACGCTGCGCACGTATCGCAAGACAGTTGCCTCGGCGACAGCGGAGGCCAAGGGCGTTGACGCCGCCGGACGCCAGCTCAACCACGCGGCGGGCTCTCGGGTGACCGCCCAGCACTACGTCGACAGGGCCGCCGAGGTGCCTGATAACCGTGACGTGCTCAACGCCTACGCCTCATGATCGGTGGGTACGCGAGGGCCGGAAAAGTTGGAATAGAGTTGGAAACTCTAGTCCAAGCGAAAGGGCAGGCCCGGAATGCTTCCGTGACCTGCCCTTTTAGGGTGGCTGACGGGACTCGAACCCGCGACAGCCAGGATCACAACCTGGTGCTCTACCAACTGAACTACAGCCACCATTGCCGGTAACAACCGGCGGGCTAGATCGTAACGCCTTGGGCTGGGCTGGACCTAATCGGCGTCTCCAGCTGGGGATTCTTCTGCGGAACCGACGCTGCCGGCGACCGCGGCGATCTCTGCCGTGGAGGGGCCGGGGGCGGGGATGAAGGCGGTGCGGCGGTAGTACTCCAGCTCGCGGATGGACTCCTTGATGTCGGCCAGGGCGCGGTGGGTCAGGCCCTTTTCCGGCTGGCCGAAGTAGATGCGGGGGTACCAGCGGCGGCACAGTTCCTTGATCGAGCTCACGTCGACCATGCGGTAGTGCAGGTGGGCGTCGAGGGCGGGCATGTCGCGGGCGATGAAGCCGCGGTCGGTGGCGATGGAGTTGCCGGCCAGCGGGACCGTGCGCGGGGTGGGCACGTACTGCTTGACGTAGTCGAGAACCTGCTGCTCGGCGTCGGCCATGGTGACGGTGGAGCGTCGCACCTCTTCGGTGAGTCCGGACTTGGCGTGCATCTCCTGGACCACCGGCGGCATCGAGGCCAGCGAGGCGTCGTCGGCATGGATGACGATGTCGACGCCCTCGCCGAGGATGTTGAGGTCGCTATCGGTTACCAGCGCGGCCACCTCGATCAGCTTGTCGACGTCCAGTCGCAGGCCGGTCATCTCGCAATCCATCCACACCATGTATTTCTCCGACACTCGGACGACACTACAGCTCATCCGATGGCCGTTCGCCGAACCGGCGGCACGCGGGCAAGGAGCGGCCACCGATATCCGGCGCGATGGCCTGCGTGTTGTGCCGCCGACCGGGTTCGATGGCCGTAGCCGGGCGATCGCCTCGGTGTTGCCGACTACGGTTGCCGCACGAATCGACGTGCGCCGGGATACAGTTTTCGCAGGTCCGTGCTTCGGTCAGGCGGTCGGCAATGTTGGCGGAATGTTGGCAGGGCAGACGGAGGATCGGCGATGGGTACTTCCGGGGAGAAAGCGGCGGCGGATTCGGGGAACTCCGAGGCGCAGGAGATCGCCGCCGGATACGCCTTCGAGGGCGCGGCGCTCGAGCTGGGGACGGTGGTGGTCGGCGAGGCGGTCGATCCGGCCGCCCGGGTGCGGATTCCGCTGCGGATGATGAACCGGCACGGCCTGGTGGCGGGGGCGACCGGTACCGGTAAGACGAAGACCCTGCAGGGCATCGCCGAGCAGCTGTCCGCGGCCGGGGTGCCGGTGGTGCTGGCCGATGTGAAGGGCGACCTGTCGGGGTTGTCGCGGCCGGGCGAGGGCGGCGACAAGCTGACTGCGCGCGCCCGCGAGACCGGCGACACCGACTGGGCGCCGGCCGGTTACCCGACCGAGTTCGTCTCGCTCGGCACCGAGGGCATCGGGGTGCCGATCCGCGCCACCATCACGGCGTTCGGCCCGATTCTGTTGTCGAAGGTGCTGGGGCTCAACGAGACTCAGGAATCCACGCTCGGCCTGATCTTCCACTGGGCCGACGGGCAGGGGCTCGCGCTGTTGGACCTGAAGGATCTGCGGTCGGTCATCCAGCACCTGACCAGCCCGGAGGGCAAGGAGGACCTGAAGGGCATCGGCGGCGTCTCGGCGGCCACCGCGGGCGTGATCCTGCGGGCGCTGGTGAATCTGGAGAACGAGGGCGGCGACACCTTCTTCGGCGAGCCCGAACTGGATCCGTCGGACCTGCTGCGCACGGACGGCGATCGGGGCGTGATCACGCTGTTCGAGCTGGGCGCGCAGTCGTCGCGGCCGGTGCTGTTCTCCACCTTCCTGATGTGGGTGCTGGCGGATCTGTTCCAGACGCTCCCCGAGATCGGCGATATCGATAAGCCCAAGCTGGTCTTCCTCTTCGACGAGGCCCATCTGCTGTTCCACGGCGCCTCGAAGGCGTTCCTGGATCAGGTGGAGCAGACGGTGAAGCTGATCCGGTCCAAGGGCGTCGGCGTGTTCTTCTGCACCCAGCTGCCCACCGACGTGCCGAATCAGGTGCTGTCGCAGCTGGGCGCCCGCATCCAGCACGCGCTGCGCGCCTTCACCCCCGAGGATCAGAAGGCGCTGACCAAGACGGTGCGCACCTACCCGAAGACCGGCGTCTACGACCTGGAGCAGGCGCTCACCTCGCTCGGTATCGGCGAGGCGGTGGTGACGGTGCTGTCCGAACAGGGCGCCCCGACGCCGGTGGCCTGGACGCGCCTGCGCCCGCCGCGCTCGCTGATGAACACCATCGGTGAGGACGCCATTCGCGCGCAGGCGCAGTCCAGCCCGCTCGCGGCCGAGTACGGCGAGACCGTCGACCGCGAATCGGCCTACGAGCTGCTGAACGCGAAGGTCGCCGCGGCGGAGCCGGAACCCGAAGGCAAACCCGAAAAACCTTCTCGCGACGAAGATTCGGCCGTCGACCGCATGATGAAGAATCCGGCGGTCAAGGGTTTCCTCCGTTCCGCCGCCAGCGCCGCGGGCCGCGAGATCAGCCGCAGCATCTTCGGCACCCGCCGCCGCTGAGGCCGGGATCAGCCGAGGTCGCGGGCGAGGAGGTCGGCTGCGGTTTCACGGCGGACCAGTTCGCGGGAGCGGCCCTCGCGGACGCCGATCAGGGGCGGCCGGCCGACGCCGTTGTAGCTGGAGGCGAGGCTGTGGTGGTAGGCGCCGGTGCAGGGGACGGCGATGATCTCGCCGGGGCGCAGGTCGGCGGGCAATCGCACGTCGGCGGCGAGGATGTCGCCGGCCTCGCAGTAGCGCCCGGCCACCGTGGCCGTCATCTGCGGCCCGGTGGGATGCCGGTTGGCCACGACGGCGTCGTAGCGGGCGCCGTACAGCGCGACGCGCGGATTGTCGTTCATGCCGCCGTCGACGATGACGAACGTGCGGCCGCCCTCGATGTGCTTGATCGTCATCACCCGGTACAGCGTCACCCCGGCCCGGGCCACGATCGCCCGCCCCGGCTCCAGCGAGATGCGCGGGCGCGGAAAGCGATTGCGCGCGCAGGCGGCGTCGAGCGCGTCCTCGATGATGTCGGCGAGCTCGTACAGGTTCATCTCCGCATCGCCGGAGCGGTAGGCCACCGCGTGCCCGCCGCCGAGATCGAGCTGGGTCGGCATCGCGCCGAATTCGTCACGCACCCGGGCCATTTCGGCGACCAGGCGACGCACCGCCTCGCCGTAGTGATCCGGATTGTGGATCTGCGAACCCAGGTGGCAGTGGAAACCCACCAGGTCGAGGGCGGGCTGCCGCAGCACCCGCTCGATCGCCTCGTCGGCCTCGGCGCTGCCGAGCGGGAATCCGAATTTCTGGTCTGCCACACCGGTTTTCACCGCCGGATGCCCGTGCACGTCGATATCGGGCGATAATCGCAGCAGCACCTGCTGTGTCCGGGATACCAGCGCCGACAGCAGCGTGATCTCGGTGAGCGAGTCGATCACGATCCGGCCGACCCCGGCGGCGACGGCCGCCTCCAGTTCGGCGAACGGCTTCCCGCTGCCGTGCAGCACGATGCGCCGCGGGTCGATGCCGGCGGCCAGCGCGATCGCCAGTTCGCCGCCCGAGCACACGTCGATCGACAGGCCCTCGCCGGTGATCCACCCGGCCACCGACTTGGTCAGCAGCGCCTTGGCGGCGTAGATGATCTCGGCCTCGGGGAAGTGCCTGCGGTAGGCGCGGCACCGGTCGCGGACCTCGGTCTCGTTCAGCACATAGGTCGGCGTGCCGTATTGATCGGCGATGTCGGCCAGGGCGATGCCGCCGATGGCGATGCGGCCGAGCGCGTCGTAGTGGGTCTCGCACGGCCAGACGGCGGTGTCGACCCGGGTGGACGGCATTCCCGATCGCAGTGAGGGGAATATCTCGAGCAGAGTCACGGTCTCTCCTGCTGTTTCCCCGCTTTCGCCTTGCTGCGGGGCCATCGACAGGACTACGCCGATTCCCTGCCGCCCAACCGTGCCGATACACGGCCTTGACAGCTGCTGCCGCGATCTTGACGCCCTGCTGACACGGCTGTGACCGGCCGCACGACCACCTCGGTCAGCTGCCGCCCAGCCGCTTGTAGAAGGTGCCGACGATCGGTGCCGTCAGAGCCCGCGGCGCGTACTGCCCGGCTACGCTCATACCCTTGCTGATCAGGCCGGGGACCACGCGCATCTTGTTGCGTTCCAGGGCGTCGATCGAGATCTTCGCGGTGTAGGCGGCGGTGACCCAGACGAAGTCGGGGATCTTGCCGCCGACCTCGTCCTGATCCGGGTTGTCGGTGCGGACCGGGCCGGGCGCGAGCAGCGTGACGTTGATGCCGGTGCCGGTGAGTTCGCCGCGCAGCGATTCGGAGAAGCTGTTGGTGAACGCCTTGGTCGCCGCGTAGGTGGCGTTGTGTGGGATCGGCATGTTGCCCGCCGCCGAGCCGGTGACGAGGATGCCGCCGCCGCGCCGCTCGATCATGCCGGGCAGCACGGCGAGCGTGAGGTCGTGCACGGCCACCGCGTTGAGCTCCATGATCGACCGCTCGAAACCGGGATCGAGCTCGGCGACCGGGCCGAACGTGGCGACACCGGCGTTGTTGCAGAGTACGGCGATATCGCGGGCCGACAGCTCCTGGGTCAGCGGCGAACGCTGTTCGCGATCGGACAGATCCACCGCGCGCACCTCGGCGGTGACGCCGTACCGCTCGGTCAGCCGCTGGGCGAGTTCGGTCAGCAGATCGCCCCGGCGGGCCACCAGGATCAGCGAATATCCGCGCCGGGCAAGCTCTTCGGCCAGCGCGGTCCCGATCCCGGAGGAGGCTCCGGTGACGACGGCACGGTTCTCGGAGGTCGGTGCAGGCAGGCTCACGCCCGGGAGCCTACCGGGTCGGCTGTCGCGCCACCGGTCGCCTGCGACGTCCCGCCCGGACACGGCTACGGCCGGTGCTCGAGGCGCAGCGCGTAGCGGACGAGGAGGTCGGCCGCGCCGGACGGTGGGCTCGCCCGCCGCCAGACGGCGCGGAATTTCCGGGTGAGGGCGGCCGGGTCGGCGAGTTCGACCGCGTGCAGGGCGCCGGTGCGCAGATCCGGTGCGGCGATGAGTCCGCTGAGCACCGCGGGTGCGGTGCCGCTGCGTGCGGCGGCCAGAATCGCCGCCGCCGAACCGAGTTCGGCCGCCGGCGCCGCGACGGGGCCGTACGGGCGCAGCGTCTCCCATACGGTATCCCTTGTGCCCGAGCCCGATTCGCGCCACAGCAGGGAGGTGCCGGCGAGTTCGAGCAGGGTCAGCGGCCTGCGGCGGCGAGCCCATCGATGGGTCGGGGCGACGACCACGACCAGATCGTCCGCGCCGAGGACGCGGCCGCCGAGATCCCGTGGCGCATGCGGACCTTCGACGAATCCCAGATCGGCCCCGCCGGTGCGCACCAGTTCCGCGACGTGCAGCGAGTTGTCCACCTCGAGGGTGACCGTCACCTCCGGACTGCTTCGGCGCAGAGCCTCCAGCCACTGCGGAATCCGGTGGTCGGCAATAGTTTTCGAGGAAGCGATATGCAGCCGCGGCTTGTCGACGTCGCGCAGGGCCACGACGCCGTCCAGGAATCCGGCGGCGGCGTCGAGTACGGGACGAGCCCGATCGACCACGGCGTGACCGTCCTCGGTCAGCGCCGAGCCGGTGGGGCCGCGATCCAGCAGCCGCAGGCGCAGCCGACGCTCCAGTGCGGTGATGCGCAGGCTCGCGGCGGGCTGGCTGATGCCGTGCCGGCGCGCGGCGGCACCGAGACTGCCGAGCTCCGCCACGGAAACGAGCAGGTCGAGTGCCCCCAGGTCCGGCATCTCGGGTGGCAGGCTCATACGGCCCGATTATGCGCCCGGCCGACCCCGCGGCAGCCCGTGGGTCTCGGACATCCGAGCGCACAGCTCGAGAGTGTCCTGCTCGAGAGTGTCCTGGCGTGGTAGCCCGGCCACCCGGCGCTGGTTGCTGGGGCGTCCTGCCGCATAATTGCCCACTCACCCGGAGTGCGCGAGTTCCCGGTCGCTCCGGTGTGTGTGCCTGCCGGTCGTTCCGCCGCACAGCTACTCAGCTGTCCGGTGCGTGGCCGCCGATCACTCCGGTGGGTAGCTGGTCGATTACTTCGGCGCATGGCTGCCGTCGTTCCGGCGTGTCCTCGGGCGAAACCTCGCTCGGTGGTCCGGAGCCCGGGCATCTTTTCGGCCATAAGTCTCACTTATGAGGTGCGCGGAAATCGGCGGCTACCGGACGTTCGCCCGGAACGCGAGGGTGAGCGAATGACGAACGTGCGGCCTCTTGTCCCCGGTCTGTTGCTCGTGATCGGCGTCGCTTCGGTGGCCACCGCGCTGGGGCTGTGGGCGCCCGTCGTGGGCGCACCCGTGCTTGCCCTGCTGGCGGGCGCGGCCCTCGGCGCCTTCCGGCCGCGCGCCGTCGAGGACGGGGGAGCCTGTGGTCCGGGGTTGGCCTTCGCCCGGCGGCGACTGCTGCCCGCGGCGATCGTGCTGCTCGGTCTCGGCTTGCCGTTCGACGCGGTGCTCCGGGTCGGGCACAGCACCGGGGTCGTACTTCTGGGCACGGCGGTGATCGGATCGCTCGCGGCGCTGGTGGTGGGTCGGCTGCTGGCGCTCGACCGCGAGTCGGCGACGCTGGTGGCGGTCGGGACGACCATCTGCGGTGCGTCCGCCATCGCCGCCGCCACGGCGGTCATGCGGCCGCGGAGAGCAGCGGCGGCGTACGCGCTGGGTACCATCTTCGTCTTCAATATCGTTGCGGTGCTGGTGTTTCCGCCGGTGGGACGGTTGCTGTCGATGTCCGACGAGGGGTTCGGGCTGTGGGCGGGCACCGCCATCAACGACACGTCCTCGGTGCTGGCGGCCGGTGTCGTCTTCGGACCGGCGGCCGCGCAGTTCGCGGTGATCGTCAAGCTCGTCCGCAGCCTGCTGATCGTGCCGATGTGCCTGGGCCTGCACCTCGAACGGCGGCGCGCGTCCGGGACCGGTCGTTTCGCCCTGCGGCGGGTCTTCCCGCTGTTCGTGCCGCTGTTCGTGGCGGCCTCGGTGCTCGCCGGTACCGGCCTGATCCCGGCGGTGGTCGGCAGCGCGTCGTCGCGCGTGAGCGCCTGGCTCATCGCCGGTGTCTGCGTCGCGGTCGGAACCTCGCTCACCTGGGAGCGGGTCCGCCGCGCGGGCGCCCGCCCGCTCCTGTTCGGCGGCATTCTCTCCGTCGTACTGGCGGTCGGCAGCCTGGCACTGGCCTGTGCCGGTGGATGGCGCTGAGATTCAGCGCGGTTCGGGCTCCATGAACGCGATGCCCCAGCCGATGTGTCCGTTCCACACGCTGGCGATGCGGCCGCCCTGGACGGCCGGTTTCGGGTCGCTGATCGGTCCGCCCGCGGTGCGGACGGCGGCGACCGTGGCGTCCAGATCCGGTGTGCCGAAGGCGATGCCGATCAGGCTCGGCGACCGGCCGGGGGCCGCGACGACCTCGATGAATGCCTCGCCGACGCGGTAGAAGGCCATCTCCGGGCCGGAGGGACCGCGCGGGCGGAAGCGGCGGCGCGGCGGCATGCCGAGCGCATCGGTCAGCCCGGCGACGGCCTCGTCCAGGTCGTTCGCCAGGTAGACGATGTGGTCGACGAAGGTCGCGCCGTTGGGATGTGCCGTGCCGGAGTCGTTTCCGATCTTCGCGGGGACCGGGGCGTCGGTATCGGCGGCGAGATGTTCGAGCAGTTGCTCGACCTTGTGCACCGGATCCGCCGCACCGGCCGTATTCTCGCTCACCAGTTCCGGAACGCCGAGAACCGATGCGTCGCCGCGCAACTCGTCGAAGCCCCAGCTCGGCGGCATATCGACCACGCAGGAGACCGAGCCGACCTGCAATCTCGCATTGTCGACCGCGAAACCGAGTGCCGTCCAGGACTTCTCGTCGCCCGGCAGGCCGAGGCTCACCAGATCCGGCATTACAGCGCCGCCGCCAGCCGGGTGCCCTGGTCGATGGCACGCTTGGCATCCAGTTCGGCGGCCAGCTCCGCGCCGCCGATCAGGTGGATCCGCACACCGGCCGCGCGGAGCGGATCGGCCAGTTCGCGCACCGATTCCTGGCCGGCGCACAGGATGACGTTGTCGCATTCGATGACCGTCGGCCGCTGCCGCTTCTCGCCGAAGCTGATGTGCAGGCCGCGGTCGTCGATGCGCTCGTAGTTGACCCCGCCGACCCGTTCGACGCCCTTGGCCTTCACCGCGGCCCGGTGCACCCAGCCCGTGGTCTTGCCGAGGCTCTTGCCGAACGAGGTCGACTTCCGTTGCAGCAGAACGACCTCCCGGGTGGCGGGCGACGGCTTCGGCTTCGTGAGCTGGCCGGGGGCGTCCGGATCGTCGGCGAGTACGCCCCATTCCTGTTTCCACTCGTCGAGCTTCAGCGCCGGATGGCCGTCGACGGTGAGGAATTCGCTGACGTCGTAGCCGATTCCGCCGGCGCCGATCACGGCGACCTTCTTGCCGACGGGCTTCTCCTCGCGCACCAGCTCCGCGTAGGTGAGGACCTTCGGATGGTCGATGCCGGGGATGTCCGGGATGCGCGGGCGCACGCCGGTGGCCAGCACCACGTGGTCGTAGCGGCCCTCGGTCAGCTCCGCCGCGCTCACCCGCCGGTTCAGGAAAACCCGCACGCCGCTGGTCTCCAGCTTGCGGGTGAAGTAGCGGATGGTCTCGTTGAACTCCTCCTTGCCGGGGATGCGGCGCGCGATGTCGAACTGCCCGCCGATCTTGCCGTCGGCCTCGAACAGGTCGACCTTGTGCCCGCGTTCGGCCAGGTTGACCGCCGCCGACAGGCCGGCCGGGCCCGCGCCGACGACCGCGATCCGTTGCGTTCGCCGGGTGGGGAGCAGTCGCAGGTCGGTCTCGTGTCCGGCGCGCGGGTTGAGCAGGCAGGACACGGTTTTGTGCACGAAAGCGTGATCCAGGCAGGCCTGGTTGCAGGCGATGCAGGTGTTGATCTCGTCGGCACGGGTCTGCCGGGCCTTGTTCGCCCAGTCCGGGTCGGCCAGCAGCGGCCGGGCCAGGGAGATCAGGTCGGCGTCGCCGCGGGTGAGGATCTCCTCGGCCACCTCGGGCATGTTGATGCGATTCGACGCGCACACCGGAATGCTCACCCGCGCCTTGATTTTCGCGGTGAACTCGACGAATGCCGCACGCGGCACCGAGGTGACGATGGTCGGCACCCGGGCCTCGTGCCAGCCGATGTCGGTGTTGATGACGTCGACGCCGGCCTGTTCCAATTCTGTTGCCAGCGCGACGATTTCGGTCTCGGTCTGGCCGTGTTCGACGAATTCCGCCATGGACAGCCGGAACACGAGGACGAAGTCGTCGCCGACCGCGGCGCGTATTCGGCGCACGATCTCCAGGGGGAAGCGGCGGCGGTTCGCCGCCGAGCCGCCCCACCTGTCGGTGCGCCTGTTGGTGCGCGGGGCCAGGAACTGGTTGATCAGGTAGCCCTCGCCGCCCATCACCTCGACGCCGTCGTAGCCCGCGAGCTTCGCGAGCTGCGCGCAGCGCACGTAGTCGTCGATGGTGCGCTCGATGCCCTTGTCCGACAGCTTGCGTGGGCGAAAGGGGCTGATGGGGGCCTTGATCGAGGAGGCCGACACGCTGAAGGGCACGTAGGCGTAGCGGCCGGCGTGCAGGATCTGCAGGGCGATCCTGCCGCCCTCGCGGTGCACGGCCCGGGTGATCGCGCGGTGCCGGTACGCCTCGGTCTTGTTGCTGAGCTTGGCGCCGAACGGCAGCAGCCAGCCCTCCCGGTTCGGCGCGTAGCCGCCGGTGATGATGAGACCGACTCCGCCGCGGGCACGTTCGGCGAAGTAGGCGGCCAGCCGGTTGGTGTCCCAGGCCCGGTCCTCGAGCCCGGTGTGCATGGAGCCCATCACGACCCGGTTGCGCAGTGTGGTGTGGCCGAGGGGCAGGGGCTCGAACAAGTGTGGGAACGGGTTCGACTGTGCGGCCGCGGAATCGGGATTCGCGGTCATCGGATCACCTTTCGGTAGCGGGAAGCGGATGCCGGGCTGAGGCATCCGCGCCGGTACGGGCAGTCACATCGGGGCGCAACGCCTCGAGTACCTCGTCGCACCATTCGACGAAGCCCGAGTCCAGCCGGATGCCGCCGCGCAGTACCAGGTACTGGTGCAGGGCGGTGCCGGTGAGCCGTTGCGGCGCAGGGAAATCCTTCTTCTCGATCAGCAGGTAGGCCTCGAGCCGCTGGGCGTGCCGGTCCCGGTGCCGGGCGACCTCGGCGAGCACCGCGGGGAGTTCACCGTGCGCCGCGGCACGGATCTTGACGCCGAGTTCGCTCCGCAGGGGGCCGATGTCCTCGCTGGGCTCGGCGATCCAGCGGGCCAGTTCGGCGCGACCGTCGGGGCTGACGCGGTAGACCTTCTTATCGGGCCGCCCCTCCTGCGCCACGGCCTCGCCGCGCACCCAGCCACGCTCCTCCATGCGCTTGAGGACGCGATAGATCTGCTGGTGGGTGGCCTTCCAGAAGAATCCGATCGACTTGTCGAACCGCCGCGCCAGCTCGTAACCGGAGCCGCTGCGCTCGGTCAGCGACACCAGCAACGCATGCTCGAGAGCCATGCGCCGAGATTAACTGATACTCGCCGTACTATGCAACTCGGTGCATAGTACGGAAAAAAATGTATAAATGACCGAGAAAATACCCACTGCTCTCGGTATCATCAGATCCGGTGCTCGGCACCATCTCGGATACGGGAAGGGCACCTCGCCGAGTCGCGAGGCCCGGGGGGTGCCCTTCTGCCGTTGCCCCAGTACCGATTTCAGGCACGGCCGGGTAAGAGCCCTTTGTTGTACCGCGCTCGCCGCAGGGCGTCCGGTGCTGGTTCGGGCCGGATCATCTTCTGTCGGTAAGGATTTCGCGGCTCGATGGGCCGACGCCGTCCAGCGCACCTGGGATCCCGTGCCGCGTGCCGTGGCGACGCCGGCCGCGCGGTGAATCGGCTACCGGTCGCAGGCCAGGGCTGGAGCCGGTACGGCCGGGCCTCGGTGTGCCGGCCGTGTGGTCGTTGTCACCGGGCATGCCGAACCATCCCGCGCGCCGGAGCGCTACCTTCGTAAGTGTCATTCTCTGTATCGGAGAATGAAGTTTTACCCGGTTCGGGCGCCCGAGTGGTGCCCGACGGCGGAGGGAAGACCGTGACGACGATACCGAGCAGCCTGGAGGATCGCGGCCGGATCCTGCGCGAACTGGGGTTCGCGACCCGGCGGGTGGGGGAGGAACTGCACGGGTCCGCCGAGATCACGCCCGAGATGCATGTTCCCGGTACCAGCGTGCTGCGTACCTCCGTGCTGGCTACCTGGGCCGATACGACTTCGGGTCTGTTGGCCTCGCTGGTGATGGGGCCGCGTGTGCCGGTGACGCTGGAACTCGACCTGCACCTGTATCGGCCGGCGCCCGCCTCCGGTGCGGTGCGGGCCGTCGGGCGGACGGTGAAGGTCGGCCGCTCGGTGTTCGTCGCCGAATGCGAGTTCAGCGTGGACGGCGAGCCGATCGGTTTCAGCGCAGCGTCCTTCATGGTGGCGCCGGATCCGGAGGTGCGGTTTCCCGAGGGGTTGAGCGTCGATCTCCCGCAGACGGGTGAACGGTTGCCCGTGCCGCTGGCCGAGCGGGCCGAGTGTGAGCGCGTCGCTCCGGGAACCGTGATGCTGCCGCGATCGGTGGAGGGGCTCAACGCTTCCGGCACCGTCAACGGCGGCCTGCTCGCCCTGGCCGCGGAGGAGTCCGTGCTCTCCCTCGCGCCCGGCTCCACCCTGAGCTTCCTCGGCCTGCGCTATCTGCTCGGCGCGCGTGTCGGCCCGGTCGCCGCCGAGGCTCGCCTGCACGACGGCCTGGCCCGGGTCGAGGTGCGCGACACCGGCAACGACAACCGGCTCACCACCCTCGCCACCGCGCGCATCTTCGGATAGTTTCCGTGTGTGCGTTCGCCGGGGCGAGGACCTGCCCCGGCGGTACGGCGCACGGCCCTCGGTGCCGCGTCGTTCCTACCCGAACATGTTGCCGCCGAGGTCATTTCGTGACACGCGGGGCGCCCGTGTGCGATCGTGTCGGTCGGCCGGGCACCACTCGTGCTCTGTCGGTACGCAATTCGATAGGCCCCGACCTACTCCGTGCGCCCTTGGGAGTCGAGTTCCTCCGCCAGCAGCTGGGCGAGATGCTGCCCTCGACGTTCGCTGAGATCCGCCAGCTGGGTGCGGCAGGAGTAGCCGTCGGCGAGGATCGCGGTATCCGGGGCGGCGGACGAAACCGCCGGGAGCAGTTGTTGTTCCGCGACGGCCACGGAGACCTCGTAGTGGCCTTTCTCGACGCCGAAGTTGCCTGCCAGGCCACAGCAGCCGCCGAGTCGCCGCACCTGCGCACCGGCCCGTTCGAGTAATCGAGCGTCCGGGCCCCAGCCCATCACGGAGTGGTGGTGGCAATGAGGTTGCGCGACGATCTCCCGGCCTGTCAGGTCCGGCAGTGTCCACTGCCGGTCGGTGAGCAGTTCCGCGAGGGTGCGGGTGTTCTCGGCGACCGCCGCCGCGGCGGCCGTTCCGACGAGCTCGCCGGCGTCGGATCGCAGGACGCCCGTGCACGAGGGCTCCATGCCGACGATCGGAGTGCCGGCGGGGGAGTGGGCGTGCAGCGCGTTCACGGTGCGGCCCAGGATGCGTTTCGCGGCGTCGAGTTGTCCCGTGGAGATCCAGGTGAGTCCGCAACACTGTTGTCGCTCGGTGATTTCGGGCCGATATCCGGCCGCCTCGAGCACGCGGACCGTGGCCTGCCCGACCTCGGGGGTGAAGTAGTTGGTGAAGGAGTCCACGAACAGCACGACGGGATCGCCCGCGGCGGGCCGGGTCGGCCGGGTTTCCTCGAACCAGGACCGGAATGTCTGCGTGGCGAAGGCGGGGATGGTTCGGCGTTTGTCCACCCCGGCCGCGGACAACGCGAGCGGCGCGAGGCCCGGGAGCCGCATGGCCGCATTGGCCAGATTCGGTGCCCGACCGGCGATTCGGGCCCAGCGCGGCAACCAGCCCAGGGAGTAGTGCGTCACCGGCCGGCGGCGCCTGCGGTAACTCTGGTGCAGGACTTCGGATTTGAACGCCGCCATGTCGACCCCGGTGGGACAGTCCGAGAAGCACCCCTTGCAGGACAGGCACAGGTCGAGCGCCTCGTGCACCTCCGGTGATCGCCACCCAGCGGTGACGGCGGTGCCGTTGATCATCTCCTGTAGCACCCGGGCCCGGCCGCGGGTGGAGTCCTTTTCGTCGCGGGTCGCCTGATACGACGGGCACATCACGCCGCCGGTCGCGGTGTTGTCCGCCCGGCATTTTCCGACACCGGTACAGCGGTGCACCGCCTGCGTGAAATCGCCGCCGTCGCGGTGATAGGCCAGGGCGAGGTCGCGGCGCAGGATCGGCGCGGCGGGAACCCGGAGGTCCGCGTCGACCGGGCGGGGATCGACGACGACTCCCGGATTCAGGATGTTCGCGGGATCGAAGGTGTGCTTGACGGCGGCGAACAGGCCGAGCGCATCGGCCGAATACATCAGCGGGAGAAGTTCGCTGCGGGCGCGCCCGTCGCCGTGCTCACCCGAGAGCGACCCACCGTAACTTGCGACCAATGTCGCTGCCGCGTAAAGGAATTCACGGAAGATTCCGGTTCCGCCGGGCTTGCCGAGGGGCCAGTCGATCCGGATGTGCAGGCAGCCGTCACCGAAGTGACCGTACGGTAGCGCCGCAACACCGAAATCGGCCATCAGGGCGTCGAACTCGCGCAGGTAGGCGCCCAGCCGGGCGGGCGGGACGGCGGCGTCCTCCCAGCCCGCGTGCGCGGGCAGGCCGGTCTGGCTGCGGCCGGCGAGACCCGCCCCGTCGGCTCGGATCCGCCACAGTTCGGCCGTTCTGGCGGCATCGGTGACGACGAGACTGTCTACGGCGCCGCATGTTTCGCCGAGCCGTCCGGCCCGGGCGATGACGGCGTCGAGGTCGGCGCCGACCAATTCGACGAACAGCCACGCGGCCCCGGCGGGCAGCGGGGGAACGGCGTCGGGACCACGGCGCTCCCGGACCACGTCGACGATCCGCGAGTCGATGCCCTCGCACGCGGTGGGATGGAACTCGAGCACCGCCGGCGCGGCGTCTCCGGCCGCGGCGATGTCGGGATAGCCGAGCACGGCCAGAATGCGGTGCGCGGGTTCGGTGACCAGCCGCACCGTCGCCTCCGTCGCCACGGCGAGAGTGCCCTCGCTGCCGACCAGCATGCGGGCGACATCGAATCCGTTCTCGGGCAGCAGATGCTCCAGGGCATAGCCCGAGACCTGACGGCCGAACCGCCCGAGTTCCGTTCGGATCGTGGCCAGCCCGGCACCGGTGACCTGACGCAGCCGCGTCAGCGTGGGCGACGGGGGAGCCTCGGCCGCGGTGTCGAGCCGGATCGACTCGCCGGAGCCGGTCAGCACGTGCAGCCCGGTGACATTGTCGGAGGTGCGCCCGTACCCGAGAGTCCGTGATCCGCAGGCGTTGTTGCCGATCATTCCGCCGATCGTGCAGCGGGTGAACGTCGACGGGTCCGGCCCGAAGCGCAACCCGTGCGGCGCCGCGGCGCTCTGCACCACCGCCTGGATGGTTCCCGGCTCGACGGTCGCGGTTGCCGCCTCGGGATCGACGGACAACACCCGGTTCATATGCCTGCTGAAGTCGAGAACCAGTCCCTCGCCGACGGCGTTGCCCGCCACCGAGGTTCCCCCGCCGCGGCTGGTCAGGGGCACGCCCACGCGGCGGCACACCTCGAGCGCCGCCGCCACCTCGTCGGCGTGGCGGGGACGGGCGACCACCAGCGGCAGCGATCGATACAGGGAGGCATCGGACGAGTAGGCGGCTCTGGTGGTGTCGTCGGCGAGGACATCGCTGACACCCGCCCGGTGCAGCTCGGCGGCCAGGCCCGCAGGGGAGATCATGTCCTAGCATGCTACAGATTCGTAGCATGCTAGGGGAGGGGGCGTCTTGATACGGTGAGGTCGTGGCAGACGGAACCCTCGATCTCGACCCGCTGGCTCCGGGCGAAGGCCGGCGGATGGAGCGGGCGGTGGCGGCGGTTCGCCACGCCATCGATACCGGTCGGATGGTTCCGGGCGTGAAGTACTCGGTCTACCAGCTGGCCGAGGTGCTGGGCATCTCGCGCACTCCCGTCCGCGAGGCCCTCCTCCGCCTGGAGGAGGTCGGGATCGTCAAATTCGAGGCGCGGCAGGGGTTTCGGATTCTCCTCCCCGAGCCGAAAGAGATCGCCGAGATCTTCGCCGTCCGGCTGGCCCTCGAACTGCCCGCCGCGCGCCGGGCCGCGAGCGTCGTGGACGATGCGCTGCGCGAGGCGCTGCGGCAGCAGTGCCGGCTGATGCGCGCGGCCGCGGCGGCCGGCGACGAGCACCTTTTCGCCCGGCACGACATGCTTTTTCACGATCTGATCCTGGCGGCGGCGGGTAACGAGCGGGCCAGATCCATCGTGCAGGGGCTGCGGGAGACCACCCGGCTGCTCGGCGCGTCGACCGCGGAGAAGGATCGCGGACTGCGCGACATCGAGGCCGAACATGCGCCCGTCCTCGACGGCATACTCGCCGCACGCCCCGATGCCGCGGCGGCGGCGATGTACGCGCATCTGGTCAATACCGGCAAACTGCTTGTCGCCCAAGGAGTTCACGAAGGAGCGGAGCCGAGCGCCGAGGAGATCTGGTCCGCGGTCGTCCCCGAGGGCGCGTCACAGGCGCCCCGGCCCATGCCGTAGGTCGTGGCGTGGATCGCGCCCGCGGTACTCGAGAGGGCGCGCCCGTCGCCCCCGTGGCCGAGCGCGATGATCTCGGCGGCGATGGATACCGCCGTCTCCTCCGGCGTGACCGCGCGCAGATTCAATCCGACGGGCGCCCGTAACCGGCGGATCCGCGCCTCGGTCAGGCCGGCCGCACGCAGCCGGGCGCAGCGGTCGGCGTGCGTCCGCCGGGAGCCGAGCGCGCCGACGTAGGCCGGGGACTCCGGCCAGTCCTCCGCGCTCAATGCGATTCGGAGCAAAGGGATCTCGAATTTGGCATCATGGGTCAGCGAGATCAAGACGGTCCGGCCGTCGAGACGGCCGGCGTCGCGTTCGGCCCGCAGGTAGTCGTGTGGCCACTGGACGACGACCTCGTCCGCCGCGGGGAACCGTTCGGGTGTCGCGAAGGTGGCGCGTGCGTCGCACACTGTGACGTGGTACCCCAGGAAGGAACCGATGCGTGCCAGCGCCGCCGCGAAGTCGGTCGCCCCGAAGACGAGCATGCGGGGCGGCCGGCGGCGTACCGTCACGAACACCTCGGTCGGTTCGCCGGCCGTGTCCGGTGCGGTCATGTAGCGGCGCAGCGCGGTGCCGCCGATCGACGGAAGATCGTCCACCACGCGAGCATTCAGAGCGGGGGTACCGAGAGTGCCTGTGACACTGTCGTTTCGAACGACCAACCGACGGCCGACCCGGTCGGCGGCGGGGGAACGAACAACGGTGGCGACGGTCACCGGCTCGCCGGCTTGCGCGCAGGCATCGGCGAATTCGGGAAAGATGGCGCGGTCGATGCGCTGCACGAACACCTCGATGACACCCCCGCAGGTCAGGCCCACCGCGAACGCCTCGTCTTCGGTGATCCCGAAACGCGCGATCCGGGGCTGCCCGTCGTCGATCACCCGGGTGGCGATCTCGAGGACCGCCGCCTCCACGCAACCACCCGAAACGCTTCCGACGACGGACCCCGACCGGGTCACGTACATCGTCGACCCCATCGGCATGGGTGCCGAATTCGACGTATTCACCACTGTGGCAGCGGCAATCGGCTCGCCGCGCCGCCAGCGCGGCAGAATTTCGGTGTCGACAACGTTCATTTCTTCCTCGCCCACTCGTGGGCCGGGGCAGGGAGTTCACGCACTATGATCGGATCGCATAGAATATCCATTATACGGAGAGGAGGGGCCGGTGCCCGCGGGACCGCGTTCTGAACGGAATTCGCCAGCCAGAAAGGCGGGGCAGCAGCCGGTCGAACCCCGTCCCGGATTCGTCCGCCCGAAGACCGCGCAGCAGGCCGCCGCGGATGCCCTGCGGCAGGACATCACGACGGGCAGGCTGGCGCCGGGAACCCCGATCGTGCAGGAGGTCCTGGCCGAACAGTTCGGGATGTCGCGAATCCCGGTCCGCGAGGCGCTGAAGACCCTGGCGGCCGAGGAATACGTCACCTACGAGCCGCACAGCGGATATCGCGTGGTCCAGCTCGGGTTGGCGGAGCTGACCGAGATCTTCCGGATTCGCGATCTGCTCGAGCAGGAACTGATCCGCGACGCGATGCGCGAGCCGGTCTCGCCGGAGACCGTCGATCAGATGCGCGCCATGATGGCGGATATGGAGGTGGCCGCGGCGGCGGGAGATCTGGTGGCCGTCGGCGTGGCGAATCGGCGATTCCACTTTCTCACCTTCGAGCGGAGCCGGATGTCGCGGACGAAGCGGATCGTCAACCAGCTGTGGAACACCGCGGATCCGTATCGCCCGCTCTATGCGGAGCTGATGGATCTGGAGAAGGTCAATTCCGAGCACGTCATGCTCCTGGAGGCGGTCGAGGCCGGCGATGTCGAGCGGGTGGTCGCGCTCAATCACCAGCACCGTTCGCACGCCATCGACCACCTGACGCAGATTCTCGGATCCCCTGGGGCGGAAGAGGGTTCGTAGCCGCATCGCGAATCCGGTCAGGGCCGGGCGTAGACCGCACGGCCCACCGCGAGTCCGAGTGCCGCACCCGCGAGCGTGGTGACCGCGAGGGATATGAACCGGTCCCGCCGATCCGATGTCCCGGGTGCGGCGAATGCCCTGCCCGGCGTCGCGGGGGCCGCCGATATCGCGGTCGCCGGCGCACCGGATTCCGCCGCGATCATCGCGTTCAGGCGGGTGACGAACTGCCCGATGATCCGCCCGCTCACCTGAGAGATCACCCCGGCGCCGAATTGCGCTATGCGGCCGCCCAATTCGAGGTCGGTGGTGACGGTGACCGCCGAGCCGTTCCCGTCCGCCCGCGCGTTCATCGTGATGACGACCTCCGCGGAGCCCTGGCCCTTGCGGTCGCGAGCGGATCCCCGCAGCACCATCGAGTGCTCGTCGTCGTCCCGGCTCAGCACCGTCGCCGTGCCGAGCAGCGTCAGGCCGACCGGCCCGACCTTGATGACGGCCCGGCCGTCGTAGCCGGCGCCGTCGGAGCCGTCGATCTGCGCGCCGGGGATGCACGCGGCCATCCGGGGGATATCGGTCAGCGCCGACCAGGCGGTTTCGATCGGCGCATCGACGGTGAACTCGTTGACGAGGTGCATGGGGCGGCTCCGAGATTCGGGGTGAACAGCTCTTCCGGGTGCGGCAGGTGCCGTCTACGGTAGGATTGGATCCGATATCCAGTCAATCTACGGTCGGGTGAGCGTTCGGGCGAGCGGCCCGGGTGGCTCGCTCTCGTGGCCCGCTATCGGCGAAAGGTTCGAATCGGATGTTGAGCATGGGAGTTGGTCTGTTCCCCACCGAGCCGGTCGGCGCGATGCGTGACTACGTGCTGCTGAGCGAGTCGCTGGGGTACGACAACGTCTGGTTCGGCGACTCGCAGAACATCTGGCGGGAATCGTCGACGGTCATGGGCGCCGCCGCGGTGGGGACGGAGCGGATCGTCTTCGGTACCGGCGTCACGAATGCCGTCACCCGTCACCGGTCGCTGCTGGCGTCCTCGTGGGCCACGCTGGCGGAATTCACCGGCGGCCGTGTCGCACTGGGCATCGGCACGGGCGATTCGTCGCTGCGCACGATGGGTCTCCGGCCGCTGAAGCTGGCCGCGCTGGAGGAGTCGATTCGCCAGCTGCGCTTGCTGTTTCGCGGGGAGAAGGTGGCCGAGCCGACCAGCGGCGCCGAGTATCACCTGAACTACCTGACCGAACCGGTGCACGTGCCGATCTACATCGCGGCCTCCGCGCCGAAGATTCTCCGGATGTCCGGCCGGATCGCGGACGGCGTGATCGTCCTGGTCGGGACCGAACCGCGTTTCATCGAGGCGGCGCTCGCCACCATCGAGGAGGGGGCGAAGGAGAGCGGCCGCACGCTGGACGACATCCACATCGTGCTGTGGACCCCGACGGCCATCGACCCGGACCGCACCGAGGCCCGCGACCTCGTCCGGGCGCACGTCTCGCGCGTCGCGATTCGCCCGCTGCCCGCGCAGGTCTCGCCCGACCTCGACGCCGCCATCGAACGGATCCGTCGGTCCTACGACTACTACCACCACATGGATACCGAGGCGTCGCACGCGGATCTGGTTCCCGACGAGCTGGTCGATCTCTTCGCGCTCGCGGGCACGCCGGAGGAGTGCGCACGGCGTCTGAAGGAGATCGAATCGCTTGGGGTCGATCAGGTTTCGATCGTTCCGTTCGTGCGGCCGGGGCAGAGCAGAGAGCCCACGATTCGCCGGTTCGCCGAGATCGTCGCGGGTCTGTAGCAATGCCATCCGACGATTCCCGGGAGCCGGAGGGGCCTGGATTCCCGGCGCCCGGCAGTCCGGTCCCCGGCGCCCCGCCTCGGCTGAAGCGGGCACTGACTCCGGCCGACGGTGCCGTGCGACCGGCTGGCGAGGTGGTGACGGAAGCGGCCGGGGAGCCTCCCGCGCCGATCTCGTTGCGGCAGAACACCTCCCCGGGGTGGAGCGCCACGCTCGCGGCGGCGATGTTCGGCCTGGCCGGCGGCCTGGAGCTGGCCCGCTACCTGGCCGCGCGCCATCGGCGCGGAACAACACTTTTACGTACCGGAAATCAAATTTCGTTGACCTAGGTCACACCGATTCGTAAACTGGATCCAGTATCCACTACCTGGAAGGTTTGCGAATGGCCCGCTTCCCGAAACGTGTCATGGCCGTTCTGGTAACCCTCGTGGTGGCGGGTGGGACCGCGAGTTGCGTGAACGAATCCGCCGCGCCGACCGAGAGTTCGAACTCGCTGAGAATTTCGGCGACCGGGGTCGACAGCCTGCCGTTCATGGCAATTCTGCAGGTCGGGATCAACAAGGGGTGGTTCACCGAGGAGGGCCTCGCCGTCAACATGTACTCGGGCGGCGGCGGTGGAAATACGCTCCGGGTCGTCACGAGCGGCGATGCGGATCTGGCGATCGCGGGCAACAGCTCCGTGGTATTGGCCTCGCGGCAGGTCAGTTCGAATCTGACCGTCATCGCCCCGTGGTTCCAGGTCAACGATTTCGGATGGATCGCGCCGGCCGGACGCAGCGTGCAGAATGCCACCCTGGGTTTCAGCTCGGCCGGCTCGTCCACCGAATTGCTCGTCAAGGGACTCGAACGCGATCTCGAGGTGAAATCGCAGGCCGTCGGGGCGATGGGGGACAACTGGACCGCCGCCAAGGCCGGTGAGATCACCGCGGGGTGGGCGATGGAGCCGTATATCACCGAAAAGCGGATGTCGGAGAATGCCGAGGTCCTCGTCAACAGCCGGGATGTCCTCGGCGACCTGCCCGCCGATCTGGTTGCCGTCAACAAGGACTACGCCGCCGGCAATCCCGAGAATCTGCGCATCTTCTTCCGGGTCGTGGACCGCCTGAACCACTGGGTGGTGGCCGATCCGGCCGCGGCCGCGGCGGAGATCGCTCCGCTGATCGGCGTCACCCCCGACGTCCTGGCCCGGGCGTTCGCCGCCTCGCCGGAGCTCGCCAAGGGGTATTCGCTGCGGGTGGATCCGGCGGGCCTGAAGAATCTGTCGGATCTCATGCTGGAGGCCGAGCAGATCACCGAACCTGTCGACTGGTCCACCGAACTGGATCAGCAGTATCTGCCGGTGCAAGCGCGCACGAGTTTCCAGTAGTGGATCGGAGAGTCATCCGCATGAATCAACAGGGCATCACCATGGACGGCGTATCGGTCGTCTTCGAGACGCCGGCGGGCAGTGTGACCGCCGTCGACGCGGTGACCGAGCACGTGCCGCACGGCAGTTTCGTTTCCATCGTCGGCCCCAGCGGGTGCGGCAAGTCGACATTGCTGGCGGTCGTCGCGGGGTTGCAGAAGGCGACCACCGGCGCCGTCGGTATCGGCGGTACGCCGGTCACCGGGCCGGACCCGCGAATCGGCATCGTCTTTCAGGAGGATTCGACGCTGCCGTGGCGGACCGTGGAAGAAAATGTCTGTTTCGCCATGCAGATGATCGGCATCGATAAGGCGGCCCGGCGCACCCGCGCGCGGGAGGCGATCGAACTGGTCGGGCTCACCGGGTTCGAGAAATCGTATCCGTCGATGCTGTCCGGCGGGATGCGCCAGCGGGTGGCGCTGGCACGCACCCTCGCCGTCCAGCCCGAGGTCGTTCTCATGGACGAGCCCTTCGCGGCACTCGACCAGCAGACCCGGCTTTTCCTGGGTGCCGAGGTCAGGCAGATCTGGGCGCGGACCGATCAGACTGTGGTATTCGTGACACACGACATTTCCGAGGCGATTCTGCTCTCCCAGCGGGTCTGGGTGATGTCCTATCGCCCCGGCACGATCATCGATACCGTCGATATCGATCTGCCGGACGACCGGGACGCCGGAGTGGTGTCGACTCCTCGATTCAACGAACTGCACAACCGGATCTGGAGTTCGCTGCAGGCCGAATCCAAGCGCGGGTTCACGCAGCAGGAGGCGGCAATTCGATGACCGCCTCCTTTGTCGCACAGGATGATTCGCCGGCGGAGGCGGCACCGCCGGCCGGCCGTCCGCGGCCTGCGGGCCGGCGCGGGCGGCGGATCGGCGACGGCCTGTACAGCGTCGTCGCGACCGTCGTCCTCATCGCGCTGTTCGCGGTGATCTGCGAGATCGGTGTCCGCGCCGGGCTGTGGAACGAGAGCATTCTGCCCGCGCCGTCGACGATCGTCGCGGAGCTGGGAAAGCTGGTGACGGAGGGCCAGTTCTGGACCGATGCGCGGCGAACCGGCCTCGAGGTGGCGGCGGCCATCGTCTTCGGCGGGCTCATCGGCCTCGCCGCCGGCGTGCTGTTCTGGCGGCTGCCGCTGATGGGCCGGATCTTCGAACCGTATCTCGTGTCGTTCTACGCGGTGCCGCTCGTGCTGTTCTATCCGGTGATGATCGTCGTGGTGGGTATCAACGCCATGTCGGTCATCATTCTCGCGACGATCATGGCGGCCATTCCGATGGCGCTGAACACCGCCGTCGGCCTGAAAGGTATGCCGCCGGTGTACATGAAACTGGCTCGCTCGCTGCGGACCTCGCCGCGGCAGACGCTGTTCGCCATCGCGATACCCGCCGCCGGTCCCTATATCGTCGCCGGGCTGCGGCTGGCGGTGGTCTACGCGCTGATCGGCACGATCGCGATGGAATTCACCACGGCGCAGGCCGGATTGGGATATCGCGTGCGTTACCTGTACGAAATCTTCGACAACACAGGGATGTTCGCCTACATCGCCGTGGTGCTGATTCTGTCGTGCGTCCTCACCGTGATCCTGGCCCTGGTCGAGCGCGCGCTGACGCGAGGGAGGACCCGATGACGACCACTGCACCGGCGCCGCGGTATCCGTCGTCCACGAGGAGTCGCCTACGGGCGCTGGCCGAGAACCAGTTCGTCGGATCGCTCGCCCTGGCCGTGCTCCTGGTACTGCTGTGGCAGGTGGCCTCCGGGCTCACCTTCGTGATTCCCTCACCGGCGGAAACGATTTCCGTTCTGGCCGACAACATCACCGACCCCGGCTACATCTTCGATGTGCGGGTGACGGCTCAGAATGTGTTCTTCGCCTTCGTCATCGGCACCGCCGTCGGCGGCGTCCTGGGTCTGCTCCTCGGGCTGTCGGAGTGGCTGCGGCGCACCTTCGAGCCGCTGATCATCATGCTCAACGGAATTCCGAAGATCGTGCTGTACCCGGTGCTGCTGCCGATTTTCAGCCTGGTCGGGTCGAAGATCGTCATGGGTGTGTTGTTCGCGCTGTTCCCGGTGCTGATCAACGTGTCGACGGGGGTGCGGGAAATTCCCCGGGTCTACTGGAAACTGGCCGAATCCGTGCAGGCCGACGCGTGGCAGAAGCTGGTGTACCTCATCGCGCCCGCCATTCGCCGGCCGTTGCTCACCGGCATCCGCCTGGCGGTCAGCCTGGCCGTCGTCGGTGTGGTGCTGTCGGAGTTCTTCGCCACCCGGCGAGGACTCGGCCGGGTGGTTCTACAGGCGTACAGCCACGGCGACTACGCGTCGATGGTCGCGACACTCGTGCTCCTGATCACCGTCTCCTTCACCCTGTCGATCGCATTGTGGCAGTGGGAGAAGCGAATTCAGTGACCAGTACCGATTCTTCACGGGAATACATCGGCGTCTCGGTGCCGCGCCGCGAGGACGATCGCCTGCTGCGGGGGCAGGGGCGTTTCCTCGCCGACCTCGCGGCGGGAGCGCACCACGTCGTATTCGTCCGCTCGACCGAGGCGCATGCGCGCATCGACCGGATCGATGCGTCGGCGGCGGAGCGGCTGCCGGGCGTGCTCGGTATCTTCGGCGCCGCCGACCTCGGCATCGACGGAACGCCGATTCCGCTGTTGACCCGCCCGGACGCGGATTTCGACGCGGCGACCTCCTGCGTCCTGGCCGAGCAGCGACTGCCCATCCTGGCCGGCGATCGCGTGCACTACGTGGGTCAGCCGATCGCCGTCGTCGTCGCCGAGGACCGATACCGGGCCGAGGACGCGCTCGAGGCGGTCGCGGTGGAGTATTCGCCGTTGCCGGTGGTGACCGATCCGGTGGCCGCCCTCGAACCGGACAGTCCCGTTCTCTTCGATCATCTGGCGACGAATGAGGCGGCACGGCTGGGCTTCTCGTTCGGCGGAGTGGATGCGGCGCGCGAGTCGGCGCACCGTGTGGTCGAGGGAACCTACCGGATGGACCGGCACGGCGCGGTGCCGCTGGAGTGCAGAGGCGTTCTCGCACAGGTCGATTCCCGGCGCGGGCAGGTCGACGTCGTCACCTCCACACAGGTCCCGCACATGGTGCGCAAGGCGATCTGCGGCGTGACGGGATGGGATCCCCAGGAGGTCAAGGTCGCCGTTCCGGACGTCGGCGGCGGGTTCGGGACGAAGGCCAACGTCTACGGCGAGGAGATCGTGCTCGCGATCCTGGCCCGGCTGACCGGCCACCGGCTGATCTGGGTCGAAGATCGCCAGGAGCACCTCGCGGCCAGTGCGCAGGGTCGCGACCAGCTGCACCGCACGCGGCTCTCGGTGGCCGAGGACGGGACGATCCTCGCGTGGGAGGACGACTTCGTCGTGGACATCGGGGCCGGAAGTCTCTGGGTCGCAGGGATTGTCGCCAATACCGCCATTCATCTGCTCGGTCCCTACCGGATGCCGGCCGCGCGCATCGCCGGCCGCGCGGTGCTGACCAACAAGACACTGGTCGCCCAGTATCGCGGTGCCGGGCGCCCGGAGGCCGCCTTCGCCTTGGAACGCAGCCTGGACGCGGCCGCCGCCGAGCTGGGCCTGACACCTGCCGAGATCCGCCGGCGAAACCTGCTCACCGCGGCGGATATGCCCTACCCGCGGCCGATTCCCTATCGCGACGGCGTGCCGATCGTCTACGACGGCGCCGACTACCGGGCCTGCCTGGACTCGGTCGCCGAGACCCTGCCTCCGGAACGCGTCGCACGGTATGCCGCCGAACATCCGGACCTCCGCATCGGATACGGGCTGGGCTGTTATCTCGAGGCCACCGGGCGGGGGCCGCACGAGACCGCCCGCATCCGCGTGCTGCCGAACGGCCACTTCGAGGTCACCGCCGGCGCGGCGAGCGCCGGGCAGGGGCACGAGACGGTGTTCGCGCAGGTCGCCGCCGATGCGCTGGGCGTTCCGCTGGATACCGTGCACTACGTCGTCTCCGACACCGAGCGGCTGCCCGAAGGGGTGGGCACGTTCGCCAGCCGCTCGGCGATTCTGTCCGGTTCGGCCATCCACCAGGCGTCGCGGGACCTCGTCGAACTCGCGGCGGAGCGGGCCCACCGGCTGCTGGCCGACGGCCCGGTGAGCTACGAGGCCGGGCGTTTCACCGCCTCCGATCGCTCCGTCGACTGGCGCGGGCTCGCGGCCGCGCAGTCGGTCGGCGGGGACGGGGAGGGCGGCCGTGCCATGGACGTCACCGCCGTCTTCCGGCCGCGGACCGTGACATGGACGATGGGGGCGCATGCGGTGGTTCTCGGGGTGCATCGCCGGACCGGGATGGTCCGGATCCTGGAGTACGCCGTCTCGCACGAGGGCGGGCGCGAGATCAACCCGAAGATCGTCGAGGGCCAGGTCGTCGGTGGCGTGGCGCAGGGTGTGGGCGGGGCGCTGTTCGAGCGGTGGGGGTACTCCGACACCGGCAACCCGCTGTCGACCACGTTTGCGGCATACCATCTTCCGCTGTCCACCGATATGCCCCGGGTCACGGTCAACCACCTGCACGTCGATACGCCCGTCAACCCGATCGGGGTGCGCGGAGCGGGGGAGAGCGGGACCATCGCCGTCTACGCGGCGGTCGCCGCCGGCGTCGACGATGCGCTCGGCGGCGGCTTCCACGTGACCCGGACCCCGATCGATACCGGAGCGCTGTGCCGGGCATCGGCCGGAGCGGAGGTGCCGCGGTGAAGCCCGCCGAATTCGCCTATCACAGACCGGATTCGGTGGCCGAGGCGCTGGCGCTGCTGGCCGAGGATCCGGATGCCAAGCTGCTGGCCGGCGGCCAATCGCTGCTGACGCTGATGAATCTCCGCCTGGCCCGGCCCAGCGCGGTGATCGATATCGGCCGGTTGGGCGAACTCACCCGGATCTTCGACGACACCGACGACCTGATCCTCGGTGCTCTCGTCACCCACCGCACGGTCGAAACCGATCCCCTGATCGCCACGCGCACACCGCTTCTCGCGAATGCGGCGCGATACATCGGCCATATCGGCATCCGGAACCGGGGCACCCTCGGCGGCTCGATCGCGCACGCCGACCCGGCCGCGGAGATGCCGCTGGCCGCCGTCGCTCTCGGCGCCACCTGCCACGTCGAATCCGCGGTCACCGGTCGTCGCGAGGTGGCCGCCGAGGAGATGTTCGAGTCGTTCTACACGAACTCCCTGCACCCGCACGAGATGATCACCTGGATCTCGGTTCCCGCGATCGCGCCCGAACAGGGCTGGGGCTTCGTGGAATACGCCCATCAGCACGGCGACTACGGGATGGCGGGCGCCGGCGTGCTGCTCGGTCTCGATCCGGAGCGCCGCATCGCCTCCCTGCGGGCGGCGGTTCTGAACGCGGCCGATCGGCCGTTACTGTTCCTCGGCGAGGACGTGATCGGCGAACGGCCGGGACCGGACCTGTGGCGAGATCTCGCCGAGCGGTGGGCGTCCCGGACCGAACCGTCGTCCGAGGACCCCGGCTATTCCCGCCGGCTGTGCGCGGCCGCCCTGGCCGAGGCGCTGACCGCCGCCGAACGCCGCATCGAGCGAGGAACAGGAGCAATCGGATGACCGGCGAGAATTCCCCGGGCGCCGCGGCGGTGCCCCTCGTGGTGACGATCAACGGACGCCGTTGTGAGCGAACGGTTCCCGCGCGCATGACGCTGGCCGACTTTCTGCGCGACGAACTCGGCCTGACCGGTACCCATCTCGGCTGCGAGCACGGCGTGTGCGGTGCGTGTGCGGTGTTCATCGATGGGCGCAGCGCCCGGGCCTGCCTGACGCTGGCCGCGCAGGTGGATCGATGCGACGTGGTCACCGTCGAGGGCCTGGACCGGTTCGAGGAAACCGGGCGGCTGCGGCGGTGCTTCTCGGAGCGGCGCGGGCTGCAATGCGGCTTCTGCACACCCGGATTCCTCGTGACCTCGGTGGAACTGTTACGCGACCCCGACCGCGAGAAGCCGCTGACCGAGGACACGGTACGGGAGGCGATATCGGGAAATATCTGCCGCTGCACCGGATATCAGGGCATCGTGGACGCGGTCCTGGACGCCGATACGTCGGAGTAGTACCGCAACCCCGCCCCCCGCCCCCGTCATTCGGGCGTGCTGCCTCTCGGTCATTCGGGTGTGTTGTCTCTCCGTTGTTCCGGCGTGCTTGTGGCCGGAATTCACAAGTACCGCAATGGTTCCCGGCCAAAAGCGTGCCGGGATGATGTGGCAAGGGCGTGCTGGGATGACGAGGCAGGCGCGTGCCGGGATGACGTGGCAGGGGCGTGCTGGGGCGGATGACGGGGCGAGGGCGTGCCAGGAGGGCGAGAAATGGGTGACGTCAGCTGCTGGAGCATCAGTGGTCGTCAGGCCGTCCGGTCAGCGGGAATCCTTCGTGAGTGTGATGGGCGCGGAGAGCCCGAGCTGCCGGGCGACCCGGTCCAGGCTCGCCTGGCGCTGGGCGGCGTAGAGGTCGTAGGGGTCGGCGACCGGGCGGCCGAGGATCTCGGACAGCCACTCGGGGCTGCGGTCCGATCCGTCCCGGGACGTGTCCTTGTGGCCCTCGGAGGTGAGGTTCGACTGGAAGATGCCGGCCGCCGAGCGCGGCAGGAAATCCTCGTACACGATCGGCTGGGGAGTCACCCAGCCGTCGCGAACGAGTTGGGCCAGATCGGTGCCGGGCCGGCCGGTGCTCGGTGGTTCGGCCGCGACGGTGAAGGTGAAATAGGCGAGATCCCGCAGCGCGAGTTCGTCTTCGCTCGCCGGCAGGTCGGCGGACCAGACCTCGGCCGCCACCTCCTGCCTGGTGCGTCCGGGCCGGTCGGCAAGGCGCGCATCGACTTTCGCGATCATCCGGTCGTAGAGGTCGCGGCCGGCCGGTGTCAGTGCGACTCCCCGGGCCTCGACCTCGCCGAACCTGAGGCGGAGCGAGCCGGTGAAGACGCTGCCGTCGGCGGCGCGGAACTTGCGCGGTTCGGCCAGCGCCCGGAAGGACGTCTGGCGCAGCAGCACATCGGGTCCGGCCCAGCGGGGCGGGCCCTGAATCTCGTCGATCATCGTGATGCCCCGCGCCTCCATCCGGCGGTAGAGCTCATCGATATCGAGCACCCGAGGGGTCAGATGGTTGATGTGCGTGCTCGTGACGCCACCGATGTCGGCCGCCACGGACGAGATCTCGTCCAGCGTCCGGTACCACTCGTGATCCACCGGATCGCCGGACAGTTCGAAGGCGGCCGTCGCGAGCCGGACGTAGCGGTCGGCCTGCGCGCGGGGGAGGCCCCCGCCGTCCTGGGCCAACACCGCGAGTTCCAGCAGCTCCTCCCCGAACAGCTCGCGGTCGTCGAGGAATCGGCTCAGCTCCGCGGTGATCTCCGGCGCGAAGAACCGCGGATCGTCGATGACCAGCAGCGACGTGAACACGCGAAAAGGGTTGAGCGCCAGCTCTTCCGGAGCGACCGGCCGGAAGGCGGTCGAGACGACGGGGACGGCGCTGGTGGCCGCCTCACGCAGATCGTAGAAGCCGACCGGTGTCATGCCGAATCCGGCGAAGATCGTCGCCACCCGGCGCATCTCCCGAGGGGTGCCGACTCGGATCGCGCCGTGCCGTTCCGCCGCGACCCGGCCGGCGTCGCCCAAGCGCTCGGCGTCGGCGCCGTCGCGGCCGAGCACGTCCCCGTTGACCTCGGTGGCGACCTCGAGCAGGTCGTTGTAGGCGGGGACCTCGGTGCCGTACATCGCCGACAGTGCGCGGGCGAACTCCGCTCGGAGTTCCCACGAAGGGACCAGGGACATGGCGCATCTCCTCTGCGATGGGGCGAACGGTGATCCGGCGACGTCTCCGGTGACGGGATCCGCGCCGGCCTGCCGCGGCGCGCGGCTGCCCTGACACCGGTCTGCCGCAGTGACGGTCTCCCGCTGTGATGGTCTGCCGCAGCACTGAATGTGGAGTAGTGTATACAAAATCCAATATACCTGAAAGGGGAAGCCGTGACCGTACTTCTCGTGGAAGACATCGGTCTGCTGGTGCAGGGACTCGGTGACCAGGTGCCGTTGCGGAACACCTCGATGGTTGTCGAGGACGGGGTGATCACCGACATCGGCGTCGATCACCCCGCGCCCGACCGGGTCCTGTCGGCAGGCGGCCTGACGGTGCTGCCGGGGCTGGTCGACGGGCACGTGCATCCCACGTTCGGGGAATGGACACCGGCGCAGAACTCGGTCGGATGGATACACAACTATTTGCACGGCGGGACCACCTCGATGGTGTCCGCGGGCGAACTCCACATTCCCGGACTGGATTTCACCGCGCTCACCCCGGAACTGGTGCTGAGCATCGCGATCACCTCCCGGCACACCACCGCTCGCATGCGGCCGTCGGGCGTGAAGGTGAACGCCGGAACGGTGCTGCTGGTGCCCGGCATGTCCGAGGAGCATTTCGACCGGGCGGCCCGGGAAGGGATCGACCAGCTCAAGTTCATCTTCTACGACTGGAATCGGCTCGGCGACGGCGAAGCCCAGCGCTATGTCCGGTGGGCGCACGAGCGCGGGATGACCGTGAAGATGCACTCCGGCGGCGTCTCGCGGTCGGGATCGAGCCGGGTGGCGGGCCGGGACATCGCGGTCGCGGTCGCCCCGGACATCATCGGCCACCTGTCGGGCGGGCCGATTCCCGCGCCCGACGGCGACCTCCTCGCGATCATCCGGGACCTGCCCTCGGCACAGCTCGAGGTGTGCAGTTCGATGAATTTCCGGGCCACGAAACTCGTCGTCGACGAACTCGCCGCCCGGGGAGAACTCGGGCGGTTGACGCTGGGGACGGACACCCCCGGCGGCACCGGCGTGATTCCGCGGGGAATGCTGCGGAATATCTGCTATCTCGCGTCGATGTGCGGTGTCGATCCCGTGGCGGCCGTCGCAGCCGGCACCGGGCAGACCGCCGCGGCGCACGGTCTGGACGGCGGCGTGCTGGCGGTCGGGAAACCGGCGGACTTCCTCGTCCTCGGCCCCATCACGGGGTCGACGGCCCAGGACGGGCTCGAATGCTTCGCCCTGGGCGACCTGCCCGGCATCGCCACGGTGGTCGTCGACGGTGTGCCGCTGGTCGAGCGTCGCAGCGAGCAGACCCCGCCCCCGAGCCGGGCGGTCGAATGGCGCGGCGACACCCGGTCACCGGTGAACACCGCCCCGAGCCGGAAGGCGCCCGCGCCACACCATGACGGATGCTGCTGAACGGTCGCGGCCGAAGATCCAACGCGCACAGCGGGTCTCCGGTATCCGGTAGGCAACACCGGCCGCCGGTCCCGTACCGACCGACTTCCACAACCACCGCATCCGCAATGGCCGACGACTGTTCTACACACGATTCACAACGAGCAGTGCTGCGTCGGCTCTCGAGCTCGAGTGGGGTGTCGCTCGATGCGTGCACGTTCGTGGAACCGCACCTGCGGGTCATGTCGACTTACCTTGCGGGACAGGAGTTGTCGGTTGTGAATGTGTGGTGTCGGGTGCGCGCCGGTGGAGCAGGAGCACCGTCGCGGCGCCCGCGAGGGTGACGGTTCCGGTGAGTACGGAGACCAGATTCCAGCCCGACAGCTGCGCGGTGAGATCGTCGCGCGGCGCGGCGGCCAGGACCCCGACGACGGTGACTCCGACCGAGGCGCCGATGTAGCGGGTGGTGTTGTTCATGCCGACGCCCACCGAGGCGCGTTCGGGCGGGACGGTGGCCGTGGCCTGCCGTCCCAATGCCGCGTTCAGGACGCCACCGCCGACGCCGGCCACCAGCAGGCCGGGGATCAGGTGCCGGATGGTCGAATCGGTGTCGAGCCCGGTGAGGAGGAGCAGGCCGATTCCGGTGACCGCGAGGCCGAGGACCAGCTGCGCCGTGCCGGTCATTCGCGCTGTCGCCCAGCGGCCCAGCACGGCGGAGACGGCGCTGGTGCCGGACCAGAGCGCGAGTGCCGCACCCGCGCCGAAGGTGCTCATATTCATGCTGGTGACCAGGAACGTGCAGGCGAACGACATCAGCGCGATCACTCCGGCGCCGGTGACCGCGGCAGCCGCCGTGGCGGCGGTGAAGTCGCCGCGGCGAAACAGCGCGAAGTCCATCATGGGTGAGCGGCTGCGGAATTGGCTGACGGCGAAGGCCACCAGGGCGACCGCCGAAACACCGAAACAGATCGGGGCCGCGACGAGGCCGCCCTGGCGGATTTCGATGAGCGCGACCAGCAGCAGTCCGATCCCGAGGGTCAGCAGGGCGGCGCCGAGCAGATCCAGGTGCCTGCCGGGAACGACCGCCGTCTCCGGGAAGCAGCGGCGCGCGGCGAGCGCGACGCCCACTCCGGCCACGGCGAGCAGCCAGTAGGGGGCTCGCCACAATTCCGCGAGGTCGAACAGGCCGGTCAGCAGCGGGCCGAGCGCGATGCCCAGGCCCATACTGGCACCCCACCAGCTGGCCGAGAGCGACCGCGACCGCGCGCCGCTGTGCACCGCGGCCACGAGGCCCAGCCCGGTCGCGATCAGGCCCGCCGCGCCGATCCCTTCGACGAGTCGGCCGATGACGAACTGCGCGGCCGTGGTCGCGGTGGCGCACACGACGGATCCGGCCGCGAACACGTACCCACCGACGACGAAGATCCTCCGGCGGCCCGACTGGTCGGCGAGCGCGCCCGCGGTCAGCAGGCTCACCGCGAGGGCGGTGCTCATCGAGCTCAGGATCCACATCGTGGTTCCCGGTGCGGCGGTCAGGGCGGTCGTGATCGTCGCCGCGTTGCCCAGCGGGCCCGAGTAGGCCAGCATGGCCACGAACGTGCTCAGCGACGTAAGCACAAGCGCCGCACCGAAAGACGCCGGTGTGTCGGTGGTCGATCGGGCTGCGGCCGTGCCGGGGCTTGGTCTGTTCACCAGACTATCGTGACAGAGATTCGGTCTGGTGAACAGACCTAACCGCGGATACGATGGAGCCATGGCACTGGGAACCGGATACGACCGGCAGGGCTGTTACCTCGCCCGCGCCCTCGAGGTGGTCGGCGAGCGCTGGACCCTGCTGATCCTGCGCGACTGCTTCTACGGCGTGCGCCGATTCACCGACCTGCGTGAACACCTCGATATCTCCCGGGCCGTGCTCACCGACCGGCTCGACACCCTGATCGAGGCCGGCGTGCTGGTCCGGCAGGACTCGGGCGGGCATCCGGAATACCTGCTCACCGAGGCCGGCCGGGCGCTGTGGCCCACCATCTTCTCGCTGTCCAAGTGGGGCGAGCGCCATACGAACGGCCCGCACCCCGCCCGGATCTTCAGCCACGCGGAATGCGGCAGCGACATAGACGATTTCGGCCGTTGCCCGGCGTGCGGCCGGACCCCGGGCCCCGACGACCTCGTCATACGCCCGGGGCCCGGGACCAACGCGATGCGCCGCGGCGACCGAGTAGCCCGTGCCCTGGAGCGCCCCCATCGAATGCTGACCCCGATCGGCTGACGCCGGGGCCCGGCCCGATCGGCCGACCGCCACCGCGAAGCTCCCAGCCGACCGAATCGGCACCATCCGTCGGGCAGGTGCTCTCGTTGCCCGGAGGACGCGAACCTTGAACCCGCTGATCAAGAGTCGGCCCGCCCGGTCGGCGTGGAAACACCGGCATTGTCGTGCGGTTCGGTGTGGCGCACGGGACCTCCCGTGCGCCACGTCTCCGAGTCGCGGCTCATATCTTCGGCCGGTTGTCAGCGAGAAGCGTTGGCGGCCTTGATGAATTCGATCTGCGCGGGGGACGGGCCGCCGAATTCGCTTTCGATTCGGTCGGCGTTGTCGGCCTGCATGCGATACAGGTTCTCGCGCAGGGAGGCGTCGCCGCCGTGGAAGCCCTCGAGGAGTTCCATCCATCGGGCGGCGAGGGCGCGAGCCTCCGGCGAGGACGGGTCCACGCCGGACTCGATCGCCGCGTCGACCTTCGGAATGAGTTCGGCCCATCCCGATTCGATACGGCGGACCTGCTCGTCGCCGTGTTCCTCCCGGCGCGCCGCGAGCTGCGCCAGCTGGTTCTCGCTGAAGTACTTCTTGACGGTGTCGTCGACCATCACGGTCCTCCTGATCAATTCCAGGAAGTTTTCGGCGGATGTTGCCGGCCGGCTTTCCGTCGTAGCGGTCAGCGCCGACACCAGGGCGTGTAGATCCTGGATAGCGGTCAGCTGTGCGGCCAGAAAATCCTGGTGCGCGGCCAGCACCTGCGTCACGTCGACCGCGCCGGCCATCAGTTCGGTGATCGTGTCCAGCCGCAGCCCCAGTTGGCGCAGGGCCATCACCTGGTACAGCCGCCGCACATCGGCCTCGGCATACAGCCGATGCCCGGAATACGTCCGCTGTGCCGGGCACACCAGGCCGATCCGGTCGTAATGGTGCAGCGTCCGCACCGTCAAACCGGCCTCGGTGGCAAGCTCACCCACCTTCCACATTCGCCCGGATTCCGGCTCGTCCATCCGCCTTCTCCCACTTCCGCCGACGCACTCTGCGCCGGTGCCGCCGACGCTAAGACCCGACCGTACGTCAGGTTCAAGTCGTGATCGGCCCTCGACGTGTGCGCCGGGCGAGAGCGCCGGCACGGCCTGTTCTGCGGTCAGGATGCGCTCGGTCGGGGTTCGCGGGCACAGGATGGAGCCGGGCGTCGTGGCTCGTCCGCCTGTGCCCGTCGCCGCTGATTCGCCTCGGCCCGAACCGATTCGGTTGGTAGGTTGGCGAAATGCATTCGCTCCTCGTGCGACTCGACAGCTGGCTGGCGGCGAACCGGCCCGACTTTCACGCCGGGCTCCTGCCCGGTGCTTCGGCGGCGGCCATCGATGAGATCGCGGGCCGGGTCGACGGCGAACTACCTTCGCTGTTACGGGAGCTGCTCACCTGGCGAAACGGGCAGAGTCAGGACTACTTCGGGTGTCTGGCGTTCTACTGGTCCCTGATGTCGGCCGAAAACATCGCCGACACAATGGATACCGCTGCCCAGGTCGCGCAGGACGAGGGTTTCGAGGAGCTGTGGTGGAATACGGAGTGGGTTCACGACGACGAGTACCGAACGCTCATCCATCCCACCCTCGAGGCGTGGCTCGACACTCTGGTCACCGGATTCGAGGCCGGCATGTTCGACAACCCGGAGAACGCGGAGGAAGGCAACGGCCGCTTCGATCCCGCCGACTGGGAGGCACACGAGGCATTCGTCGCCGAACGCAACCCCGGCTACCCCCTCGAGGAGTGCGCCCTGTGACGGTCCCCGGCGATATCCGGCCGCCGGCGTAGTCCGGGCCGCGAAAGTCATTCGGGCCCAGCGGGAAACGGGTCAGGAATCGGCGAGTTCGGGCGGGAAGCCGCCGGTGGCGACGGGGCCCCAGCGCTCGATGTGGATGCGGATCAGCGACTTGTTCTGGCGGGCCATGGCCTCGCGGTACTCGTCCCAGTCGGGGTGTTCGCCGGAGATGCAGCGGAAGTAGTCGACGAGTCCGTCGACGGCCTCGGGCATGTCGAGGACCTCGGCCCGCCCGTCGACCTGGACGTACGGGTCGTTCCACTCGTCGGACAGCACGCAGATCGATACCTGGGGGTTGCGGCGGGCGTTGCGCGTCTTGGCGCGGGCCGGATACGTGGACACGACGATGCGGCCCTCGGAGTCGACACCGCAGGTCACCGGCGACAGCTGGGCACTGCCGTCGGCGCGGGTGGTCATCAGCACGCCGCGATGACGCGGCCGCAGGAACTCCAGGAGCGCGGACAGTTCGACCTTCTCGGCGGTGGCGATGCGTGGCATGGGCCGATCCTCCCACGCCGTGATCCGCGCCGGCGTCGCGAGGAGGTGAGTGGCGGTCAGGGGGTTCCGGTGGTGCGCCAGGAGGCCATGCCGAGGGCTATCAAGCGGACCTGACGGACGGCTCGGTCGACGATGTCGACGCGGTCGCGCAGGGGGGCGGCAAGGTAGTCGGCGATGCGATCGGCGACGGTGGAGACGATCAGGTCGGCGGCCAGTTCCAGATCGTCCGGGGGCCAGGCGTCGAGGGCCCGGATGCGCGACAGGTCGACCACGAGTTCCCTGGTGATGAGCTGCATCTCGACCACGATGGCGCCGCGCAGCGCGGACGAGCCGCCGTGCCGCTCGCGGATCAGGAAGCCGTGCAGCGCCTCCCGGCCGGACACCTGGCCGAAGACGAAATGCACGGTCTCGGCGAGCCGGGCGTCGGGGGTGCGGCGCAATTCCCGTAGCGCCAAGCGCAATTGGCGCACGCCCTCGTCGACCAGGGCGGCGCCCAGTTCGTCCAGCGAGGCGAAGTGCCGATAGAACGCGGTCGGCACGATGCCGGCCGAGCGGGCGATCTCACGCAGGGACAGCGCGGCGAAGCCACGGTCGGCGGCGAGCGTCAGCGTGCCCTCCAGTAGGGCCTGCCGGGTGCGCTCCTTGCGCTCGACGCGGGACTCCACCTGCTCGCTCATCTCGGTGAGCATACATCCGTTCACGATTCGTTCTCTCCCCGGGATGTTGCTTCGGTCACAGCTCTTGCTGGTTGAACTTGTGTGGCACCAGCAGGCACACTATTTGAGTGTACAGATGTGCACCGAAATTGTGGGTAGCTGTTCCGGCGCTTATGACGACGCGCGGACGGCCGGATCTCGGTGACACGCTCGGCCCGACAAGCCTTGGGAGAACCGCATGAGGGGACTCGTCGACCTGGTGCAGACGCTGACCTCGCCGCACCCGATCGATCGCTATCTGGAGCTGGTGCGGCCGACGCTGACCCTGCGCGATATGCGCGCCGAGATCACGCACGTGCGCCGCTCGGCGCCCGATTCGGTGACCCTGACGCTGCGCGCGACCCGGCAGTGGTCGGGACACCGTGCCGGGCAGTACGTGCAGATCGGGGTGCTGATCGACGGTGTCAAGCACACCCGCTGCTATTCGCCGATCGATACGCAGGGCCGCCGCGACCGGCACCTGCGCCTGACCGTCAAGGCGCATCCGGACGGCCTGGTCTCGCAGTACCTGTTCCGGCACGCGGCGCCGGGCATGGTGGTGGATCTGGCGCCGGCCGCCGGTGCCTTCGCCCTGCCCGATCCGCGCCCGAACCGGATCCTCCTGATCAGCGGGGGCAGCGGCATCACCCCGGTGCTGTCGATGTTGCGCACCCTCGCCGACGAGAACTACCCGGGAAAGCTGGTGTTCCTGCATTACGCGGCCTCGCCGGAGGCCGTCCCGCATCGACCGGAACTGGAGGATATCGCCCAGCGGCACAACAACTTCCGCATCGAGCTGCGGTACCCGAGCCGCGCCGTCGGCGAGCGCCCGGGGTCGCCGGGATCCGATGCGGCTCCGCGGACGGCGGGTGAGACCGAGCGCGCCGCGGACTCGCTCCCGGTGGATCCTGCTTCGGGCGGCTCGGGGCCGACAGACGTTGCGGCTCAGGCCGATTCCGCCGATGCGAGCGGCGGCGCCCCGTGGTCGTGCGCGGCCCCCGCGCGCCCGGTGGGCTACTTCGGCTACGACACCCTGGAGCAGCTGGCGCCGTGGTTTGCCGCGGGAGAAGCCTTCGTCTGCGGCCCACCGGCCCTGATGACGGCGGTCCGCCGCGTCTACCGGGCCGAAGGGCTCGACGACCGGCTGCACACCGAGGAATTCACGCTGTCGGCCCCGCCGGTGGATCCCGCCGGCGTCACCGGCGCCACCACCTTCTCGGTCAGCGGCGTGCGGGCCGACAACACCGGCGACAGCCTGCTGAACCAGGCCGAATCCGCCGGTCTCACACCGGAGTACGGCTGCCGGATGGGGATCTGCTTCTCCTGCACGGCGGTCCGGCGTTCCGGCTGCACCCGCAATCTGCGCACCGGCGAGCTGGACGGCGATCCCGATCAGCCCATCCAGCTCTGCATCAACGCCGCCGTCGGCGACGTGGACATCGAAATCTGAAGGGGAGAAAGCGATATGACCATTCTCACCGAGACCGAGAACGGCCCGCTGGTGCTCAGCCCGCAGCAGGTCGAGGAGATCGGCCGCCGGCTGGACGAACTGCGCGAGCGCGTCACCGCCGATCTGGGCGAGCGCGACCGCGAATACATCTACTCGATCATCAAGGCGCAGCGCGGTTTCGAGATCGCCGGGCGCGGCCTGATGTATCTGGGCTTCCTGCCGCCGTTCTGGCTGGCCGGGGTGGCCGCGCTGAGCGTCTCCAAGATCCTGGACAATATGGAGATCGGCCACAACGTCATGCACGGCCAGTGGGACTGGATGCGTGAGCCGGGCCTGAATTCCCGTGTGTTCGAATGGGATACGGTCTGTCCGGCCGATCAGTGGAAGCACTCGCACAACTACGTGCACCACACCTTCACCAATATCCACGGCCGCGACCGCGATATCGGGTACGGGGTGCTGCGCATCGACGAGGGTCAGGAGTGGAATCCCTACTACCTCGGCAATCCGGTGTACGCGGCGCTGCTGATGCTGTTCTTCGAGTGGGGCGTGATGCTGCACGACCTCGAGGCCGACAACATCGTCCGGGGGAAGCGCTCGTGGTCGGATATCAAGCGGCTGGTCAAGGGGCAGGTGCGCAAGGCCGGGCGGCAGGTGCTCAAGGACTACGTGGTGTTCCCGCTGCTGAGCGGGCCGCTGTTCCTGTCCACCCTGGCCGGCAACGCCACCGCCAATCTGGTGCGCAACGTCTGGGCGTACTCGATCATCTTCTGCGGCCACTTCCCGTCCGGCGTACAGACGTTCACCGAGGAGGAGACCGAGAACGAGACCCGCGGCGAGTGGTACGTCCGGCAGATGCTCGGCTCGGCGAACATCACCGGCAGCACACTGTTCCACATCATGTCCGGCAACCTGTCGCACCAGATCGAGCACCACCTGTTTCCGGACCTGCCGGCCAACCGCTATCCGGAGATCGCTCCCGAGGTTCGCGCGCTGTGCGAGAAATACGGCCTGCCCTACAACACCGGCCCGCTCGGCAAGCAGATCGGTGAGGTGTGGGGGAAGCTGTTCCGCCTCGCGCTGCCGCCCGCGCCGACCGGGAAGACGTCACCTCCCGGTGTTATCGTGATGCGAGAGCGACACCCTAGTGAAGCGGGCGTGTGAATGATCGGGAAATTCGAAAGCAACAAGGATCTGATCCAGGAATTGACGTCGTCCGGGGCACGACACGTCGGCAATATCGCAACGATCATCACCGGTACCGTCGCCGAGGTGACGCGTGAGGTCGGGGAATGGGTCACCGACGCCATCGAGATGCGCGAGGCGGCCGCGGCCGCGCGGCGCGACAACGAGGCCGCCGCCGACGTGAACGGCGGGCGTGACGAGTCCGACGTGCTGCCGGACGAGTCGCGGCAGACGCCGCACGTCGCCGCCGATCAGCCCTATATCGACGCCGACGTGGAGATCATCGACCCCGACCAGCGCTGATCCGGGTGCCGCCGGTGCTCAGAACACCGGCAGCCGGCGTCGATGCTCGGTGACGTCGGTGATCAGGTCCTTGTAACCGTCGGCGAGTTCGGCGAGGCGGACCCACTGCAGGTGCGCCTCGCCGTCGACGCCGCCCCGGCGCGAGAGCACGCTCACCCGGGTACGCCGGTCGCCCTTCGGATCGGCCATGCGCAGGCCCAGAGCATGGTGCGCGGCAACCCATTTCGCGGCCATCCGGTCGATGACGGCGCCGAGCGTCTCGGTGTGCAGCGAGGCGCCGGCCCGGTGCGCGACGTGCTCCGCGACCCAGGTGTCGATGTGATCGATCAGCCGGGTCCGGGCGCCGTCGACATCGTCGACGACCTGACTGCAGGCGGCGACCCTGCTGCTGGGCGCGTCGGGTGCGTGCGCGGCCTGCTGCGCGTGCCGGCGGCGCTCGTGGCACCGCACCAGGTCGTATCCGGCTTCGAGTACGGGATGCGCGTTGTCCGCGCCGCTGCGGAATGCGTGCAGGAGTTCCGCCGCGGATGGCAGCCCACCGAATTCGATACGACCACCGGCGTATTCGGTCGCCATGGTCCTCACCCTCGCCTGTGTCGACTGGATGCGCCAGGGCCGAGGGGGTATCGGGGAGGGGCTCCCCTCGGCCACGGCGCAGTCCCGCGGCCCGGGCACGACAGTCCTCGGCACATGCTCACGGTGAAGAAACCGGGAAAAGCCGCGACGATGCGATAGAAGACTGTCCGGGTAAATGCGGGACATATTCAGGAAAGCGCCTCGGGGGAATCCGCGCAACAAGCCGCCGCCCGAAAACGGAAGCTGCCGGACAATCGTTATAGACCGTTACGGGCGGGTCACGCGGCCGCCAAGATCGAAGATCGTGCACGGATGTAGGAACGCAGGATACCCGTCCGGCGAGATCACGAAACGCCGTGCCGCCGAGCCGATCCGGCGGCCGGTCGCGTGCGGTTTCGGTGAACGGATGTACTCGCTGTTCGGCGACACGGTAGCTATCCACGTGCCGCATCCCGCGTGCCGTCCGATAGCCTGGTCTTTCGTGTCCGCCTACGTGTCCTCCCCGGAGCTGACCTTCGGCTTCCTGTTCGCGCTGGAAGATCCGGAGCGAATCGCCGATGTGGTGCGGAATCTGATGGAGCGCCGTACCGTATCCGTGTTCCGGCTGGCGCACGTGTCCGGCACGGCCGGGCCGCCGGAGCGCTACGTGGTGAACTGGGCCGCCATCCCGCAGATCTCGGTCACCACCGGTGCGCCGGAGCCGGAGGAGTTGCTGGCCGCTCGCACGATGCTGGTGAACGCCTTCCTCGACGACCAGGGCGGAATCAGTCTGTATTCGTCGCAGGGCAGCATTCCGGGATGAGTCTGCGCAGGTAGCGACGCCGGGCCGGAGGGTAGCGGAGATGCGGATTCATCGCCCCGCGGGCGGATTTCGTTAGCATGATTCATCGCACAGGGGCTCTCAGCGACCTCTCAGCTACAGGCAAGCCGGTGTTCAGGTGGTCTGGGAAATGTGGGTTCCGGTCGTTGGTCCAACAGGGGCGCCGACCGCGAATACCTGTTCCCTACAGAGAGGTTCGACCATGATCCCCGTCATCATCGACACCGGAAGCGCTGCGCTCGGCGGTCTGCTCAACACCGGAGGCGCTGCTTTCCAGGGCATTCTGAACACCCTGTTGACGGGTTCCTTCGGCGGCTGAGCCCGCCTCGCCGGCTCTTCTCACACCGCCCCGGTGTTCGCGCCGGGGCGGTGTCGGCCGTCTGCGGGGTCAGCTGGCGACCGCCTGCGACAACCGGTGCAGCAGCACCTGTTCGAGCAGCTCGACCAGGACCTGCTTGACCGACGTCCGGTCGCGCGCATCGCATTCGACGAGGTGGATCGACTCGTCGATATCGAGGGCCTCGCGCACCTCGTCCAGGTCGAAGTGCTGGCCGCTGTCGAACCGGTTGACCGCCACCACGAATGCGGTATCGCGCTGCTCGAAGTAGTCCAGCACCGGGTAGCAGTCCTCGACGCGGGCGGTGTCGAGCAGGATCACCCCGCCCAGCGCGCCGTCGAGCAGGTCGTCCCAGAGGAATTCGAATCGCTCCTGGCCCGGCGTGCCGAACAGGTACAGCACCAGGGTGCGGTCGAGGGTGATGCGGCCGAAGTCCATCGCCACCGTGGTGGTGGTCTTGTCCTCGCGCAGGCCCGGATCGTCGACGCCGACCGACACCTCGGTCATCGCCGCCTCGGTCGACAGCGGCTCGATCTCGGAGATCGCTCCGATGAAGGTGGTCTTACCGACCCCGAAACCGCCGCTGACCACGATCTTCACCGAGGAGGCCGACAGTTCGGGCGCGGTGTCGGAATCCCCGGCATCGGAGCGCTCGGTCTCGGAGTGTGCGGCGTCCTCGGAGTGTGCGGTGTCAGAGTGTGCGGTGTCAGAGTGCCCGAACAAGATCCCTGATCCTCTCGATGGCGGCGGTGGACAGTTCGTCCGCGGTCTGTGCCGTCGCGTGCCCGGCGGCGACCAGATCGCCGACGACGATCCGGGCCACGCCCACCGGAACATCCAGTGCGGCAGCGATTTCCGCGACGGAACGGGGTTGCTGGCAGAGCCGGACGACGGTCTGCTGTTCGAATCGCAGCGGTGCCGACAGCGCGGCGGGGCGCGCGTGCACCAGGGTCTCGATGCGCAGGCCGTCGACCAGCGGAGCGGTGCGGCCGCCGGTCATCAGGAACGGCCGGACCACCGGTTCGTCGCCACCGCCGTCGGCGTGCTGGTGCGGCGGGGCCGCGCGGGGATCGGACCACGCCGCCGGCCGGTTCAGCGCGATCATCCGGCGATCCGGCAATCTGTGCGGCTCGGTCATCTGCGCAACGATTCTCTCAGTTCGGAGATCAGCGCCGGGGTGAGCAGCGCGCCGGCCCGGTCGGCCAGCACGGCCATCTGGTAGCCCACCAGGCCCACGTCGGCATCGCTGCCGGCGATCACGCCGATGCAGCTGCCGTCGGCGATCGCCGACACCAGCAGGAAACCGCGGCGCATCTCGATCATGATCAGTTTCAGCCCGTCGAAATCATAACTGCGCGAGGCGCTCCGGGACAGGCTGACCAGTCCGGAGACCATGGCCGCGAGCCGATCGGCGCCGGCTCGGTCCAGGCCGTCCGACATCGCCATCAATAGTCCGTCCGAGGATACCGCGACCGTGTCGCGGACACCGTCCGTGCTGCGGACGAAGTCGGTCAGCAGCCAGTTGAACGCGTGCGGACCGGTGTCCGGCAGGTGGGTCGTCACCTGGGTTCCTCCTGTGTGGTCGAAGCCGGAATCCGTTGCCGCTCGGTCGATTCGCCGCGCTGATGTCCGGCGCGGAAACCGGTGAGCATGCCGCGGACCTGGTCGGGGGAGCGGTCGGCGGCGGGCGCCGCCGGCTGCCGGGGCGCGACCGCGGGGCGGGCTCCGGCATCGCGAGTCTTCCGGTTGCGCTTGACGAGCCCGTTTCGCGTACGTTGAACTTCGGCAACAGGTGTGTCGTCGGGGGTGTGAGGTTCGGGTGCTTCCGGCGCCGCGGCGGCGCGATTGCGGTGTGCGGCCGCGGCGTACAGGGAGTCCTTCATCGGCCCGGGCGGCAGCGTCGGGAACGGGTCGGGCTGCGGATCGCCGGACGGTGTGCCCGCCGATGTGTCCATCGGTGTGCCCGCCGATGTGTTTGCCGATGTCTCCCGGCTCGCCGGAAGGCTGTGCCGCCCCGGCGAATAGCGTTCCGGCGCCTGCCCGTTCCCGGCGTTCCCGGTGCTGACCGACGGGAGTTCCGTGGTGGGCGCGGGATCGGGCGAGAGCGCGAGCGCGCGCCGGGTGGAACGGAAAGTGGGCTGTGTGACCTCGGCGGCCGCATGCTCCGATGTCGTCTCGGTCGCCGGGTGACCGTCGATGTCCCGCGCGCGGATCGCGGGTGCCGCATCGGGTGTCGCGTTCGGCCGGGCCGTACCGGGATCGGCCAGCAGCCCGAGGGGCAGCAGCAGCCGCGCGACCACGCCGCTGACCGGCGACACCGTGAGTTCCACCTCGATACCCAGCCGGCGGGCGAGTCGGCCGACGACGTAGTGGCCGAGATACCGGGTCGGCGCCACCAGGAAATCGGCGTCGCCGCGCAGCCGGGCGTTGGCGTCGGCCAGCTGGTCGGCGGACATCCCGACCCCGTGATCGACGATCGCCAGCAGGTAGTGCTGCCCGAGGCGGCGGCCGTAGATCTCGACCTCCAGATCCGGTGGGGAGAAGGCCAATCCGTTCTCGATCAGCTCGGCCAGCATATGCGCCAGGTCGCTGACCACCGCGCCGGTGATCGCGACGTCGTCGACGCGGCGCAGCACGACCCGGGGGTAGTCGTCGACCTCCGACAGCGCCGCGCGGATCACGTCGGTCAGCGGGATCGGCTCGGACCACCGTCGCGGGCTGGCCTCGCCGACGAGCACCAGCAGGCTTTCGGCGTTGCGGCGCATGCGGGTTGCCAGATGGTCGAGTTCGAACATGTTGGCCAGCATCTTGGGGTCGAGCTCCTCGCGCTCGAACTCGCTGATCAACGCCAGCTGCCGGCGCACCAGATTCTGGTTGCGCCGCCCCAGATTCGCCAGTGACTCGGTCGTATTGCGTTGCAGCAGCGCCTGTTGCGAGGCGAGCTCGTAGGCGGTGACCTGCACCCGGTCGAATGCCTCCGCCACCGAGACGATCTCGGTGCTCGCACCCGCCGGCGTCCGGACCTGTTGCGGCGGATCGGGTTCGGCGTCCGTCGCGGCCTGCCAGGCGTGGATCAGTTCGGGCAGCCGGCGCGAGGCCACGTCGTCGGCCTCGCCGGCGAGCGCGGCCAGCGGGCGCACGATGGCGCGGGCGCTCGCCACCACCAGCAGCACCAGGATGAACAGGGCCAGCATGGCCGCCCCGGTGTAGGCGCCGAGCTGGAGGGCGGCGGTGCGGCGCAGCTGATCGGCTCGGTGCTCGATATCGGCGCCGACGCTGCCCTGCACGTCGCGCTGCTGGTCGATGACGGCGGTCATCCGGGCCCACCAGTCGCCGGCGGCGACCGGCTGCGTCAGCGGGCCGCGGTCGGAGGCGAGCGCCACCGACTCGGCCTCGGCGGCCCGCACGGCGTCCTCCGAATGCAGCACGGTGTCGAGCCGGGCCTGCTGGCCGGCGGTCGCGTCCTGCCGGAACGCCGCCAGCGCGGAGTTCTGTCCGGCGCGGATGGTGAGGAACCGCACGTATTCGCCCGGCCCGAAACCGCCCGCGGCGAAGACGCCGTTGAGGAATCCGCGCTCCTGACCGGTGAACTCCTTGGCGTCGCCGAGGGCGTACAGGGCCTGCAGACCGCGCCAGATCTCGTCGTCGCGGGCGTGCTCGAGGCCGGAGCGGGTGCGGCCGAGCGCACCGATCGTGTCGGAATAGAACTGGAAGGTGGAGGTGCGATCGGCGCCCCGGGCGTCGACGCGGTCGCGGGTATCGCCGAGCGCGGTGAGCCGTTCGAGCGCCACCCGCGCCTGATCCGCGCCGGGTGCGTCGGCGGTCAGCGCGGAGTCGAGGGCAAGCCGGGCCCGGTCGGTGGCCGCGCGCTGGTCGTCGACGGTCTGCCGCAGCGCCGCGTCGCCGCCGAGCAGGCCGTTGGTGAGGCCGCGCTCGCGCTGCAATTCGTGCACCAGGTCTTGCACCGACAGCGCCAGCGAGACCCCGCGCACGGTGGTGTCGGTGTCGCGGTACGCGTCGACCTGGCGGGCGACGATCACCCCGAGTAGCACCAGCGCCAGCAGCACCGAGACCACGAGCACCCGCGTCAGCTGACCGCGAATGGTACGGGGCCGCATCACCCGGGACAACGGTGTGAGTTTTTTGCTACCTGACGGCAACAATCGGTTTCGGCGGAATCGCACTCGTACTCCTCGTTATTCGCTCGACGCCGACCGCCGGCCGCGCGCCGTGGAGAATCAGAAGCAACCTGGCACACCCCGATCGGGTCCGCAACAGGAACGGCGCGGCGCCGCGCCGTACGCGACCGGCCGAATCGGACACGCCGTACGCGACCTCGTCGATGACGCATCCACCACGGAAAGTCCCATAGATTCCGGTTCGGTGGGAAACAATTGACGACACAACCGGCTCCCGCATGGACGAGCCGAAACGCCCGAAAGGAGTGGCGTCATGGAACCCGATACGACTGCGCAACCCGAGGTGAATCCCCACCCGATCCGCGTGCGCGGTGATCTGGATCCCGCACTGTCGCGCTGGCAGTGGATAGTCAAATGGATTCTGGCGATTCCCCACTACATCGTGCTGTTCTTCCTCAGCATCGCGTACTTCGTCGTCACCGTGATCGCGTTCTTCGCCATTCTGTTCACGGAGCGTTATCCCCGTGGGCTTTTCGATTTCAACGTCGGCGTCATGCGGTGGTCCTGGCGGGTGCGTTTCTATGCCCTGTCGGCGCTGGGGACCGACCGGTATCCGCCGTTCAGCCTGCGGCCGGACGATAATTATCCGGCCGATCTGGAGGTGGACTATCCCGAGCGTTTGTCGCGCGGGCTGGTGCTGATCAAGTGGTGGCTGCTGGCGATTCCGCAGTATCTGATCGTGGCGGCCCTCACCGGTGGCGGGCAGTACTGGGGCGACGGCGACGGTGGCGGCATGGGCTGGCCGCCGCTGCTGGCCGTCCTGGTCCTGATCGCCGTGATCGGCCTGCTGTTCACCGGCCGCTATCCGGCCGGGCTGTACGCGTTCGTCATGGGCGTGAACCGCTGGTCGATCCGGGTGCGGGCCTACGCCTCGCTGATGCGTGACGAGTACCCGCCCTTCCGGCTCGACCAGGGGCCGAGGGAGCCGGAGTCCGCGTCGTAGATCCGGCGCACCACATCCTCGATGTCGGGCTCCTCGATGGACAGATCGCGCACCTCGGCCCGGGCCGAGACCGCGGTGAGAAGCTGTGCCGCCGTGGTGGTTTCGGCATCGAACGCCAGGCGCTGACGGATGCCGCCGCCCTCGCTGGCCAGCAGCTGGGCGCCGGGCAGGCCGGTCAGGTCGGCGGTGGGTGCGGCGAGGTCGACCACGAGCACTCGCCGCATCCCCACCGTGGCGGCCAGGCCGGTCAGCGAGCCGTCGTAGACCAGCCGGCCGTGGTCGACCACCAGCACCCGATCGCACAGCCGCTCGATATCGCCCATGTCGTGGGTGGTCAGCAGCAGCGTGGTGCCGCGCTGGATCCGCTCATAGGACAGGAACTCGCGCAGCCGCTGCTTGGACAGTACGTCCAGGCCGATCGTCGGCTCGTCGAGAATCAGCAGCTCCGGCGAATGCAGCAGGGCCGCCGCGATTTCCGCCCGCATGCGCTGGCCGAGTGAGAGCTGGCGCACCGGGGTGTCCAGGGTGGCGGCCATCTCCAGCTGTTCGACGAGTTCGTGGGTGCGCTTGCGCGCGGCGTCGGGATCGAGCCGGTGGATGGCGGCCAGGATCGTGAACGATTCGCGCAGCGGCAGATCCCACCACAGCTGCGAGCGCTGGCCGAACACCACGCCGATGCGGCCGGCCAGTTCGCGCCGCTGCCGCACCGGCTCCAGCCCGCAGGTGCGCACCGTGCCGGAGGTCGGCACCAGGATGCCGGTGAGCATCTTGATCGTGGTGGACTTGCCCGCCCCGTTGGCGCCGATATAGCCCACGGCGGAGCCGGTTTCGATGGTGAAGCTCATGCGGTCGACGGCGGTCAGCACGTCGCGGCGGCGTCGCCAGTGCCCGTCCTCCTTGCGCCGCACAACGAACTGCCGGGTCAGTTCGATGCTCTCGATCGCGTTCATCCACCGCCTCCCTGATAGTGCCGTACACCTATTCGCCAGCACGTCAATGCGAGGATCCAGATCCACAGCGCCGCGACGGGTGTCGCCCACGCCAGCGACGACGGCAGCCATGCCGGGCCGGGCAGGCCCAGCAGCGCGATCGTGGGCAGGTAGGCCACGAAGGCCACCGGCACGGCGAATCCGAACAGCAGCGTCATCGGGTGGGAGAACACCGATGTCGGTTGCTGGGAGGCGAACGAGCCGCCGTAGGTGAAGCTGTTGGTCAGCTCCGAGCCGTCGACGAGGAAGAACTGTAGTCCGGCGGCGCAGACGAACAGCCCGGCGAAGATCGCTGTGCCGGCCCCCAGGGACAGCGGTAGGAGTACGAAAGCCTTTGTGTTCCAATCGATGTCGTTGACGACCAGGCCGGTGACCAGCACCACCGCGGCGACGCCGGCGCGGGCCAGCCGGCGCAGCGACACGTCGCTGGTGATCAGCTGCAGCAACAGCGGCTGAGGGCGCAGGTGGAAGGCGTCGAGGGTGCCCATCCGGATGTAGGTGGGCAGGGTGTCGGTGTGCCCCACCACGATCTGGGCCAGGGCGAAGGCAAGATTGGACAGTCCGAACAACAGCAGCATGGCGCGCATGTCCAGACCGCCGAGTACGCGCACGTTGTGGTAGATCACCCAGACCTCGGCGAATTCGACCAGCCCGATGAGTAACGACGACAGCATATCCGCGGCGAACGACAGGGGATAGGCCCGCTGCGAACGCATCCGGGAGCGCAGCACGGCGACGTAGGGAGTGAACCAATTGCCGTGTACCGCAGTGATTACCGGCGGCAGCGTATCCGATGTCTCAGCCACCCTGCACCTCCAGCCTGCGCCGGCCCGCCCGTAGTAGCAACCTCCCCAGCGCTGTTCCGGCGATCACCCAGAACACCTGCAGCCCGAGTATCTGCAACGCCTCCGCACCCGCCGCCCGCCCGGAGAGCACGTCGATCGGTCCCTGGAGCAGTGAGGGAAACGGGGTGAGGCGCGCGATGAGGTACAGCCAACCGGGAAACAAGTGGACCGGGACGAACAATCCGGCCAGGAAAGTCGCGACGATCTGGTACAGCAGCCTGATCCCTCGCGTCTCCACCAGCCAGAAGCCGACCAAGCTCACGGCGAACAGCAACAGGAACGAAATCGTCACCGCCAGTATGACACTCGCCACGCCCAGCAGATAGGGGGCGCCGGTGCGCGGCAGTCCGAGCTCGAAGGTCAGCATGCCCGCGGCGACGCTCGGGAGTCCCCGCAGCAACAGCGTGCAGCCGGCGCGGCCGAGATCCGACGCGAGGTAGGAGAACTGGATGTCGATGGGACGCAGGAAGTCCACCGCGACGTCACCGTTCTTGATGCGTTCGACCAGATCCAGCGGCGGCCCCATCACGCCGAGCGCGCCCAGCAACGCCTGCGACAGCCAGACGTAGGCCCCGATGGAATGTGCGTTGTACCCGCCGAATTCCGAGGTTGCTCGCACCGCGGCGAGCATCACCGAGGCGCGTACCAGCCCGAACACCACATTGGTGAACATGCCGGCGAACATTGCCAGCCGGTAGTGCCACTGCCTGCGGAATCCTGCCTCTGCCAGTCGCAGGTAGACACTGGGATCAGCGCACACAACCAATTAACGCTACGGCGATTGGGTCGCGTTCACAACAGGATTGGGAAATCGGCAATGTTCCGAAAGTGATACCGGACGGTTGCTGAGTCTTCGCCGGAGGCAGCGGAATTCGGCGGTCCGCTACGGTGTTCTGCCGCGTCGTTACGATCGGGTGATGATCATCATCAGGGGAGTGGATGAGCTGGAATCGGCGGTCGGGCGGGTGGCGGTGTCGGAGTGGCGGCAGCTGACGCAGGAGACGATCGACCGTTTCGCCGAGGCGACCGGCGACCGGAATCCGCTACACGTCGATCCTGGGTTCGCGCGGCGGACACCGTTCGGTTCGACCATCGCGCACGGCTACTTTCTCATGGGGGCGGCGCCGGTGCTGATGGCGGAGCTGTGGCGCCTGGAGGGGTTCGCGTTCACCGTCGCCTACGGCGTCGATCGTCTCCGCTTCCCGGCGCCGCTGCCGGTTGATGCCCGGTATCGGATGCGACTGTCGATCGATGCCGTCGATCGGTTCGACGGAGGCGCGCAGATCACGACGGGGCTCACCTTCGAACGCGAGGGCGGCGCCAAACCGGTGTGCGTGGCCGAATCTCTCTATCGCGTCTACGGTTGACCCAGCCCTTCGGCGAATACGCAAACCCACCGTCCGGTATCGGCCAGTGTGTGTTACCCATAAGGGAACGCCTACACTTCCGATCAGAGGAAAGGACTGCTGATGAAGCGAAACCTGAACTGCCCCTGTGGAGAATCCATCGTCGGCACCGACGAGGACGACCTGGTGGAGAAGACCCAGAAGCACCTGGCCGAGAACCACCCCGGCCACGAGTACACCCGCGACGAGATCCTCTTCATCGCCTACTGACCCGACGTTTTCCGGGGCGCCGCCGGGTGGCGCGCCCTATGCTCGGCCGATGGGAGAGGACAAACCGGATAACAGCACGACCAGTCGGCGGGCGGCCATCGTGGGCTCCGCTGTCGCGGCGGCCGTGGGGGTCGGGGCCGGAGTGGCCGCCGCGAAGGTCGGCGAGACCGAGGACGACGCGGCGGTCGCCGAAGGATCGTTCAAGGTGGTCGATCGTCGCGGGAAGCAGCGCTTTCTGCTGGAGACGACCAAGCCGCCGATCATCATCGGCGGTAAGACGTATCCGGCCGCGGAGCGGTCCGGTCCGGACGCCTCCTATTTGCTGTTCAACGACGAGAACGGCAATGAGAAGGGCGGCATTGTCGCGGCCGCCGGTGGCGCTCAGATCTCCTTCGACTATCCGAATGGTGATGCCATCCATCTGGGCTGCTTTTCGGATCAGCAGCCCGGAGGCGCGTCGCTGGAGATGAACCACATGGGGGATCCGGAGGCTCCGCTCGAGCAAGCGCGTCATCCGACCGGTGTCCACCTGTCCGTCGACAACGAGCACGGCTCCGCCCTGATGCTGTGCGACCCGCAGGGCAGGCCGCGGATTCGGTTGCAGGTCGCGATGGACGGCACGCCCACCATCGCCGTACTCGACGAACAGGGCGCGGTCGTGCGGCAGCTCTGACCGCCGGCGGTTTCTCCGGCCCGCATACGACCGCGCCCGTCAGGTGCGAGGAGTGCTCCGCCGCGTCCCCGGGGATCAGGTCCAGGCCGTTTCCGGAGACGCGGGTTCGTCGTCGGACGTCGTCTCCGGGCCCGGCTCGGCCCGCGTGCCCAGCGATTCGAGTTCCGCCCGCAGCTCGGCGACCTCCGCGGCCAGTTCGTCGCGCAGCTGTTCGCGCTCCCGCAGGCTGACGCGCAGGCTGTCGATGGTGTCGTCCATGGCGGCGAGCTTGCGGTCGGTGCCGGTCAGATGCCATTCGATGACGGCGCGGCGGTCGACGTCGGCGCTGGCGCGGGCGACCCAGTCGACGACGTGGTCGAGCCAGTCCGGCTGTTTGGGCATGCTCTCGGGAGGTTCCCAGCCGCGCCGCAGCTGCGGCTTCGACGACAGCACCCGCTCGGCGCCCGGACCCGCCGCCGGGGTCTGCATCTGCACGAGGTTGAGTTTTCCGGCGCTGGTCACCACGGCCGTGAGCCGGTATCGCCCGGCCAGGTGCATGCGCAGCTCGGCCGTGCCGCGGCCGTCGGCATCCATCGCGCCCAGCCACGGGCCGGTCGCGGCGTCGATGATCGCCTCGATCATGCCGAGCTGACCGACCCCGCGGCGCAGCCTCGTCGCGCGTTTGCGCAGGTCGTCCGGCGTTGCGGTCATCTGATCCCAGTGCATCGCACCCCGCTTCCTGATAGTTCGGCGACAGGGATCCGAATTCCCTCGAACATATCTGCCGTCGGCCGATCACCGCGGCAGACCTACCCGAGCGGCCGGATTTCAGGTGGTCGGGACCGGTGCCAGAGCGACATCGGCCGGCGGCCGCAGCCGGCGCAGTGTTCCGTCGAAGAGCGTGGCATACAGGGCCCAGCCGTCGCCGTCCGGTGCGATGCGCACCGAACTCGGGCCCGTCCACCCGCCCGACAGTCCCGACGCGACGGCGCAGGCCGCGCCGGTATCGGGATCGACGCGGTAGACCGTCCCGGCGACGTGGGCGGCGACATACAGATCTCCGGCCCGCGACATGGTCAGGTCGTCGGGCCCGGAGAGTAGTCCGGGCAGGGTGGCGGCGGTGGTCCACGCACCGGGGTCGTCGAGCGGTATGCGGTAGATCTGGCCGGTGAACAGGTCGTCGGTGTAGACGGTGCGGTGGTCGGGGGAGAGGGCCAGACCCTCCGCGCGCGGCACCGGCGACCAGTTCGGTTCCACGGCGCCGGTGTCGTGCCGATAGCGGCTGACACCCCGCGACGGTCCGCCCTCGGTGCCGACCCAGGTGGTCAGGAGATCGCCGTCGGGAAGTCGCAGTAAACCGTTGCCGGGCAACGGAACCGGTGGCGCCGAGGTGCCGGTCGCGGTGTCCGTCTCCCACAACCGGCCGTCCTGCCGGGTGAGGAATCGCAGAGTCGTTCCGTCGAGTTGGAGGCCACCGGGAGCCGCCAGGTTGTCGAGCACCGTGCGGACCTGCCCGCCACCGTCGACGTGAGAGACCTTCGTGTCCCCGGAAAGGTAGAAGCCGTCCTGCCCGTCCGGTTCGAGATTCTCCAGTTGCTCCAATCCTTGTGCGACGGTGTCGATCCGCCAGCCCGCACAGGGTTCGTCCGCCACGGCCCGCGCGGGCAACACACAGACGACGGCCGCACCGGCGCATGCCAGCGCCGTGCCCGTGATTCGCCGGAACATCATCAGCGCAGACTATGCCATCGGCGTGCCGCCGGCCCGCTCTCGGCGGTTGCGGCCGGTGTGCCGGTCGCCGCTGTCGGGTGGGGGCGGTGACCGGCGGATACTCCTCGGCGATCCGTTCTCCTTGACGGGCAGGCAATTCGGCGGCATCCCGCACGCGGAGCCGGATATTCGGTGAGCGCGTAAGCGGCGGTGCATCCCGCGGAGCGCGGCTGTGCCTCGTCGGGTAGCCGCCCGGCGCACGCCGGCTCGTGCTCGCGCGTGCCCCCGACGTGCCGGTAGGTCTTGCCGACCGCCTCGAAAATCGGTGTGGCCGAGTCGAAGTCGGCCTCGTTACCGCCGACCATGATGGACAGCACGCCCTGCTCGGCCCCCGCCTGTCCGCCGGACACCGGTGCGTCCAGTACCCGGAATCCGCGCTCGGCACCGGCCTCGGCGAGTGCGACCGAACTCGCCGGCCGGATGGTCGAGAAGTCGATCAGCAGAGCACCTTCCGGCGCATGGGCGAAGACGCCGTCGTCGCCCAGCACAACCCGTTCGACCTCGGGATGGTTGGGCAGCATGGTCACCACGACCTCGGCGTCGCGTACCGCCTCGGCGATGCTGCCGGCGCGTCTACCGCCCGCGTCGGCCAGTACGCCCGGCAGCCCAGCCGGCGCCCGATCCGCGCGGCGGCGGCCACGCTGTCGGCGAATTCCTGTTCGCGGCCCGGCCAGGACACCAGGCCGCGCTCGCCGGCAGGCATGTCCCCGGCGAACAGATGGAGGCCGATCAACCGCACGCCCGCCTGCTCGACGGCCTGGGCGAAGGTCTCGATCGCGGCGTCGTCCGGGGTGGCGGTGGTGAACGGCCACCAGAACCCACGGCGTCGAAACCGATCGCCGCGGCCGCCGCGGGGCGGTCCAGCAGGGGGATCTCGGTGAACAGGACAGGTTCACCGCGTAGGGGAGTGGATGTAGTGGATCCACCGACATATTATCTTCCGTTATATGGAATCATAATTCCGTACAACGACGGTAACGGTAGAATGGTGTGCCGATCAACACCCCGATGCGGTCCCGGGTGAACCGCGCCCGTGCCGGTTTGACAGTCCTTTGCTGGTCGCCTTACATTCGGTCAGTCGAAACTAATATTCCGTAATGCAGAATTAGTCGATCCCCGGTGCGCCGGGCGGAGGTGAACCCCCGTGACGGAACCGCTCCCGATCTCCCGGATCAACGAGCTACCTGCCGCGAGCTGGCGGGAATCACTGCAGGACGTGCTGGGCGTCGCGGAGTGGATCGACAAGGTGGGCGGCGCACGCCCCTATGCCGACCGCGAGTCCCTGCTGGCGCTGGCCGAACGGGAGGCGCTCGCACTCACCGCGGAGCAGGTGCGCCGGGCGCTGGCCGACCATCCGCGCATCGGCGCGGTCACCGCGCCGGGTTCCCGGGCGGCGCACGAGCAGTCGGGCGTCGATGCCGCCGACACCGAGCTGGCCGAGCGGCTGCGGGTGGGCAACCTCGCCTACGAGGCGAAGTTCGGCCACATCTACCTGGTCTGCGCCGCGGGCCGCGGCGGTCCCGAGCTGCTCGCCGATCTCACCACCCGGTTGGACAACGATCCGGGTAGCGAAATCCTGGTCACCCGAGCGGAACTCGCCGCGATCGCGCGAAAGCGGTTGGAGCGGTTGGTTACTTCCGGTCGCAGCGCCATCACCACGCACGTGCTCGACACCGCCGCCGGGCATCCGGCGCGGGGCATCGTGGTGCGCCTGGAGTTTCGTACCGGCGAGGGCTGGCGCGAACTCGGCAGCGGCCGCACCGACGCCGACGGCCGCGTATCGGATATCGGCCCCGCGCAGGTGGAGGCCGGCGACTTCCGCCTGACCTTCGACACGGCGGGCTATTTCGGCGACCGCGACCATTTCTTCCCCGAGGTGACCGTCACCTTCACCGTCGCCGATCCGCGGCAGCATCACCACGTGCCGTTGCTGTTGTCACCGTTCGCCATGTCCACCTATCGAGGGAGCTGAACGTCCATGGCCATCCAGCTCGGGCCCAACCAGTACGGCAAGGCCGAGAACCGCCTGGTGCGGGTCCACCGCGACTCCGCGCGCCACCACATCCGCGATCTCAACGTCTCCACCGCGCTGCGCGGCCGGTTCGCCGACGCCCACGTCACGGGCGACCAGAAGGACATCCTCCCCACCGATTCGCAGAAGAACACGATCTTCGCCTTCGCCGAGGAGAAGGGTGTGGCGGCGATCGAGGACTTCGGCCTCACCCTCGCCGACCACTTCATCGCCCGCTGCCCGGGCGCCGACGGTGCGCGCATCGAGATCGACGAATACGCCTGGGACCGCATCCCGGTCGACGGCCGGGGGCACGACCATTCCTTCGTGCAGCGTGGCGGGGGCGTGCGCACCACGGTGATCAACGTGGACGGTGCCGGCCCGGACCGGCGCGCGCACGTGGTCTCCGGTATCCGGGATCTGGTGTTGCTGAAGACGACCGGCTCGGAGTTCCACGGCTTCTTCAAGGACGAATACACGACGCTGGAGGAGACCACCGATCGGGTCATGGCCACATCCCTGATCGCCCGGTGGCGCTACGACCATACCGACGTCGACTGGGACGAGACCTACGACTCGATTCGCTCGATCCTGTTGAGCCGGTTCGCTTCCGTGCATTCCTACGCGCTGCAGCAGACGCTCTACAGCATGGGGCACGCGGTGCTGGAGCAGCATCGTGAGGTGGCCGAGATCCGGTTCTCGGCGCCGAACAAGCACCACTTCCGGTACGACCTGGATCGTTTCGGCATCGACAACCCCGGCGAGGTGTTCATCGCCGCCGATCGCCCGTACGGCCTGATCGAGGCCACGGTCGAGCGCGACGACGCGACCGATCCGGGCGCGGCGTGGCACGGGATCCCCGGCTTCTGCTAGTTCGCGGCGGCCGGACGGGCCGTGATACGTTCCGGCGTCGTATTGCCAAGTTTCGTAAGGCGGAAGCCGGCTGCGAAAATGGTGGGCGTGCCCACCCACGAGGGAAGGATCGCCGTGACCGAAGCCCGTCCGCGGACCGGCGGGGTGCAGTCCGTCGATCGTGCCTTCGAACTGTTGGAGCTGGTGGCCGACGCGGGCGGCGAGACGACGCTGTCGCATCTCGCCGAGGCGTCCGGCCTGCCGCAGCCGACCATTCACCGGCTGCTGCGCACCCTGATCGTGGGCGGCTACATCCGTCAGCAGCCGTCCCGGCGATACTCGTTGGGCCCCAGGCTGATTCGGCTCGGTGAGTCGGCCGGCCGGGTGCTCGGCGCCTCGGCCCGCCCGCATCTGACCCGGCTGCGCGACCTGACCGGGGAGACCACCAATATGGCGGTGCTCGACGGGGATCAGGTCGTCTACGTCGCCCAGGTGCCCTCACCGCATGCCATGCGCATGTTCACCGAGGTGGGGCAGCGGGTCGACCTGCACTGCACGGCCGTCGGCAAGGCGGTGCTGGCCACGCTCGCCCCGGAGGAGACCGATCGCGTCCTGGCCCGGATCACCATGAGCCCCCGCACCGCGCACACCATCACCGACCCGGACGTGATGCGCACCGAGATCGACCGCATCCGCATCCAGGGCTACGCGCAGGACGACGGCGAGCAGGAGGTCGGCGTCCGCTGTTTCGCGGTCGCGATCCCCGACGCCCCGGCCCGGGCCGCCATCTCGATATCGGGTCCGCAGGCCCGGGTTTCGGGACTGGACATGGATACCGTCATTCCGCTGCTGCGGGAGACCGCGGCCGATCTGGGCCGGGATCTGGTGGCGCGGAGCTGATCCGGCGACCTCACCGGGGTGTGGGCCGATCGCCGGGCCGCCGGGTGCATGCCAGCCAGAACTCGCGCCGGATCGCGTTCCACAGCGGCTCCCACTCGGGCCGCCGCACGCGCGCCTCGGCGAGGTCGGTGCCGGGCTCGAATGTCACCTCCGCACCGGTCTCGGCGTCACGAGACAGGTTGTGCACCTCGAGGATTTCGATCTGCCGGCGATCCAGGCGCCACGTCGCGCGAAGACCTTCGATCTCGGTGTGACGCACCTCCATGCCGGACCCGGCCGTCAGTCGCTCGCGAGCGGGCGTTCGGTGATCGGGCGGGTGCCTGCCTCCGGGCCGGCCGGCGTGCCCACGACCGCCTGCGAGGGAATCTCATCGATCATGTCGTCGTACATTCCGGACGCTCCCTTCTTCTGTATCGCGCTTCTCCTGTCTCGCGCCGTGAGCACCCGCCGCCGGGGAGCTGCTGCCATCGCGCGGGCGTCACACGGGTCGGGCCCGGGCGATGTGCCGGATGTCCGGCATCGACCCGGCAGCGGGGCTGCGCAACAGTTTCCGGAGCCGGGCCGCCGGGCGGAACGCCCGATTGCGGTCACATTTGGGGGAGAGTTCGGGGAAGATTGCCGGATCCTGCGGTACGGCGCGGCCTGAGCTGCGATGATTCCGCGAAGAATGCGCGGGCCATCGGAATGGCGGGGACATGCGAGAACCGAACGACCAGCTCAACTACGCACGGAACCGGATCCGCTCCTCGACGAGCGGGCACCCGCTGACCCGCGCCGAACTGGCGGAGTCGGTGAACGCCTGGGTGTTCCGGGAGCGCCGACGGTCGGTCCAGTTGTGCGGCAACTACATCGGCAAGCTCGAGCGGGGTCTGGTCCGCTGGCCGGGTGACGACTGCCGGGCCGGGCTGCGCGCCGTACTCGGCATCGAGACCGATGCGGAACTCGGCTTCCGGCCGCCGAGTCGGGCCGGCGCCGAGCGGGGGACGGAGTGCGCCGCGCCGCCTGTGCCGCCCGCGCCGCCCGCGCCGATCGGGGGCGGCCTCGCCGAGGTGCGGCGGCGGACCTTTCTGGACGATATCCCCCTCGCCGGTGTGGGCGCGGCGCTGGGCGTCGAGGCGGCCCGCCACGGCCTGAATCAGGCTGTCGCCGAGGGGGAATCGGCCGATATCACCGACTGGTACGAGATCGTCCGGGAACATGCCGACTGCTACGGCATGGACACGTCCAGGCGCCTGCCCGAGATGCTGCTGCCCGACATCCTGATTCTCCAGCTCGCGCTGGCGCAGGCGCCCTGCGCCGACCGGCGCCGGGAGCTGTACAAGGTCGGCGCCCTGCTGAGCCAGTACATGGCGCAGGCGGTGGGTGATCTCGGACAGTTTCGGGAAGCCGCCCGCTGGTGGCGCACCGCCCGGTTCGCCGCCGATTCCTCGGGCGATCCGCACATCATGCTGTACATCCGCGGTCGTGCGGCGATCCGGGACATCTACGACGGCCGCCCACCCCTGTCGATCGTCGGCGCGATCGGCACGGCCGACGAGCTGATCGCCACCGGTCCGGTGGTCGGGCGGCCGGGCCTGCTCGCGGCGCGGGCGCAGTCGTACGCGTTGCTGGGCCGGGCGGCGGAGGCCGAGACCGCGCTGCGTGCCTTGCGCGATACCTTCGCCGGCCTGCCGCCGGATATGACGGCCGACCACGGCTGGCACTGCTGGGCGTATCCGGAGGAGCGGGTGCGGTTCGCCGAGAGTTTCGTCTATTCCCATCTCGGCGATATCGAGGCCGCCGACGCCGCGCAGCAGGCCGCGCTGCGGCTGTACCCGCCCGGTTTCCTGCGCGGGCCGACACAGATCGAACTGCAGCGCGCGCTGTGCCGGGTGCGCAGCGGCGACTGCGCCGAAGGAGCCCGCCATGCCACGGCCACCGTCGAGCGGTTGCCGGCCGAGGGGTATCGAACCCGCTTCGTCATGGGCCTCACCGAGCAGGTCTTCGACGCCATACCGCCGGAGGAGCGCGGGCGCACCGCCGTCACCGAACTGCGCGAACTGATCCGGTCGGCCGCGATCGACCGGCGGCGCACCGCGATTCAGCCGATCGCCGCCGGCCGGGTCGGTAGAGGCTCTGCGTAGCCCGACTTCTCGTCGCGCACGCGGTAGCGGTAGCGCAAGGGGGAGACGCCCACCTCCCGTTTGAACGCGGTGCTGAAGGCGCTCTCCGAGGCATATCCGAGATCGGCGGCCAGCATTCCGATGCGCACGTCGCCGCCGCGAAGAGCCCGCTGCGCCAGCAGCATTCGCCACCGGTTGAGGTAGGTCAGCGGGGGGATGCCCGACACCACACGGAAGCGTTCGGCGAACGAGGTCCGCGACATCGCCGCGGCACGTGCCAGTTCGTCGAGGCGCCAGGGTCTGCCCGGCTCGGTGTGCATCAGGGTGAGCGCCGGGCTCAGGCGTTCGTCGGTCAGCACCCGCAACCAGCCCGGCGGGAGTTCGGCCTGCTCGACGTAGGCCCGCAGCACCTCCAGCAGCAGGAGCTGGCCGTACTGCCGGACGGCGAACGCCGAGCCGATCCGGTTGCCGGTCACCTCGTCCAGCAGCCGGTCCAGGCTGCCGCGCACGTTCGCGGCCGTGGCGGCCGCCGCCCGGACGTGCGCGACCGGCGGCAGCGCCTGCAGCAGCAGCGCCCGGCCCACCGGGTTGAGGTCGATATAGCCGCCGATGAGCACGTCGGTGCCGTCGTCGGCCTCGGCGAGCCGGAGGAAGGGATCGCCGTCCTCGGGCACGACCTCGCGCGGCGGCTCGTCTCCGGTGCCGCCCCGCAGCTCCAGCCACGCGCGGTTGTTGAGGATCGCGACGTCGCCCGGTTCGAGCTCGATCGGGCCGTCGAGCCCGTCGGTGACCAGGCGGGCCCGGCCCCGCGCCATCGCCATGAACTTCAGCGGCACACCGATCGTCCCGCGCGACACCCACGGCCCCCGCACCGCGAACCCGCCCGACAGCAGGCCCCGGATCTCGATGAGGTCGAACGCCTCGGACAACTGATCTTCGATCACATCCGTACTATCGCGCAAGAGATCCGGCCCTGCAACCATTCGGAGTACGGCTGCCGGTTCTCGTCTCAGGATGGCGGGCAGGTGTCCGGTGGCGATATCCGAACACCCGGTGCCGTGTCGGTCAGGGTGCGGGCGCCGGTGGCTATGGCGGTGGCGGCGGGCAGGTCGAGGTGGATTTCGGGGGCGGGGGTGGGGGCCGGGCCGTCGTGGTGGGCGATTCCCGCTGCGGTGGCCGTGACGTGGAAGGTGGTGTCGCCGAGGTGGATCGTGGCCGTGTGGGTGCCGAGTTGTTCGGCGACGGCCCGGCCCAGCGGCGGCGCGAACCACAGGGCGCGGACGGCGTCGGTGGCCCGGCGCTCGCCCAGTAGCGGAGTTCCCCACTCGGACAACGCGTTCAGGACCGGGCGCAGGGCGTCGCCGCGCGGGGTCAGCGCATAGGTGCGCGGGCCGGTGCTGCCGCGCGTGACGATGCCGTCGCGCTCGAGGTCCTTCAGCCGGGCGGCGAGCATATCGGTGCTGATGCCGGGCAGATCGGCGAACAGATCGCTGTATCGGCGCGGGCCGGAACACAATTCGCGGACCACCAGCAGGCTCCAGCGGTCCCCGACGATATCGAGGGCGCGGCTGACGGAGCAGTAGTGGTCGTAGCTTCGGCGGGGCACGCACCCACTGTAGCGTCGAGCTTGGAAAATCCAAGTGCATACTTGGTAATTCCAAGTAGAGTGTCCGGCAACGGCACCGAGAAGGGATGTTCATGCAGGTCAAGCAGTCGAGCAAGCTGGCGGGAGTGTCCTACGAGATCCGCGGACCGGTGGCCGAGCACGCCGCGCGGCTCGAGGCCGAGGGGCATCACGTGGTGAAGCTCAATACCGGGAGCCCGGCGCTGTTCGGGTTCGAGCCGCCCGCGGCGCTGGTGCAGGACATCGTGCGGTCGCTGCCGGCCTCCAGCGGTTACTGTTCGTCGAAGGGGCTGTTGCCGCCGCGCCGGTCGGTGGTGCAGTACTACGAGACCCTCGGGGTCGCCGGCGTCGACGTCGAGGAGGTGTTCCTCGGCAACGGTGTCTCCGAGCTGATCATGATGGCGATGACGGCGCTGCTGGAGAACGGCGACGAAGTCCTCGTTCCCGCACCGGATTTCCCGCTGTGGACCGGTTCGGTCGCCCTCAACGGCGGCCACGCGGTGCACTACCTGTGCGACGAGCAATCCGACTGGTACCCCGATCTGGCCGACCTCGAGTCCAAGATCACCGACCGGACCCGGGCGCTGGTGATCATCAATCCGAACAACCCGACCGGGGCGGTGTATCCGCCGGAGGTGCTCGGCCAGCTGGTCGAGATCGCTCGCCGGCATCAGCTGATCGTCCTCGCCGATGAGATCTACGACAAGATCCGCTACGACGGCTCGGCGCACACGGCGGTCGCCTCGCTCGCCCCGGATCTGTTGTGCCTGACATTTTCCGGGTTGTCGAAGACCTACCGGTGCGCGGGATTCCGTTCCGGGTGGCTGGTCGTGTCGGGTGCCACCCAGCACGCCGGCAACTACCTGGAGGGCCTGACCATGCTCGCCGGCATGCGGTTGTGCGCGAATGTCCCCGGGCAGCAGGCGATTCAGGCCGCGCTCGGCGGGCACCAGAGCATCTTCGAGCTCACCGCGCCCGGCGGGCGGCTGCGCGAACAGCGGGACCGGGCGTGGGAGGCGCTCAACGCGATCCCCGGGGTCTCGTGCGTGCGACCCCAGGGCGCGCTGTACGCCTTCCCGCGCATCGACCGCAGCGTGTACCCGATCCGCGACGACGAGCGGTTCGTCCTGGACCTGTTGCTACAGGAGAAGATTCACATCGTGCAGGGCACCGGCTTCAACTGGCCGCACCCCGACCACTTCCGCATCCTCACCTTGCCGCACGCCGACGACCTGGAAGCGATCATCGAACGCATCGGACGATTCCTGGCCACCTACCGGCAGTGAGCCCGGCGTGCGGGACTCTTGCCGGAACCCCCTGTCTCCCAGGGCGTTAGGGCCGTGCCGAGGGGAAGGGTTCGCGAACCTCATCGTGGGGGAGAAGCCGGGGGTTGCTGCGGGGCCGCGGGGCATTCGGTCGGGGCCGAGACGCCGCGCAGGCGCGCATCGAGCCAGTCGACCACTTCCGGGAATCCGGCGAGCGCGCCGAGCAGGTGCTCGCCGGGCTCGGGGCGGAATACGGCCGGAACGCCGCGTGCGCATTGCTGCCGGTACAGCTCCCGGGGTCCTTCGATGGGGAGCCAGAAGTCGTGTGCGCCATGGTAGATGAGCAGCGGCGCTCCCGCGGTCCGGTCCCTCAGGTCGGCCTGCCGGAGCACCCGGTCGGCGGCCGGGCTGTCGAGTGGGTCGGCGGTGTTCGTGGCGATCTCGATCGGGATTCCGATCACGCCGAGCGGCCCGTTGGTGTCGCCGCAGGTGTCCTTCACCGGCGAGGCCGCCACCCACTGCGCGAGATGGTTCATGGTCGCGAGCAGTTCCGGATGCTCTCGTGCCATCGCCAGCGACACGGCCAGCAGGATTCCGGACGCTATATTGCCGTTGAACTTGTGCGCCAGCGCACGGTAGTCGGTGACGAGCCCGCCCGCGGCCGCCCCGGCCAGCACACCGCTCAGTTCGGGTGCGTAGTCGCCGAGCAGCATGGCCGTCGCATACGAGGCGATCGCCCCGCCCGAATATCCGGTGACGGCGAATCGGCTGTCCGCGAACTCGGCCGGGGACACCGCCCGCACGGCGCGGATGGCGTCGAGCACCACGTGGCCCGCCACGGCCGGTTCGGCGTACGACATCCACGGGCCCTCGTGGTCCGGGACCAGCACCGCATAGCCCCGGCTCAGGCCCCACCAGGTCGTCGGCGGGAACAGGTCGCCGGTGTTGAACTTGTCGTGAATGCCGTGTGCCAGAGCGTAACTCGGCGTGCAGCGCGCGCCGAGCGCGTTGATCGGCAGTGCGTTCGTGAGCACCGGCCGGCCGCCCGGGCCGGTCCAGGCCGCCGCCGGAATCACCAATGTGGCTGTGCCGAAGGACGGTACGCCCGATGCCGCGGTCGTCCGGAACTTCAGCAGCAGGGCGCGCCGGATCGGCACGACCGCCAGTGGCGCGGTCGTCGCCGTCACGTCGCGCCACTCGACGAGATCGCCGGGTGCGAGCCGATCGAGACCGGCCGGCCACGCGTCGAAGGCGGGATCACCCGTCGGCAGCGGCAGGACGCCGCGCCACACGGCCGCAAGTTCGGGCGGGAGGTCGGCGGTGGGTGGCGACGGTGCCGCCGGAAACGGCAGTGCCGGAACGGTTCTGTCGATCCACCGCTGAAACTCGGAGGGAGCCGGAGCGCTCGGCGGCGCCGGCGGCCCGCCGAATGTCTCGTCGTCGGCCCGAGCCCACGGCTGCCCGAACGACAGACAGCCGACCAACGCCATAATCACTACTGCGCGTATCGATCTCACGGCATTCCCCCAGGGATTCGGATCGACGGATTCGGATCGACCATGCCCGACTTACCGGAAGTATCCGCCACCGCCCGCCGATCCGATAGTGCGGGAAGAACATCTACGTCGGCCCACAACCCCGCGATCGCCGGGATTGTGGTCGCCGCCAATTCTCCGGCCCCGCTGGGAATCTCGCGTCCGAGAAGCGGACGTCCGCAGCCGGCGATGACGGCGGGGCGTTGATGCGGGGCCGTCAGAGCGGGCACCTGCGGCGGTGCGGTGCTGAAGGGAGTGGAGCGGATGACGGGATTCGAACCCGCGACCCTCACCTTGGCAAGGTGATGCGCTACCAGCTGCGCTACATCCGCGTGCCTTGCGGCGACGGGTTTCCACGATAGTCGATCGCGGGGTGGATCGGCGAATCGCCTGGTGACGGGGATAGGGGGCGCGCAGCGAGCGCACAGCGTGGACAGACGGCGGCCCCAGTTCACGGCCCGACGATGGATCGTGACACGAGAGGCCCGATTAGACCACCATCGAGGCGCCCGCGCCGCGGGATACGCCCGTACCACCGAGTCCGCCGGCCGGGCGGGCGCACGGCCCCGCCCGATTCCACGCAGGCCCCGTGTCCCACCGGACACGGGGTCTGCGGCAGTGTGGAGATCCGTTAGCTGCAAGTATGCTGCTTGCGTTCGGTTGTGCGCGTCATTCATGGGTTTCCGGTGCCGGTTCCGTTGGTACGGACGAGTTGCGAGAACGACCTAGGAGGATGTGGTGACTGCTGTATCTCCGAAACCGGAGGATCGGCTCGAGGCCGTGCGGCCTTATCCGGCGCGGTCCGAGTCGAAGGGGTCGTTCCTGTTCAAGGCGGTCACCACCACCGATCCCAAGCTGCTCGGGCAGATGTACATGTTCACGGCCATGTCCTTTTTCATGATCGGTGGCGTGATGGCGCTGCTGATGCGTGGTGAGCTGGCGCGGCCGGGTCTGCAGTTCCTGTCGCCGGAGCAGTTCAATCAGCTGTTCACGATGCACGGCACGATCATGTTGCTGTTCTATGCGACCGCGATCGTGTTCGGTTTCGCGAATGTCGTGCTGCCGTTGCAGATCGGTGCGCCGGACGTCGCGTTCCCGCGGTTGAACGCGTTCAGCTATTGGCTCTATCTGTTCGGCGCGACGATGGCCACCGCCGGCTTCCTCACCCCCGGTGGCGCCGCCGATTTCGGCTGGACGGCCTACACCCCGCTGTCGGATATCGTGCATGCGCCGGGTGTGGGTGCGGACTTGTGGATCATGGGCCTGGCCGTCTCGGGTCTGGGCACCATCCTCGGCGGCGTCAACATGATCACGACGGTGGTCTGCCTGCGGTGCCCGGGGATGACGCTGTTCCGGATGCCGATCTTCACCTGGAACATCCTCGTCACCAGTGTTCTTATCCTGCTGGCGTTCCCGATTCTGACGGCCGCGCTGATGGCGCTGGCCTACGACCGGCACCTGGGCGGGCACATCTACGACCCCGCGAACGGCGGAGCGATCCTGTATCAGCACCTGTTCTGGTATTTCGGGCATCCGGAGGTGTACATCATCGCGCTGCCGTTCTTCGGCATCGTGTCGGACATCTTCCCGGTGTTCAGCCGCAAGCCGATCTTCGGCTATACCGCACTGGTCTACGCGACGTTCGCCATCGCGGCCCTCTCGGTCGCGGTGTGGGCGCACCACATGTTCGCCACCGGTGCGGTGCTGTTGCCGTTCTTCTCGTTCATGACCTTCCTGATCGCGGTGCCGACGGGGGTGAAGTTCTTCAACTGGATCGGCACCATGTGGAAGGGGCAGTTGACGTTCGAGACACCGATGCTGTTCTCGGTCGGATTCATCGTGACCTTCCTGTTCGGCGGCCTGTCGGGGGTGATCCTGGCGAGCCCGCCGTTGGATTTCCATGTGTCCGACAGCTATTTCGTCGTCGCGCACTTCCACTACGTGCTGTTCGGGACGATCGCGTTCGCCACCTACGCGGGCATCTACTTCTGGTTCCCGAAGATGACCGGCCGCATGCTCGACGAGCGGCTCGGAAAATGGCACTTCTGGACCACGTTCATCGGCTTCCACACGACGTTTCTCGTGCAGCACTGGGTCGGTGCCGAGGGGATGCCGCGCCGGTACGCCGACTACCTGGATATCGACAACTTCACGCTGCTGAACACGATCTCGACGATCGGCGCCTTCATCCTGGGCGCCTCGGTGCTGCCGTTCGTGTGGAACGTGTTCAAGAGCCACCGGTTCGGCGAGGTGGTGACCGTGGACGACCCGTGGGGCTACGGAAGTTCGCTGGAGTGGGCGACGTCGTGCCCGCCGCCGCGGCACAACTTCTACGAGTTGCCGCGGATCCGGTCGGAGCGTCCGGCGTTCGAACTGCACTACCCGCACATGGTGGACCGCATGCGCGCCGAATCGCACGTCGGATTCGGCCGCAACTCGCACGCCGAGGTCACCGAAAACCTGGCCGCGTCGAAGTAGGATCCCGCACGGACTTGGTGCCGGTGGAAATAGACCTGCACCACGTTCGTGCCCTCGAGGCGACCAAGGCTCTGTGTCCTGTTGGGGCACAGAGTCTGTCGCTCAGCCCATCGCCCGTATCACCCCATCGCCTGTATCACCCATCGCCCGAATCAGGGTCCGACCGCCGATGAGCCGACGAAGGCGTAGCTCTTCTCCTGCTCGCGCCGCGCGATGCGCCAGCGGCCGTCGACACGCCGGAGGTCGTCGACGTACCACAGGCCGTACTGCATCAGCGTCTGCCGTCCCTCCTGGTCCGCGACCACCATCGGGTTGTGGCACATGGTCCGCACGGCCGCCGTATCGCCGTCGACGGTGATCGACCAATTGCTGAGGAAGTGCTGGTGTGCCACGAAATTCGGCAGCACCTGCGCCAGGAACTCCTTGAGCCCGGCCAGTCCGCCCGTGGGGGCGCCCGTCGCGGAGAAGTCGATGTGCGCGTCGGGCGTGAAGAGATCGTCGAGCAGGTCCCACTGGTGCGTGTCGACCGCGTGTGCGTACCGCACCGTGAGGTCCTGGATCTCCAGCCGATCCGACATTTCCTGCAGTGCCAACATCTTCGCCTCCTCGTTCCGTGTGCTGGGCATCTTGCCAGCCCGGCCCGGGTTCGGGCGACAGCCGGTTGCCGACGCCGGCCGTCAGGGCAGGAACTTCGTGAGCTGCGGTAGCGCCTCGGCGGGGCAATTCGGCACGATTCCGGGATCGGTCCCGGAGATCGCTGCCAGGATCGACGGGACGGTAACCGGACCGCAGACGGATAGGTGATTCGAATGTGTCGGACCTTGGAACCGGTGGACGGGCAGCGCCTGCCCGCCTCGCACGACAGCCTCGCCCGGGGCGTGGCCGCGCCGGTCGCGGGGACGGTGTCGGCGCTGTCGCTCGTCGGCGGTGTCACCTTCCGTCCCAAGGATGGCCGCAAGGTGATCTTCGGCCGCAATCGGCCGCTGGTGCACGTGTGCATCGGGGAGAACGACGTGCGGATCAGCCGGCACCAGGGCACGCTCGTGTGCGGCGACAACCGGTGGTGGGTGCACAATCTGGGGGCGCAGCCGATCCGGATCGCCGAGTCGTGCCTGCTTTTCCGGGAGGAGGAGCCGGTTCCGCTCGACGACGGATACACGCCGCTGTTCATCCGCGGGTCGGACCGGCGCGAACACCTGCTGGAGGTCTTCGTCACCGCCTCCGGGCTGAGCGAGCCCGGTCCTCGGCACCGGCATCTGACCAGTCCCGTTGCGTCGCACGACCTCAGCGATACCGAGCGGCTGGTGCTGGTCGTGCTGGGGCAGCGGTATCTGCGGCACGAGTCCACGCCGCAACCGTGGACGTGGGACGCCACCGCGAAACTTCTCGCCGAGATCCAGCCGGACGCCGGGTGGAAACGGCGGCGGGTCGAAGAACTCGTGGGCGCCGTCCGGCTGCGGCTGCACCGCCTCGGCGTCGCCGGGCTGGTCGCGGAGGAGGTTCCGCAGCCGATCGGTAATATGTTGAACCACAATCTGATTCAGGAACTCATGCTGTCGGGAACCTTGGTGCCGCGCGACCTGTTCCTGATCGAGCTCGGCGGCGAGAGCTGATATCGGGACCGGTCCCGCGGCCGGATGGCTAACCTGGCCGCGCCGGACGCACCGATCGCACGGCGTCGACGTGGGATCGGAATTCCGGTGCACTCCAACGCTATTCAGTGAATCGGAAGGAACAGACGCCATGTCTCGCCGCACCGTCTCCCTCGGCCGCGTGATCGCGATCTCGGTCTTCGCCGTCGCGGCCTGCTCCGCATCGTTCCAGGCCGCCTCGGCGCAGCCCGGCATCGCATTCGGAACTGGCACCGCCGCAACGCAATACAACCCGTGCGGGTCGAACAGCTACGGCTGTTACCAGCCCTACGGCGCGTGCGACAGCTATCAGCCCGGATGCGCCGGAGCGCAGGACCCCGGCTACAAGCCCTACGACTACGAACAGAACAAGCCGTACTACAGCGGGTCCTACCGGTAGAACCGGCCCGCGGCTCTCATCCGGTCAGGTCGGCCGCGACCGTGGTCGCGAGATCGGTGACGGTGGCGCAGCGCTCCGCGGTCGTCGGCGCCCCCGAATACTGGATCACGACGACCTCGGCGCGGTCACCGCCGGATGTGCCGCGGAAGCGGCGGTACTCGATCTGCACCACGCAGCTGTTCTGATCGGTGGGGCCGCTCCGGCGGAAGGCGGGCAGGCCGGCGAGCGTCAGCGGCTGCCCGTCGGCCGCGGTCTTCAGCGAGTCGCGGTCGTAGCGCACGGTCACGTGCCCCTCGATGGTGCTGTTCCAGCGGCACGACCAGTTGCCGAACCCGACGACCGGATGGACGGCGTCGATGCCCGCCACCTTGCCGAGTGCCGAGGCGTCCAGCAGCCCGCAGGCGTCGTGCCGGGCCAGGGAAGCCGCCGGAAAGGGCGCCGAGCGGCGCGGTATCGCACTGCGCCACACCATGTCTCGTGCATGGATCACCGATGCGTCGGCGATCGCGCACGGGTCCGGCCCGGCCTCGGCCAGCCGCTCGCCGGTGATCTCGATATTCCCGCCGCTCGAAACCACCAGGGTGCGAATGCATCTGGTGCCGCTGGGCGGCTCCGACACGATCGTGACGTTCCCGGACCGGACGAGCGACAGCTGCGAGGTCTGTTCGGGGGCGTCGGCCTTCAGGATCAGCCGGACCCGGCCGACGTCGGGGTGGAAATCGTCTCCCCACATCCGCACGCGCAGGTCGCAGGTGTCGAAATTGGCCTCGTCGGTGGTCAGATCGATCCGGCCGAACTCGGCCAGCGCGGCCGGATCCAGCAGCGCGCACGGATCGGCCGTGCGCCGGTCGCCCAGCGTATCCGTCGCCGCGGTCACCGGTATGGCCACACCTGCCGCGACGCTCAGCGCGACGGCGGTGATCTCCGCGACGCCGATCGCCACCCGCCGCAGCACCACGCGATTCCATTCTCGCGCAGGCCGTTCCAGGCGAGCGAAGCGCGCCGCGGCGGTTGCGGCGGCGGGGCGGTGGTTCGGCCCGGGTTGCATCAGCTGGGTCAGCAGCTCGTCGAGCTGACCGGTGCGGCGGCGGCGCCGGGTCACGGCCTGCAGCGACGCCGCGAGCGCGTAGACGTCCACCTGGGGACCGGCCGTCTCGCCCCGTTCGATCTCGGGCGCCTGATACTGCCACTTCCCGCGCGCCGCATCGACTCTCGGACGTTCTCCGGTGGGAGCGTTGCGCAGGTCCAGGGAACTGCCGAAGTCGGTCAGCAGGGCGTCGCCCTCGTCGGTGACGATGATGTTCTCGGGGGAGACGTCGCAGTGCAGGATCCCGTGATCGTGGCAGTGCGCCAACGCGCTCGCGATCTGCTCGCCGACGGCCGCGGCGCGCAGCGGGTCGAGTTTGCGGTCGCTGCGCGCGATTTCGGCGAGCGAGCGGCCCGGCACGTACTCCATGACCAGCCAGCACACGCCGTCGTCGACCAGGATGTCGTGCACGCCGGCGACGTGCGGGTGGCGAAGGCGGGCCGCGTTGCGTGCCGCGGTCCGCAACCGCTCCGCGCTGTCGGAGTCGTCCGGGCGCGGGCATTTCAGCACCACGTCGCGGCCCAGATCCTCGTCCGTGGCCCGCCAGACCATCCCCTCGCCGCCGAGCATGAACAACGCCCGCAGCGTGTACCGGCCCGCGATGATGTCCCCGACGCTCGTCATGAGCCCGCTCTCGTAGTCCGAACCCCACATTCAGCGAGCGAAGTTTAAACGTTCAACGCGGGCAGCGCGCCGGCTTCTGCCTGCGAACCGGCCGGTAGGACTCGTCGGCCCGCGTCGCACGGGGCGCCCGCCGGCCGCTGTGACAGACTGTCTCAGACAAGCGGGGCGGCCCCGGCCGCCGCCGCAACCCGGACCGACCGACAGGAGTGACCATGGGCCGCAGCAGGAGGAAGCGCCGGGCGAGCCAGGCGCTGGTCGAGGGCAAGACGCCGAAGAACCCGGTGGTCATCGACGCCCGCACCCCGGACAGCGTCCCCGCCCGCCTGTTCGGCCTCGGCCTGGCCGGCACCGGTGCCGCGCACTTCACCGCCCCGCAGCTCTTCGATACGATCACCGGTGTCGCCTTCCCGCGGCACACCCGGCAGTGGACCTACCGCAACGGCGGCACCGAACTGCTGCTCGGACTCGCGATCACCTTCCGCCGCACCCGCGTACTCGGCGCCGTCGGCCTGCTCGCCTACGTCGGCTTCCTGGGCAGCCGCTTCGCCGGCGGGAAGCCGGGCGAGCGCTCCTGACGGCATCCGGTCAGGAGTTCCGGCCCGAGTAGCCCGGAGCGGGGCCGGTCCGGCGGCAGGACGGCGGGGAGGCCCGCGCGGGCTCTCGCGCAGCGGCCCCGTCTCCTGCGATATCGCCGAAACCTTTGCCAGACGGTCGAATCCGCTCGAGCAGAACTCGCCCACAGCCCGGCCGCAGGGGCAATCGGTCCACGTGCCGGTCCCGCGGGCGCCGTCGGCCTCGGACGTGCCTGCGCATGTCGTGGCGGAGACGACCGGGAGAGCGCGGATGTTTACGCACCGTCGCACCGGGCAGCCGCGCAGCGGGGGCACTCTACCGAGGAGGCGACCGTGGGCGGATCATCCGAGGACGGCCGACCGGGCCGGGATGTTGAGCACGAGCAGGACGTGAAGGACGAGCAGCTCGACGGGTACCGGGTGGATCGGCGGCAGGGAAAGCTGACCACCCAGCAGGGCGTGCGGGTCGACAACACCGACGATGCGGTGAAGGTCGGCGAGCGCGGTCCGACCCTGCTGGAGGACTTCCACGCTCGGGAGAAGATCACACACTTCGATCACGAGCGCATTCCGGAGCGGGTGGTGCACGCGCGCGGCGCGGGCGCATACGGGTACTTCCAGCCCTACGACGATTCGATGGCCGATTTCACCGTGGCCGAGTTCCTCGCCCGGCCCGAGGTCCGCACCCCCGTGTTCGTCCGGTTCTCGACGGTGGCGGGTTCGCGCGGTTCGGCCGACACGGTGCGCGACGTGCGCGGTTTCGCGACGAAATTCTATACCGCACAGGGCAATTACGACCTCGTCGGCAACAACTTCCCGGTGTTCTTCATCCAGGACGGGATCAAGTTCCCCGACTTCGTGCACGCGGTGAAACCCGAGCCGCACAACGAGATTCCGCAGGCCGCCTCCGCACACGACACGCTGTGGGACTTCGTATCGCTGCAGCCGGAGACGCTGCACGCCATCATGTGGCTGATGTCGGACCGGGCGCTGCCGCGCAGCTACCGCATGATGCAGGGCTTCGGCGTGCATACCTTCCGGCTCGTGAATGCCGCGGGCGCGAGCACTTTCGTCAAGTTCCACTGGACGCCCAAGCTCGGCACGCATTCACTGCTGTGGGACGAGTGTCAGCAGATCGCGGGCCGGGACGCGGATTTCCACCGCCGCGACCTGTGGGACATGATCGAGGCCGGACAGTATCCGGAGTGGGAACTGGGCGTTCAGCTGGTTCCCGAGGAGCACGAGCACGACTTCGATTTCGACCTGCTGGACCCGACGAAGATCATCCCCGAGGAGCAGGTCGAGGTGCTGCCGGTCGGCCGGATGGTGCTCGATCGCAACCCGGACAACTTCTTCGCCGAGACCGAGCAGGTCGCCTTTCATACCGCGAACGTGGTGCCGGGCATCGACTTCACCGACGATCCGCTGCTGCAGCTGCGCAACTTCTCCTACCTCGATACCCAGCTGATCCGGTTGGGCGGGCCCAACTTCGCGCAATTGCCGATCAATCGGCCCCTCGCCGACGTCCGCAACCATCAGCAGGACGGCTACGGGCAGCACGCGATCCCGCAGGGCCGCGCGAGCTATACGGAGAACTCGCTGGGCGGCGGGTGCCCGGCCCTGAGCGCAGACGGCTTCCGGCACCATCCGGAGTCGCTGTCGGGAACGGCCATGCGCAAGCGCGCCGACAGTTTTCGCGACCACTACCGGCAGCCCCGGATGTTCTGGCGCAGCATGTCCGCACACGAGGCCGAGCACATCGTCTCGGCGTTCGCCTTCGAACTCGGCAAGGTCGACACCCTCGGCATCCGCCGGCGTGTCGTCGATCAGTTGACGTTGATCGACGCGGATCTGGCCACCCGGGTCGCGGGCGAGCTGGGCCTGCCCGCCCCCGCGGAGCACCGAGACCTCGGCGACGCGTTCGTCTCCCCGGCCCTGTCGCAGACGACTACCGAGCTGGGCACGATCGAGACCCGCCGGATAGCGATCCTGGTCGACGACGGGGTGGACGCCGCGGGCATCGGGCGGTTGCGCGAACTGCTGGGCGCCCGCGGGGCCATTGCCGAAACCGTGGGGCCACATGGTGGTTCGGTACAGGGCGAGGACGGCAGCGACCTGGCGGTGGACCGCACGATCCTCACCACCGCATCGGTTCTCTACGACGCCGTCCTGGTACCCGGCGGGAACAAGTCGGCGAATACCCTGGGCTACAACGGTTCCGCCATCCACTTCCTGCTGGAGGCGTACAAGCACGCCAAGCCGATCGCCGCCTTCGGCTCCGGCGCCACGGTGCTGCGCATCGCCGGCATCGGCCCCGACACCCCGGCGGAACCGGGCGTCCGCGAGAGCAACGGCGTGGTCGTCACCGACAGCGGCGGAGCGGATCTCGCCGAGCGGTTCGTCGCCGAGTTCGCCGCCGCGCTGGCCGGTCACCGGGTGTGGGGCCGGGTGGCCTCGACCGTTCCGGCGTGAGCGCCCGACGGTTCCGGCCCGTCGGCCGTTCCGGTCCGAGGGCGCCCGTTGGCCGCTCCGGTCCGAGGGCTCAGGTCCGGCGTAGTTCGAACATGGGCAGAGTTCGACGGGCAGAGTTCGACCAAGGGCAGTTTCGGCGCCGGCGATGATGGTTTCGCCGAGGGGCGCGCTCCGGTGCCGAGGGGCGTGCTCCGGTGCGGGCTCGATCCGAACCGTGCGGTCGCGGCGGCGATCAGTGGTGTCCGGGGCTGAACTGGCGCCATTCGGTATCCAGCAAGCGGGTCTGGTGCCGGAGCAGGATGCGGTCGGCCGCGGCGCAGATGCCGGACCCGAGCAGAGCCGTCGCCGTGATCATTCCGGCGGCGGCGCCGAATCCGGCGACCGCGGCGGCACCGGGCCACACCGGCGGTTCGGTGGGGTAGCCGTGGGTGTCGAGCCACAGCGGAACCTGGTCGCCGCGGGAGGCCGTGGCCGGGATCGGCACGGTGGCCTCGCCGCCGCGGCCGCCGTGGTCCCATCGCACCCGGGCCTGGGTGCCGCGGTCGGTCCGCACCGGCGCCGGGTCGTCGATCACGGTCGCGGTGGTCCGGACCTTGGTGGCCCGCTCGAAGCGGATCCGTTCGGAGTGGTCGCCGTACACGGCGGTGCCGATCGCGCCGGCCAGCGGGATCGCCAGCAGGCACGCCAGCACCGCGAGCACGCGGAGGACGGCCAGGGCGCGGTCCGCGGGCCGCATCAGCGGGTTGGCGCTCCAGGGCGCGGTCCGCAGCATGCGGACGCCGATCGAGGGATAGTCCGACACCTCGATCACCTCTCCCGTTGTCGTCGTGGGGCGGGATTCTCGTCGTCCGCTTCGGTGATACCCCGCTCGGCGGCGGTAATTCCACCGCGGACACGTTCGGTGATCGGGATTCGGTGTCGCGGGGCGCCGTCCCGCAACCCCGGGACCCGAGAAGCCGGAACTGGAGGATGAGGCCCGAGGGAACACGGTTCGACCTCGGGCCTCATCGGACTGCAGTACAGCAAGTGACCAGCGGCTTGGGCTACCGCGGATCACCCGGTGGAGAATCCCCGGGGCACCCGGGGACGGTCGCCAGTTTATCGGCGGCCGACCGGAGCGAGGGATATTTCCGATCAGTAGCAACTGATCCGTTATCTCAGACCAATTGGTCGGTAATTGGATTTCCCGTCCGGTGCGGTGCCGAACCGCTCGGATACGGTACGAGGTGTTCGACACGCGCGAGAACGTGTTGGTGGCGGCAGCGGGCGGCGTGAGCGATCGGAGGGAGCGGCATCGCCGCGAACGGCGCTATGCGTGGGCGACCTTGGTGGAGATGGCCGTCCCGGATCGGCGGGCCGGGTACCCGGATCCGCGGCGGGACGGCGCTGGTGAGCAGCGCTGATCGGCACCGTCAACGGCGTTGCGCACGAGTGGCTGCTGATGGATCCGCGGCCGCCGGCGGGCGAGCTGGTGGACCTGCTGGTACCGGTCGCGCCGGCGCTGATCGAATAGGCGGCTACCCCGCCGAGAAGTTCGGGGCCACGCGAGGCGGCTGTTCGTCACCGTGCCGCCTCGATCGTGGCGTTCCGCGCTGACCTGGAAATTCGTGGCAACCGGAGGCTCGGCGGGATTTCCCGCGCCCGCGCCCGCCGATCAGGAATTCGCCTGCCGGTACGCGTCGACGAGTTCTTTCGGCAGCCGCCCGCGAGTCGAAACCTTACGGCCGGTCGCCTGCGCCCAATCGCGGATCTTGATCACCTCTGCCTTGTCGACGCTCGCGGACCCATTTCCGTTGGTCGCGCCGACGCGCCGCGGGCGGCGGCCACCCACCTTGCGGGCCGCTTTGACGTAGGGCTCGAATGCCGTGTAGAACTTGTCGCGATTCTCGGCACCGAGTTCGATTTCGTACTCCACGCCATCGACCGCGAAGCGGATCGTCGGGTTCGGGACGATATCGCTATCGATTCGCTCGCCATTCAGGTCATCGAAGGTTTCCACAATTGTCTTCTTAGCCATTGAACAAGACTAGCACCCATTGTATTGGCTTTCGCAAATCGAAGAAGTTTGTCCGGATGCCTCGGTTACCCCGGTGCCCGGGAAACACCGGTTCGGTCGCGGGTGGACAAGACTTCGGCCTTTTCCCCCGGGGTTCGAGTGTTTCCGAACAACACATCCACGGTTCGGTCGCGAGGCGGGGAGAAAGGCCCTGCCAGGTGAAGTCGAGACCCGCGACAGCGCCCATGCATTCGGGTCGACCGCACTGCTCCGTCGGCGCGGATAGTCCGCTCTCGTCGAGATAGCCGTGCGCTCGCCACCGGCCCGCCTCGACGGCCCGCATCGGCGGCACCCTCGGAACCGGCGGGTGTCTCGACGGCTGCTCGCTGCCTATACTCCTCGGCAGCAGGGCCGGGACGAGGTGCTGTGGTGTTGAGGTGCTGTGGTGTTCCGGAGCGGGAGGGAATCGAGAATGTGGTGGTTCATCGTCGCGGCTCTGGCCTGCGTCGTGGCCGGGTTCGGCCTGTATCAGTTGTCGCGGCTGCGGGGGAAACTGATCGCGATGATCGGCGCCGAGGAGCTGTCGATTCCGGAGCTGGAACAGTTCCGGCAGGTCTCCGACGAACTGGGTGCGCGCGGAGGTTTCCGCAAGACCAGTGAGGTGTCGGGTGCGGCGCATCCGCACCCCGACGGTCCGTTGGTGGCGGAGCTGTCGCAGACCGAGTGCGTCTGGTACCGGTATCGGGTCGACCGGCACTACGAGGACATCGAGCACCGCAACGGCCGCCGGACCAGCAGGCGCCGGTCGGAGAAGGTTGCCGAGCAGAATTCGTGGCAGGGCTTCGCGCTCATCGACGGCCAGGGCCGGACGCTGGGCGTCGACCCGAACGGGACCGCCCCCGACGGCGCGGTCCAGACCGTGAACCGGTTCGAGCCGCACCGCGGCGAGGATTCCGGCAATCAGCTGCTCGGCATGCTGTCGCAGGTGCTGACCGGCGGCGGTGACACCACCATCGGCTACGAGTACAAGGAATGGATCATTCCCCTCGGCCATCGCCTCTACATCCTGGGCGAGGTGCACGACAGGATCGGCCCGCTGGTGATCGGAAAGCCCGAGCGCGGCGGACATTTCATCATCTCCACCCGCACCGAGGGCGAGCTCCGCGAGGAGGCGACCAAGCACCACAAACTCTGGGTCGCCGGCGTGATCGCCGCCGCCGTACTCGCGGCCGCCACGCTCATCGGCGGCATCGTGACGGCCGTGGCCTGAGTCTTCGGCGGGTCAGCGGCTCGACGGCGGTGCGCCGTCACCCGCTCCGCCGGGGCCGTCCCGGCCGCCGGGCCCACCCGGACCGGGCGGCACGTCGTTCGCCACACTCTGCGACTTCTCGGCCACGCCGACGGTGATGGCGATGGCCATGCCATCGGCGGGTGTGCCCGTGACAGTGGCCATTCGGCGGTCCAGCCGTCACCGAAGACATTGTCGCCGTCGAGCGCAGCCCGCGGCGACCGTCGCGACCCGGCGGCGCCGAAGCACAGCAGGGCCCTGCGGCGGTTCATGACCCGAATGTCGTGCGCGAGACCGAGATCGTGTTCGTGCGCCTCGTATCGTCCGGACCGGCTGCTCATGGGCGTCCTTCGTGCCGTCGAATCCGCGGCGGAATCGTCGGTGACAACCGTATGAGCGCAGGACGCGAGGCACCTGGAGACTCGCTGTGTGGTTGCTGTGAACCGGGTCGGCGGGCCCGAGACCGGGCTCCGCCGTATGTCCGGGCCTCAGTCGTTCTGTGGGAACCCCAGATTCAGGCCACCGTGGCTGGGGTCGAGCCAGCGACTGGTGACGGCCTTGGCGCGGGTGAAGAAGTGGACCCCTTCGGTGCCGTGCGCGTGCGTGTCGCCGAACAGGGAACTCTTCCACCCGCCGAAACTGTAGTAGGCCATCGGCACGGGGATGGGCACGTTGATGCCGATCATCCCGACCTCGACCTCGTTCTGGAAGCGCCGGGCGGCGCCCCCGTCGTTGGTGAAGATGGCCGTGCCGTTGCCGTACGGGTTGGCGTTGATCAGGTCGAGGGCCTGGTCGTAGGTGTCGACGCGGACCACCGACAGCACCGGGCCGAAGATCTCGTCGCGGTAGCAGCTCATCTCGGGGGTGACGTGGTCGAGGAGGGTGGGGCCGAGCCAGAACCCTTGCGAGACATCGATTCCGGTGCCGCCGTCGTCGCCGGTGATGCCGCGGCCGTCCACGACGAGGGTGGCGCCGGCGGCGGCCGCCGCGTCGATGTACCCGCCCACTTTGTCGCGGTGGGCCGCGGTGACCAGCGGGCCCATATCCGCCTCGGCGCGGCCGTCGCCGGTGCGCAGCGTGCGGGTGCGCCGGGCGATCCGGTCGACGAGGTCGTCGGCGACGTCACCGACCGCCACCGCGACCGAGATCGCCATGCACCGCTCGCCGGCGGAGCCGAATCCGGCGTTCACCATGGCATCGGCGGCGAGGTCCAGATCGGCGTCGGGCAGGATCACGGCGTGATTCTTGGCGCCGCCGAGCGCCTGGACGCGCTTACCGGTCGCGGTGGCCGTCGTGTACACGTACTGCGCGATCGGGGTGGAGCCGACGAACGACACCGCCTTGATCCCGGGGTCGGTGAGCAGCTCGTCCACGGCCGTCTTGTCCCCCTGGACGACATTGAACACTCCCGGCGGCAGGCCCGCCTCGGCCCACAGCTGCGCCATCCACAGCGAGGCCGACGGATCCTTCTCGCTGGGCTTCAGCACCACGGTGTTGCCCGCGGCGACGGCGAGCGGAAAGAACCACATCGGCACCATGGCGGGAAAGTTGAACGGCGAGATGATCGCCACCGGGCCGAGCGGCGCCCGCACGGTGTACGCGTCGACCTTCGTCGCGGCGTTCTCGGTGTACCCGCCCTTGAGCAGATGCGGTATGCCGCAGGCGAATTCGACGACCTCCTGGCCGCGGCTCACCTCGCCGAGCGCATCGGAGAGCACCTTGCCGTGTTCGGCGGTGATGATCGCGGCCAGCTCGGGCTTGCGGGCGTTGAGCAGTTCGCGGAAGCGGAACAGGAGGGCGGCGCGCTTGGCCAGGGAGGTGTCGCGCCATGCCGGGAATGCGGCGGCGGCGGACTCGACGGCGGTGCGCACGTCGGTGCCGCCGGCCATCCGGACCCGGCCGGTGACCTGCCCGGTGGCGGGGTTGGTGACCGGTGCGGTCACCGAGGAGGTTCCGGCGAACGGTTTTCCGTCGACCCAGTGGCCGATCTCGGTGGGGGAAGTCATGGTGCCTCATCGGGTGGTCGGGTCGGGCGCGGTGCGCGCGACGTCATCGGATCACGGCTCCTGCGTTAATGTCATTCTCATTCTAGGAGAATATCCTTAACGTCACGATCGCCCCGCAGTTCCCAGGGGCCGCGGATCGACCGGCCGGTCCGGCCATTCGGCGGCCGGCCTCAGCTTGCCGTATCGGCGGGCGGCGGGCGCAGGCCCTCGGCGACCAGCCGCAGCAGCCGGTCCGGGTCGGCGTCGCCGTACTGGCTCGCGGTCGCGGCACCACAGGCCAGGGCGAATACCTCGGACCGGGTGACGTCGCGCCGGACCGCGCCGCCCTCCTGCGCCCGGGCCAGCAGCGCACCGGCCGCGTTGTGCATGCTCATCACGCTCGCACGCAGATCGGATCGCGCATCCGTCGCGACGGCGACGACCGACTCCGGCAAACCCCGGTAGGTCGACGAACACCGGCCGAACTCCTGCAGCCACGTGATGAGTGCCTCCGCCGGATCCGGCGCATCGCCGAGTCGTTCCGCCAGCCTGTGCAAATCCTCGACCCGGTCGTGCAACAGCGCCTCCAGCAGGGCGTCGCGCGTGGGGAAGTGTCGATACAGCGTGCCGATCGCGATATTGCACGCCCGCGCGATCTCCGCCAGCGACGCTCCCACGCCGTGCCTGCGGAACGCGGCATCGGCCACCGCCAGCAACTGCTCGCGGTTGCGGCGCGCATCGGCGCGTAGTCCCCCGGCCTCTCTTGTCAACGATATCTCCTCGCGCCCATGATAACTCGCCAATGTGAGTACCCCTCACTATAGTAATGTGAGAGGGTCTCACTTTAATCTTCGGAGGAACGCATGGACACTGCAATCGGTCGGATCGGCCGGATCGGCCTCTGGACCACGGCATGGGACGCACAGCCGGCCGCGCGGGTGCGCGACCTCGCCCCGGAGATCGACGAGCTCGGCTTCGCCACCCTGTGGATCGGCGAGGGTTTCGGCCGGAACCCGTTCGTGCAGGCGGCACTGCTGCTCGGCGCGACCGACCGGCTCACGGTCGGCACCGGGATCGCGAACATCTTCCTGCGCGATCCGATCGCGATGGCCGCCGCGGAACGATCGCTGGCCGAGGCCTATCCGGGTCGTTTCGTGCTCGGTCTGGGCGGGCATCGAGTCGACGATCGGCCGCTGGTTCATCTCGGTTATCGCGTTCCGTCCGGTGGCCGCGCCGTCCGGACGATGAGCGCCTACCTCGACGCGATGGATGCCGTGCCGCTACAGAGCCCGGCCCCCGCCGCCCCTTCTCGTCGAGTGCTGGCCGCGCTCGGGCCGCGGATGCTCGACCTCGCCGCCGCACGCACCGCGGGTGCGCTGCCGTATTTCGTTCCGGTCGCGCACACCCGCGCCGCCCGCAGCCGGCTGGGGCCCGATGCGCTGCTCGCCGTCGAGCAGGCGGTGGTGCTGGAATCGGACGCCGACGGCGCTCGCGATATCGCGCGGTCCCATGTCGGCGCGTACCTCGCCGGGGGCGGAGCGTACGCCCGGAATATGCTCCGGCTCGGTTATCGGCCCGACGAACTGACCGGCCGGCCGAGTGACCGGGTGGTGGACGCGCTGGTGGCGGGCGGCGGGCCGGCGGCGCTGGACGCTGTCGACGCCCGGATCCGCGCCCACTTCGAGGCTGGCGCCGATCACGTCTGCCTCCAGGTGCTGACGGCGGACCAGGCCACGGCGCCGATCACGGAGTGGCGCCGGCTGGCCGCGCTCGGATTTGCCGATTCACGGTCGTGAGGACGGGAGCTCGCGATGGTCGAATTCCGGAACGGCTCGCCTCGCTCGGGCACCGCCGGCGGACCCTGCCACGGCGCCGATGCGGAGTAGCCGGTCGGTGCCGCGGCGGGCGGTCGTGCGGACGCAACCGTCCTGCTCGCGGTGGCCGAGTCCCCTCGGCGGCCCGCGCCGATTGTGTTGGTGCCGGCCCTGATCGGGCTACTGGGCGGTGTAGCCGCCGTCGACCAGGTGGTAGCTGCCGGTGATGAAGGTGGCGGCGTCGCTGGCGAGGAAGGCGACCAGGCCCGCGACCTCCTCGGGGGTGCCGAGGCGGCCGAGCGCGTGCTTGTCGGCCAGGAATTTCTTGGCATCAGCGTCCATGGTGTCGGCCAGCAGCGGCGTCTCGATGAAACCGGGGCCGACGGCCGTGACCCGCACGCCCTGCGGCGCGTACTCGAGCGCGGCGTTCTGGGTCAGGCCCAGCAGGCCGTGCTTGGCGGTGACGTAGGCGGACGAATTCGCGAATCCCACGCTGCCGAGGATCGACGCCATATTGATGATCGACCCGCCGCCCGCCGCCGCGACGACGGGCAGCTGTTCCCGCAGGCCGTAGAAGACGCCGTCGAGGTTGATCGACAACACCTTGCGCCAGCTCTCGGTCGAGTACTCGCCGATCGGCTTGCTCTCGCCGCCGACGCCGGCGTTGTTGACCGCGATCCGCAGCGGCCCGAGCTCCCCGGCCGCCGCGACGCTGCGGCGCACGGTATCCGGGTCCGAGGCGTCGCCGTCGAACGGGGCGGCGGCGCCGCCCGCGGCCCGGATCTCCTCGGCGACCGCGGCGGCGTGCGCCGCGTTCAGATCGAACACCAGCACCGCCGCGCCGCTGCGCGCCAGCTCGAGCGCCACGGCGCGACCGATGCCGGAGCCACCCCCGCTCACGATCGCCGATCGATCTGCCACGTCGTATACCGCCATGTCCGACTCCTCTCAGAGTTTCGTCGCGCGCATCGATCTTCCGGGCCGTCAGAATCCTCGACTGAGTGTAGCCAGATATTCGCTGGTCGGGGCGTGCGGTGAGGGAACTGTTGGCCGGACGCGGTTTCCCGCCCGGGTGCCGGTATCGGCACGGGAAGGGTGCGACGTGGCAGTCGGATACCGGTTCGTTGCCCGGCTCGGTTCGTCAGGGCTCGCGCACGGCCGGAAACGGGGCTTGCGGCAGCCGGGCGTCGATCCAGATCGCGAGCGAGTCGGCCCAGGCGGAGACGGCGGGCCAGTCGCGGAGGTCGGCGAACCGGCAGCCGAGCAGCCGCACGATGATTCGGGTCCGCCGGTCGTCGGGACGGGGGAGCACGCCCGCGAAGGACCGGTAGCCCAAGGCGCACAGGTGCTTCCGTATGTCGGCGATGGCGGGCGGGATGAAATGCCGCAGCGGCGCGCCGAGCGGTCCGCGCAGGGCGGGACCCATGCCGACGCTGAACAGCCACGCCGGCCGCATCCGCAGGGCCAGGCCGTGCCGCTCGGTGTACTCGGCGAATTCGGGCAGGAACTCACCGTTGTGCACGGCGCTGCCCAGCACCACCGCCTCGAACCGGGCCGGATCGGGATTCTCCGACACGGGGGCGACGCGCACGTGTAAACCCTTGTCACGCATGCGCTCTCCGATGAACTCCGCGATCTCGGCGGTGGAGCCGTTGGCGCTGGCGTAGGCGATCAGCACCGTATGTTCGGTGCGTTCGGAACGGTCGATGGTCATCCCCCAACGCTCCGCCGTGCCGCGCCCGCACGACAGGGACTTCCGGGGTCACGACGACCGACCTTCGTCGCCGGTCGCCCGGTCGGGCGGTGTTGTCTGCGCCTGCTGGGGGGCCTGCGTGGTTACGCACGCTGGCTGCTTCCGCCCCGACCCATCAGGCGGCGCGGCGGCGGACGGTGCGCTCGAGGATGCCGAGGGTGGCCTTGAGGGAAGACTCGGGGATCACCGGGAATGCGAAGCGCCGCTTGATCTTCTCGTCGACCTCGGACCAGTCGTAGTAGGACGTGACCAGGGTGCCCTCCTCGGCGGGCGCGAGCCGGTAGCCGTAGGTGTGGCGGAGGTTCCGGCCGCGGGCCTCGATCTGCCAGGCGATCTCCTCGTCCGGAACGAGTGCGGTGATGACGACCTCGACGTCGTATCTGCCCAGGGGAATGTCGCCGAGGGCCTCCCTGTCCATGTGGACCAGGAATCGGTCCCCGGCCCGCCGGACCGGTTCGCCTTCGGCGTCGATGAGCATGCCCGACGCGTCGATGTCGACGTGGCCCTTCGGGTCGGTCAGGACCGCGAAGACGGCGTCGGCGGGGGCCGGGATGAGGCGGGAAACCTCCATCCGCTCGGTGGGTTCGCGCAGGGGCGGCGTTTCCGCCGTGGCGACGAGGACCGCGCGGCCGAGGATGTGCGAGGACATGGTGAAGCCGAGGAGGGCCGGCGTGGCATCGGCCGGGACGCCGAGCGAGGCGACATCGAGCGCGTGCACCACGATGAAGTAGCGGTGCCGGCCCTGCCCGGCCGGCGGGGCCGCGCCCAGGAAGCGCGTCGCGCGAGCATCATTCGGCAGTGGGAGGGCGCCCGCGGGCAGGCCGGAGCCGGTGTCGTCGCCGGCGCCCTCGGGCAGTTCGGTGACGGTGGCGGGGATGTCGGCGACCGCCCAGTGCCAGAACCCGGACCCGGTGGGGGCGTCGGGGTCGTAGACGGTGACGGCGTAGCTCTCGGTGCCTTCCGGTGCACCGCTCCAGGACAGTTGCGGGGAGACGTCCTTGCCGCCCGGGGCACGGGAGGACAGCTGCTCGGCGGGCCACGGGTCGCCATCGCCGACCGTGGTGCTGGTGACGGTGAAGGTGGCCGCCTCGGGAAGGCGGGCGAAGGGGTCGTTGGCGCTCACGGCGTCATTCCTTTCGAGTCATGCTGGGGGCGGCGGTATTTCGGCCCTCGGAGGACCTTCGGCATCTCGGTGGGGCGTCGCCCGTTCCATCGACCGTAGCATAGATAATCGATTATTTTTCAGATCATCTATTATGGAGACATGACTCGGATGGACATCACCTCTGACTCCTCGGCGAAGCAGATGCTCTCCGAGCAGGTCTACGCCCAGCTCCGGGACGCGATCATGCGCGGGGGTCACGCCCCCGGCGCTGCCCTCAGGCCGCAGGACCTCGCCAGGGAACGAGGCGTGAGCCTGGCCGTCGTGCGCGAGGCGCTCGTGCGATTGGTCGGCGAGGGCCTCGCCGACCGGCTGCCCAACCGCGGCTTCGCCGTCCCGGCCTTCTCCGACCGCCGCTGGCAGGAGATCGCGGAGGCCCGCCGGACCATCGAGCCGGCCCTGCTGCGGCTGTCCGTCGAGCGCGGCGACGTCGACTGGGAGGCCCGCGTCCGGGCCGCCCACCACCGCCTGGCCCGCACCCCGGCGTACGCGCCGGAGGAGGGCGAGTACTACACCGAGGCGTGGTCCGAGGCGCACCGAATCTTCCACCGCACCCTGCTGGAGGGCTGCGGCAACCCGGTCCTCTTGGAAACCTTCGACCGCCTGTGGACCGCAAGCGAATTGGCCCGCCGCTGGTCGGCCCGCCGCAACCCCGACCGCGACGGCGCCGACGAACACCGCAGCCTGGAGGAAGCGGCCCTGGCCCGCGACCCCGGCACCGCCGCCGCGACCTTGACCCGGCACCTCACCCTGACCGCCGCCGCCTTGGCCGATCCGAGGTGAGTCGAGTGGCCTGCGGACCGAAGCCAGGCACTCGAAACCGGTACCTCCGCAGCTCTTCCGGCGCCGAGTCACGGAAATCGCGGCACGCGCCCGGTGCGTCGGAGCCCGCGAAGGCGCGTTGCCCCGGTGGCGGCGTGGCGGGTGCCGAAAGGCCCTATTGCCGTGGGGTTTCCGACGCTAGGTTGGCTCTGACATCGGGTGTGGCTGCGAAGGGCGTAGACGGTGACCGACGAAGTGTCTGACGAAGTGGCGGGCGGGGCCGGGCTGACGAAGGAGATCACCGAACCGGTTACGGTGTCCGACAACGGTATTCGGAGCCTCGTGCCCCCGACGTTCTGTTTCGAACTCCGGGACTGTGACGGCGCCCTCGTCGACGTCGTCTCCCGGGTCGTGCTCGACGAACTCCGGGATTTCGATGCCCTCGAGGCGCTGCCGGCCGACCGCCCGGCCGCTCTCGGCCACATCACCAACTACGACGCCGGCGCGCCGGCGCGAGTCCGCGGCCGCGAATTCGTCATCGACCAGGTCCTGCCGATGTCGAATTGAGCCCGCACCGACAAGGTCCCGGCGCGTCGCGGACAATGTCGATGTGGCAACGATCGGGGACGGCGGACGAGTGTGGGAGGTCGCTCCGGCGTCGGTGCATGATCCGGATGCCGTTGGGCTGCTGCGTGGTTACTACGTCGAGGTCGCCGATCGCTACCGGCTGCTGTATCTGGGGCGGCGGTCCACGGCGGCCGAGATCGAGAAGGGCCTGGCCGCCGATTCGGTCGAGGACCTCGTTCCGCCGCGGGGGCTGTTCCTGGTCGGGCGGTGTGCCGGGGTTCCGGCCGGGTGCGTGGGCTTGCGCCTGTTCGGCGACGGTGTGATCGAAGATGGCGTGATCGAAGACGGTGTGATCGAGTTGGCGCGGGTGTTCGTTCGCACTCGGTGGCGCGGTACCGGTGGTGGGGCCGAGCTGCTGGCGGCTGCGGAAGAGGCGGCGGCTGGGCTCGGCGGTACCCGGATCGTGCTGGATACCCGCTCGGATCTGGTGGAAGCTCGCGCCCTGTACCGCCGGAACGGATATTCGGAGATTGCGCCCTACAACCGGAACAAACATGCCGAGATCTGGTTCGGCAAGGAGCTGGCCTGAGCCGGTCCTGCCCGTAGCTTGCGCTAGCGGTGGGGACACGGCCCGTTACCGGTGCATCCGCCCCCGGATCCGGCCGCCGCCGTGGAGGCCCGGGTCGGACCGGCGGTGCCGCGGGGTTGCGAGATGGCTCACATCCGCTTGCCGCATCGGTGATATCCGTGCTGGTGGAGCCGATCCGGTGTGCCGGGTCGCGGAATGTGGTGAGATTTGTTGAAGTAGCCCCGAATTCGCGCCCGTGATAAGAGAAATGTCGTGTCTTGGTCATCCTCCGTTCATGCCGCCCTGCGTTCTCACGATCGACGCAGGTCCGCGGTGGCCGAGGGTGAGGTCGGCCGGGAACGGTGACGAGCGAGATCACGCGCCCGGCGGTCGGTTCCTCCCGGCCCGGCCTCGGCGGCAGTACTTTTCGGTCCCCGGCCGCCGGATACCGCGCGGACCTCGACGGGCTGCGCGGTGTGGCGATCGCCCTGGTGGTGGTGTTCCACGTCTGGTTCGGCCGGGTCTCCGGCGGCGTGGACGTATTCCTCGTGCTGTCCGGCTACTTCTTCACCGGCCTGCTGCTGCGCCGTGCCGAATCCGGTCGGGTGGGCGTCCTGTTCACGCTGCGCCGGACCGCGCGGCGGCTGCTGCCGGCGATGATCCTGGTGCTCACCGCCGTCGTGATCGCGGGCATCGTGCTGCGCCCCTACACCCAGTGGTCCGGTCTCGCCGCCCAGACGCTGGCTTCGCTGTTCTACTACCAGAATTGGCAGCTGGCGCTGACGTGGTCGGACTATTTGGCCGCCGATCCGTCGGTGAGCCCGCTCCAGCATCTGTGGTCGATGGCGATTCAGGGACAGTTCTATCTCGCCGCCCTCGCCGTCGTCGCGGTGCTCGCCCGGCTGTGCCGGAGGCGGACCGACGTCCTGCTGCCGGTGCTGGCGGCGGTCGTGCTCGGCGCGGGAGTCGCCTCGTTCGGATACGCCGCGCACGGCGCGGCCACCCATCAGGGGTGGAACTACTACGACAGCGCCGCGCGGGGCTGGGAACTGCTGGCGGGCGCGGCGCTCGCGCTGGCCGCGCCGCATCTGTCGTTGCCGCGGCTCGTCCGAATCGTGCTGGCCTGGCTGGGCGTGGCCGGAGTGGTGCTGTGCGGGTGGCTGATCGTCGACGGCGCCAACCGATTTCCCGGACCTGTCGCACTGCTGCCGGTGCTCGCATGCGTGGCGGTGATCCTGTCGGGGACGACTCCCGGACCGGATGCGCGGCCCTGGCCCAACCGGTTGCTGGCGACCCGGTGGGCCCGCCGGCTCGGTGATATCTCCTATCCGCTGTACCTGTGGCACTGGCCGATCCTGATCTTCTATCTCGCCGGCCGCGACGAGCCGCATGCCGGTCTCGGCGCCGGTCTGCTCGTCATCGCCGGCTCGGTGCTGCTGGCCTGGGCCACCCACCGCTGGGTGGAGGAGCCGCTGCGGCTGCGCATCCGGCCGCGCGGGGGCACCCGGGTGCTCGAGTCGGCGGGGACCGCGCTGCTCGATTCGCTGCGGTACCGGCGGGTGGCCGGCGGCGTGCTGACGGTCGCCGCCGTGGCGATCGTCGCGGTCGCCGGCACCTGGCAGGTGGTGGTCGACGACCAGTTCCCGCAGCAGGAGGCCGTGGCGGTGCAGCCGACCCAGTACCCGGGCGCCGAGGCCCTCGCCTCCGGCGCACCGACGCCTCCGGCGCGGATGCGGCCGAGCGTGCTCAAGGCGCCGAACGACGTGCCACCGCCGACCGCCGACGGATGCATCGCGGACTGGGACAACCGCGCCGTCATCACCTGCACCTACGGCGACCTGAACGCCACCCGCACGCTCGCCGTGGTCGGCAGTTCCCATGCCGAGCACTGGATTCCGGCGTTGCAGATCCTGGCCGCCCAGCACGGCTTCCGCATCCAGGTGTACCTGAAGATGGGCTGCCCGCTCACCCTCGCCGACAACGCCACCTACAAGGGGGAGCCCATCCCGGACTGCCGGGACTGGTCGCAGGAGGTGATCGATCGGCTCGGCGTCGACCGCCCCGACTGGATCTTCACCACCGGCACCCGGCCCCGCGACGGCATCGGCGACGAGACACCGCAGGACTATCTGGATGTCTGGGCGACACTGGCCGACCGCGGGCTCAACGTCGTCGCCATCCGGGACACGCCGTGGCTGCGGCGCGACGGGGTGCTGCACAAGGCCCCGGATTGCCTTGCCGCGGGCGGGGATCGGATCAGCTGCGGTATGCCCCGCGCCGACGCACTCGACCCGGTCGATCCCGAGATCGACGCGGCGGCACGGTTCCCGAACGTGATTCCGATCGATCTCACCGACGCGGTCTGCGAGCCCCAGGTGTGTCCGGCGGTCGCCGGCAACATCCTCATCTACCACGACGAACATCACCTGTCGGCCAGCTATTCGCGCTCGCTGGCCGGGCCGCTCGGCCGGCAGCTGGAGCCGGTGCTCGGCTGGTGGTAACGCTTCTTTCCTGCACGACGAGGTAAAGAGGTGACGGCGGGCGCGGCGGCCGGTACGGTATCGACCGCTCGGTCAGCGGTATCCGGAGGGTTTCCACAGTGACGAGAGTTGTACGCGGTCGGCGCCGCCCGGCCGCGATAGTGGTGCTCGTATCCGTTGTCATCGCCATCGGTCTCGCCTCGTCGGAGACGGCGTCACCGGCCCTCGTCGCGGTGGAGTCCGCGGCGGGCGCGCCCGGAATGCCGCGGCGCGTGTATTACGGCGACGCCGCGGACACCTTCGGGGATCTCTACCTGCCGACCGGCGGCACCGGCCCGTATCCGGTGGTGGTGATGATCCACGGCGGTAGCTGGTCGCAGAGCCGGACGCTGGCGGGCTTCGCGCCGATGGCCCGGTCGCTCGCCGACAGCGGGGTCGCGGTGTGGAATATCGAATACCGGCGGATGAAGGGCGACGGTGGCTGGCCGGTCACCCTCACCGATGCCGGTGACGCCGTCGCCGCGCTGGCGACGGTGGTGCAGCACACCTGCGGCGACTGCCTGGACCTGAGTCGGGTGCACCTGGCCGGATACTCCGCCGGCGGGCAGCTGGCCGCCTGGGTGGCGGGCTGGCACAACAGAATGACCGGCCCCGCGGCACATTCGGCCGTCCGCATCCGCAGCGTCACCCTCATGGCCGCCGTGCTGGACCTGCGCTACGCGGCGACCAACGGACGCGACGGATTCGTGCGCACCCTGCTCGGCGGCCGCCCGGCCGAGGTCCCCGACCGCTACGATTTCGCGTCCCCCATCGCCCACCTGCCCGTCGACACCCACATCAGCGCCGTACACGGCGACGCCGACCGCGTCGTCGAACTCGAACAGAGCCGCCGCTACATCGCCGCCGCCACCCGCGCCGGCCTCGACACCGACCTGCGAATCCTCCCCGGCGTCGGCCACGGCGAATTCGCCGAACTCAATTCCGCGGCCTGGGCCACCACCCGCACCACCATCCTCGACAACGTCGCGAGACTGCGGTAGGCACCGGCCACCCGTTCGCCCCGGCCGGGGATCTGAAACGACGCCGCCCAGGAACTGAGGGATTTCGCTGGGCCGTTACGACACCCGCACGTCGCGGCGTGCTCGCGGCATGGATGCAATCGCCCGGCGGCGCCCGAGGCGCCGACGTACGCAACCGCATGTGGCAGCTGTTCCGGAACCATCCGCTCCCGTGACGCCGGTGCCGGGCGGGCCGGGGTTCAGAGGGGGGCGCCGTCGGCGGCCGCGGTGACGAGGTCGCTGGTGCGCTCGGGCGGAATCGCCTTGACGCACAGTCGATCCCAGAGCGCGTGGTAGATGTCGACATCGCCGCGCTTGTCGAGGAACTGGGCGCCGGTGGCGTGCGAGACGTGCACGATATCGGGCAGGTCGGTGGCGCCGAAGCGCAGCACGGTGAACGGAACGGTGCTGATGGCCGGGCCGATCGCGTGGTCGGGCATGATCTGCACGCTGATGTTGGGCTGTTCGGCCGCGCGGGCGAGATGGTCCAGCTGCTCGCCCCAGATCGTGCGGCCGCCGAGCTGCCGGCGCAACGCGGCCTGTTCGACGACCACCCAGATCCGGGGCGGATCGGCCCGGGTCAACAGCCGCTGATGCTGTTCGAGCACCTCGACCCGCCGCTGGATGTCCTCGGCGCACCCCGGATGCGAGATGCCGAACACCTCCCGCGCGTAGTCCGGTGTCTGTAGCAGGTGGGGGATCGTCCCGGGCGCGTAGGTGCGCAGCAGGGTGGCCGAATCCTCGAGGGCGAGGTAGGTGTCGAGCCAGCGGGGCGTGAGATCGGTGTCGAGGTGCCAGCGCCCGGACGTCCTCGCCCGCTGTGCCAGGTCGACGAACTCGGCGCGGGTGCCGGGGTCGTCGATGCCGTAGCAGGTCAGTAGGTCCTCCACATCGGTGGTGCGAAATCCCACCAACCCGGCCTCCAAGCGACTGATCTTCGAATGCGAGGCGCGGATCGCCCGGCCGGCCGCATCCCCTTTGATACCCGCGGCGAGGCGGAGTTTGCGCAGCCGGACCCCCAGAATCCGGCGCAGCAAGGCCGGGTCCTCGGGGTCGTCCTCGTCGCTTGCGAACGCGGAGCCGGTGCTGTGGGCCACCGATCCTCCCAATCGGTTCGGTCATCGTGTCTGAATCGAGTGTGTCACAGTTGCTCGCTCGCCGCTGTGCGGCGAATCGGCTCGGCGTCGGCGGGAGGGCGGGTTTGCTGGTAGTCAACCGGTCGGCCGATGACACGATGGGCGGCATGCGACGCCGAGTACGAGCACCAGGGCCGGTCCGATCGCTCGTCCCGGTCGTGGTCGCGGCCGCCGGGCTCGGGCTGGTCGCTCCGTGGCCGGTGCCCGGCGATGCCGCTCCGTCGGTCGTCGAGGCCGGCCCGCTCACCTGCTTCGATGCCGCCGTCACCGCCTACGGGGACTCCGGCCGCGGCTGGACCGGCGGGGATTCGACCTGGTCCGCCGCGCTGCCGGGCGGTCGCGAGGTGTTCGCCTTCTCCGACACGTTCCTGCCGCCCGTCGACCCACCGGGCCGCCCGCCGGACGCCGGGTTCGTGCACAACTCGTTCGTCGTCCGCGCGGCCGACGGGCGGCTGACCACCCTCGTCGGCGGTACCGCGGAGCGGCCGGCCGCGGTAGTCGAACCGGCGGACCCGGAGCACTGGTTCTGGTTCGGCGCGGCCACGTATCTCGGTGGCGCGCTCCAGGTTCCGCTCACCGAGTGGCGCTCGTCCGGGCCGGGACCGCTCGATCTCGAGTTCGTCGGATCGTCGGTGGCGCGGTTCGACGAGCACGACCTGCGCCGGCCGGTCGCGGTGACGCCGCTGCCCCGCGATCGTGGCATCCAGTGGGGCCAGTGGATACAGCCGGCGGGGGACCGGACGTACGTGTACGGCGTCGAGACCGCGGCCGGCGACAAGCACCTGCACGTGGCGCGCGTCGAGGGGGCCGATCTCCGTAACCCGATGTCCTTCTGGACCGGGCGCGGATGGTCGGATTCCGAGGCGGAATCGGCCCGGGTCGCCGACGGGATCAACGCCGAATTCTCGGTGCATCCCCTGCGCCCGGACCGGTACCTGCTCGTCACCATGGCGGGCGGCGACGGCTTCAGCGATCGGCTGATCGGCAGGTACGGCCCGACGCCGAGGGGCCCGTTCGGCCCCGCCACCACGCTGTACACCACGCCGGAGACGGGTGCGCCGGGGTCCTATCACGACCCCGACGTCTACACCTACAACGCGCACGCCCACCCTGAGTTCTCCACGCCGACGCGCCTGGTCGTCACCTACAACGTCAACAGCATCGACACCGCGCCCGGCGGTGACGTGTACCGCCGCACGAGCATCTACCGCCCGCGCACGGTCCTGGTGACCCTGAAAGACGAACTCGGCGTCCGCGCGCGGGAGGGCGCGGCGCGGGAGATCTGTCCGCGCGGCCGCTCGGGCACGAGGTAGTACGGCGACGCCGCTCGTCCTCGCTGCCGTCGTCCGGCCGCCGAATCCGGCATCGGCGCCACCTCGGCCGCGCGTCTGCCGGATGCGACCCGACTACCCTGTTGCACAAGGATTTCGCCTACTTCCGGGGCGTCCGCAGGATCGTGTCCAGGGTGGCCTCGAGGATCTCGCGGCGATGGACGACGCGGCCGAGGCCGACGCCGGCGATCGGTGCCGCGGCGGCGAGGAGGCGCGGGTAGGTGTCGGGCTCGACGCCGCCGCCGTAGAGGATGGCCGGCGGCCGGCCGTGCCGGGCGGCATGGCGGCGCAGGGTCCGGCAGACGATGGCGACGTGGCCGGGCGCGGCGGCCCGGCCGCCGATCGCCCAGGCCGGTTCGTAGAGCACCAGCAGCGCGGCGACGGCCTCGGCGGACAGGTCCCGGACGATGCCGTCGAACTGTCCGCAGATCGCCTCCGCGGCGACGGCGGCGGGGAGATGGTCCCGTTCACCCAGGCAGACCACGGGCGTCAGCCCGGCGGCGTGCGCACCGGCCACCTTGCGGGCGATCAACTCGTCGGATTCGCCGCGCGCGCGGCGGTCGGCGTGACCGATCATCACGTGGGTGCAGCCGAGTTCGCACAGCAGCGCCGCCGGTGTCTCGCCGGTGTAGTTGCCGGTTTCGTACCAGGCGTCCTGCGCGCCGACCCCTATTCCGGTGCCGGACAAGGACTCCACGGCCATCGGCAGCAGCGGATCGGGCAGGCAGGCGAAGAATCCCGCCGCGCCCAGCTTGTCGGCCAGCGGCACCAGAACGGTGCGGATCCACTGTCGAGTCTCGGCGGCGCCGAGCGCCGCCTTGGTGTTGGTGCAGGTGACCACGTCGGGCATGTGGGCTCCGGACTCATTCGAAGTTGGTGTGGCGGCGCAGCATACGGTTGCGGTCGTAGCGGCCCAGGCGCTCCATGGACAGCACGATCGCGTCGAGGAAGACGAAGGCTGTCTGCTCGAACAGCGTGCCCACGAACTGGACCGATTCGTCGCGGATGCCGTCGGCCGAGCGTTCCGGCAGCGCCACGGTGAGATCGGCGAGCGCGGCCAGCGACGAGTCCTCGGTGGCGGTGACGGCGGCCGTGGCGGCTCCGGAATCGATCGCGGTGCGCATATGCGCTGTGACGGTGGGTGTCTCGCCCGACCCGCTGCAGGCCACGACGAGGTCACCGGGCTCGCCGACCGCCGGGGCGGTCATCTCCGAGAACACGTGCGCCCGGAATCCCATATGCATCAACCGCATCGCGAAGGCGTCGACCGCCAGCTTGGAGCGTCCGGCGCCGACCACGAAGATCCGGTCGGCGGTGTTCAGCATGTCGATGAGCGCGATCGCTTCGCGGGGCTGCGCCCGGGTCAGGACGGCCCGAAATTCTCCGGTCACGTCGTGGACGGCGCGCCGGAATTCCATTTCGGTGGTGTCGGCCAACGGCCGTAACTGCGGCTGACGCGCGGAGATTGCTGGGCGGATCATGATGTCTCCTCGGCGCTGTCGTGAAATTCCGACCTCTCCGGAAATCTATCCCGGTAATAACGCTACGGTACGTGAATCGAATTCGACGGGGATACGCCGAACTCGTCCCTATAGGCCTGCGCGAAACGTCCCAGATTGCTGAAACCCCAGCGGGCCGCCGCGATCGCCACGGCGCCCCGTTGTGCCGGGCTCGCCAACAGGTCGGCGCGAGCCCGCCACAGCCGGACCCGGCGGAGATATGCCGTGGGTGTGGTGTCCAGATATCTCGAGAAGATCTCCTGCAGGGAACGGACGCTCATACCGCCCACGGCCGCCAGATCGGCGACGGACTTCGGTGCCGTCGGATTGCGGTGAATATGTTCGACGATCCGGCTCAGCTCGGGCGGCACCGGGGAACTCCGGCCGCCGACGAGCCGGTCCCGATAATCGTGCCGCGCCGTCACCAGCAGGGTTGTCAGCAGCGACTGCTCCACCACCCGGGCCAGCGGCGGCCGGCACACGGGCGTCCCCGGCATATCCGCCATGTCGAGATAGGCGCGCAGCAGCCGGTGCCACAATCCGCCGCAGCCGCGGATGTCCAGTTCCGGCGAGAATGCCGGTGCGCGTGGTGGTATTCGTTCCTGCAGCAGCGTCTCGAGATGTGCCGTCAGGGCGGCGGCGTCGATGCGGGTGAGGAGCATGACGCACTGTGCCGACCACCATGTTCGGACGGCGGTGAAGGGCCCGATGACCGCTCCGCTGTGCCCGCATCGCATCGTCACTCGTGGCCTGCCGGACGTGCCCAGGTGCAGATGTGCCGTGCCGCTCAGGGGAATCGCCACGGTGTAGAAGTCGGCCGCGGTGTCCTCCTCGGCCCGGATCTCGACCGGCGAAGCGAAACTCAGCTCGTGCACCGACAACGATCCCCATCGAATCCGGCGATGGCGGGCATCGAATTCCTCCGGATCGCCGAGAATGCGGAGAGCATGGCGGCGGAAAATCGAACTGTTGCGCCCGCACGCCTCGATCGGATTGTTGGTGTGAAAAAGTTGATGTCCCTCGGGTACGCCAGATTCGGACAACGGCTACTCCTGCAATGAATGCGGCCGTAGTGTCTCCGCGGTAACTGTCTCAAGTTTATGGCGTGCGTGATCTGTTGTCCAGAAAATCGCGGGAGGTGCCGTCGGGAACGGGAATGCTACCGTGCGCCGACGCGATATCTCGACCCGCGGTCCTGCGTTGTTCGACGTAATCGGGATCGTCGTCGGTTTCGTTCGATGTGTACCGACTGGTTTTGATTGCCCTCGATCCGACGTGCCGCGTTCGGGCCGGAGAGCGCACAGCCGGCGTTCTTCGGCATGGTCACCCTCGTTCGTCCAGGGGATCGGTGTGGTGGTGGAAGATTCGCCACGCGCCGCGTTCGCGGCGCAACAGCACGGTGACTCGGCGGACCCGGACCTCGCCCGCCGGCCGCAGGTCGGTGATGCGTTCTCGCAGTGCGAAGCAGCCCAGCTCGCCGCTGCCGAGGCTGTGCAGGAGTTGTTCGTCGTAGCGAATCCGCCAGCCGGAGAACCGCTCCGCCGAGCGGGCGATGGCGGCATCGACCTGGTCCCATCCGGTCGCGCAGCCGCCGGCGGACCCCAGCATCGTCACGTCGGGACGCCGGGACCACAGGTCGCGATAGGGCCGGGGCTCCCCCGACAGCAGGTGCCGGATCGCGGTGCGTAGCAGGCGGACCGCACCGTCCCAGTCCGCACCGTCCCCATCCGCACCGTCCCCATCCGCGTTTCTCCCATCCTCGGTCACGACGAGCGTCTCCGTTCGATATCGTGAATGGCTGCCCGAACGAAATGTGTGCCTGGTGCTATCTTCAAGCTAACTTCGCCTGGCGGTTCCATCGCCGGTACGCGCGATGTGTACGCGAGGGATGCGCGAAATGTCCTGTGGGTGGAACGGCCGTGTCAGACCACGCGAGTGTCGTGTCCTTCCCAATACTGTTCGCGCAGAACGCGTTTATGCAGTTTCCCGCTGGGGTCGCGGGGCAGCTCGCCGACGAAGTCGATGCTGCGCGGGCATTTGTAGGACGCCAGTTCGGCGCGGCACCGGGCCATCAGGTCGGCCGCGAGCCGCTCGCCCGCCGAGTCCGGATCCACCGGCTGGACAAGGGCTTTCACCGCCTCACCCATCTCCGGATCCGGGACGCCGAGAACGGCGGCGTCGGCGACCGCGGGGTGGGCGAGCAGGACGTTCTCGGTCTCCTGCGGGTAGATGTTCACGCCGCCGGAAATGATCATGTGCGCCCGCCGGTCGGTCAGGTAGAGATAGCCGTCCTCGTCCAGATAGCCCATGTCGCCGAGGGTGCGCCAGCCGCGCTCGTGGGTGACCGACGCGGTCTCGTCCGGGTTGTTGTGATATTCGAACGGTCGGCCGCCGTCGAAGTACACCACCCCGACCCGGCCGGTCGGCCGCTCGGTGCCGTCCTCGCCGACGATATGGCACCGCTGCATCGGCTTCCCCACCGATCCGGGGTGCGCCAGCCATTCCGGGGCGGTGATGTAGGTGCTGCCGACGTCCTCGGTGCCGGAGTAGTACTCGCTCAGAATCGGCCCCCACCACTCGATCATCTGCCGCTTCACCGCGACCGGGCACGGCGCCGCCGAATGCACCACATCGATCAGGCTCGACGTGTCGTAGCGCTCGCGTTCGGCCGCCGGCAGCCGCAGCATCCGGACGAACATCGTCGGAACCATCTGCGCGTGCGTCACCCGGTACCGCTCGATCAGTTCCAGGCACTGCCGCGGATCGAACCGCTCCATCACCACCACGGTGCCGCCGAGACGATGCCAGGACATCGAGACCACCAGCGGCGCACCGTGATACAGCGGCGCGGGGGACAGGTAGACCGCGCCCTCGGTACTCCCGCTCAGGTACAGCCCCTGCGCGATCTGCACCGGCGCCGCCGCCGGATCGCCCAGCGCGGTGGCGGGCAGGGGTTTGCGAATTCCCTTCGGCCTGCCCGTCGTTCCCGACGAGTACAGCATCTCCCGGCCCTCGCATTCGTCGGCGAGCGGCAGCGGCGGGTGCTCGGTCAGCAGGTCCTCGTAGCGGTCGAAGCCGGGCAGATCCCCGTGCGCGCAGAGGCGGACCGCGATGTTCGACAGCTCCAGGCCGGCGACCACACCGGCCACCGACTCGTCGGCCACCAGGGCGACGGCCCCGCAGTCGTCCAGGATGTACTGCACCTCGCCCGTCCGCAGGTGCCGGTTGACCGCGGTGTAGTACAGTCCGGAACGTTGTGCCGCCCAGGCGATTTCGAGATACTCCCGGTTGTTGTCCAGCAGGATGGCGATGTGATCGCCGATGCCGAGTCCGCGCGCCCGCAGCGCCCGGCCGAGCCGGATGGATCGGTCCTCGAGCTGCGCGTAGGTCACCACCTCGCCGCTGGATGCCATCACGATCGCCGGGCGGTCCGGGGTCCGGGCTGCATGCCGGCCCGGCGTCATCGTCGCTTCGGTCATCGCTACTCGCCTCCGGCCGGGCCCACTCCGGCCGGTCGGCTCGCCGGTGAGCGCGTAAGAACAATGTTCTCAGTACTGAAATATAAGGTTTCCATCGGCGCCGTCGAGCGTCAACCGCCTCACCCCGCGGGATGGGCGACGGACGTGATCTCGGTGTACTGGTCGAACCCGGCGACACTCCTCCCGTTCGGATTGGGCCAGGAAACCGCCCGCTCTGCGACGATGCCCTGATCGGTGCCTACCCGGCCGAGGACATCGGCGATGATCCGTCAGCGGGCCAGGGTCAGGAGGTCCGTGCGGGCGGTGCGTCCGGTCACTCGCGCCAGCAACGGCGAGTAGATCAGCGGAAGGCCGATTTCCACGACGAGCATGGCGATGTAGAACCAGTGTGGCCAGCCGACGTAGGCGACGGTCAGCAGGCGCACCAGTCCGCCGGCGAAGAACACCAGCATCAGCAGATGGATCAGCCCGGAGTGGCGGTCGAGATCCCTTGCGGCCCGGACACAGACGATGCCGTAGGCGAGGAACAGCACCATCACCATCCGGATATCGGAGTCCAGCGTCGCATTCGGTGTGTTCGCCCCGATGATCGTGCTCGGCCCGATGACGATGTGCGCCAGCGCGATCGTGGCACAGACGACACCGAAGACGACGAGAAACCACTGCAATACAGCCCGCACAACTCCGCCCTCCAGCAGTGCCGCACTTAGTACACAAGTGTCTACTAGATCCGGGCAAGGGTAGGCAGATAAGTAGACGTGTGTCAACTAAGCTGAGGCGATGCCACCGCGCCGCCGCCTCTCGCCCGACCAGCGTCGTGCCGAACTGCTCGACGCCGGAGCCCGGCTGTTCGCCGAAATGCCCTACGAGCGGGTGCAGATGGAGCAGATCGCCGAGCGGGCCGGTGTGTCCCGCGCGCTGCTGTATCGCCACTTCCCGAAGAAGAGCGCCCTGTTCGCCGCGATCTACGAGCGCGCGGCGGGGACATTGCAGGCCGAGGTGCGCATCGATCCGGACGTCCCGCTGACCGGGCAGGTCGCCGCCGGGCTGGACGTGCACCTGGAGTACTTCGCCGCCAACCGGAACACGGTGCTCGCGGCCAATCGGGCGCTGTCGGGCGATCCGGTCGTGCAGGCGATCGTCTTCGGCGAACACACCGCGATGCGCGAGGTCGTGCTCGGCGCCACGGACCTCACCGGCGCGGCCCGCGCCGCCATGTCCGCCCTGCTGACCTCCTGGCTGATGTTCGTCCACACGCTCTGCCTGGAATGGCTCGAACACGACCGCCCGACCCGCGAACAGGTCCACTCGATGTGTATGGGCGCCTTCACCGGAGCGGTTGCCGCACTGCGTGATTCGCCGGGCCCCGAGGGTTGATCCCGGCCGGGTCGAACATTGTGCCCGCCCGAGCGGGCAGCCGGCGGAGGTCGGCGAGCCCGTCCTCGCCGAGAGGGCCGCCCACTCGCCGTTCGATGTCGGCCGCGGTCATGGGCCCGTTCCGTGAGACCGCGAGAAGTCCCGTCAGGGGTAGTGATAGCGTCCTGCGTGGGAAGCGGGAGTGTTCTCCGCCGGTGACCGAACGAGCGGGTCCAGGGAGATGTACGGGGCCGCTGTTCGGCCGGCCGGTGCCGACAGGATTCGACCGAGCTGGAGGGGAATTGTGGTGAAGGCCGTCATCGTGTGCGCTTCGGTGTCGCACGGGAATACCCAGCGGATCGCGGAGGTCTTCGGCGAGGTCCTGGACGCCCGGGTCGTCGAGCCCGAGCAGATCGATGCGGCCGAACTCGGCGCCTACGATCTCGTGGGATTCGGGTCGGGGATCTTCACCATGGCCTTCCACCCGCGGTTGCGCGAGTTCGTCCGGTCGCTGCCGCGGCAGCAGGGCGGCCAGGCGTTCGTCTTCTCCACCAGCGGCCTGCCCGAGCCGCCGTGGCCGGGGTACACCCGTGGTCTCACGCGGTTGCTGGAGGAGAAGGGGTTCGCGGTCGTCGCCACTTTCTCGTGCCGGGCCTTCGATACCTACCTGCCGTTCAAACTGGTCGGCGGCATCCGGAAGGGCCGGCCGAACGCCGACGATCTGGCGGCCGCGCGCGGCTTCGCCGAGAGTTTGCGGTGACCATGCCCCTTTCACCCGATTTGTCCTGTGCGGCAGTGTGACTCGGTGTCCGGGCCGGAGGGGCCGCCGAGCCTGCTTGGTACAGTTGATCAACCGCCGCCATTCGGCGGCGAGGCGCCCGTCGCCGGGCGGGCGGCGACAACCAGTACCCATCGAGGGGAGGTCGGCTGCCGATGACGGCTGACTTCGCCGAGCGGTTGAACAAACTGTTCGACATGGTTCATCCGCCGGGTCGTAAACCGCATACCAACACCGAAGTCTCCGCTGCGCTCTCCGCCGCCGGCCACCCGATCTCGAAACCGTATCTGTCCCAGCTGCGGTCCGGGCGGCGCACCAACCCGTCCGCCGAGACGGTCGCGGCCCTCGCCCGGTTCTTCAAGGTCGACCCCGCCTACTTCACCGACGACGTCTACGCCGCCAAGATCGACCACGATCTCGAAATACTCTCCCAGCTGCGCGGTTACGGTCTGCGGCGGCTGTCCAACCGGGCCTTCGACCTGTCCGACGAATCGCTCGCGCTGCTCACCTCCATCGCCGACAAGCTGCGGGCCGGCGAGGGCCTGCCCGAGGTGCCGCCGACCGACACCGAGTGACCGCCGACCGACACCGAGTGACCGCCGACCGACACCGAGTGACGGTCGAGCCGACCGGATCTCGATGTCGTGCCGCTCGGATCCGGTGCGCGGGTGTCGGTGTCGTTCTCGGTCATCGGGATGTGCGCCGGGTGGCGCGGGGGTGCTGCTGCGCGGCGCGGCGGCGGGCGGGCCTGGCGAGGGTGAGTTCGGTGGGGGAGAACGCGAGTACGTCGGTGGATCCGGTGGGACGCACCCGCAGATAGTCGGGTTCGGACGGGTCGGCGAGCGCGACGACCTTGCCGGATCGTCCCTCGGTGATACCGACCGCGTCGGCGGTGAACCATACGGTCGGTGGGCGGCCCGCGTCGATATCGGCAGCTATTTGCCGGATCTCGCTGTCCGACAACGGTTTCTGTCCCGTTTGGTGAGACGGCATGATGTGCTCCGAGTGGAATGGTGAACGTCGTGTCGCCACGAGCATGCCGGACGACACCGACAGTCCGCATCCCGGTGGGTGTGTCGGGGCCGTACTGCCGGGGGTTTCGGCCGGTCGTCCCGCCCCGACCGGGCGTCCGGACGCACTGGTCATCGACTGGTGCGCAGTATGATTCGGCCCCGGGACCACCGGGTCCTGCCCGCCCGCGACCAGTGGTGCCGGTGTCCGTGCGGTGAGCCGGACCACCTCGTCGGTGCCGAAGCGCAACGCGGCCAGTGGGTTCCGAGTGGCGACGGGGCGGCGGCCACCACCCTCGACGTGGACCGCTGGTTGTCCGGCGGCCCACAATGCCGGGGGCCTATGGTTACTGGACGAAACGAACTGATGGCCGAGGGAACTGTGATGAACCGCGACAACCGTTTCGCCGACACCGGCGCCGAGGCCACAACGGTGGAAGGAGTGACCGGTGGAAGGAGTGACCTCGGCATGAACCAGCAGACGCTCACCGATGCCCTGCGCGAGTTCCGGGCCGCCGAGATTCCCCTGCAAGGGCGGCGCGCGGCGGGCATCGCGATTCCGGTCGGAGTGCACCGGGGCGAATCCGTCGTATGCCTCACCAAGCGCAGTGCGTCGCTGCGCTCCCACCCGGGGCAGTACGCGTTTCCGGGCGGGCGCGTCGACAGTGGCGAAACGGCGGCCGAGGCAGCGGTTCGTGAGTTGTCCGAAGAACTCGGCATCCAGACGACGCCCGAGCACGTCCTCGGCCGGCTCGACGACTATGCCACCAAGTCGGGGTACGTGATGTCGCCGTTCGTCGTATGGATCGGCGATCGCGTCGAGGCGATACGCCCGAATCCCGGCGAAGTCGCGCACGTGTTCCTCGTAACCCCCGACGAGGTCGACGTGGACCCGCTCTTCGTCAGCGACCCGGCCGTCGAGGAGCCCATCGTCCAGTGGCCGTTCCGGGGCGCGCTCGTGCATGCCCCGACCGCGGCCGTCCTGCACCAGTTCCGCGAAGTGGTCCTGCACGGCCGTCACACCCGCGTCGCGCATTTCGGCCAACCGGTGTTCGCCTGGAAATGATCGGTGGGAGGAACCGGACCACCTGTGAGACTGTCTAACTCATCTCGGGCTCGCTCGGTGCGGGGCGGTTCGCCCGTTCGCTCAGCGCGAGCGCGCTCGCGGCCGGCAGGTAGAACAGCGACATGAACAGCAGGAAGCCCGATCCCCCGGTGCCGTTCTGCAGCGCGGACAGGCCGAGGTATCCGCCGGCCACGCCGAGTGCGGCCAGAACCCCTGCGGCCCACAAGATTCCGGTCCGGGCATACCGATGCGGCAGCACGAGGGCGACCGCGGGCAGCAGCACCGCGAGACCGGACTCGGCGACGTATTCGAGCCATTGCTCGGGCAGTGGCGGCGGTGACAGGTAGGCCACCCCGAACATCGCCACGTCGCCGTGGACCGCCTCGGCGTCCTCCGACTCCGGGAAGCGCGCATCGAGCACCTGCGGAAGTGCAACCAGCACAAGGGCCGACACCCGCCAGAAGGTGACCGACCGCCGCCAGTGCCCGAACCGTGCCATCGCGCCTCCGTTCCCGCTCGACCGGCTCCTCGGCGGGCGACGTTACCCGCGCCGAACCGGCCCGGTGAAATCCCTACTCGGCGAGTTCGTCGTTGCGTTCGCGGGCCGGCGCCTGGGTGCGGCGCAGCGAGGTCCAGGCCTCGAGATCCTCCTCCAGGATTTCGTTCAGTTCCCGCATGGTCTCGCGGGCGAGCAGGTTTCGGTCCTCGCCGGCCGCCTGCCGCAGCTCGGTGGTGCGGAGCAGGGTTTGCAGCTGGCCCAGGATCACACTGCGCTGGACCCACATCTCGCGATGGCGGTACAGGCCGTCCCAGGCGGTGATGACGCCGATCGACGCGGCGAGGCCGGTGCTGAACAGCCCGAGCCACGGTGCGTCGCACACGGCGATGGCGGTGCCGAGCACGGCGATGAGCCCGTTGGCGACGGCCGTCCAGACCACGACGTGCTTGGCCCGGTTCTTCACCACGAACCGCGAGCGTTCGTACTCGTCCCGGAACAGGTGCAGGTAGTGGAGGGCGACGCCGAGCGGATCGGCATCCGCCGGAGGCGACTTGGGGCTGTGCAGGCCGGTGGACTGTGCTGGTGTCTGCTCGCCGCGGAGCCATCGCCACATGGAGAAATAGCCGTTCGAAGAGGGGATTTGATGGGTTTTTACGGTAGCACAAATGGTTGCATTAAGGTGGCATAAGAGATATCCTGAACTGGTCGAATCCGATGGAACCGTCTCGTGCAGCGAAGGTCGTGACAGTCATGGCAGCTCCCAACGGAGCCATCACCAGCCACGTGGAAACGGCGCGGCTGAAGCCGTCCGAGCTCGCACGTCAGCTGATTCAGCATCTGGGGCCCACCCTGGTGGCGTTGGTCGCCGGCGTGCGCGACCGCAAGCTCCCACACAAGTGGGCGCACGCGGACGGCCCGCGGCCGCGCGACGCGGCGCTGGCGCGGCTGCAGGTGGCGCACCGCTGCTGGATTCTGCTCGCCACGGCCGAAAGCGAGGACGTGGCCCGATCGTGGTTCATCGGCGCCAATCCCCGGCTGGGCGAGGAGTCGCCGGGCGTGGCGATCCGCGAGGGCCGCTTCCCCGAAGTGATCGCCGCCGCAGTCGCTTTCGTGGACGGCTCCGAGGGAAACTGATAGCCGCGAGAATCCCCTCTCCACTAAGCTATACCGCTGCAAGCGGATCGGAGCAGGCCGTCTGAGGGGATTCTTCGTGTCAATCAGCGACGCCAGGCGCTCCAGCGCCCGGCGGACCTGCTCGAAGACCGGCTTGGTGCTCGTCGCCTCGGCCAGCCGCGAGGTCTATCGGTTGGCGAAACCCTCCTACGGCCCACTCAATCCGCTGTTGCGCGGACTCTCCAGCGAAGATTCACCCGCGCCCTGGAACCGATACGACGTGGCCGGGCAGAGGACGGTCTACGCCGCCAGCACCGAAGAGGGCGCCTACGGCGAGCTGCTCGCTCCCCTCAAGCCGACACTGCCCGTCGCCGCGTCGACCTACTTCGACGACGTCGATGCCGGCGACGAACTGGACTCGCTGATCCGAGAGGAGTGGGAGGACGCCGGTTTCCGCGCGCCCCGGGAAATCGACCTGACCTGGCTGACCGAGTACCGGCTGTATCAGATCACCCTCCCCACGATGGGCTGGTTCATCGACATCGAGGCCGCGTCGAGCCTGTCGGCGATCGCCAGGATCCCACCGCCGAGCCTCGTCGAACGGGGCGTCACCGAGGTCAGTGTCGCCGAATTGCGTGGCACCGACCGCTCTCTCACCACGGCCATCGCCACCCGCCTGTGGCCGATCACCCTCGACGACGCCAGTCTCGCCCACGGCATCATGTACGGCTCACGGCACGGCAGCGAATGGAACTGCTGGGCAATCTGGTTGCGCCGCACCAGAAGAAGCCGGGCCGCCAAGGGCCTCATCCCCACCGCCGACCCCGGCGCCGAGATCCTCCCACCGGCCGTCAACCCACCCCTGGACGCGATCCTGGCCACCTACGACCTGACCGGAACGTGGTAGGGACGCCGCACCAGCACGCACAGGCCCCGGGCGATACCTCCGCTCACCGCGCGCACAATTATTGTCGCGCACCGGGACGGCCGTCATAGTTCCAGGAGTATCGAATCCGGCGGCGGGGCATCCGCGTCGGCGCCGGAGTACTCAGCGAAAGAACCGAAAGATGTTCTCTCCCAGGACACATCCCCTTCCGACCCGGCTGCTGGCCGTCGCGCTCGCACTGCCGTTCGTCCTCGCGCTGTCGGCCGGCTGCGGCGGCTCGGACCCCGGCACCACCGCCGACGGCAGGGCCGTGCTGCGGTATCAGGGTCAGACCGGTCAGGTGACGCCTTTCGAACTCGCCGACGACCTCGGCTATTTCAGCAGGATCGCGCTGCGCTGGGAGAACGACAGCACCAGCGGCCCCGCCAATATCCAGGCCGCGGCCACCCGCCAGATCGAGTTCGGCAGCGCGTTCAACGGCGCGGTCGTGAAACTGATCGCCGGCCGTGCGCCGGTGCGGCCGGTGCTCAGCTCCTACGGCGCCGACGACCGGTCCTTCACCGGGTACTACGTGCGCGACGATTCCGGCATCACCTCGGCCCGTGATCTGATCGGCAAGAAGGTCGGGGTCAACACCCTCGGCGCGCACCACGAGTTCGTCACCCGCGAGTGGCTGCACCGGCAGGGACTGAGCGCGGAGGACATCGAGCAGGTGCAGTTCGTGGTGCTGCCCCCGGTCAGCACCGAGGACTCGCTGCACAAGGGCCAGATCGACGTCGCCGCGCTCGGCAGCGTCTTCCGCGACACCGCGCTCGCGCGCGGCGGCATCCATCCGCTGTTCACCGACAAGGACCTGTTCGGCACCTTCGACTACGGCACCTACATCTTCCGCACGGACTACATCGAGAAACATCGCGACGCGGTGCGGGACTTCGTGCAGGGCACCGCCCGCGCGATCCGCTGGATGCAGGTCACACCGCGCGAGGAGGTCCTGGCGCGGTTCGAGTCGATCATCCACCAGCGCGGCCGCAACGAGAACACCAACCTGCTGCAGTACTGGCGGAGTTCGGGAATCCCGGTGCCGGGCGCGGTGATCGAGGAGCGGGACCTGCAGATCTGGATCGACTGGCTGGTCCGCAACAACGAGCTCGATGCCGGCGAGCTGACCGCGAAGGATCTCTACACCAATGACGACAACCCGTACGCGAACGGAACCTACGCGCCGTCCGGCGGCCCGTCCGGAGAGGTGGTAGCGGCGAAATGACCGGCACCGCAAAGCTTTCGATCATCGGGGTGCGAAAACAGTTCCCCGTCCGCGACTCCCGGGAGCCGATGACGGCGCTCGAGGACGTCACGCTGGAGGTGCGGGACGGCGAGTTCCTCGTCCTGGTCGGCCCCAGCGGCTGCGGCAAGTCCACCCTGCTGGATCTGCTCGGCGGGCTCGACGAGCCGAGCGCGGGCCGGATCCTGCTCGACGACGCCCCCGTCTCCGGGCCCGGCCTGGATCGCGGCATCGTCTTCCAGCAGTATGCGCTGCTGCCCTGGCGCACCGCCCGCGCGAACATCGAATTCGGTTTGGAGGCCAAGGGATTGCGGCGTCGCGAGCGCCGCGAGACCGCCGCGCACTATCTGAACCTGGTGGGGCTGGACGGATTCGGCGACCGGTACCCGCACGAGCTGTCCGGCGGCATGCGCCAGCGCGTCGCCATCGCCCGCAGCCTCGCCTACGATCCGGAGGTCCTGCTGATGGACGAGCCGTTCGCCGCCCTCGACGCGCAGACCCGAGAGCTGCTGCAGGACGAGCTGTTACGCATCTGGCAGACCACGGGCAAGACCATTCTGTTCATCACCCACGGCATCGACGAGGCGGTCTACCTGGGCCAGCGGGTCGCCGTACTCACCTCGCGGCCCGGCCGGATCAAGGCCGTCGTGGACATCGACCTGGAACGCGCCTCCGGCGACGACGTCCGGTCCAGCGAGCGTTTCCGCGACTTCCGGCACCGGATCTGGGCCGAACTGCAGACCGAGGTGACCCGGGCGCAGGGCCTGGAACGCGCCTCGACCACCCACGCCGATCGGAGCCCCAGCCATGTCTAGCACCGTGGATCTCGACGAACGCCCCGTCCGGGATGCGGCCGAACCGCAGCCGATTCCGGCGCGGCCGGACCCCGCGCCGCGGACCGTCCCGGCGCGGGTGCTGCGCGCCTCGGCGCGACTGGGCTGGCGCGTCGTCAAGCCCGTCCTGGTCATCGTGCTGTTCCTCGCGCTCTGGGAGATCGCCCCGCGGGCCGGGCTGGTGGACGAGGTGTTCCTGCCGCCGTTCTCGGTGGTCGTGGACGCCTTCGGCGACCTGGTCCGGCACGGCCAGATGTGGGACAACGTGTCGGCCAGCCTCACGCGCTCGCTGACCGGTTTCGCGATCGCCCTGGTCATCGCGGTGCCCGTCGGCATCGGCATCGCCTGGTACCGGCCGGTGGCGGATTTCCTCGAGCCGATCCTCGAGCTGTTCCGCAACACCGCCGCGCTCGCGCTGCTGCCCGTGTTCGTCCTCATCCTCGGCATCGGCGAGACGTCGAAGGTGGCGCTGGTGGTCTACGCCGGGTTCTTCCCGATCCTGCTGAACACCATCAACGGTGTGCGCACAGTGGAACCGCTGCTGATCAAATCGGCTGTCTCGCTGGGATTCTCGCCCATCCAGCTGTTCCGGAAGGTTGTCCTTCCCGCCGCGCTGCCGTCGGTCTTCACCGGCCTGCGGATGGCGGCGGCGTCCTCGATCCTGGTACTCATCGCCGCCGAAATGGTCGGCGCCCGAGCGGGTCTCGGCTACCTGATCACCGCGGCACAGCAGAACTTCCAGATCCCCGACATGTACGCCGGTATCATCGCCATCGCCCTGGTCGGCCTGGTCCTCAACGGACTGCTGGTCACCCTCGAACGCCGCCTGTCGCGGTGGCGTGTGCGTCCCCAGTAGCAGGTCCGGCAACAACAGGTCCGGCATCGCCACGGCCGCGCCGCCCCTCAATCCGCCGAGGACCGATTCCCCGAGGCCGGCGCCCCGGCGTACCAGGGCACCGAGGCGACCAGGCGCCTGGTGTACTCCTCCCGCGGGGCCTCCAGGATCTCGGCCGCGGTGCCGTGCTCCACCAGCGTTCCCCGCCGAATGACGCTGACGGTGTCCGCGAACTGCCGGACGACGCCGAGATCGTGGGAGATGAACAGGTAGGTCAGCCCCAGTCGTTCCTGGAGTTCGGCCAGCAGGTCGAGGATCCGGGTCTGGACCGACACGTCCAGCGCCGAGGTCGGCTCGTCGAGGATGAGCAGCCGCGGCTCGAGCGCCAGTGCCCGGGCGATCGCCACCCGCTGGCGCTGACCGCCGGACAGCCGGCCCGTGGTGAGCCCGGCCGCCGATTTGGCGCCGAGACCGACCAGGTCGAGCAGTGCGCGGGCCCGCTCGGCGCGCTCGGACCGGGTGCCGATCCGATGGCGCACCAGCGGTTCGGCGACGAGGTAGTCGATGCTGCGCGCCGGATCCAGCGAGGTGAACGGGTTCTGGTACACCAGTTGCAGATTGCGCCGCAGCTGCTTCAGCTCCCGCCTCCCGGTCGCCGACACCGCGGCCCCGCCGAGCGAGACCTGCCCGCTGTCCTGCTGCTCCAGGCGCATGATGATCCGGCCGATGGTGGACTTGCCCGAACCGGACTCCCCGACCAGCGCGTGCGTGGTCGCGCGCGGCACCGCGAAGGACACGCCGTCGACCGCGGTGATCGCCGACGCGCCCTTGCCGAAGGTCTTCACCAGACCGGTCACCTCGAGGGCCGTCTCGCGACGATCGTGTGTGGCCGTGCGCCGTCGCCGGGTCTCGGCGTATTTGCCGGGCGCCAGGGCCGGAACGTCGGCGAGCAGGCGCCGGGCGGTGTCCGATCGCGGAGTGCGCAGTAGCTCCGCGGCCGGGCCGTGCTCCTGGATGCGCCCGCCCTCCAGCGCGATGACCGAATCGGACCGCTGCGCCGCCAGGGCGAGATCGTGGGTGACGAACAGGAGCCCGACGCCCAGCTCGTTCTTCAGCGAGTCCAGCAGCTCCAGAATCGACTGCTGCACAGTCACATCCAGTGCCGAGGTCGGCTCGTCGGCGACGATCAGCGACGGGTTCCCGGCGATGGCGTTGGCGATCAGCACGCGCTGCAGCATGCCGCCCGACAGCTCGTGCGGATACCGGCCGGCGACCACGACCGGGTCGGGCAGATGTACCCGGCTCAGCAGGTCGACCACCTGCTCCCGGTAGGCGGCCCGCGCGCGACGCGCGTCGCGGCCGAGGAGCCGGACGCCGAGCAGATCCCGGTGCCCGAGGCTCTCGGCGAGCTGCGCTCCCACGGTGCGCACCGGATTCAGCGAATGGGACGGATCCTGCGGAACATAGCCCAGGCGCCGCCCGCGCAGCGCGCGAAATTCCTTGGCGCTCATCGTGAGCAGGTCCCGGCCGTCGAATCCGACCACACCGCTCACCCGCGCGCCGACGTGCGACAGCAGCCGCAGCACCGCGTTCGCTATGGTCGACTTGCCCGAGCCCGACTGGCCGATCAGGGCGAGGGTTTCGCCGGGCGCCACGTCGAAGGACACGTCCTCGACCGTCGGCGCGGCGCCACCGGGATAGCTCACCGACAGGTTCCGCACGGACAGCAGGGCCGCGCCGTTGCCCTCGCTCATCGGGTCACCGCCAGCAGCCGGCTCGCCCGGTTCAGCGACAGGCAGGTCACGATGATCACCAGGCCGGGGAAGAACACGATCCACCAGTGCCGGTCCATGTAGTTCTTGCCGTCGGACACGAGGATGCCCCAGTCGGGCGCGGGGGGCGGGTTGCCGTACCCCAGATAGGCCAGGCCGGCGATGACGATCAGCGCCATGCCGAATTGCAGTACGGCCAAGGCGATCACGCTGCGATAGACGTTCGGCAGCACGTGCACGAACAGCACCGTCAACGGCCCGCAGCCCACCAGCCGCGACGATTCCACGTAGTTCAGGCTCGTCACGCGCAACACCTCCGAACGCATCAACCGCGCGAAGATCGCCACCGCGGAGATTCCCGTCGCGATCGCCGCGTTCGTCGTGCTGAAGCCCAGCGAGGTGACCACCACCATGGCCAGCAGGAAGCTGGGAACGGCGAGCAGCGCGTCGGTGAACCGGCCGATCACCGCATCGATGGCGCCGCGGAAGTAGCCGCCGGTCAGACCGAGCAGCGACCCCGCGACAAGCGCGATCGCCACGGCGATCACCGCGGTGAGCAGCGAGCTCCGGGTGCCGTGCACGGTGCGGCTGAAGATGTCGCGGCCCAGGTTGTCGGTGCCGAACAGGTGTCGCGCGCTCGGGCCCTGGAACTTCTCGGCCGTCACGCCGTCGAACGGGTCCTGGTGCGCGAACAGCGACGGGAACAGTGCCCAGAGCACGATGACCAGCAGCACGGTCACCGCGAGCGTCGGCACCACCGCCCGCCCGAATCGCCGTCGCGGACGGGCGGAGACCACCTCCTCCCGCGCGGGTCGGACGCCGCCCGCGACAGCGGTGCGGTCGGACTCCTCCTTGATCAGCACATCGGTCATGCCTGCGCGTTCCCTTCCCGGGCCCTTCCGGCGGGCCCGCGTGCCGATCTCCGCAGCCGCGGATCCAGCAGCGGATAGGTGAGATCCACGATCAGATTGATCACCAGGAACACCACCGCCGCGAGCACCACGCCGCCCTGCAGCACCGGCACGTCCTTGTTGGTGACGGCCTTCTCGATGACCGAGCCGATACCGGTGCGCCCGAAGATGGTTTCGGTGATCACCGCGCCACCGATCACCTCGCCGACGGTCACGCCGATCACGGTCAGCGTCGGCAATGCCGCCGGACGCAGCAGATGCCGGACGAAGATGTACGGCGTGGTGAGCCCCTTGGCCTCGGCGACGATCGCGTACGGCTCGTGCCGCACCGAATCGAGCGAATAGACGAAAACCTGTGTGATCTGGCTGGATACGGGGATGGCCAGGGCGATCGCCGCGGGAATCGCGGCCACCGGCCCCTGATACCGGGTGATGTCGAACCAGCCCAGCCGGAAGGCGAACAGATCGATCAGCAGCAGGCCGATCAGGAAGTTCGGCAGCGACAGGAACAGCGACGGCACCGACCGCAGCAGCGTGCCGCCGTACCGCGGCGGCAGATAGTGCGCGCCGACCGCGATCACCAGCGCCAGCAGTAGTGCCAGCGCGAGCGCCAGCACCGACAGGGTGATCGTCGACACCGCCGCGTGCCGATAGATCTCCGACACCGGGCGCGTCGAGGCCAGCGACAGTCCGAGGTCACCGTGCGCGAACCGGCCTATCGAATACCACAGCTGTTCCAGGACAGGACGATCGAGGCGGTAATAGGCGAGCAGCGCATCGATCTGCTCGGCGGAATAGTTGTTCTGCGGATCCCGCAGGCGGTTGGTGATCGGGTTGCCGGGGATCACGGTGACGATCACGAACACCACCGCGTAGACGAGCACGACGGTGATCAGGGCCTGCACCGTCTTCCACGCGGTCACCCGCAGATGGTCGGTGGCGCGCATCAGCTGTCGGATCCTTGTCTCGCGTCCAGCGTCGCGTCGTAGAAGACCAGTCGGCCCAGTCCGGTGGCGTCGAGACCGTGCACGTGGGGCGCGGTCGCGAAGGTCTCGTAGATCTGGTGCAGGGGAATGAAATACGCCTGATCGATCAGCAGCCGTTGCAGATCGGCGAGCAAGGGGTGCAGTTGCTCGGGGGACGAGGCGGCGACGATGCCGGCCAGCAGGTCGTCCAGAGTTGGGTTGCCGGCGCGGAAGACATTCTGCTTCTTGCTTCCCCACCAGCTCACCAGCGAGGTGAAGCTGTACATCGACCAATGGATCTCGTACACGGGCAGTTTCGGGCTCAGCGTCTGCGTGGTGTAGCTGTTGAAGTCGGTGCCCCGGATCTGCAACTCGATCCCGAGCTTGCGCAATTGCTGTGCGACGAGCTGTAATTCGGTTCCCGAGGTGGTGATGTACACCGACGGATAGACGTACAGGCTCAGGCGGCGGCCGTCCCGGGTCCGGTATCCGTCGCCGTCGCGGCCGGTCCAGCCCGCCTCGTCCAGGAGCCGGCCGGCGAGGGCCGGGTCGTAGGCGAATTCCTTGCTCAGGTCGAGCGTTCCCTCGACGTTGTCCTGGAAGATCGAATGCGCGGGCTCCCAATTCTCGTTGTACAGCGTCGTCAGCAGATCCTGCCGATCGAGCCCGTGCTGGACGGCGCGCCGCACCCGGACGTCGCCGACGTGGTCGGCGGTCAAGCGCAGCTGCAATCCGTACACGGCGCCCAGGTATTTCGAGTACAGCAGGTGGTATCCGGCCTCGGCCAGCCGCTTCTCCTCGGTGGGCTCGACGTAGTGGATGACGTCGGCCTGGCCGGCCTCGAGCGCGCGCACCCGCAGGCCGTCTTCCTTCAGGGCGTTGAAGGTGAGCCGTTCGATCTGCGCGGGACCGGCGTGCGGTGCCCCGGCGCGGGGCCAGTCGTAGTCGCCGCGGCGTCGCAGGACGACCTGCTTCTCCGGATCGACCGAGGACACCGTATAGGGCCCGGTGGCAACGACATTCGCGAGATCCGACTGGTACTCGAGGCTGCCGTTGATCGTGGATTCGGCCAGCATGCCCGTGGTGAGACCGGTCAATGCCTCGGGCAGGCCGTTACCCGGCGTCTCGAGCGTCACCTCGACGGTGTCGTCGCCGACAGGCGTGGCGGACCGGAAGCTTTGGGGCATATTGGCATTGCGGGGAATGCCGCGCGTCTTGTCGCCCAGTCCCAGCAGGTTCAGATTGTCCGCCGCGACCCGGGCGTCGAATCGTGTGCCGTCCGAGAACGTCACGCCGCGCCGGAGGTGGAAGGAATAGCGCAGCCCATCCGGTGAGACGTCCCAGCTCCGCGCCAGATACGGCTCGACGGAACCGTCCTTGTCGCGGTAGAGCAGCGTGTCGACGATCTGGCTCCAGACCTGCCCGGAGAACCAGTCGCTGGTCTCCTGCTGCTGCCACGACCCGCGCAGCTGCCCCAGCAGTACCGTCACGCCGCGGCCGGCATCGCCGGGCTCCTCGACCGCAGGCCCCGCGCAGCCGGCGAGTACCACGGTGGCGAGCAGCATCGCCGCGACCGCACGCACGCGCTTACCGGGGCTCATCGTCCCCGCGCTTCATCGATTTCGGAATTCCTGTGTGAGTCACGGCAATTGAGCCCCGATGTGGTCCTGATGAACGAATCACTGTCGCAGAAAAGGATGTGTCTCCCACCCCGCGCACCGACAGGGTTTGATCCACCTTGATTCTTGGATTCGTCGGTAAGAGATTCTTTACCGATCGTGAAGCGAGAAACGACCCACAATTCCGATCCCGGTTCCGTATGTTCTTCCGGGAGGTCGCGACCACGTCCCGCGAGCGGCGTGGCTCGCTGCGTGCCGGTCAGAACGTGGTCGGCGAATTCACGAAAACGGCTGCGAGGGTTTCCAGTCCGCGCCGGTCCGTGTCGTCGAATCGCCCGGGGCGAGGGCTGTCGAGATCGAGGACGCCGATCAGGGTGTCGTCGCGGATCAGCGGCACCACGATCTCCGACCGGGAATCGGCGTCGCAGGCGATATGCCCCGGAAAGGTATGGACATCGGGAACGAGCTGGGTGCGGCGGGTCTCGGCGGCGGTACCGCACACACCCTTCCCGAGGGCGATCCGGACGCACGCCGGTTTACCCTGAAACGGGCCGACCACCAGTTCGTGTCCGTCGTAGAAGTAGAAGCCGGCCCAGTTCACCTCCAGCAGTGAGTGGTACACGAGGGCACTCAGGTTGGCGGCGTTGGCGATCCGGTCGGGTTCCCCCGCCAGCAGCGCCGCGGCCTGTCCGGCGAGCTGGTCGTACCCGGTGGCGCGATCTCCGGTGAGCGGGACAGGATCGAAGGTCATGGCCGCCGATGGTAGCCCGCGACTCGGCGCCCGCCGCCCATCCCACGATGAAACCGCCTGTAAATCAGCGAGTTTCGATATCCGATCGCAGTGAGTGAAATACCACGTGCGTGCGTGGCGGGACGCCTCCGATGGTGTCGCGCTCGGGTGCAGTGTCGAACCCGGCTGGGAGCGCCGAGGTTTCGGGTCCGTTCGAGCAGCCGCCGACGTCCGTGTCCCGACCCGCGAATCGGCAGTCGGCATTTTCCGCAGGGCGATTCTAATCCGTGTCCCGCGAATCGGCTCCGGCATACAGTCCGAATTGGGCTTTCGCGCACGGCGACAGCGGTTTTCGGCCCGCATCGGCCATGTTCGAGTATTCACGGGAGGGGATATCTGCTCATGACCATCAATGTCACCCACGACGCCCTGCCGGTGAACGACCAGGCTTTCGTGTCGACCACGACCCGCCGGGAATTCTCGGCCGATGACCTGTCGCGACTGCTCGGGGGCGAGGTCTACGCCTTCCGGGTGCGGGATCTGCACCGTGTCGCGTGGCTGCCGCTGCGCTTCCAGAAGCGGAAGTCGGCGATATGAGCGAAACCATCGAGACGTCTGCTCCCGAGCCGACACCGGCCTCGCCCGCACGACGCACGGCCGGCTTCCTCGGCCTGGCCATCGCCTCGTTCCTCGGCTGCGTCGACCTCACGATCGTCACGACCGCGCTGCCGTCCATCACCCACGATCTGGACACGTCGCTCGGTGTAGCGCAGTTGGTCCTGAGTGCCTTCCTCACCGCCCTGGCCATGTTCATGGTGACCGCGGGTCGGCTGGGAGATCACTTGGGGCGCAAGCAAACTCTGTTGATCGGCATCGCGGTGTTCGTGCTCGCCTCGGTGGGCGCGGCACTCTCACCGTCGGTCGGCCCGCTGGTGGTGGCCCGCTTCGTCCAGGGGGCCGCGTGCGCGATCCTCTACACGGGGACCTCGACGCTGGTCGAGACCCTGTTTCCGGCGGGGGCCCGCGGTCGCGCTGTCGGCCGGCTGTATGCGGTCAACGGCGTCGGCCTCGCGCTCGGGCCGGTGCTCGGCGGCCTGCTGGTTCCGGCCTTCGGGTGGGCGGCCGTGTTCTGGATCAACGTCCCGTTCGGCGTCGCGGCGCTGGCCGCCATCGCCGTCGCGGTGCCCGCACCGGCGCCGAGCCCGCGGGTAGGGCTGGATCTGCCCGGCCAGGCGCTGGTCGCGGTGACCGTCGCGGCGCTGGTCGCGGTGGCCTCGCTGCCGGAGACGACGGGCCGGCTGAGCACGCCGGTCGTGATCGCCGTGGTGCTGGCGGTTCTCGGCGCCGCCGCGACCGCTGTGGTGGAGCGCCGCGCGCGTACCCCCCTGTTGCGACTGGCGCTGTTCACGCACCCGCGTTTCCGTGTCGCGCTCGCCTCGGACTTCTTTCTGGCCGTCTTCTATGCCTCGGCACTGCTCGTCCTGCCGCCGTACCTGGCCGATCGCCACGCTCTCGATGTCCGTGCTACGGGCCTGTTGCTGCTTCTGGTGAGCGCCACCATGGCACTCACGTCCCCGCGCGTCGGGCGATGGGTCGACCGCAACGGCCCCACGCTGCCGCTGAAGTGGGGCTTCGGTGCGTTCGCCGGCACCGCCGTCCTCGTCGTGGTGGGCGCGCTGAGCGGATCGCTACCGGCGCTGCTCATCGGGTTCGTATTCTTCGGCGCCGGCTGGGCCCTCATTCTCGCGCCCGCGACTCTCGCCGCACTCTCGGCCGTCGACGCCGACGAGTCGGGCTTCGCGGTCGGCGCGTCGTGGACCTTCCACAATCTGGGCGGCGCGTTGGGCGCCGCGGTCGCCGCCGGACTGTACGCGGCGCCCGGTCCGCAGACCGGACTCGCCCGCGTCGGGGTCGTACTGCTGCTCGCGGCGATCGTGGGACTGCTCGCGAACCTGCTCATCACCCGTTCCACGCAGGCCGAACGATGACCGTGCTCGGAACTCCCAGCAAACACCCCCGCTGGTCCGCGCCGACCGAATCACTGGCCACCGCAGCCGGTTTCGCGACCGCGTGCACCGGCGGCGATGCCGATCCGGGCACCCTGCGATATGGCTTGTCGTCTGCACCGACACCCCCGACGAGCACACCGCCGTCGAGGGGAACGGCTCGGCGCTCCCGCGCAGTAGAGACACAGGTCCGGCCTTCGACATCGACGCCTTCGCCCAATCGACCCGAACCCGTCACCCGGTAGACGGCAGGTCATCTGGATTCCGAAGGGTCTATCTGTCCGGGCCGCAGGACAAACCCGAATGGGTGCCGGGCTTCTGGATCGACGCTTTTTCTGTCACAAACGGTGACTACTCCCGATTTGTCGCCGCCACCTGCCATATGCCGCCCCAGCACTGGCCGGACGGGTGCCCACCATCGGACATCGTCGAACGTCCCGTCGTATGGGTTACCCACGACGATGCCACCGCATACGCGCAATGGGCATGCAAGCGCCTCCCCAACAGCTTGGAATGGGAGAAAGCCGCGCGTGGCACGCGCGGCAATGTCTACCCGTGGGGAAATCAGGCCACCCCGCCAAATGCAATGTTCGCGGCAGCGGTCCCGGAAGACCACGCCGGTCGACAATTACAAAGCGGCGCAAGCCCATTCGGCGCCTTCGACATGTGCGGCAACGTGTGGGAATGGCAGGCAAGTGAAACCACCACCGGGAGATACGAACTTAAAGGCAGCGCCTTCACCTCTCCGTTCGACCGGGCAGCCCCCGCGGCCCACAACGACGCCGACCATACCATGTGCGACGACGACACCGGATTCCGTTGCGCCACTTCCGATGTGAATGAATGAGATCAGGTATGAAGGGGCCGGGTGCATCGGTTCGGTCGTCGCTCATCGGCTCGTGGAGGTCGGTCACGACGTCGAGATCGTCGATAAATTGTCGACCGCGTGGGCTCAGCCACCCGCGCGGCCACGACGTCGAACCCACCTTCGCCTCCCTACCGTCGGAACCCTTGCGTAGCTTCAACTCCCCCCGCCCACGGCCCCCATCGTCCGCGACGCATGGGGGTTCCACCAGGGCTTGGCGGGGACCGCACAGCGAGGGGTCCGGTACATCGCCAACGTCTTCGGCAAGTCGTGGGACCACCGCATGTCGTTGGTCAGGAACCTCCAGGACGACTGTTATTGCAGGAGGGTTGCGAATCAGCCATCTGCGCAAACGATCATCGGTGCGTGACGATTTGGATAGCGGTACGGTTGAGATCAGTTGAAGTCCCAGTTCATCCAGGGCAGCGCCGAGCGTCCGCGCTCGGCGAGAATCTCAACCCAGGTGTTTGAGCGTCGTGAGGTATGGGTATCTCTGATCCGGCGACGGATGTCGCTGGTCAGAGACTTGAAGTGCCCCCGGCAGGAATCGAACCTGCGACCTAGGGATTAGAAGGCCCTTGCTCTATCCAACTGAGCTACGGAGGCAGTGCAGCACCACACACCATGCCGGGTTCGTGGCACGGTGTCCAGCACGATTAGTATAGCGAGCGTCCAGATCGGGGCGGGGTTGCCGGGGAGCAACTCGCGGGCATGTCGGCGCGGTCACAGTGGCCGGTGGGGGCGGGTCGGGCCGGGGCGGATGCGAGCGGGGGACGAACTAGGCTGAATCGCATGTCGTCACCGCAGGACCCGTCCGTCGAATCCGAGGCAGCGGGTGTCCGGTCGGATTCGGCGGCGGCGTTTCCCGCGCTCACGGTGGTCGCGACGGCTGTGGCGGCGTTGGTCGCGCCGATCGTGGTGGGCCTGTCCGCAGCTCAGGCGCTGACGCTGCTCGGAATTCCCGATCCTGGTCCGCTGACCACTTACGGTCTGCCGGCGGTGCGCGCGATCGCCGATCTCTCCGCCGCGCTGGCGGTCGGCTCGCTGCTGTTCGCGGCATTTCTCACGCCTCCGCAGCGTAGTGGACTGCTGGACGTCGGCGGGTACCGCGCGCTGCGGCGCGCCGGGATCGCGGCACTGGTGTGGGCCGGCGCGGCCACACTGCTGGTTCCGCTGACGCTGTCGGACACCACCGGGCAACCGGTCCGCTCGACGCTGCGGCCCGAGCAGGTCTGGCACGCCATCGGCGAGGTCGACGTCGCCGGATCCTGGCGGGCGACGGCCTTCATGGCCGTCGCGCTGGCGGTCGGATGCCGGCTGGCGCTGCGTTGGGGATGGACGCCGCCGTTGTTCGGGTGGGCGGTGTGCTGCCTGTTGCCGGTCGCGCTCACCGGGCACTCGTCGTCGGGCGGTGCGCACGATATCGCCACCAACAGCCTGATCCTGCACCTGGTCGGGGTGTGCCTGTGGGTGGGCGGACTGTTCGCGGTGCTGGCGTACGCGGTGCGCGGGGGTGCGCACACCGGCCTGGCGGCGCAGCGGTTCTCGCTGGTGGCGACCGGCGCCTTCGCCGTCGTCGCGGTGAGCGGCGTGATCAACGCCTGGGTCCGGGTGCCGTGGAGCGAGCTGTTCACCACCACCTACGGCCGGTTGGTGATCGCCAAGACCATGGCGCTGTGTGTGCTCGGTGTCGTCGGATTCGTGCAGCGGCGCATCGCCGTGCCCGCGCTGCGGGCGGATCCGCACGACCGGGCCGCGCTGATCCGCTATGCCGGTGTGGAGGCGCTGGTGTTCGCGGCCACCATCGGGCTCGCCGTCGGCCTCGGCCGCACGCCGCCCCCGGATCTGCGCCGGGTTCCGTCGCCCGTCGAGGTGGAGCTCGGATACCACCTGGCCGGTCCGCCCACGATCGCGAGAATCCTGTTCGACTGGCGCTTCGATCTGATCTTCGGGACGCTGTCGATCGTGCTTGCTGTGCTGTATCTGACCGGGGTGCGGCGATTGCGTGCCCGCGGCGACACCTGGCCGGTCGGGCGCACCGTCGCGTGGCTGTGCGGTTGCGCGGTCCTGCTGATCGCCACCAGTTCGGGGGTGGGCCGCTACGCCCCGGCCATGTTCAGCGTGCACATGGCTCAGCACATGCTGTTGTCGATGCTGGCGCCGATCCTGTTCGCGCTGGGCGGTCCGGTGCTGCTGACACTGCGTGCGCTGCCGGCGGCGGGCCGCGAGTCACCGCCGGGTCCGCGCGAATGGGTGCTGGCCGCCGTGCACAATCCGGTGTCCCGGTTCATGACCCAGCCCGTGGTGGCCACGGCGTTTTTCGTCCTCGGGTTCTACGGGCTGTATCTCACCGGAATCTTCGACGCGGTGGTCGGCACGCACGGTGCGCATCTGGCGATGAATGCGCACTTCCTGGTGTCGGGGTACCTCTTCTACTGGGTGGTGCTCGGCATCGATCCCAAGCCGCGACAGGTGCAGCCGCTGACCAAGGTGGGCATGGTGTTCGGGTCGCTGCCTTTCCACGCCTTCTTCGGCGTCGCGCTGATGAGCATGACGACCGTGCTCGGCGCCTGGTTCTACCGGTCGCTGGGGCTGAGCTGGAACAGCGATCTGCTCGGCGACCAGCGCACCGGTGGCGGGCTGGCCTGGGCCAGCGGCGAGATTCCGCTGGTGCTGGTGATGCTGGCGCTGCTGGTCCAGTGGTCGCGCAGCGACAACCGGGCGGCCAAGCGGATGGACCGCGCCGCCGAGCGCGACCACGACGCCGATCTGGCCGCGCACAACGCCATGTTCGCCGAACTGGCGCGGCGGGACCGGGAGGTCCGGGGGTGACCGATGCGCGAAAGGTCGTGCGGTTGTACCGGTCCGACGTGCGGGCGGCGCGGCTGCGCCTGGGCCGCCGGATCCGGGTCACGCCGGTCTTCCACACCGAGGTGACCGGTCCGCACGGTCCGGTGAAGGTGACGTTCAAGCTCGAGTACCTGCAGTACGGCGGCACCTTCAAGGTGCGGGGCAGCCTGAACGCGCTGCTCGAGAACAAGGGTGACGCCCGCGGCGTCATCATCGCCTCCGGCGGTAACGCCGGTATCGCCGCCGCGCTGGCGTGTGCCCTGCAGCAGCGGCCGTGCACGGTGGTGGTGCCCGAGTCGGCGCCGCATACCAAGGTGGCCGCCATGTGGGCCTACGGCGCCGAAGTGCTGTGGCACGGAACGACTTACGCCGACGCCAAGGGATATGCCGACGGGCTCGCCGCCGAGCGCGATGCCCTGCAGTTGCACGCCTACGACCTGCCCGCGGTGGTGGCCGGAGCCGGCGTCGTGGGGCTGGAGATCGAGCGGCAGGTGCACGGGCGCCCGCCGGTGCTGGCCGCCGTCGGTGGCGGCGGTCTGGCCTCCGGGATCGCGGCCGCACTGGGAATGCGCGGGCGCGTGGTCGGCGTCGAGCCGAAGGGCGCGCCCACGCTGCATGCCGCGCTCGCCGCGGACCGCGCGGTGGACGTGCACGTCAACAGCATCGCCGCGGATGCGTTGGGCGCCACCAGGATCGGTGCCATTCCCCTGGAACTCGCACAGCGCTACCGGATGGCCTCGGTGCTGGTGACCGACGATGCCATCGCGATGGCGCGGGAATACCTGTGGCGGGAGTTCCGGATCGTGGTCGAACCGGCGGGCGCGGTGGCGCTGGCGGCGATCCAGAGCGGCGCGTACGTGCCGGAACCGGGGGAGCGGCCGGTGCTCGTCTTGTGCGGGGCCAATACGGATCCGGCGACGCTGTAGCGGAATACCGCGTATCCACAACCGGGAAATCCATCCCCAGATTCGCGTTCTACCTGGCGTGTCCGCCGCGGATCGGTAAGGCTTGGACGTGTTCCCCGAACCGAGCAAGTGGCGGTTCGGGGAACCGCGGGGATCAGTGTGCACGAACCGTCGCACGCGGTGTCGGAATTACCGAAATCTTCATGAAGTCGCGAGGTCTTCAGGAAGTTGCCAGGGGGAGGAATCATGTATGAGGCGAATACCGCCGTCATCGGCACGGTCGTGACGCATCCGGTGCGGCGCAGCCTGCCCAGCGGTGAGCAGGTGGTGACGTTCCGGATGGCCAGCAATTCCCGCCGCTTCGACCGCGAGCGCGGCGAGTGGGTGCAGGGTGCCAGCCTGTTCCTGACGATCAACTGCTGGCGGCGGCTGGTGGAGGGGGTGGACGCCTCGATCCGCCGCGGCGATCCGATCATCGCCTACGGTCAGCTGCGCACGCACGAGTACCGAACCAAGGACGGCGTGCAGCGCAGCGATCTGGAGATGCGCGCCAGCGCGCTGGGGCCCGACCTGGGCCGCTGTTCGGCGCCGGTGCTGCGCCGCGGCGCCGGGAACTCGGCCGGTTCCACAGCCGTTGCTCCCGAGGTACCGCGGCAGCCGGTGGAATCCGGCGATGCGGCCTCCACCTCCGCATCCGACACCGGATGAGGTCGTGCCGATGGGCGGAAGCCGGCCGTCGACCGTTCGAGTCCGCGGATCGGTTCGCCGCCGATATAGGGGGTGACACCGTGCCGGAGATCCGCGTGCGGCGTCGGCTGCCTGGGCACCCTTCAGCCTGTCGGCAATGAACGGCCGCAGGCGGCGGTCGATCTGGTGTGGGAACGACTTCCGATCCTGTGACGACCTTTAGGAGACCTGGGTCGGAGACGGATGTTGTCGATCTTGACGACGACGGGCTCGGGGGTGTGGCGGAGCTTGCCTGAATCCCGTTGCCTACCTGGGGGTACCTTGCTCCCGGTGTGGGTGGGTCGATTACCGAGAGATTAGGGTGGGATATATGGCTGAGTTCATTTACCAGATGCGCAAGGTTCGCAAGGCGCACGGCGACAAGGTCGTCCTCGACGATGTGACCTTGAACTTCTTGCCCGGCGCCAAGATCGGCGTCGTCGGTCCGAACGGCGCCGGTAAGTCGAGCGTGCTGAAGATCATGGCCGGACTGGACCAGCCGAACAACGGCGAGGCCTGGATCGCGCCCGGTGCGACGGTCGGCATCCTGCAGCAGGAGCCCCCGCTGAACGAGGAGAAGACCGTCCGCGGCAACGTCGAGGAGGGTCTCGGCGAGATCAAGGTGAAGCTGGACCGCTTCAACGAGATCGCCGAACTCATGGCCACCGACTACTCGGACGAGCTCATGGAGGAGATGGGCAAGCTCCAGGAGGATCTCGACCACGCCGACGCCTGGGATCTCGACTCCCAGCTCGAGCAGGCGATGGACGCGCTGCGCTGCCCGCCGCCCGAGGAGCCGGTGACCACCCTGTCCGGCGGTGAGCGCCGCCGGGTCGCGCTGTGCAAGCTGCTGCTGAGCAAGCCCGATCTGCTGCTGCTCGACGAGCCGACCAACCACCTCGACGCCGAGTCGGTGCTGTGGCTCGAGCAGTTCCTGGCCCAGTACGAGGGCGCCGTGCTGGCCGTGACGCACGACCGGTACTTCCTCGACAACGTCGCCGGCTGGATCCTCGAGCTCGACCGCGGCCGCACCTACCCCTACGAGGGCAACTACTCCACCTACCTGGAGAAGAAGGCCGAGCGCCTGGCGGTCCAGGGCAAGAAGGACCAGAAGCTGCAGAAGCGGCTGAAGGACGAATTGGCCTGGGTGCGTTCGGGCGCCAAGGCGCGTCAGGCCAAGAACAAGGCCCGCCTGCAGCGCTACGAGGAGATGGCGACCGAGGCCGAGAAGGTGCGCAAGCTCGACCTGGAGGAGATCCAGATCCCCGCGGGCCCGCGCCTGGGCAACGTCGTAGTGGAGGTCCAGCATCTGGACAAGGGCTTCGGCGATCGCCAGCTGATCAAGGACCTGTCGTTCACGCTGCCGCGCAACGGCATCGTCGGTGTCATCGGCCCCAACGGCGTCGGCAAGACCACGCTGTTCAAGACCATCGTCGGGCTGGAGAAGCCCGACAGCGGCGAGGTCAAGGTCGGCGACACGGTCAAGCTGAGCTATGTCGACCAGAACCGCGCCGGCATCGACCCGAAGAAGACGGTCTGGCAGGTGGTCTCCGACGGGCTCGACCACATCGAGGTCGGCAATCAGGAAATGCCTTCGCGCGCTTACGTTTCCGCGTTCGGGTTCAAGGGCCCGGATCAGCAGAAGCCGGCCGGTGTGCTGTCCGGTGGTGAGCGCAACCGGCTGAACCTGGCCCTGACGCTCAAGCAGGGCGGCAACCTGATCCTGCTCGACGAGCCGACCAACGACCTCGACGTGGAGACGCTGAGCTCGCTGGAGAACGCGCTGGAGAACTTCCCCGGCTGCGCCGTGGTCATCTCCCACGACCGCTGGTTCCTCGACCGCACCTGCACGCACATCCTGGCGTGGGAGGGCACCGACGACAACGAGGCCGACTGGTTCTGGTTCGAGGGCAACTTCGAGGCCTACGAGGCGAACAAGGTGGAGCGGCTGGGGCCGGAGGCGGCGCGTCCGCACCGGGTCACCCACCGCAAACTGACGCGCGACTGACTACCCTCCGGCCGGTCCGGTCCCGTCGTCGCGACGGGACCGGAATCCGGCAGCGCGTTGGCTACTCGCGGGTTATCGACAAGCGAACTGTGTGATCCGTCATACTGGGTCGGATGTCAAATAGCCACCGGCGCAACGCTTGTCGCGCACTACCTGGCACATCGGGTGGTGCGCGGGTGAGGTCGCGTCCACCGGGCCGCGCGGACGGCCCAGGGGCTCCGAGGGTTCGAGGGAATTGCACAGCGGCGTTTCCGGCGGCCAGCTACTCTCGACTTCGGCGTCACTTTGTTGCGGAACCGAATCCGAGGAGTTGGCGAAGAAAATGACGGTCTCGTCCGATATGTCCACCACGGCATGGGTCGCGAGTTTGCCGGAGCAGGTGGTCGGTGAACTGGCGAGCCTCGAGGAGGCGTACTTCCGCCACGTGGACGCCGGCGATGTGGACTGTGCGATCACCGGTGGGTCGGACCTGGTATTTCGACGACATATCGAACTGGCCATGCACCGCCCGCCGGGGCAGGCGAGGGTGCGGGTGTACCGACCGGACGACCCGGCCGGTCTCGGCGCCGCCGTGCAGCTGGTCACCGACGACATGCCGCTGCTGGTGGAGTCGGTGACGTCCTACCTGGGCCGGTGCGGGGTGAGCATCAGCGAGGTGATCCACCCGGTGCTCGAGGTGACCCGCGATGCCGAGGGCAGGCTGGAATCGGCCGTTCCGCACGAGGTCGACGGCAACGGCGCGGCCGGCCCGCGCGAGTCCTGGATGCACGTCCAGCTGCATCCGTCGAGCAGCCCCGCGATGCTGGACGAGCTCGAGTCCGGAATCTCCGACGTGCTCACCGACGTCCGTCAGGTCACCGGCGACACCGAGGCGATGCGCGCGGTGCAGGACAGGCTGTCCCGGGAGCTCGAGGCCGTGGCCGAGCAGGGCACGCCGCCGTTCTCCCGGACCGAACTGGTCGACTGCGCGAACCTGCTGCGCTGGCTGGCCGACGGACATTTCACCCTGCTCGGGTACGCCCTGTACCGGCGGCCCGCCGAGGGCGGCGTGCAGGCGAAATCCGTTGTGGTGCCGGACAGTTGCCTCGGCGTGCTGCGTCCCGACGTCGGCACCGACTTCCGCGTCCCGGTCGACGGCGGCGGCCGCCCGCTGCTGATCCTCACCCAGGGCCTGGTCCCGGCCACCGTGCACCGCTCGGTGTATCCGTACTTCGTCGGCGTGGCCGAGTTCGACTCCACCGGGGCCGTCACCGGCGAACATCTGTTCATCGGCGTGTTCACCGTGGCCGCGATGCACGAGAACGTGCTCGACATTCCGGTCGTCGAGCGCCGGGTGCGCTCGGTGATCGAGCGCAGCGGGTTCGATCTCGATTCGTTCTCCGGCCAAGGAATGCTGGAGGTGATCCAGTCCTTCCCGCGCACCGAGCTGTTCTCCGCCGACGTCGAGACGATGCGGCACACCGCCGGTTCGGTGCTCAACGTCGGCATGCGGCGGCAGGTGCGGCTGTTCCTGCGCTCGGATTCCTACGGCCGGTTCGTGGCCGCCATGGTCTACCTGCCGCGCGACCGGTACACCACCCGGGTCCGGCTGGAGATCCAGGACATCCTGGTGCGCGAGCTCGGCGGCGTCTCCATCGACTATTCGGCGCGGGTCTCCGAAAGCGAGCTCGCCAGTGTGTATTTCACCGTGCGCCTGCCCGAACCCGGGACGCCGGTGGATGTCTCGGAGTCGAACCGGGTCCGCATCCAGGGCCTGCTCGCCGAGGCCAGCCGCACCTGGGACGATCATCTGCGCGACGAGGTGGCCGCCTCCACCGTGCTGGATCCGGCCGTGGTGCGTCGCTACACCGACGTCCTGCCCGATGCCTACAAGGAGGACTTCGAGGCGCGCCGCGCGCTCGCCGATATCGTCCGCCTGGAACGGCTGGACGCCGGCGGTATCGACCAGCATCTGTACCGGCGCCCCGAATCCGAGCCCGGCTCATGGCGTTTCACGCTCTACGTCGGCGGCAAGATCTCGCTGAGCCAGGTGCTGCCGCTGCTGCAGAGCCTGGGCGTCGAGGTGGTCGACGAGCGGCCCTACCAGCTGCAGTTCGAGGACGGCCGGGAGACCTGGATCTACGACTTCGGCCTCCAGGCCCGGCCCGACCTGTTGCGACTGTCGCTGGACCGCAACATGGATGCCGAACTGCTGGAGAACCGGGGCGCGACCGAGATATCCGCCACCGCCCGGATATCCGCCACCGCCCGGCCTGACGCATTCGACGCCCAGGTGAGCGGCCTGCGCGACCGGTTCACGGAGGCGTTCGCCGCGCTGTGGCACGGTCGCGCCGAGGCGGATCCGCTGGACGAACTGGTGCTGCGCGCCGGTCTGCACTGGCGGACCGTGACCATCCTGCGGGCGTACTCGAAGTACCTACAGCAGGCCGACTTCCCCTACAGCCAGGTCAATATCGCCCGGGTGCTGCTGGCGTCGCCGGAGGCGGCCCGGTTGTTCGTGGAGTTGTTCGCGGCGCTGTTCGATCCCGATACCGCCTCGCCGGAGCGGGCCGCGCTGCTGGAGTCCGCGCTGACCGAGCGGATCAACGAGGTGGTGAGCCTGGATGCCGACCGCATCCTGCGCGCCCTGCTGAGCCTGGTGCGGGCGACGCTGCGCACCAACTACTACCGCACCGACGAGCACGGCACGCCGCGCGACTACCTGTCGATCAAGGTCGAACCGGGCGAGATCGCCGAACTGCCCAAGCCGCGCCCGCAATTCGAGATCTTCGTGTACTCGCCGCGGGTGGAGGGCGTGCACCTGCGGTTCGGCCCGGTGGCGCGCGGCGGGTTGCGGTGGTCGGACCGGCTGGAGGACTTCCGCACCGAGATCCTGGGCCTGGTCAAGGCGCAGGCGGTGAAGAACGCCGTGATCGTGCCCGTCGGCGCGAAGGGCGGGTTCGTGGTGAAACATCCGCCCGCGCCGACCGGCGACCCGGGTGCGGACCGCCAGGCGATGCAGGCCGAGGGCGTCGCGTGCTATCGCACGTTCATCTCGGGTCTGCTGGATATCACCGACAATGTGGATCAGGCGAGCGGTAAGGTGCTGCCGCCGGCCCGGGTGCTGCGCCGCGACGGTGACGACGCCTACCTGGTGGTGGCCGCCGACAAGGGCACGGCGACGTTCTCCGATATCGCCAACGACGTGGCCCAGTCCTACGGCTTCTGGCTCGGCGACGCCTTCGCGTCGGGTGGTTCGGCCGGTTACGACCACAAGGCCATGGGCATCACGGCCAAGGGCGCGTGGGAGTCGGTGAAGCGGCACTTCGCCGAGATGGATATCGACACGCAGACACAGGAATTCACCGTCGTGGGCGTCGGTGACATGTCCGGCGACGTGTTCGGCAACGGCATGCTGCTGTCGGAGCACATCCGCCTGGTCGCGGCGTTCGACCATCGGCACATCTTCCTGGATCCGAATCCGGATGCGGCGCGCTCGTTCGCGGAGCGGCAGCGGATGTTCGACCTGCCGCGGTCGTCGTGGCGCGATTACGACACGTCGCTGATCAGCGAGGGCGGCGGCGTGTGGGACCGCACCGTGAAGTCGGTGCCGGTCAGCCCGCAGGCCCGGCAGGCGCTCGGCCTGCCCGACGGTGTCGTTTCGCTGTCGCCGCCGGAACTGATCCGGGCGATTTTGCTGTCGCCGGTGCAACTGCTGTGGAACGGCGGGATCGGCACCTACATCAAGGCCGGCTCCGAATCCGATGCCGAGGTCGGCGACAAGTCCAACGACGCGGTGCGGGTGGACGCGAACCGGTTGCGGGTCAAGGTGATCGGCGAGGGCGGCAACCTCGGGCTGACCGCGCTCGGCCGGATCGAATTCTGCCGGGGCGGCGGCAAGTGCAACACCGACGCGCTGGACAACTCGGCGGGCGTCGACTGCTCCGACCACGAGGTCAACATCAAGGTGCTGATCGACGGCGTGGTGTCGGCGGGCGAGCTGCCGGCCGCGGAGCGCAACTCGCTGCTGGCGTCGATGACCGACGAGGTCTCGGCAATGGTATTGCAGGACAACGTGTCCCAGAACTTCCTGATGGGCCTGTCGCGGACCGAGGCGGCGCGGATGCTGAACGTGCAGAAGCGCCTGATCGAGGATCTGGAGTCGCGCCGGGGCCTGGACCGGGAGCTGGAGGCGTTGCCCTCGGACGCCGAGCTCAAGCGCCGTGCCGAACAGGGCAACGGGCTGAGTTCGCCGGAGCTGGCGAATCTGATGGCGCATACGAAGCTCTCGCTGAAATCCGACCTGCTCGAATCGGATCTGCCCGACAGCGTGTACTTCTCGGCCCGGTTGCCGCAGTACTTCCCGACGCCGCTGCGGGAACGCTTCGGCACCGCCATCAAGCGGCATCGGCTGCGGCGCGAGATCGTGACCACCATGGTGATCAACGAGATGGTGGATCTCGGCGGTATCACCTACGCGCACCGGCTCAACGAGGAGATCGGGGCCAGCGCGACCGACGCGGTGCGCGCGTTCGCGGCGGCGACGGAGATCTTCGATCTGCACACCATCTGGCATCGGATCCGCGAGGCCGACATCGCCACCGCGGTGAAGGACGAGCTGGAGCTCGAGACCAAGCGCACCCTCGATCGTGCCTCGCGGTGGCTGCTGAGCAACCGCCCGCAGCCGATAGCGGTGGGCGCCGAGATCCACCGGTACACCGAGGGCGTGCGCGAGCTGGCGCCCAAGGTGCAGGGCTGGCTGCGCGGCCATCACGTCGACTCGCTGGAGGAGCAGTCGGCGAAGCTGACCGGCCGCGGCGTCCCGGCGCCGCTGGCGACCGAGGTGTTCGGGCTGCTCAATCTCTTCCCGCTGCTCGATGTGGTCGATATCGCCGATATCACCGACCGCGGCGGCGACGAGGTGGGCGCGCTGTACTACGCGCTCAACGAGCACCTGAAGATCGACTGGCTGCTGCAGGCCGTCAGCCACCTCGAACGAGGCGATCGCTGGCATGCGCTGGCCCGGCTGGCGCTGCGCGACGACATGTACGGGTCGTTGCGCTCGCTGACCCTGGACGTGCTGTCGGGCGGCGATCCCGAGGAGACGGCCGAGGAGAAGATCGCGTACTGGGAGTCGAAGAACCAGTCCCGGCTCGGCCGGGCCCGCACCGCGCTGGCGGAGCTGTTCGAGTCCGGCACGCACGATCTGGCCACGCTGTCGGTGGCGGCGCGGCAGGTGCGCAGCATGGTCAGCGGGGTGGGCGCGCAGTCCGAGCGCTGAGGGCGACGCGACCGTTGTCACAACTCACAGAACGGCCGCGAAATCCGGTGCTGACCTGCCCGGAGTGAGCCGGGTGCGGCGGATCGGGCGGCGCCTCGATCCGTCGGCACTCGGCGAACCCGGCATACTGGGGAACTGAATCGGTTCGGCGGCATCGTCGCACCGGAACGGTTGAGACCCGCTGCTCCATGACCCGCGGCGCCGGCCGCTCGGTGGCAGGCGTGCGTGGGGCAATCCGATCGGAGGTTAGTGTGACGAGTGTCGGTTCGGTGAACGGGCTCGCGAAGACGGCCGGTACCGCCGTGCTGCCCAAGCGCTTTCACACCAAGGTCGATGTCCGCTGGTCGGACATGGACGTCTTCCAGCACATCAACCACGCCCGAATGGTGACCCTGCTGGAGGAGGCGCGCATTCCGTGGCTGTTCGAGGGTGACCGCCCGACCGCCGGTCTGCGCTCCGGTTGCGTGCTCGCCGATCTGCACGTGCGATACAAGGGCCAGCTCCGGCACGAGGACACGCCGCTGGACATCGCGATGTGGGTCGAACAGCTGCGCGCGGTCGACTTCACGGTCGGTTACGAGGTGCGCGCGAACGGGACCGCCCTGGACTCACCGCCCGCGGTGATCGCCACCACCCAGCTGGCCGCCTTCGATATCGATACCCAGCGGTTGCGGCGGCTGACGGACGCCGAGCGCGATTACCTGGCGCAGTGGAAGCAGGACTGAGCCGCGGCGGACCGGGGCGGGTACCGCAATGGCACTCGCCATAGGCCCCCGTGGGTTCCGACCGATAGCATGCCGGAACGACGAAGGTGTCGTTGCGGTACCGGGGCGCCGCGCCGAGGTCGTCTGCCTGGCCGACGCCGGGCGGGTGCGGGCATAGTGGCGGGCCGATCGTGAGTCTGCGGCCGGTCGCGGGCGGCATCCGGCCGCCCGCCCGCGCCGACGATGTGGAAGGTGAGGACGACGGGGCGATGATGCCGGGATTCGAACACTCCGACCAGCGTGCCCTGCGGGTGCCCGACCCGGCCGAGCGGGAGAATCTGTCCACCTTCGTCGCGCGCGCCGTGCGGCTGGACCCGGCGGCCGTCATCCGCTTGCGCCGCCGCGGTGAGCAGTACGTCTCTGCCTGGGCCGCAACGGGTTTCGAGGCGCTCGCGGTGCGGAACGTGGTCGCCGAACTGGGCGTCGACGATGTCACCGTCGGCGGCGACACGCTGCTGTCGGGCCTGACCGGGCCGCAGGCGGCGGACCCGATCGATCTCGGCTACTCGATGGATTCGGCCTGGCGCACCGCCCTGCCGCCGCGGTCGGGGTGGAGGCACGTCGACGACGTTCCCGCGCGCAGCCTGGTGGAGCTGGCCGAACGCGGCGCCGAGGTGGCGGCGGAGCACGGCAGCGAGTTCGGGCCCCCGGTCTCGCTGCTGGATCAGACCGTGCTCACCGTGACCGGCGGGGACGAACAGGCCGAGGTCCCGATGCGCGTCGTATTCACGCTCACCGCGATGGATTTCATCCCGCACTCCGGCGAGAAGGCCGACTCGCGCCGCATCGCCCCCACCGAGATCGTCCGGGTGCGCACCACCCGCACCTGGCTGCGACTGGACGCCCGCTACGGTTCCGTGGCCCGCCGCCGCGGCCCCGGCATGCCCCTCACACCCCGCTGAGTCACCGGGCCCGCCCGGCCGACGACTGATCGCCGGCACCGCACCGGCGGTTTCGAAATCCCCGGTCCCGAAATCCGCGGTCCCGAAATCCGCCGGATCCCGCCGACTCCTGTTTACGCGACCCCGAGCAGCCGGAGGAGTGCGGTCGTCACCGCAGCGGCGGCGGCGACCACGAGGAGCGGGGCGCGCCGCCAGGCGAGCAGTACCGCGACGAGAACGCCTGCGGGAAGGGCGAATCCGGCCCGCTGGCCCGCGGGGACGAGTTCGGTGACGGCCAGGGCGGCGAGCAGGACCACCGATCCCGCCTCCAGCAGCCGGGTCACGCGCGGCGAGAGGCTGACGCGGCGGCGCAGCACCGGGCCGGCGAAGCGCAGGGCGTAGGTCCCGGCCGCGAGGGCGATCGCGCCGGCGATCAGGGCGATGCTCACCGGTTCTCTCCTCGCGGCGGAAATTCGTTGGGGCGCGGAATTTCTCGATCGCTGTCGGGTGTTCGGTCGCGTCGGCCGACCAGTGTGAGCAGCGCCGCGGGCAGTGCCAGCAGCACCGGCAGGCCGGCGCCGAGCAGGGGTGTGGCGGCCGCCGCCATCGCCGCGCCGACGAGGACGGCCGCGCGGGTCGCCCGGTCACCGCGGACCGCGGGCAGGACCAGCGCCAGCAGCACCGCCGGGAACACCGCGTCCAGGCCGAACCTGTCGGGGTCGGGCACCGCGGTGCCGATCGCCACTCCGAGCAGCGTGCCCAGCGGCCAGGCCAGCAGCACGCCGAGCCCGCACAGCCAGAAGGCGGCGCGGCGGCGGTCGCGGTCGGATTCGGCCAGTGCCAGGGCCACCGACTCGTCGTTCATGACGTGGGTGCCGATCAGCCGCCGCCATCCGGTGCCCACCACATCGGGCACGGCCAGCCCGTAGGGCAGGTGCCGAGCGTTGACCACCAGCCCGGCCAGCACCGCCGCGACCGGGCCGCCACCGGCGGCGACGATGCCGACGAACAGGAATTCCGCACCGCCGGCCAGTACCAGGACGCTCAGCACGAGGGGGAGCCAGGCGGGCATCCCGGCGGTAATGGCCGTGGCTCCGTAGGACACGCCGATGGCCGCGACCGCCAGGCAGACGGTTGCGATGCCGGTCCGGTCGCGCCGGCCGAGTGTTCGCCAAATCGAACGCACGGCTACTATATTGAACGCGACAGGGCGGCCTCGTCAATCACGCGTCCGCGACCCCCGGGTACTGTCTGCATTCATCATGACCGAGCACGACGGCGCCCAGCCCGCGCCACCGCAGGAGGCCATCGCCGCCGCGTTGCGCCGCGAACGGGCCCGGGTCGGCCTGTCGCTGACCGAGGTGGCGCGTCGCGCCGGTGTCGCCAAATCCACGCTGTCACAACTGGAGTCGGGGGTCGGCAATCCCAGCATCGAAACCCTCTGGGCGCTGTGCGTCGCGCTGGGGATTCCGTTCTCGCGCCTGCTCGATCCGCCGCGCCCGCGGGTGCAGGTGATCCGGGCGGGGGAGGGGCCGATGCTGGGCGCCTCGGAGGCCGACTACCGGGTGACGCTGCTGGCGGCGGGCCCGCCGAACGCCCGCCGCGACATCTACCGCGTCTCCGCCGAGCCCGGCCGGCCGCGCCTGGCCGATCCGCATTCGCACGGCGAGGTCGAGCACCTGATCCTGGCCGCCGGGCGAGCCCTGGCCGGACCGGCCGAGGCGCCGGTCCTGCTCGAACCCGGCGACTACATCCGCTATCCCGGCGATCGCCCGCACATCTTCGAGGCGCGAGAACCCGGAACCTGGGGCGTGCAGGTCAGCGAGTACGGCTGATCCGCTCGTCGCCGGGATTACTTACCCTGGGCGACAACGGTTTTCCACCACTCCACGGTGCCCTTCGCGACGTCGGGGAGTGGCGTGGCGGCCAACCCGAGCCTCCGCTCGCTGGCCGTGGAGTCCAGTTCGAAGGGCCGGTCGAACTGGTAGTTCATCTCCGCCAGCTCGCGCATCAGCTCGTTCATCAGCCCGGCGCCGCGCAGCGTCCAGGTCGGCAGCGCGAGGATTCTCGGCGCCGGCCGCCCCGCGGCGCCGGCCAGCGCCGCGACCAGCTCGCGGATCGACGCCGCGGGCGCGGTGGGGGCGTGCAGGAAGGAGTTCCACAGCGTGCGGTTCGCGGCGGCGGCGATCATCGCGGCCGCCAGATCGGGCATGTAGGTGAACGAGTGTGGCAGATCCGGTTTGCCGAAGGCCTGAACCGCCTTGCCCGCCAGGATATTCGGGACCATGCGCTCGCCGGCGTGCGAGTTCCGCACATGCGGCCCGATGAAATCGGAGGCCGCGACGCTGACCGTCGGCGTCGACGATTCCTCGCGCGCCCGCAGTAGCGCCACCCGCACGGCGGGCTTGCCGAAGTCGGCGGCCCGGGGCGTGTCCTCGGTCATCGGCGCGGTCACCGGGCCGTAGGAGTACAGGCTCTCGGGGAAGACGACCACGGCGCCGGCGCGGCCGGCCACCTCCAGCACGATCTGCTCGGTGGCGGGCAGCTCGGCCCACCAGGCGCTCGCCGCATACCGCGAGCCGTGCGTGCAGTGGTAGACCGCGACCGCGCCCTCGACGGCCGCCGAAAGCTGGTCGCGCCGTGTGACATCCACCTTGCGGCGCTCGATCAGCGGATGCTCCGGGCCGCTACCGGACCGGGTCAGGACGCGGACGTTCTTCCCGGCGGCGACGAGTTGTTCGGCGACGGTGGTGCCGACGGGCCCGGCTCCGGTGACGACGTGCAGTTCGGGCATTGTGCGCTCCTATCACTTTAGAGAGCGATGCTCTCTGTCGAATATGAGCATGCCGCCGCGCCCACGCATTGTCAAGAGCGGTGCTCTCTTTTGGTGTGGGCGCTCTCTGTCAGGTGTGGCCGCACATCACGACCTGCGGGATCGTCCCGGGAGCGGAATCGGTGGTGGATCTGCCACGCACGGCCCGGCTGGGTAGCCGCCGCCGGAACTTGTAGCCGGATCGTGGGTGCGTGAGGTGGCCCGGTGGGCCTCGGCCACGACTACGACCGTGGCCGCGGCTTCGGCTTCGGCTTCGGCCGCGGACGAAGAGCGAAAGGTGGTGCGGCGAGCGGGTATCCGCTCATCGGTGCACGGTCGAGCGCCGCTCGCGGGAACAGCCGATGGCTGTCGAGGTCGATGGCAATCCGGGGGAACCCGATCGATTCGCGGGGGCCCGCCCCGCTCCGCGAGACTCGGTAACCGCAGGGTTGAACGGCCGGTCCGGGCATCGACATGCCGAGTTCGGTGAACGGCCGGCGGCTCGACGGTCGCCCACCGAGGGCCTGGCCGCATACGGATCGGCCTGGGCGAGAACGGATCAGGGGCGCGTGACAGGACCGCACGGCGCCTGCCCGGCAATCTCCGCGGCGGGCTCCTCGTCGATCGACGGGGCTATGCGGCGCCCTCGCCGAGGTACTGCAACCACGCCGGATCCAGGTCGGCGGTGGTCGACAGCAGTCGCCAGTGCGGGCCCTTCGGTGATACCAGCGAGTGGTGCAAGGTCCAGCCGATCTCGCTGAGCAGCTTGTCGGCCTTGCGGTGGTTGCACGGCGCGCAGGAGGCCACGCAGTTCTCCCAGGAGTGGGCGCCGCCGCGGCTGCGCGGGATCACGTGGTCGATGGTCTCCGCCTTGGCGCCGCAGTAGGCGCAGCGGTAGCGGTCGCGGTGCATCAGCGCCGCGCGGGTCATCGGGACTCGGGCGCGATACGGCACGCGGACGTAGTTGCGCAGGCGGATCACGGACGGGAGGGCGACCGACGTGCCCGCGGAGTGGACGACGGGGCTGTCGGGATTGTGGTGAACGGTATCGGCCTTGTCGCAGATGAGGAGAACGACGGCGCGGCGGGCGGACAGCGCGGTGAGCGGCTCGTAGGTGGCATTCAGAAGCAACACCCGGCGCTTCACCCATGCGGTGGCGCTGGTGACCGGCTCGACGGTGCGGTGCGGATACGGACGTTTATCGGACAGAACATGCAGCGGAGAAGCCCCCGACCCACGATTGTGGACATCGGCGGGCTGGAGTTGTCGGTGCGTTCTCACCTCGTGTGACCGAGCACCGTTCCGCTGCTTCATGGGAACCCCGAATTCATTGGTCCGGTTCGTATGGTATCTGGGCAGACACTGCCACCCAGTTGACCATGGAACCGTCGGCTATGCCAGCTGATTTGACACATTCCGTCTGTGGCTTTCGTGAAGGTGCGGTAACACCCGGGGGCGGTATGTGTCCGCCGCCGGATCCCGGGCCGTGCCGGGCCGAACGGCGCAGCGATATGCTGGCGGTGTTGCGGGCCGCGACGAAGGTTCGGCGAATCCGACACAGTAGCGAATCCGACACAGTGAGGGTTGATGGCTTCCGGCGAACAGACGGCGACATCCTTCTACGAGGCGGTCGGCGGGGCGGCGACGTTCCGGCGGATCGTGGCGGCGTTCTATCGGGAGGTGGCCCGGGACGAGGTGCTGCGGCCGCTGTATCCGGAAGAGGATCTGGGCCCGGCCGAACGCCGGCTGCGGATGTTCCTGGAGCAGTACTGGGGCGGCCCGCGGACCTACTCCGACGAGCGCGGACATCCACGGTTGCGGATGCGGCACATGCCGTTTCCGATCGGCCCGATCGAACGGGACGCGTGGTTGCGCTGCATGCGGATCGCGGTCGCGGAGATCGAGCCGGAGGTGCTCGACGACGAGCATCGCCGCGCCCTGCTCGACTACCTGGAGATGGCGGCGAATTCGCTGGTCAACTCGGCATTCTGAACGTCTGCCGGAAACTCCGGCTCGTACCGGGGAATGTCCGATTCCTGCTGAAGATTAGCCGGATCGGTCCAACACGCCAGGGCGGGGGGACTTTTGCCGAAAGCCTTTGGCACTATTACCCGTTGTGACAGCTTCATACCGCGCCGAACATGCTCCCGTGCGGCCCGACGAGACGGACGGGCGTGCGCCGTGGTGGCGATCGGCGGTGTTCTACCAGGTCTACCCGCGTTCCTTCGCCGATTCGACCGGGGACGGTGTCGGTGATCTGGGCGGTCTGCGCGATCGGCTCGGCTATCTGGAGCTGCTGGGGGTCGATGCGCTGTGGATCTGCCCGGTCATGCGGTCGCCGATGGCCGACGGCGGCTACGACGTCAGCGATCCGCGCGATATCGACCCGCTGTTCGGCGATCTCGCGGTGCTGGACGAGCTGATCGCCGAGGCGCACGACCGGGAGATCCGGGTCACCATGGACCTGGTGCCGAATCACACCAGCGATCGGCACGCGTGGTTCACCGAGGCGCTGGCCGCCGGGCCGGACAGCCCCGAACGCGCCCGCTACGTATTCCGCGACGGCCGCGGCTCCGACGGCAGCGAGCCGCCGAACAATTGGCCGAGCATCTTCGGCGGTCCGGCCTGGACCCGGATCACCGAGCCGGACGGCACGCCGGGCCAGTGGTACCTGCATATCTTCGCCGCCGAGCAGCCCGATCTGAACTGGGAAAACCCCGAGGTGATCGCCGATTTCGAGCAGACCATGCGGTTCTGGCTCGACCGCGGCATCGACGGGTTCCGGATCGACGTGGCGCACGGCATGGCCAAGCCGCCGGGACTGCCCGATATGGAACGGGTCGAGACCCGCATGCTGAAGCACGACGACGACGATCCGCGCTTCAACAATCCGGGCGTGCACGAGATCCACCGCCGGCTGCGCAAGGTGATCGACGAGTATCCGGACGCGGTGTCGATCGGCGAGGTGTGGGTGGACGACAACGCCCGCTTCGCCGAGTACGTGCGGCCCGACGAGTTGCAGCTGGCATTCAACTTCCGGCTCGCCGAGACGCCGTTCGACGCCACGAAGATCCGTGCGGCCGTGGACAATTCGCTGAGTTCGGTGTCGTCGGTGGGCGCCAGCGCGACCTGGACGCTGTCCAATCACGATATCGAGCGCGAGGTCACCCGGTACGGCGGCGGCAGCGTGGGGGTGGACCGGGCCCGGGCGATGATGCTGCTCGAGCTGGCGTTGCCGGGTGCGGTGTTCGTGTACAACGGGTCCGAACTGGGCCTGCCGAACGTCGACGACCTGCCGGACGAGGTGCTGCAGGACCCGACGTGGGAGCGTTCCGGGCATGCCGTGCGCGGCCGCGACGGCTGCCGGGTGCCGATTCCGTGGGAGGGTGAGCAGCCGCCGTTCGGGTTCACCACGGGCCGGTCGTGGCTGCCGCTGCCGCCGCGGTGGTCGGATCTCACGGTGGAGGCGCAGCTGGAGAGCGTCGATTCGACGCTGTCGCTGTACCGGCTGGCCATCGAGATGCGTGCCGAGCGACCGGAATTCGCCGGCGCCGAGCTCGACTGGTACGGCAGCCCGGACGACTGCCTGGCCTTCCGGCGGCCGGGCGGGCTGGTCTGCGCGCTGAACGCCTCCGAGGCGTCGATACCGCTGCCGCCGGGCGAGGTGCTGCTGGCCAGCGCGCCGCTGGAGGGCGACCGGCTGCCGGTGAACGCGGCGGTCTGGCTGGTGTGAGTCGCCGCGACACGTCACCGGTCGATGACCCTGTCGGACGCATCGTCTAACGTTGGGCTGTGAGCATTCTCGAGACAGCGCTGATCTTCGTCGGCATCCCGCTGGTGATCTACGCGGTGATCGCCGGGTTGTCGTACCTCGGTAAGCCACTGCCGGGCGAGAAGCCGGTCCACTACAACCTCGGTGACAAGTGGACCGCCGACCCGGTGCTGTGGAGCGCGACCGACGAGGTGACGGCGTTCGGTCACCACGTCGACGAAACCTCGCATGGCAGTACCTCGCATGGCGGTCATGCGGCAATCGAATCCGCCGGGGCGGACCTGATCGGAGGCCGGGCAAGTGGCACATTCTGAGTGGCCCGCGGTGGTCGAGGCCGACCTGCCGCGCGGATACGTAGTCACCAGCAGCGGCCGGGTGTCCGGCGTGCACGAGGCCGGGGACATGTTCAAGGAGGCGCCGTTCAACGACAACGAGCGGCTGCTGATGGACAACACCCTGACCGAGGCCACCCGGGCGACCAAGGTCCGGTTCAACATCTACATCGGTGAGCTGCGGCCGGATCCGGCGAGCGGCGTCGAGGCGATCTTCCCGGCCACCCCCGAGGCGGAGCGTTCGGTGCTCATCGCCGTCTCGCCGAACGATCGTGCCGTCGAGGTCCGCTCCGGCCGCGATGTCGCCGACCGGGTCAACGACCGCATCTGCCAGCTCGGCGTGACGGCCGCGCTCAGCTCGTTCCGTCAGGGCCAGCTGATCGACGGCCTGGTCTCGGCCGTCCGGGTGATGGCCGCCGCCATCGGCCGCCCCAGCTGACATACGCTGCGCCCCTGCCGTTTCCCCGCACCGCAACGAGTGCGGGGACATAAGCGGGGCGGCGTCGGTCCGATTCGGTCAGCCCCGATTCGGTCGGAGCCGCCGATCGGCATGCCGCCACCGTTGCGTGAGCCCGCGCGGGCGACGCAGGTATCGGCCGCGGAACCGGTGCCGGGCGGTCTCGCGCCGGCCTGCGAACGGCAGGTCCGAATTACGCTCTGAGCGTAATGAGTGGGTGCGGTGGCCGGGTGGGACCTTAGGCTCGGAGTATGGCCGAGCACCCGCGACTTCATTCGATTCCCGGCGGACGCGACGATCGCTCGCCTGCCCGGCCGGGGGAGGCGGTCCGGGAACCGCTGTGGCGCGAGGCGCTCGGCGAGCGTTTTCGCGCACTGCGCCGGGAGCAAGGGGAGACGCTGGCCGAAACGGCCGGGCGCGCAGGAGTTTCGCCGCAGTACCTGTCCGAGGTGGAGCGCGGGCGTAAGGAGCCGTCCAGCGAGATGATCGCCGCGCTGGCGGGTGCGCTCGGCACCTCCCTCGGCGGACTCACCGAACAGGTCGCCGACGAACTCCGGCGACAGCGGCGGCTCGCCCTCGCCCGTCCGGGCGCCTCGCGCCGAGAGGCGGTGCCGACGCCGGCGGGCGCGTCCGGCGCGGCGCCCGCGGATCTGCTCGAGGCGGCACGCCGCCGACGGCTCGACCTCACCCGGGTCACCGCCCCGGGCGATCCCGAACCGGTCGTGCCCGATCACCGCCCCGAGGGTCCCACGCTCATGGCCCTGGCCGCCTGAGCGGACGTCCCGCACCCCTGCACGGCCTGGCCGAGGTCCTGTGGCCGCGCCCGGTTCGTCGGCCGACATCGACGAACCCGGATCGGTTCAGCCGCGCGGGTCCAGGATCTGGTCGACCAGGCCGTAGTCGACGGCCGCTTGGGCGGTGAAGACTCGGTCGCGGTCGGTGTCGTGGCGCAGGATCTCCACCTCCTGGCCGGTGTGCTTCGACAGGATCGTCTCGATCTCCGCGCGTAGCCGGACGAGTTCGTCGGCCTGGATGATCAGATCCGGAATCGCTCCTTGGCCGCGAGCCGCGGGCTGGTGCAACACGATGCGTGTGTGCGGCAGCATGGCGCGTCGCCCCGTCGCCCCGCCCGCGAGCAGCACCGCCCCCACGCCCATGGCCTGCCCCACGCAGGTGGTCACGACCGGGGAGTGGACGTGCTGCATGGTGTCGTAGACCGCGAGCATGGCCGACAGGTCGCCGCCCTCGCAGTTGATGTAGAGGTTGATGTCCTGCCCGGGGCTGTCGGCGTCCAGGTGGAGTAGCTGGGCGATGAGCGCGTTGGCCACCCCCGAGTCGATCGGGGTGCCGAGATAGACGATCCGCTCGGTGAGCAGATGCGAGTAGACGTCCATGATCCGCTCGCCGTGCGGATGCTGCGCAATGACATTGGGAATCGTGTAACTGGTCATGCTGTCTCCTGACGGTCCTGGTGAGAGTGAATGCCGGCGTGGCCCTCCGTGGTCACGCTTCACTGCCGCGCCCGGCTCGGCTACTCCTGTTGTGCCGCAGTGCGTCGTGGGCGGGTCCTGCGTGGTTGCGCTGCGTTGTCGGGTTCGGGCTTGGTTGCTTGTGCGGTGTCGTGGTGCGGTATGGGCGGCCCGTGGTTACGCTTCGCTGCCGGCTCCGGGCCCGGCCGCTCAGGCTGAGATCCCCACTTTCTGTCGTTTCGGGATCACCTGGTGGAACGAGTCGACGATGCCGTCGATGAAGCCGTACTCCTGGGCCTGGGATGCGCTGAACCAGCGGTCGTGCAGGGAATCCTCGTAGATGCGTTCGTAGGGCTGGCCGGTGTCCTCGGCGATCAGTCCGAGCACAGTTTCGACGGTGTGCCGCAGGTCGTCGGCCTGCACCTCGATCTCGCCCGCGCTGCCGCCGATGCCCGACGAACCCTGATGCATGAGAATCCGGGCGTGCGGCAGGGCGAACCGCCTGCCGCGGGTGCCGGACGAGAGCAGGAACTGTCCCGCGCTGCACGCCAAACCCAGTGCCAGCGTGGAGACCTCGCACGGCACCAGCCGCATCACGTCGCGGATCGCGAGCATCGACGGCACCGATCCGCCGGGGGAGTGGATCCACAGCGAGATACCGGAATCGGGATCCTCGGCCGCGAGCGTGAGCAACTGCGTCGCCAGCAGCGTCCCGTTGTCGTCGTCGAGCCCCCCGTCGAGCACCAGAATGCGCCGGCTGAGCAGTTGCTCGCGGGCGCGCCAGCTGAACAGCGGAGTCTTGTCGTCGTTGGTCATGCACCCACCGTGCCCGCGCACTCACGGGAAAACCGCCCCACGCTGCTGTGAGCGGATCTGCTCACAGCAGCGAGGATCCGGCGCTTCCCATCGGCCATGCGGTCGCCCCGGAGGCGACGAGTCACAATGCCGGGAAACGCGCGGAGTCGGCCGAGCCGGTGGTCAACTGTCTCGGCGTGTGCGGAGCACGGCATCGTGCCCGGGAGATCTGCTTACCGGCCGCCGCGGGACTCTCTCGGGAATGCCGGACGACACCCCGACTCCGGACAGGCGCACGGGTTGTCCGGCGGTGTGACGGCGGCCGGATGCGATGAATTTCGATCGGCCGCGCCGTCTGTCTTGGGAAGCCGTTGTCTCAGGAGGTTGCCCGATGCTGATCATTGCCGGATATGTCACGGTCGCGGCGGACCGGCGTGACGCGTTCGTCGCCGCGCATCAGGACCTGGTCCGGCGGGCGCGGGCGGCCGAGGGCTGCTTCGACGTGGCCATCACCGCGGACCCCCTGAATCCGGAGCGGGTGAACAACTTCGAGCGCTGGGAGTCGCGCGAACACCTCGACGCCTGGCGCGCCGTAGCCGACGCGCCGGACACGGGTATCGCCATGGAGACCGTCGACGTGTGGATGTACACGGTCACCGACATCCGTCCGCCGTTCGACTGACCTCCGTCGGCCGGACACCCCTCCCTGCGTGCCCGGCCGATGTTCGTCCACGACTTCGCAAGGCGGCCCCGCCCGCGCGGACCCGGGAATCGCGTTGCGTCGCAAGACGTGCCGCCAGGGCCCCGACGAGGGGCGGGACCCTGGCGGCATGGTGTCGGTCGCGTCCACTGGCGGCGGGCGGTGTGTTGGTCGCGTCCACTGGCGGCGGGCGGTGTGTTGGTCGCGTCCACTGGCGGCGGATGGTGTGTCGGTCGCGTCCGCCGGCGGCGGGCGGTGCATCGCCGCGGAACAGCTCCAAGGAGCCCGGTGCGGCGTCGACCGGATGGTCCTCCAGCAGCGCGGCGAACGACACCGCGACCACATACCACCGCGCGACCGATACCGCGTGCGTCTCGGTGAATTCCAGCAGCCCGGGTTGCTGTACGCACTGCTCGCCGAACGACCAGCATGTCCCCTGCCTGTTCTCGCCGCCGTCGCGGAGTCACGCAGGCGGCGGAACAGGCAGGGGCGTGGATGCGCTATTCGGCGTCGAAAGCCCTGGCGCGCAGGGACCTTTCGATGCCGGCCTTGCCCTCGACCACCAGGCGGCGCAGTGCCGGGGGACGGTCCTCGGCGAGGAACTTGTCGGCCACCGCGACCGCCTCGTCGCTGATCGCCCAGTGCGGGTAGAGGCCGACGACGACGGTCTGGGCGACCTCGCTGGAGCGGCGCTCCCAGACGCCGGGGATCTCGGCGAAATAGCGCTCGACGTAGGGCGCCAGCAGGTCGGCCTGGCCCGCCGGGGCGAAGCCGCCGACGATGGCCCGGGCGGTGATGTTGGGCACCGAATCGTCGGTCATCACGGTGTTCCAGGCGATCTCCTTCACCGGGGGCTGCGGCCGGGCGGTGGACGCGGCGGCCGCCTGGCGGCGGCCGGCGGCGGTCGGGTCGCGGTCGAGCTCGGCATCGATCACCGGTGTCGCGTCGCCGGCGGTGTCGATCGCGCCCGCCGCGGCGAGTGCCCGCACCAGCCGCCAGCGCAGGTCGGTGTCCACCACCAGGCCCGTCAGCCCGGCCTTGGCGGAATCTCCCTCGTACAGTGCGCCGAGTGCCTCGACGTGCTGTGCGGACAGCTGCGCGTCGCTGAGCGCGTTGACGAAGGCCAGCTGATGATCCGACCCCGGCTCGGCCGCCCGGGCCAGCTCCAGCAGCCGGTCGGCGAACTGCGGCCAGCCCTCGCGCGCGGCCCACTCCGGTTCGGCGTAGGAGGCCAGCGCGGTACGCGCCTGCATCAGGACTCGTTGCACCACACCGATTTCCGTCTCCGCGCCGACACCGCGCTGCACCAGCGCGACGAAGTCGCGGGCACGCATCTCCGCCTGCCGGGTCATCTCCCATGCCGCCGACCAGCACAGCGTGCGCGGCAGCGATTCGGCGATATCGGCGATGCGGGTGACCACTGTGTCCAGCGACTCCGGGTCCAGGCGCAGCGAGCAGTAGGTGAGGTCGTCGTCGTTGATCAGCACCAGCTTGCCACGCGGGACGCCCACCAGTTCCGGCACGTCGGTGCGCTCCACGGCGTCGAGATCGAGCTCGATGCGCTTGGTGCGCACCAGCTTACGGGGTCCGGTGGATGCGCCGGCCTCGTCCTGCTCGTCGTAGACGCCGACGGCCAGCCGGTGCACGCGGCGCTCGCCGGCGCCGGGCCGGGCGCCCTCCTGGATCACCGTGAACCGGGTGAACCGGCCGTCGGCGTCCACCTCGAACTCCGGGCGCACGATGTTCAGTCCGGTGGTCTTGAGCCACTGCGTGCCCCAGCCGGAAAGGTCGCGGCCGGAAGACTTTTCGAGCGCGCCCACCAGGTCGTCGAAGGTGGCGTTGCCGTAGGCGTGCCGGGCGAAGTAGTCGCGCAGGCCCGCCAGGAACGGCTCCCGGCCCACGTAGGCGACCAGCTGCTTGAGCACGGAAGCGCCCTTGGCGTAGGTGATTCCGTCGAAGTTGACCTCGACGGCGGCCAGGTCCGGAATGTCGGCGGCGATCGGGTGGGTGGACGGCAGCTGGTCCTGCCGGTAGGCCCAGGACTTCTCCACGTTCGCGAAAGTGGTCCAGGCGCTGGTGTATTCGGTGGCCGAGGTCTGGCACAGCACCGAGGCGAAGGTGGCGAACGACTCGTTCAGCCACAGGTCGTCCCACCACTTCATGGTGACCAGGTCGCCGAACCACATGTGCGCCATCTCGTGCAGCACCGTCTCGCAGCGGCGCTCGTAGGAGGCCCGGGTCACCTTGGAGCGGAAGACGTAATCCTCGAGGAAGGTGACCGCGCCCGCGTTCTCCATGGCGCCCGCGTTGAACTCCGGCACGAACAGCTGGTCGTACTTGCCGAAAGCGTAGGGCACGCCGAAGTTCTCGTGATAGAAGCCGAAGCCCTGCTTGGTCTCGGTGAAAAGCCGGTCGGCGTCCATGAATTCGGCCAGCGAGGCGCGGCAGTAGATGCCGAGCGGGATGCTGCTGTGCTCGTCGGTGTAGGTGTCGGTCCACTTGGCGTAGGGGCCGGCGATCAGCGCGACGAGGTAGGTGCTCATGCGCGGGGTGGTGGCGAAGGTGTGCCGGACGCCGCCGCCGGTCTCGGTCGTCTCGATCGCGGCGCCGTTGGAGATGACCTCCCAGCCCGCCGGGGCGGTCACGGTGATGTCGTAGGTGGCCTTGAGATCCGGCTGGTCGAAGCAGGCGAACATCCGTTTGGCGTCGGCGGTTTCGAACTGCGAGTACAGGTAGACCTTGTCGTCGGTCGGGTCGACGAAGCGGTGCAGGCCCTCGCCGGTGTGCGAGTACTCGCAGTCGGCCTCCACCACCAGTTCGTTGCGCTCGGCCAGGCCGGTCAGCGTCAGCCCCTCGGACTCGTCGTAGTCGCCGATCTCCAGGGCGACGCCGTTGAGCACCGCCGACCGCACCCCGGCGCCGACGATATCGAGGAAGGTCTCCGATCCGGGCGTCGCCGTGAAGGTGACGGCCGACCGGGAGAAGAACGTCTCGGCGGACCCGGTCAGGTCGAGGTCGACGCGATAGTTCTCCACGCCGATCGTCGCGGCGCGTGCGATCGCCTGCTCACGGGTGAGATTCGGTGCGGACAAGGAGACTCCTTCGCTGGTCGGAGAGCTGTGCCGGGCGGGGCGCCCATCACCGGTGAGGAGCGGGCGGCGCCGTCGGTTGGTGCGTCGGTCCCGGTGTCGCGAGGGCTCGGTGCCGCCGGTCGCGAGGGTTCGGTGCTGCCGCGGCCCCGTGAGCGGGACAACGAAGCCAGAATGCCACGTCGGTGCGGGATCGTGTCCGCCGACCTGCGCGCGCCGGTTCCGTTTCGGCGTCGGCTCGGGGTGAGGTCGCCGGGGACGAGCGCGGTGCCGACCGGGTGCCCGGCCGCCGATCCGTGGTGCCCGCCGCCCCGCCGCGTCCGCGCCCGCGCTCAGCGGATGAGCGTCCCCGGACCGGGCCCCGTGCCGGCGCCCGTGCGCGGCCGGGCCGACCGTGTCCGCCCCGGACGGCCGGACGAGGCGTCCGCCGTACCGGAATCGCGCGGCGGTGCCCCGGGGGTTCGTGTCCGGACCCGGGTTCCTACCGCGGCGACCGTGCGGCAATGCCGCGTCGGTAGGCTGAGCGACATTCCCGGCTTCCCACGTCCACGAGGAGGACAGTTGCGGCACATCCACTCCGGCAAGGTGCGCGATCTGTACGAGGACGGCGACTCGCTGCTCCTGGTCGCCTCCGATCGGGTGTCGGTGTTCGATGTGGTGCTGCCGACGCCGATCCCGGACAAGGGCTCGCTGCTGACCCAGCTGTCGAACTGGTGGTTCGAGTACTTCGCCGATGTCCCCAACCACATCCTGTCGACCACCGACGTTCCGGCCGAATTCGCCGGGCGCGCGGTGCGGGTGGCGCCGCTGAAGATGGTGCAGGTCGAGTGCATCGCGCGCGGATACCTGTCCGGCTCGGGGCTGAAGGAGTACGAGCGCACCGGCTCGGTGTCGGGTATCGCGCTGCCGCCGGGCCTGCGCGAGGGCGACAAGCTGCCGGAGCCGATCTTCACGCCCACCACCAAGGCCGCCCAGGGCCACGACGAGCCCATGACCTTCGACGACGTGGTGCGGCAGGAGGGGCGCTTCGTCGCCGAGCGCCTGCGCGAGCTCACCCTCGGCGTCTACTCCCGCGGCGCCGCCTACGCCGCCGAGCGGGGCGTGATCATCGCCGACACCAAGTTCGAGTTCGGCTGGGACGGCGACGTTCTCACCCTCGGCGACGAGGTCCTGACCTCCGACTCGTCGCGCTACTGGCCCGCCGACGACTGGGAACCCGGCCGTCCGCAACGCTCCTTCGACAAACAGTTCGTCCGCGACTGGGCCACCTCGACCGGCTGGAACAGGGAGCCCCCGGGCCCGGAGATCCCCGCCGACATCGTCGCCGGCACGCGCCGCAAGTACGTCGAGGCGTACGAACTGATCACCTCCCGGACCTGGTCCGGCAGCTGACCTTCCGGGACCTTCGGGTTCGGTGTCCGCCGGCCCTGGCCGGGTCCGGGCCGTCGCCGACGTCGGCGCCTGTCACCCGTGCCGCAGGGTGGCGGCGCGGAGGGTGAGGTAGTCGCGCTCCGGGGCGCTGGTCGTCAGGCGGGCCGCGGACGTGTAGGCGGCTACGGCGGCGGGGCGGTCGCCGGACATCTCGTGGAGGTGGCCGCGGACGGCGTCGAGGCGGTGGTTGCCGGTGAGCCGATCCTCGAGGGTGTTCGCCAGTTCCAGGCCGGCGGCGGGGCCGTGCACCATGGCCGTGGCGACGGCGCGATTGAGGGTGACCATCGGATTGTCGGCGAGGCGGTCGAACATGGTGTACAGCACCAGGATTCGCTCCCAATCGGTGTCCTCCGCCCGCCTGGCCTGGGCGTGCAGCGCGGCGATCGCGGCCTGGATCCGGTACGGGCCGTCCAGGCCGTGCCCGATCGCCGCGGTGGCCAGCCGCAGGCCCTCGGCCAGCCGCGACCGGTCCCACCGGGAGCGATCCTGTTCGATCAAGGGGATGAGTTCGCCGTTGGGGCCGGTGCGGGCAGCCCGGCGGGCGTCGGTGAGCAGCATCAGCGCCAGCAGGCCCGTCACCTCGGGATCGCCGGGCAGCAGCCGGTGCATCAGGAAGGCCAGCCGGATCGCCTCGGTGGCCAGGTCGACCCGGTACAGCCGAGCGCCGACGGTCGCGGTGTGGCCCTCGGTGAACACGACGTACAGCACCCGCAGCACCGAGTCGACCCGCCCGTCGTCGGCGAGATCGGCCGGTGCCGCGAAGGGGCGTTCCACCGCCGCCAGCCGCTTCTTCGCCCGGGAAATCCGCTGTGCCATGGTCGCTTCCGGTAGCAGGAAGGCCCGGGCGATCTCCTCGGTGGTGAGGCCGCCCACCGCGCGCAGCGTCAGCGCGATGGCGCTCGCGGGCGACAGCGCCGGATGGCAGCACAGCAGGAACAGCGTCAGGGTGTCGTCCTGCGCCGGCCGAATATCGCTGGGCGGCACGACATCCTGCACCGCGACCGCGACTTCCCGGTTGCGCCGGGCGATTTCGGCGCGCACCGCATCGGTCAGCCGCCGCTGCGCCACCTGGAGCAACCATCCCCGCGGATTGTCCGGCAGCCCGTCCTCGGGCCATTGCGTGGCCGCCGCCAGCATCGCCTCCTGCACGGCGTCCTCGGCCCTATCGAAATCCCCCGACCGCCGCGTCAGCACACCGAGCACCGTCGGCGCGATCTCCCGCAGCAGAAGCGCAACCTCACCCGCCGCCCGCGACGTGCCGTGCCCCCGGTACCCCGCGTCCCGAGCCGGAGACGGCATGCTCACGACGGAGGACGCATCGCCGGGCGCGGTTGCTGGCGTTCCGGGCTGCTGGGTCTCCGATTCGGGCACGGGGCACCAGGATTCGGTCAGGCGTCGCCGGTGGGGGCGTCCATCAGGGCCCGCACCTCGATGTACTCGCCGATCGGCTTGCCGCCCGGGCCGGGGCCCGCGGAGGCGCGGGCGGCGATCTCGACGGCGCGTTCGGGGCTGTCGACATCCACCATCCAGTACCCGGCCAGGAACTCCTTGGTCTCCGGGAACGGGCCGTCGGTCACCACGGGCGCCGAGCGGCCGTCGGAGTGCACGATGCGGGCCTGGTCGGGGAAGGCCAGACCCTGGGCGTCCACCAGTTCGCCGGACTTGCTCAACTCCTCGCCCAGGGCGCGCTGGAACTCGATGTGCGCCGCGATCTCCTCCGGTGTCCACTGGTCGATCTGGGTGTGGCAGTAGGCGGCCTGAGTGTAGGTCTTCAGCAGCATGTACTTCATGGTCGGCTCCTCGCCGTTCGGTGCGCCCGCTGTGGCGCTCTCACCGACAGGTCGGAGCCGGCGGCGAGCCTTCTACACATCTGGCATGTGACGGTGATCACAATGGGGTCGACGGGTCGGTCAGGCGCTGCGGATCGACCGCCTCGCCGCCCGCGATCAGCTCCTTGATCCGGTCGGTGACATCCCAGACGTTCACGTTCATCCCCGCCAGCACCCGATTCCCGGAGTCCAGCCAGAACGCCACGAACTCGCGCGCGGCGACGTCCCCGCGGATCACGACCGACGCGTCCTGAGCCGGTGCGACGTATCCGGTGTACTCCATGCCCAGGTCGTACTGGTCGGTGAAGAAGTAGGGCAGCCGGTCGTAGGTGGCCGGCCTGCCCAGCATGGTCTGCGCGGCCACCGCGGGCTGATTGAGGGCATTCGCCCAGTGCTCCACGCGAATTCGCCGCTTCAGCACCGGATGCTGCTGCTCGGCGATATCGCCGGCGGCGACGATATTCGGATCGCTGGTCGCCAGGTGCTCGTCCACCAGTACGCCGCTGTCGACGGCGAGACCGGCATTGCCGGCGAGTTCGATATTCGGCCGCGCGCCCACGGCCTGCAGGACCGCGTCGGCCTCGAGCACGGTGCCGTCGTCCAGGCGCACCCCGGTGGCCGTGCCGCCCGAGGTGGTGATCTCGGCGACCCGCACTTCGCAGCGCAGGTCGACGCCGTTCGCCCGGTGCAGCTCGGCGAAGACCTCGCCCATCCGGGTGCCGAGCGCGGCTTGCAGGGGGACCCGCTGCGTCTCCAGCACCGTGACCTCGACACCGGCGGTGCGGGCGGCGGCCGCCACCTCCAGGCCGATCCAGCCCGCGCCGATCACCGCGAGCCGCCGCGCCGAACCGAACAGCGCGAGGAGCGCATCGGACTGCTCGATCGTGCGCAGCTCGTACACCCCGTCCGCGTCGGCGCCCGGAATCGGCAGGCGGTGCGGCCGCGAGCCGGTCGCCAGCGCCAGCTTGTCGTAGCGCCGTGTGGAACCGTCGGGCAGCGTGACGGTGCGTGCGTCGCGGTCGATCGCCGTTACGGTGGTGCCGGGCAGCACCTCGACGTGGTGGTCGCGGTACCACTGTGCGGGGGCGGTGGTGAAATCGGCGAGCTGCTGTTTGCCCAGCAGATGTTCCTTCGACAGCGGCGGCCGCTCGTAGGGGAGGTGCTCCTCCGTGCCGATCAGGGTGACGGTGCCGTCGAAGTCGTTGCCGCGCAACGCCTCCGCGAGCTTGACGGCGGCCAGCCCGCCGCCGACGATGACGAACGCGGAATCCGTGGTCATGACACACCTCCGTACGAGGGCAGCCAGGTCGATTCCGACACTACTGCGCGCCGGTCGCCCGGCCGGGAAATATCCGGAAGATTCCGTGGTTGATCAGTGTTGACGGCACCGGTGCGATTCCACGGTGCCGGCCCGATCTTCCGAGAGGACTCAAGGTGAGCGATACGACGACCACCCCGGCGGACGGCGGCGCCCCGACCGACGGTAAGGACCGCGTGGACTTCTGGTTCGATCCGCTGTGTCCGTGGTGCTGGATCACCTCCCGCTGGATTCTGGAGGTCGAGAAGGTCCGCGACATCGAGACCCGGTTCCACGTAATGAGCCTGGCGGTGCTGAACGAGGGTCGCGACCTGCCCGAGCAGTACCTGGAGATGATGAAGACCGCCTGGGGGCCGGTCCGGGTGGCGATCGCCGCCGCCCAGCAGCACGGCGACAAGATCCTCTCGCCGCTGTACACGGCGATGGGCACCCGCATCCACAACCGCCGCGAGGAGTACGAGCGCGAGGACCGCGGCGAGTCGCTGGCCGCCGTCATCGCCGATTCGCTCGCCGAGGCCGGCCTGCCCGCCGAACTGGCCGCCGCCGCGTCGAGCACCGACTACGACGAGGCGTTGCGCGCCAGCCATCACGCCGGCATGGACAAGGTCGGCAAGGATGTCGGCACCCCCACCATCCACATCAACGAGGTGGCCTTCTTCGGCCCGGTGCTGTCTCGCATCCCGCGCGGCGAGGAGGCCGGCAAGGTCTGGGACGGCGCCGTCGCCCTCGCCTCGTACCCGCACTTCTTCGAACTCAAGCGCACCCGCGACGAGGCGCCCGAGTTCGACTGATACCCCGGCCGGAATCCACCGTGATCCGTTGCGGCGGAGTGGATTCCGGCCGACAACCCGCGGGAGCCACGGGCGGGGACCGCCGAACGCGGGTGTGGCGCGGAGCCTGCTGTCGCCGACGCAGACACCATCGTGGCGATCCTATCGATGTCGTACGCGCGCGGGCGTAGTTCAATGGTAGAACCTCAGCCTTCCAAGCTGATGGTGCGGGTTCGATTCCCGTCGCCCGCTCCGGCAGGAGCCGCCCGCGGCCCGGAGGCCCCGCGGCTTCCGCAACGGGATGTAGCGCAGCTTGGTAGCGCATCCGCTTTGGGAGCGGAGGGTCGCAGGTTCAAATCCTGTCATCCCGACTCGGCCGCGGTTCCCCGCAGGCACGGCGGAGCCGATGCGGCCCGCGTCTCTTCTCCATTCTTTCCGACCGGTCGGTTGGCGAATGTCGCTGCCGCAGTGGGCCTTTTGCGCGACCCTTCCGGACCGCCGATCCGGCCGGCGGACTGCACCCGCCGTTCCCGCGTATCCCCGGCCGGTCCGGATGGTCGTAGGCGACAACCTGCCGGTCCCAGTGCTCCACTCGTAGGGTGACATCGGTACGGCTACACGCGTGGCGGGCTCGGCCATCCGCCGCCATGTCGCTGAGTCGCTGGTCGGGCCCCGGACAGCCTGATGCCCACGGTGGTCCGCCGCCCGGTGCGTTCAGCTGTTCGCGCGGCGGAAGCCCGTGCGGCGGAACGGTATCCGATCCGGCAGCGCTTGCCGGGGCCACCGTCCGGTGTCAGCGTCGGTCCGGTGGCGGGCCCGGGTATTCGCCGTAGCCGGTGGCGTCGCCCGGCTGCCGATAGTCCGGCCCCGGCTCGGCGTCATAGCCCGAACTACCGGGCTGTGCGTACCCCGAGCCGTCCGGTTGTCCGGGGCCGGAGCCGCTGGACCGAGTGAACCCGGAGCCTCCGGGCTGGGTGGGCCCCGAGCTGCTGGTCTGGGCGGAGCCGGAGCTGCCGGGCTGGGTGAAGCCGGGGCCGCTGGGCTGAGTGAACTCCGAGGTACCGGGCTGTGTGAAGCCTGAGTCGCCGGGTTGGGTGAAGCCTGGGCCGTCGGGTTGTGTGTATCCCGATCCGCTGGGTTGTGTGTATCCGGAGCCGGTCGGCTGCGTGAAGTCTGGGCTGCCTGGCCGTGTGAAACCTGAGGTGCCGGGCTGTGCGTACCCCGGGCCGCCTGGTTGCGTGTAGCTCGATCCGCTCGGCTGCGGGTAGCCCGAGCCGCCGAGTTGAGGGTACTCGGTGGACTGCGGGTAGACCGGTCCGTCGGGGTACGGGTACGCCGGTCCCCCGGACTCCGGGTACTCCGCCCCGCCCGGCGGCGGAAATCCTTGTGGCGCAACGGGAGTGCCCGATGGTGGCGGTGCGCTCGGACGCCAGAACAGCTTGCCGTGCCGGCTGCGGTCGCGCAGCGCCCACATGCGCCAGGTCAGCACCGGGTGCGAGGCCATGGCGTTGGCGACCCAGACGAAGAAACCCTTCTCCTGCGCCGCCCGGTCGGCCATCTCGTCGAATCCGACCAGCGGGTTCAGCCATTTGCCGCCGGCCAGCGTCTGCATCGCGCCCGGTGCGCCGCCGGGCCGGTTGCAGAATCCGTGGTTGTCGGCGGTGTACTCCTGGCTGCGGATCAGCGAATTGCCCAGGACCGGCAGGAACGGCACCAGGAACATGCCCAGCTGCCGCCAGTACGACACGTGCCCCGCGGCGATGTGCCCGACCTCGTGGCCGATGATGAACGCCAGCGCGTCGGGGTTGCGGGCGCGGCCGCCCACCTCGAACAGATCGCTGTAGACGACGACGTAGCGGCGGAATCCGTGCCCGGACGCGAAGGCGTTGATCTGCCCGTTGCCGGTCACCACGTACGCGTCCGGCACTCGCGCCATGCCGAAGCGCTGGGCGGCCTCCACCACCATGTGGTAGCCCTCGGGAAACTGCGTGGGCGACATCTTCACCGCGTTGATCCGCTGCGTCGCGTAGTTCAGGCCGCGGCCCAGATACAGCAGGACCGGCGCCAGCAACAGCAGCAGCATGTAGTCGTTGATCGCGCCGGCGAGCAGAACCAGCAGGCTGAGTAGATAGCCGCTGGCGGTCAGCACGATGACCACGACCAGCAGCCCGATCTCCCAGCTGTGCCGGGCCGGCATCCCGAACGGGCCGAGCCCGCGGGTCTGCTGGACAACCGGCGGCTGCGGCGGCGAGTACGGCGTCTGCGGCGCCCATCCCGGCGGCCCGACCTGCGGATCCCATCCGGCGGCCGGGACGTCGGTGGGCTCGGCGGGTGACCGTCCCGAATATGCTGTCGGGGGCGGAGTTCTGTCCTCGGGCTGCATGCTGTGAACTCTAGGCAGTCTTCGATCTTCGCGCTGCGAGCCCGCGGCACACGGCCGCCGGACCGGCCGCGAACGGCGCATCGGCCCAGAGCGAACGGGCGCCCGACCGCCTGACACAATCGCTGCCATGCGCGTATACCTGGGTGCCGATCATGCCGGCTTCGAACTGAAGAACCACGTCAAGGACCATCTGCAGCGGGCCGGTCACGAGGTCGTCGACTGCGGGGCGCACGAGTACGACGCCGTCGACGACTACCCGGCGTTCTGCATCGATGCGGCCCGCCGCGTCGTCGCCGACGTGGGCAGCCTCGGCCTGGTCTTCGGCGGCAGCGGCAATGGTGAGCAGATCGCCGCCAACAAGGTGCCCGGCGCCCGCTGCGCGCTGGCCTGGAGCGTCGAGACCGCGCAGCTGGCCCGCCAGCACAACAACGCTCAGCTGATGGGCATCGGCGGCCGCATGCACAGCACCGAGGGCGCGCTGGCCATCATCGACGCCTTCCTGGCCACCCCGTGGTCGGGTGAGGAGCGCCACCAGCGCCGCCTCGACATCATCGCCGAGTACGAGAAGAGCGGCGAGGCGCCGGCCCTCCCGAGCTGATTCGGTGTCGCTCGGCCTGCCGTCCGGCAGGCGGTGTTGCTCGGCCAGCTGTCCGGCAGGTGGTGTCGCTCGGCCAGCCGTCCGGTAGGCGGTGTCGCTCGGCCTGCCGCCGGCCGACGGACCGGGCCGCGCGCTGCTCGCCGGACGGTGTCGCCCGGGCCTCGTCGATGTGCCGATCGGTCCGGTCGACGTGCCCGGCCGACTCACCAGGTGGCCGGTCCGGTCAGCACGTGGGTGCGATCCTCAGCATCGTCACGGCGTGCGACGGGACGTCCGCGCGCAGGCTGCCGGTAGTGGTGGCGCTGGTGTGCGCCCACAGATCACGCACCGTGTAGCACCCCGCGGCGTCGGTGTCGGAGCGGGGCAGGGGCGGCCTGGTTCCGGACGACGGCAGCCGGAATTCCCGCCGGTGCACGCCGGTGCGGCTCGGCCGGCCGGTCTCGGTGCGCGACGACACGCGACCGGACTGCTGGTGTGTTCGAGTGAGGCTCGGGGCTCGTTTCCGGCGGAGTGGAGGCGATCGGTCCGGTGGTGCTCGTGCGCGGTTCGGGTCGGTCCAGGTTCCGGATGGAGCGCGTCCGGCTGGTCCGGTCGTGTGTTCGTGCGGCGCTCGGACGATGGCATCGCCACCGGGGAGGGCGCTGTCGGCGATCGGCGGTGGCGGCTGTGCGCCGGTCGCATTCGTACGGCCCGTGACCGATACGCTGACCGTGCGATATCCGGCGTCGAGGGGGATGCCGGTCGCCTGGTGCGGAGAGGAAGTGCGGAACAAGGTGCGGCGGCGTGTCGGCAGGGGCGGTTGCCCTAGGGGCTCTGGCGGTGGTTCGGGCGGTGGGTATGCCTGAGGGGCACACCCTGCACCGGCTGGCCCGGTTGCATCACAAGCGGTTCGGCGGCGGCGTGGTGCGGGTATCGAGTCCGCAGGGGCGGTTCGCCGAGGGCGCGGCGCTGGTGGACGGGCGGGTCCTCGTGCGGGCCGAGGCGTGGGGGAAACATCTGCTGCACCATTACGATTCGGGCCTGGTCGTGCACGTGCACCTGGGGCTGTACGGCACGTTCACCGAAGCGGCCGCGCCGCTGGCGGATCCGGTGGGGCAGGTGCGGATGCGGATGATCGGCGCCGGCCGCGCCGACGAGTCGCTGTACGGCACCGACCTGCGCGGTCCGACCGCGTGCGAGGTGCTGTACGAGCCGGAGGTCGCGGCGCTCACCACGCGGCTGGGTCCGGACCCGTTGCGCCGCAATGCCGATCCGGACCGGGCGCGGCAGCGCATCCGGCGCTCGGCGCGCCCGCTCGGCGCGCTGCTGATGGATCAGGCGGTGATCGCGGGGGTCGGCAACGTCTACCGCGCGGAATTGCTGTTCCGGCACGGTATCTCGCCGCACCGCCGGGGCCGCGACGTGACCGCGGCCGAATGGGACGAGCTGTGGACCGACCTGGTCGAGCTGATGCGGGTGGGTGTGCGGCGCGGAAAGATCGTCGTGGTGCGCTCCGAACACGACCGGGGCGCACCGTCGTACGCCGAGGGCAAGCCACGCACCTACGTCTACCGCCGGGCGGGGGAGCCGTGCCGGATCTGCGGGTCCACGGTGCTGCATACGGTGCTGGAGGGCCGAAACCTGTTCTGGTGTCCCACCTGTCAGCCCGGCTGAACCCATCGCGGACGGTCCCCTCGCAGCCGGAATGCGGGCCCCGGCACGGATATCCGATTCGCATGGCCGCTGATACACGCGCTCATACACGACGTGGCCACCGTGAGAGCCGGGGTGCGAGAACGACGTTGCGCGAGGCGTCGGCGCGGGCTCAGAACCCGCCCATGTCGAATCCGCCACCGTCGAATCCGCCACCGTCGAATCCGCCGCCGTCGAACCCGCCGCCGTCGAATCCGCCCTGATCGCCGCCGCCCTGGTCGATCGCGCCCGGGTCGCCACCCGAGTCCTGCCCGGCCTCGAAGCCGGCGTCGTAGCCCTCGCCGAAGCCGTTCTCGAATCCGGCGGCGCCGTAGGCGACTCCGGACATGCCGCTGAACAGCGCGTCGAACAGCAGCACCGAACCGAGGCCCCAGGCGCCCGCGACGAGCGCCGTCTTCCACCACGGCTCCGAGTACCAGCCCGCCGGCACCGGCCGGCCGGCGACCCGGCCGCCCGGGTAATAGTTGGGCGTCTGCGGCGACGGCGCGGGCGACGCCTCGATGCGGCGGCCCTCGAAATCGACGGTGCGGTCCTCGGTCACCCGGCCGGCCGTGCGCTGCCCGTCCAGCTCCGGCACCGGCGGCCCCGGATCCAGGTTCATCGCGGTGCGGGCGGCCCGCACGTAGTACAGGCCCTCCACCGCGGTCTCCTTGGCCAGCCGGGCCTGCGCGACCGTGGTCGCCTGGTCGATCTGCGAACCCGCGGCATTGAGCCGCTCACCGGCGTCGGCCAGCGCCTGCTTCGACGCGTCGTCGTTGCCCACCAGGTTGTAGACCTGGCCGCCGAGCCGCTCGGTGAGCCGGCGCGCCTCGGCCTTGGCATCGGCCAGCTGCGTGGCCTGCCGGTTGCGCTGGGCGGAGCGGCCGAAGTACGACATGCCCACGAACACGACGAGTACGAGAACCAGGATGACCAGAAGCGTCGTCACACCGACCAGGGTACGCGGGCGGCGCACCGGCCCTCCGCGGTCGTTCAGCCCGCGACGGCCGTGTCGTAACCGAGCCGGGCCGGGTCGTATTCGTCCGGCCCCGGCTCGGCGTCGTCGAGTTCCGACAGCGCGAAGCGGCGCTTGCCGGCCGTCTTCGCCGAGTACATGGCGCGGTCGGCGCTGCGGAGCAGATCGGAGAAATCGCAGCTGCGGCCCGGCGGGCAGTATGCGGTGCCGACGCTGGCGGACACCGGCACCGGCCCGGCCGAGGCGGGCACCGGATCGTGCAGCGCGCCGAGAATGCGCATGGCCAGCTCGCCCAGCGTATTTCGGCGAGCGGGCAGCGCGAGCACGAACTCGTCACCGCCGTAGCGGCACACCACGGTGTCCTCCGGGCAGGTCGCGCGCAGCCGCCGGGAGATCTCCACCAGCACCTCGTCGCCGACGGAATGGCCGTAACCGTCGTTGATCTGCTTGAAATCGTCCAGGTCGATCAGCAGCAGGCCGACGCCGCGGGAGCGGTCGGTGGCCATCAGCCGCACCTGTTCCTGCAGCAGCGACCGGTTGGCCAGATCGGTCAGCGCGTCGTGGGTGGCCTCGTGCCGCAGCCGATGCTGCAGCGCGGCGATCTCCTGCACCCGCACCGACACCGCCTCCGTCAGGTTGCGTTCCTGCTGGGCGAGCGCGCGCTGCTGCAGCGCCTCCGCGTACGCGTCGATCGCGTGGCTGGCGACGAACGGCCAGCGCGTGGCGACCAGCGACCCCGGACAGCCCGGCGCGAAGCCCAGCAACGCGCGGGTGGTCGGCGCCAGCATGCGGGTCCGGTCGAACGGTCCCTCGGCCAAGCGGCGGCCGATGTCCCGGGCGGGCGCGACCGGAAACGGTTCCGAGCGCGCCAGATCCATCAGCTCATCGATGAGCCCGGCGAAGACCCGTTCCAGTTGCCCGGGCGGTACGGTCAGGCCGCTGCTGCTGTAGACAGCGCGTACCCAGTCCCGTGCGACGGCCGCGACGGCCTGCGTCTCGAAATCGGTGGGCATCGCCGCTCACCTCACGCCGACGCCGTCTGCGCCGGCTCCCCGGCCGGTCACGCCCTCCGGATCGTGCTCACTACCTTGCGGTCCGGTACACCTTCGATGCACGCTCACCGCCCCCTTTCCAGATACCCCCGTCCGGCAAAAAGGATCCTAGCAAGCCACTCGACACCGAAAAGCATGGTTTTACAACCTGTTCCGGTATCTCGCGAATGGCGATCGCCGTTTCATCGCGTCAGAACACCTGGTGTTACACCACTGTTCTGCGTGTCGCGTGGGCGTGTCCGCATATTCGGGCCGGATCGGCGGTTCGGGAGGGTCGCGCAAAAGGCCCACTGCGGCAGCGACATTCGCCAACCGACCGGTCGGAAAAGAATGGAGAAGAGACGCGGGCCGCATCGGCTCCGCCGTGCCTGCGGGGAACCGCGGCCGAGTCGGGATGACAGGATTTGAACCTGCGACCCTCCGCTCCCAAAGCGGATGCGCTACCAAGCTGCGCTACATCCCGTTGCGGAAGCCGCGGGGCCTCCGGGCCGCGGGCGGCTCCTGCCGGAGCGGGCGACGGGAATCGAACCCGCACCATCAGCTTGGAAGGCTGAGGTTCTACCATTGAACTACGCCCGCGCGCATACGACATCGATAGGATCGCCACGATGCCGTCTGCGCCTTGGACTGTACCGAACCCCACTTCCCGAACGCCAATCGCCCGGCGCGTAGCCCGCGTCCGGCTGCCCGGGGGCTCCATAGGCTGTCGCCCTGCGCACGGTGGCGGTGCCCCGGACGGATGTCGGCCCGCCGACCGCGTTCCGGGGCGCACTTCGAGCGCGGGGCGGGCGTCGGCCCGAACGCCTACCGCCGCGCCTTCCGGCAACGCGCGGAACACGTCGCTCGGCACCGCAGCGCGGGCGGTGCGGCAGACTGCGTCCATGAGGTACAGCGCAGGTGTCCTGCTGTTTCGCCGCGAGCCCGAGGCGCGAGTGTTGCTCGGGCACATGGGCGGACCGCTGTGGTCGCGCAAGGACGCGGGTGCCTGGTCGATCCCGAAGGGTGAGTACACGCCGGACGAGGAGGACTCGCAAGCGGCGGCGCGCCGGGAGTTCGCCGAGGAGCTGGGGCTCGAGGTTCCCGGCGGCGACTGGATTCCGCTGGGGGAGGTGCGGTACGGCAGCGGGGGCGGCCGCAAGCAGCTCACGGTGTGGGCGGTCGAGGGCGATCTCGATCCGGCACAGGTGAATCCGGGAACGTTCGAGATGGAATGGCCGCCACGGTCCGGCAGGCTCCGGGAGTTCCCGGAGATCGACCGGGCGGAGTGGTTCGATGTTGTTGCCGCCCAGGAGAAGCTGAGCACCGGGCAGCGGCCGCTGCTGGGCCGCCTCGTCGATCGCCTGAACGAGCCCTGAGCCGATCACCGGCCGCGGCCGCGGAGGAAACGCGCAGTGCGCTTCCAGCGATCTCCCGGTTTCGCCCGGTAGAGATGGGGCGCGTGAAGCACGCAGACCGCACCCGCCGCCGACGAGGCCCGGATCGACGTGATCGACGCCGGGCCGGGCCTGTCGAAGGAGGCCGCGGCCAAGGTGTACGAGCGCTTCTATCGCACCGATTCCTCGCGCACCCGTGTTCCTCGCGCACCCGTGCCAGCGGCGGCACCGGGCTCGGACTGTCGATCGTGCAGGCCCTGGTCACCGCGCACGGCGGCCGGGTGAGCGTGGGCGGCGAGCCCGGGCGGGGCGCGACGTTCACGGTGGTGCTGCCGCGGTCCGCGGAGGATCGGCCGGTCGCCGACCCCTCCGGCGAGTCGGGCCGACCGCCTCCGGTTACAGCCCGCTCGGCCAGGTCGACTAGGCTGATCGGGATGCGATCGGGGGGAACCGACGACGTCACCCCATAGAACCGCCAACCCACAGAACCACCAACCCAGGAACAACGAACAAGGAGCATGTCCGTGAAGAGCACCGTCGAGCAGCTGAGCCCGACCCGGGTCCGCATCAACGTCGAGGTGCCCTTCGAGGAGCTGAAGCCGGACTTCGACAAGGCGTACAAGGCGCTGGCCCAGCAGGTGCGCATTCCCGGCTTCCGTCCGGGCAAGGCCCCCGCCAAGCTGCTGGAGGCCCGCCTGGGCCGCGGCGCGATCCTCGAGCAGGTCGTCAACGACGCGCTGCCGACCAAGTACGGCGAGGCCGTCGAGACCGCCGAGGTCCAGGTGATCGGCCGGCCGGAGATCGAGATCACCAAGATCGAGGACGGCGACGAGCTGGCGTTCACCGCCGAGGTCGACGTCCGCCCGGAGATCACCCTGCCCGATTTCTCCGGCATCGAGGTGACCGTCGACCCGATCTCGGTCGGCGACGAGGACATCGCCGAGCAGCTGGAGTCGCTGCGGCAGCGCTTCGGCACCCTGAAGAGCGTCGATCGACCGGTTCAGGACGGCGACTTCGTCTCCATCGACCTGGAGGCGACCGTGGACGGCGCGAAGGTCGAGGAGGCCTCGACCACCGGCCTGTCGCACGAGGTCGGCTCCGGCCAGCTCATCGAGGGCCTGGACGACACCCTGGCCGGCATGTCGGCCGAGGAGTCCCGGGATTTCACCTCCACGCTGGTCGCCGGTGAGTACGCCGGCAAGGAGGCCACCATCACCGTGACGGTGCAGTCGGTCAAGGAGCGCGAGCTGCCCGAGGCCGACGACGAATTCGCCCAGATGGCCAGCGAATTCGACACCATGGACGAGCTGAAGGACGATCTGCGCAAGCGGGCCGAGCAGGGCAAGAAGGTGGAGCAGGCCGGCGACATCCGCGACAAGGTGCTCGAGGCGCTGCTGGAGCAGACGGAGGTGCCGCTGCCCGAGGGTGCGGTGCAGGGCGAGATCGACGCCGTGCTGCACGACGCGGTGCACGGCTTCGACCACGACGAGGCCAAGTTCGCCGAGGCGCTGGAGGCGCAGGGCTCCTCGCGCGAGGAGTTCGACAAGGACTCCAAGGAGGCCGCCGAGCGTTCGGTGAAGACCCAGCTGCTGCTGGACGCCGTCGCCGAGCAGGAGAACACCGAGGTGGGCCAGCAGGAGCTGACCGAGCGGATCCTGTTCCAGGCGCAGCGCTACGGCATGTCGCCGGAACAGTTCATCCAGCAGGTGCAGCAGGCCGGTCAGCTGGGCGCGATCTTCTCCGACGTCCGCCGCGGCAAGGCGCTGGCCGGCGTCGTGGGCCAGGCCACGGTGACCGACACCGAGGGCAACGCCGTGGACACCGACGAAATGTTCGGCAGCCCGGACGATTCCGAGGCGGACGAGGCCGCCGGGACTGCCGAGGCCGAGGAGACCGCCGACCAGAAGGCGGCGGCGGGCGCCGAGTAACCAGGTCGGCGAAGTTATCAGGGTCGGCGTAGTTATCAAGGCCGGCGTAGCTACCGGGTCGGCGAAGTTTCTGCCGTCAGCGAAGCGAGGGCGGTACCGGGAGTTCGGTGCCGCCCTGCTTCGTTAGGGTTTGTGAAAGCGAAACTGTAGGCGAGAGAGGGCAGGTATCCGTGACAATCAATCAGGCTGTCGCATTCGATCGAGTCGAGCCGGTCATGACATCCCCGACCACTGGGCTCAACCTCAGTGACTCGGTCTTCGAGCGACTGTTGCGCGAGCGCATCATCTTCCTGGGCACCCAGGTCGACGACGACATCGCCAACAAGCTCTGCGCCCAGATCCTGCTCCTGTCGGCGGAGGACCCCACGCGCGACATCTCGCTGTACATCAACTCGCCGGGCGGCTCGGTGACCGCGGGCATGGCCATCTACGACACCATGCAGCTGGTCGAATGCGATATCGCCACCTACGGCCTGGGCCTGGCCGCCTCGATGGGCCAGTTCCTGCTGACCGCGGGCGCCAAGGGCAAGCGCTTCGCGCTGCCGCACGCGCGGATCATGATGCACCAGCCGTCGGCCGGCATCGGCGGTTCGGCCGCCGACATCGCCATCCAGGCCGAGCAGTTCGCGCACACCAAGCGCGAGCTGAACGAACTGCAGGCACACCACACCGGCAAGCCGCTCGAGCAGGTGACCGCCGACGCCGACCGCGACCGCTGGTTCACCGCCGCCGAGGCCCTGGAGTACGGCTTCATCGACAGCGTCATCACGCACGCCCGCCAGGCCACCAACGGCTCCGCCAGCTAGCTCACCGACTCGAGACCTTTTGGAGACGAAGATGACCATCGATCCCCGTGCCGGCCTGTCCGGTGTCGCACCGGCCGGTCCGCAGGCGCGCTACATCCTCCCGTCGTTCATCGAACATTCGAGCTTCGGTGTCAAGGAGTCCAACCCGTACAACAAGCTGTTCGAGGAGCGCATCATCTTCCTCGGCGCCACGGTGGACGACACCTCGGCCAACGACATCATGGCCCAGCTGCTGGTGCTCGAGTCGCTGGATCCCGACCGCGACATCACCATGTACATCAACTCGCCGGGCGGCTCGTTCACGGCGCTGATGGCCATCTACGACACCATGCAGTACGTGCGCGCCGACGTCGCGACCGTCTGCCTGGGCCAGGCCGCCTCGGCCGCCGCGGTCCTGCTGGCCGCCGGCACCCCCGGCAAGCGCGCCTGCCTGCCCAATGCCCGCGTGCTGATCCACCAGCCGTCGCTGGAGGGTGGCATCCAGGGGCAGGTGTCGGACCTGGAGATCCAGGCCGCCGAGATCGAGCGGATGCGCCGCCAGATGGAGAACACCCTCGCCCGGCACACCGGCAGGGACGCCGAGACCATCCGCAAGGACACCGATCGCGACAAGATTCTCACCGCCGAGGAGGCGGTCGAGTACGGCATCATCGACCAGGTGTTCGAGTATCGGAAGCTGAGCGCGCAGACGAAGTGACACGCCGGTCCTCCCGTCGTACGGTCGCAGGATGGCTGCGCGAGCACGAGCGGCCACGGCGGGAGGCGGCTCAGATGAGAAACATGCTCGAGTTGTCGACCTCCGTCGGATCTACCGGGTACGGTCACCCTAGGGACCTTTGCTCGTAGGTTGTCGGCACGGCCGAAGTCCCGAGCGACACTGCCGGAACGCGTTGGAAATTCGATCGGTTCGGACACCGATCCGGACACCGACCGATGGGTGGCGGGTAGCGTTGTTCGGAAGGCGGCTTGTCGGCAGCCGGACAGACGGTTGCACGCGGACAAGGAAGTAGGGACCCACGAGATGGCGCGCATCGGTGATGGCGGCGATCTGCTCAAGTGCTCGTTCTGCGGGAAGAGCCAGAAGCAGGTCAAGAAGCTCATTGCGGGACCAGGGGTGTACATCTGCGACGAGTGCATCGATCTGTGCAACGAGATCATCGAAGAGGAGCTGGCCGAGTCCAGCGAGGTGAAACTCGACGAGTTGCCCAAACCCTCCGAGATCCGGGATTTCCTCGAGCAGTACGTGATCGGTCAGGATCCGGCCAAGCGCACGCTCGCCGTGGCGGTGTACAACCACTACAAGCGCATCCAGGCCGGCGACAAGGGCCGCGACACCCGCAACGAGCCGGTCGAGCTGACCAAGTCGAACATTCTCATGCTCGGCCCGACGGGTTGCGGTAAGACCTATCTCGCCCAGACCTTGGCGAAGATGCTGAACGTCCCGTTCGCCATCGCCGACGCCACGGCGCTGACGGAGGCCGGCTATGTCGGCGAGGATGTCGAGAACATCCTGCTGAAGCTGATCCAGGCCGCCGATTACGACGTCAAGCGCGCCGAGACGGGCATCATCTACATCGACGAGGTCGACAAGATCGCCCGCAAGAGCGAGAACCCGTCGATCACCCGGGACGTCTCGGGTGAGGGCGTGCAGCAGGCGCTGCTGAAGATCCTGGAGGGCACCCAGGCGAGCGTGCCGCCGCAGGGCGGGCGCAAGCACCCGCACCAGGAGTTCATCCAGATCGACACCACGAACGTGCTGTTCATCGTGGCGGGTGCGTTCGCCGGCCTGGAGAAGATCGTCCAGGACCGAGTCGGCAAGCGCGGCATCGGGTTCGGCGCGGAGGTCCGCTCGAAGACGGATATCGACACCAGCGATCATTTCGCCGAGGTGATGCCGGAGGATCTGATCAAGTTCGGCCTGATCCCCGAGTTCATCGGCCGGCTCCCGATCGTGGCGTCGGTGACCAACCTGGACAAGGAGTCGCTGGTACGCATCCTCTCGGAGCCGAAGAACGCGCTGGTGAAGCAGTACATCCGGCTGTTCGAGATGGACGGGGTGGACCTGGAGTTCACCACCGACGCCCTGGAAGCCGTTGCGGATCAGGCGATCCTGCGCGGTACCGGCGCGCGCGGCCTGCGGGCGATCATGGAGGAAGTGCTGCTCCCGGTGATGTACGACATCCCCGGCCGCGACGATGTGGCCAAGGTCGTCGTGAACGCCGATACGGTCAACGACAACGTGCTGCCCACCATCGTCCCGCGCAAGCGCCAGCCTCAGGAACGCCGCGAGAAGTCGGCCTAGAGTCCTACACCCGAGTCCTACACCCCGATCGACGGCCCACTGCGGTTAGCGGTGGGCCGTCGGCATTTTCGGGCGTGTTCTACTGTGCCCAGGTTCTACCGTGCCCAGGTTCTACTGTGCCCAGGGAACCCGGCAGGAGTCGGTGCTGAAGCCCTGCGCGGTGATGCCCAGCGCGGAGTAGCTGCGGGCGCGCGAATTCTCCAGGGCGATCTGGTAGGTCAGCTCCAGCACGCCCTGGGTGCCGAAGCGCTTCTTCAGATCGGTGACCTGTTCGTCGGTGACCGCGGTGGGGGTGGCGGTCATGGCGTCGGCGTAGGCGATGGCGGCGCGCTCGTCGTCGGTGTACGAGGGCGAGGTCTCGTAGTCGGCGATGTGCTCCAGCTTGTCGATGTCGAGGTGGCTCAGCCGCATGAGCATGGCGCCGAAGTCGACGCACCACGAGCAGCCGACCGTCCACGCCACCCGGTAGACCGCGATCTCCTGGATGCGGAACGGCAATGCGGTGCAGGCCTTCTCGACCAGCCCCTCGTGCACGGCGTTGGCGACCAGCAGCTTGCGATGGTTGGCTGCCACGGCGAACGGCTCGGGCACCTCGCCGAACCGGCGCTTGCTGTAGCGGTACAGCAGCCGCGTGAGTGGTCCGGCCTGATCGGGGGCGACGACGGGAATCCGGGTGGTGCTCATGATTTCTCCTTCCGAAGGCGTCATCCCTCGGACGAGAAACCGGGTCCGGGCGTGACGGGCGGCCGCTGTGAGCCGCGTCACCGGCACGTCGGGCGACAGCCCCGCCCGTGGCGGCGAGGGTCGGCGCTGATCCTCTCGTTCGGCGTTGAACTCGTCACCGGCTGTGCTGCCGCCCGAATTCGCCATACGTAGGGCGAGGACCTGTCCCGGCCTCGCCGGTAACGGAGTTCCGCGCCACGTGTGCCGTAAACCTCCGACTCGGGGCAGTCCGGTCCCGATCGGGTGGCGATCAGTCCGGCCAGCCGGGCGAGCGGCCCAGTGCCCGCAGGAGTCGGTCGAGGGCGGGGTCGAGGGCGGGGGCGGATTCGATCGGCGGCACGGCCGGCCCGAACGGGGCGCCGGGTTGCCGCCGGTTCTCGTCGTCGGGGACGGCGAGCGCGATGTCGAGCGCGGGCCCGGCGAGGTCGTCGTCGAGCCGGTACGGCAGGCCGAGCGCGCGGGCGACGTCCCAGCCGTGCACGACGTAATCGATGAAGTGGAAGCCGACGGCCAGGCTGCCGGGCGCGGTGAAGCCGGGGGCGAACTCCGGAAGGTCGAAGTGTCTTTCCAGCACATCCGGTTCGGCGTAGGCGGCGGTGACATCGGCGGCGGCGTCGGCGTAGGCGGCGACCGGATCGGCGGCCGGCGGACGCGGCTGCCACACCGCGAGGTCGGCGCCTTGTCCCCGGGCCGATGCCGCGAAGCCGCGATGCTGAGCTGTCATGTGCGACAACAGATCTGCGAGATTCCATGCGGTGCACGGGGTGGGTCGATCGAGGTCGGCGGGGGTCAGGCGGGAGACGATCTCGACGCTGTAGTCCACGGCGCGCCGGTTCAGATCACAAATACTAGGCATGTGTAGATAGTAAGCAGATGTATATCGTATGCACAAGACTATCTATCCGGAGGACGTAAATTGTGCGCATGGCGAAGACGGAGCGTCCCGATCTGGCGGCGATGATCGTGCCGCTCGGCCGCGCGCTGATGGCGATCGAACGGCCGATCCTGGACTCGCACGGACTGAGCATGTGGGCGTACTCGGTGCTGCTGGCGCTGGGCCGCGGTCCGGCGCGTGGCCAGGGGGTGCTCGCGGAGGAGATCGGCGCGGACAAGACGCGGATCATCCCGGTGCTGGACGACTTACAGGAGCGCGGGCTGATCGAGCGGCGGCCCGACCCGGCGGATCGGCGGGCACGGCTGCTCGCGCTGACGCCGGAGGGGCGCGGGCGCTCCTCGGCCGCGCAGGCGGAGATTCAGGCCGCCGAGCAACGGCTGCTGGGCCGGTTGCCGGCCGCCGACCGGCGCGGCTTTCTCAATGCGCTCGCCGTCCTCTCGGCGCTGCCGCGCGAGGAGATCGTGGGCGGTGACGCCACCTCGGCGTGACGTCGCCCCCGAATGGGAGCGTGACGTCGCCCCCGAATGGGAGCGTGACGTCGCCCCCGAATCGGAGCGTGACGCCGCCCCCGAATCGGAATCGGTAACGGCCGGCGTACCGGCCGCGCCCGCTGCCGGGGATCGGCGTTGATCCCCCGTGGTTCGCCGTTGAACCTTCATCCCGTTATTGCGGAAATCGCCTGGGCGGCTTCACCTGTTACGACGGGGCGGGCCCGGAAAGTTCATCGTCCGGGCCGGAGCCTGCGCCCGGATCAGTCCTGCGCCCGGATCAGCGGTTGCGGCGGGGAATGCGGATGGTCCAGGGCGCCGGGTCGCGCAGTTGGACGCGCTCGCGAGGAGCCGCGAGCAGCGCCGCGGCACCGGCCACCGGCAGCAGTAGCGCCGCGATCAGGCTGAAAGTGTAGTTGCCCGTGGACATTTCGGCGGGCTTGTGGGCGGCGTGGTAGATCAGGTGCGGCACCCCGAAGACCAGCCAGCCCAGCCCGGCGACCCGGCCCAGCAGGCTGTCGCCGTAGTAGAGCGCGGCGGCGGTGACCACCGCGAGACCCAGGAAGAACGCGCCCACATCGGCGGCCAGATGATGGTTGTACGGACCGTCACCCGCCACCCAGTTCAGCCCGAATCCGGGAAAGCTGCGATACCAGGCCCCCGGCGCGACGATCGCCCACAACCCCACGACCACACCCTGCACCGCCAGGAACCACAGCGCGACGGTGGTGATCAGCCACCGCCGCCGATTGACGTCCCACCGCATCCGTACCCGCAGGCTGTCACCTGCCCGCTGCACCGAGATCCGCATCGCACCCTCCCGTTCGCCCCCATCGGATGCAGCCACCGTAAACCGGCCATTCGGTGCGAACAAGAGTCCGGCGCCGGAGATGACCGCGCCCGGCCGAAAGAGTCAGGACGTTGTGGTGGCGGGTGTGTGGCTCGCCTGCTTCAGGCGGTGGGCGGCGGTGTAGATGTTCATGGTGTCGCCGCGAAGGAAGCCGGCGAGGGTGAGGCCGGCGTCGGCGGCCAGGTCGACGGCCAGGGAGCTGGGGGCGGAGACGGCGCCGAGGACGGGGATGCCGGCCATGACGGCCTTCTGTACCAGTTCGAAGGAGGCGCGGCCGCTGACGATCAGGACGAGGTCGTGCGCCGGGATGCGGTCCTCGCGCAGTGCCCAGCCGATCACCTTGTCGACCGCGTTGTGCCTGCCGACGTCCTCGCGGACCGCCAGCGCGGTGCCGTCGGCGGTGAACAGTCCCGCCGCGTGCAGGCCGCCGGTGGCGTCGAAAACCGTTTGGCGCGCACGTAGCTCACCGGGGAGCGTGGCGAGGACGTCGGCATCCACGATCGGCCCCCGGGCGGGGAGCGGGAACCGGGTGTGGGTGCGCACCTCGTCCAGGGCCGTCTTGCCGCACAGCCCGCAGGCGCTGGTCGTCAGGAAGTTGCGGGCGGGAACCATTGTGGGCGTGCGCAATTCGATATCGAGCACGTTGTAGGTGTTCTGCCCGTTCTCGTCTGTCCCGGCGCAGTACCGGGCCGAGACGATATCCTCCCGGGATCCGATGATGTTCTCGCCCAGCAGGAATCCGTGCGCGAGGTCGATATCGCTGCCGGGGGTGCGCATGGTGACCGTCAGCGACTGCCCGCCGAGGCGCAGTTCGAGCGGCTCCTCGACGGCGAGGGAGTCCGGCCGGTGGATCTGTCCGGCCGGCGTGATTCGAAGCATCTTCCGTCGTGCGGTCACTCTGCTCACTGCTGTACCTCGCTGCTGTGGGTCGGACCGGAGGAACGGTCGCCACGCCGAGCGCATCGGACACGCCGGACGCGGCAGTCGGGCGGTTTGCCTTGGGTCAAGGCCACTGACCAGCGTATCCCCTTGCCGAGGGGGCGGAATCGCACCCTCGGTTGCGGCGGTGTGGCAGAGGTCTCACCTGTTAGCGGCGGAGGTCGGCGGCGTCGTGTGCAACAAGTTTTCACGGTCCGGGCGTGCCCCCGAATCTCGGGGGACCGCCGTGCCGGACCTGCGGGTATTCGGGTCGTGATGTATCAAGCAGCGCAACCTGTTTCGGCGCCGTTGCGCCCGGAGCCCATGTTTTTCCCGGTTGCCGCCGGTATGGCCCGTTGCTAGTCTGACCTTGTTCGAGAATTGCTCGGGGGATGTGTTGCGGCGTCCCGATGACGAGTCGCCGTGTCAGGTTCAGCGATTTTTCGAGAAGGCCATCATGTCGATACCCGTTCAGGGTCGTCGTGTCGTGCCGTTCGTATCAGTGAACGGATTCCGGCCATGACGACCACCGTGCAGTCGATACCTACCGAAGCCGATTCGATTCCGGTAGCCGCCGGGACGTCGGCGGCATTGCCCCGCCTGCTCACCGTGGCGACGGCCAATCCGCCGACCGGTTACCGCCAGTCCGAACTCGTCGACCTACTCGGAATCACCGATCCGAAAATCCGGGGCGTATTTCTCAACGGCGGTATCGAACACCGATACCTGACGTTACCGCCACGTGACGAGAACGGAAATTTCCGCGTCGAGACGCAGGCGGAGCTCCTCGACAAACACCGCCGCCACGGCGTCGGTACGGGCGCCGACGCGATCCGCGCCTGCCTGCGCGGCCTGGGCCGCCCGCTGGAAGACGTCAAGTATCTGGTCGCGGTGACGACCACCGGATTCCTCACGCCGGGTTTCAGTGCGCTGCTGATCGACGAGCTGGGATTGTCGCCGCACACCGCCCGGCTGGATGTGGTCGGCATGGGCTGCAACGCGGGGCTCAACGGCCTGTCCGCCGCCGCGAGCTGGTCGGCCACCCATCCGGGCGAGCTGGCGATCCTGGCCTGCTCGGAGGCCTGTTCGGCCGCCTACGTCTTCGACGGGACGATGCGGACGGCGGTGGTCAACAGCCTGTTCGGCGACGGCGCGGCGGCATTGGCGCTGTGCGCGGAGCCGGGCGGCGGCACCGGCGCGGTTCCGCTCGATCCGGTTCCGGCCGATCCGGTTCCGGCCCTGCTGGCCCAGCGCAGCTACATGATCCGCCACGCGATCGGGGCGATGCGCTACGACTGGGATTCCGACGCCGGGAAGTTCAGTTTCTATCTCGACAAGGAAGTGCCCTACGAGGTCGGCGCGCACGTCGAGATCGTGGTGGACCGGTTGTTGTCGGAGAACGGCCTGCGGCGCAAGGACATCGCGCACTGGATCGTTCACTCCGGTGGCAAGAAGGTGATCGATGCGGTCAAGATCAATCTCGGTCTGACCGGACACGATCTGCGTCATACCACCGGTGTGATGCGCGATTACGGAAATTTGTCCAGCGGTTCCTTCCTGTTCTCCTACGAGCGGCTGCTCGCCGAACAGGTCACCCGCCCGGGCGATTACGGGGTGTTCATGACCATGGGTCCGGGCTCGCAGATCGAGACCGCCCTGGTTCGATTCTGACGTTGTGCCCGATCACAACGAACGGGGGATAAATTCATGAGTACTGAATCGACCGCGCACCGCAACGGTGCCGGAGTAGACGGAATCGACGTTCACATCATTGCGGCGGTAATTGCCGCGGACGCGCCGCTGTCGGCAGACATGATCGAGTCGGTGATCGCGGTCGCGCGCCGGGCGGAGGATGCGGCGGCCGGCACGCGGCACTGCGTGGTGCTGTATGTCGGCGGTGCCCGCACGGGACAGCGCTTCCCGTGGCCCGGCGACGTGGCCGTCGGCGACGTCGGGAAGTGGGAGGCCGCGCTGCGGCGGCTGGAGCAGGTGCCGGTGCCGATCATCGCGGCGGTCGACGGCGCGGCCTACGGTCCGGCTGCGGAACTGCTTCTGGTCGCGGACTACCGCGTGCTGCGATCGGGCGCCGAATTCCGCTTCGCGACCACGGGTGCCGGTGTCTGGCCCGCGATGGGCATCTACCGGCTGGCCGCGCAGATCGGGGCCGGCCGCGCCCGCGATCTCGTGGTGCAGGGGCGCGGCCTGACGGCCGAGGCGGCGGTCGAACGGGGCCTGGCGGATACGATCGTGGCCGACGCCGAGGCGGAGGTGGGCGCGATCAAGGCCGGGCTGGCGCTGTTCGAGTCGGCGGTCGGGTCCGAGCTGGCGATCCGGCGGCGGCTGCTGCTGGACGCGATGACGACCCGGTTCGAGGACGCCCTCGGGGCACACCTCGCCGCATCGGACCGTACGCTGCGCCGGGAACGGGCGGCGTCGTGACCACCGTGACGCTGCCCGACGTGGCCGGGGAACTCACCCGCGAAGCCGCCGAATTGGCCGCCGCGGCAGCGGAACACGCCGCTCTGCTGCGGGAGCTGGGGCCGGTGCCGGGGCGGGACGAGTCCGCGGCCGCCCGGGCGGCGGCCGGGCACCGCTCGATGCGGCACCGGCGCCGGAACTTCCTGCGCCGGCACGTATCCGCGGTGTACCGCGCTGCCACCGACGACCTGCGGCAGCCGCTGCGGCTTGCCGAATTGGCCGATGCCGCAACGGATCTGTTCCCCGGCCTGCTGCCGTCGGCCGACCTGCTGGCCGCCGATGCCGGGCGGCCGCAGGCGGAGAAGGAAGGATGGGAGATCGATCAGGGCCTGTTCTTCGCGGCCGTCTTCGCCGAGCCGGTGGCGGGCAACCACCTGCTGGACGTCATGCGCGCACCCACCCGGCGCGCGCTCGAGCTGGCCGATGAGTGGGCGGTCACCGGGTCGGTGGAACTGCCCGCGGCCACGGTGACGCGGGCCGGCACCACCGCGACGGTCACCATCACCAATACCCACTGCCTCAATGCCGAGGACAATCAGCACGTCGCCGACATGGAGACGGCGGTGGACCTGGTGCTGCTCGATGCGCGGACCCGGGTCGGCGTGGTGCGCGGCGGCGTGATGGATCATCCGCGGCATCGCGGCCGCCGCGTGTTCAGCGCGGGAATCAACCTGGCGCACCTGCACGCGGGCAAGATCTCGTTCGTCGACTTCATCCTCGGCCGCGAAACCGGTTACATCGCCAAGATTCTGCGCGGATTGTCGGGCGACGAACCGGTGCCGGTCACCAAACCGTGGGTGGCGGCGGTGGATTCGTTCGCCATCGGCGGCGGCGCGCAGCTGCTGCTGGTGTTCGATCGCGTGATCGCCGCCGCCGACAGCTATTTCAGCCTTCCCGCGGCGCAGGAGGGGATCGTTCCCGGGGCCGCGAACCTGCGGCTCGGCCGGGGTGCCGACCATCGGCTGTCGCGGGACGTCATCCTGTGGGGCCGCCGCATCCACGCGACCGAACCGGCCGCGCGGCTGGTCTTCGACACCGTGGTGGAGCCCGCCGAGATGGACGGCGAAATCGACGCGGCGGCGCGGCGGCTCGCCGCCGACGCGGTCGTGGCGAACAAGCACATGCTGGTCGCGGCGGAGGAACCGCAGGACGTATTCCGTTGCTATCTGGCCGAATTCGCGTACCAGCAGGCGCTGCGGTGCTACGGCGCCGACGTGCTGGCCAAGGTGAGCCGGTTCAGCGGGGCGGGCCGATGACCGTCGCGGAGTCGCGCACGGTCGAATACCGCAAGGAGGGCCACGTGGCGACGGTCGAACTGGCGCGCCCCGAGGTGCTCAACGCGATGAACCTGCGCATGCACGCCGAACTCGCCGAGGTCTGGGACGATATCGAGGCCGACGACGAGATCTGGGTCGTGGTGCTGTGCGGCCGCGGGGAGCGGGCGTTCTCGGTGGGCCAGGACCTGAAGGAGCTGGTCGCGCGGATCGATGCCGGTACCGCGCGTTCCTCGTTCGGGAGCGCGGGCAAGCCGGGCTTCCCCCGGATCACCGAACGGTTCTCCTTCCCGAAGCCGATCGTCGCGAAGGTGCGCGGCTACGCGCTCGGGGGCGGGTTCGAACTGGTGCTCGCCTGCGACATCGTGATCGCCTCGGCGGACGCCGAATTCGGGCTCACCGAAGCGAAACTCGGCCTGATTCCCGGGGCCGGCGGAGTGTTCCGGCTGCCCCGGCAGGTGCCTTACCGGGTGGCGATGGGCCACCTGCTGACGGGCCGCCGGATGTCCGCGGCGCGCGCCGCCGAACTCGGCCTGATCAACGAGGTGGTGGCGCCCGACGAGCTGGACGCTTGCGCGGACCGGTGGGTCGCCGACGTCCTGGCGTGCGCGCCGCTGTCGGTGCGCGCCATCAAACAGGCCGCGGCCGAATCGATCACCGAACCGCTCGCGGTCGCCTTCGCCCGCGAATACCACTGGGAGACAGCCCGGATGCAGTCCGCCGATGCCGAGGAGGGCCCGCGCGCCTTCGTGGAGAAACGCCTACCCCAGTGGACCGGCCACTGACACCGCACATATCGAATCGACTCGAAGAAGGACCATGCAGAAACCCGACGCCAAGCTCGGCCGCGACCTGATCCTCGACTACGTTCGCGAGGCCGGGATCGAGTACGCCTTCGGAGTGCCCGGCACGCACGAGATTCCGCTCATCGACGGCACCACCCTGCCGGAGAACGAGATGTCCTACATTCCGTGCCTGCACGAGAACATCGCCGTGGGCGCGGCGATGGGGTACGCACGGATGTCCGGCCGGCCCGGCCTCGCCATCGTGCACATCACGCCCGGCACGGCGAACATCATCGACAATCTGTTCAACGCCTATCGCTCCAATATTCCCGTGCTGGTGCTGTGCGGGCAGCAGCACAGCGATCTGCTGATCCATGAGCCGATCCTGGCGTCGGACCTGGTGCGCACGGCCGGGCAGTACGCCAAGTGGGCGCACGAGGTGCGCGATATCGATGAGCTGCCGGTGGTGTTGCAGCGCGCGTTCAAGGAGCTGACGGTGCCGCCGCTGCGGCCGGTCTTCCTGTCCATCCCGTGGGACATCCTGCTGCAGCGTCCCACCATGCCCGACACCGGCCGTTTCACCCGCATCGCCCACGCGGTGACCGGCGACCCGACCGGCATCGCCGCGGCCGCGGAAACCCTTGCGCGGGCCCGGAACCCGGTGCTTCTGGTCGGGGACGGCGTCGGCGAGGCCGGCGCCTGGCCGGAGATCGAGCGGCTGTCGTATCTGCTCGGGGCGGCGGTGTACTCCGAGAACCAGGCCAGCCGGATGAACTATCCGAACAACCTGCCGCACTGGCAGGGCGAGCTGATGCCGACCCAGGAGGGCGTGCACAAACAGCTCGAGGACTTCGACACGATCTTCCAGGTCGGCGTCAATTCGCAGGCGCAGATCCTGGTTTTCCGGTGGCAGGACGGGCCCATCCTGCCGGCCCACCTGACTCAGGTGTTCCTGCACAACGATCCGTGGGAGATCGGCAAGAACCATTATGCCGAGGTCGGCCTGCTCGGCGACCTGAAGGCGACGCTGCCCGCCGTCATCGCGGCCGTCGAGGAACACGAGTCCTATGCCGCCGCCGCGGCCTCGGCGCGCAACACCTCGATCGAGGCCCTGGACATCCGGCGCGACGCTGCATTCGCCGCCGCGGCCGACGAATTCCCGGGCGCCGCAGGGAAACCCATTCCCGACTACCAGGTTCCCATGGTCTTCGCGCAGGTGCAGGAGACGCTGACCAAGCCGGTCACGGTCGTCAACGAGGACTTCGCGGTGCTGCCCGCCATCCAGAAGGCCATCCAGTACGACCACCCGGACGCCTACTTCTGCACCTCCGGTGGCGCCCTGGGCTTTTCGCTGCCCGCCTCGATCGGCATCGCGCTGGCGGTGGGGCGCGAGCGGCTGGTGGTGACCATCGTCGGCGACGGGTCGGCGTTGTTCCACACCAATTCCTGGTGGACCACAAGGAAATTCGAGCTGCCGGTGCTGTACCTGGTGATGAACAACCACGAGTACAAGACGCTGATGACCGGCCTGCGGAACATCGAGAAGCTCTACGATTGGCAACCGGCGAACGAGGCGTGGTACCTGCGGCTCGGCCGGCCCAGCCAGGACTTCGCGCAGATCGCGGCCACCTTCGACATCGACGGCGAGGTGGTCACCGACGGGCGCAAGCTGCGCGAGGCCATCGAGCGGGGCTGCAAGGTCGTCGAGGGCGGCCGACCCTACGTGATCGACATCCTCATCGAACCGGGCGCGTCGGCGCCACCGACCGACCTGATGCTGACCGACAAGCCGGGCGTGGATGCCGAATGGGCACAACAGCTCTGGTCGATGGGCCCGCCGTGAGCCGCGGTCGTCGCGGATCGGCAGAAACCGAATAAGGAGGGGAGTACATGAGCGAGGGGCAAGGTCCGTCGTTGAACCGCCGCACCCTGCTGGGCGCCGCCGCCATCGCCGGGGTCGGCATCGCCGGCATCGGCGGGTTCCTGTTCAGCGAGGACCGAGTGGGGCCGTGGCGGCTGACCGCACGCCGCATGGTCGACCGGCTGGAGGCCACCGCCGGCGGGCGGTTTCCGGGATATCGCCGCAACCACGCCAAAGGGGTTGCGGTGTCCGGCTATTTCGAGAGCAACGGCAACGGGACCGAGGTGTGCCGGGCGTCGGTGTTCCGGGCCGGGCGCTACCGGCTGGCCGGGCGCTTCTCGCTCGGTGGCGGTAATCCGCAGATGCCCGACGATCCGACGGCGCCGCGCGGGTTCGGCCTGCAACTGTTTCTGCCGGGCGGCGAGCAGTGGCGGCTGGGGCTGATCAACATCCCGGTCTTCCTCGACGCCACACCGGACGACTTCTACACGCGCACACTGGCGTTCGCCCCCGATCCGGCGACCGGCAAGCCCGATCCGGAGCGGATGAAACAGCACGTCGCCACCCATCCGGCCACCGCCGCCGCGTTGCAGATCATCGAGAGCGGGCCGCATGCGCCCACGTTCGGCAGCTCGAGCTTCTACGGGCTCAACGCGTTCCGGTGCACCGACGACGACGGCCGGACGGTGCCGGTGCGCTGGCACCTGGAGCCCGAGGGTCCCGCACCGTCGACTCCGCCCGGCGCCCTGTTCGATCCGCTGGTCTCGGAGATCAAGAAGGGGCCGCTGCGCTGGACGATGGTGCTGGTCATCGGCGAACCGGGCGATCCGACCCACGACGCGACCAAGCAGTGGCCCGCCGAGCGCCGCCGGATAGCGGTGGGGACCGTGGTCGTCGACGCCGTGCGCACCGAGTCGGGAGACAACGTGCAGCAGGTGAACTTCGATCCGCTGGTGCTGCCCAACGGCATCGCGCCGTCGGATGATCCGCTGCTGCAGGCGCGTTCGGCATCGTACGCGGAATCGTATCGGCGCCGGGCCGCGGAGAACGGCGGGGCGGGCGCGGTGAACGCGGAGGGGGCGAGATGACAGGCGGCGAGATGACAGGGGGCCAGGTGACAGGGGGACAGATGACACTGCACGACGAGATGACCGACACCACCCGTTTCGGTGTCTTGGCGCGAATCCTGCACTGGCTCATGGCCGTCGCGATCGTGGCGATGATCTTCGTCGGCGGATCGATGGTCGGGTCGCTGGGCAACTACGGGCGCCTGCTGAGCATTCACAAGACCCTCGGCCTGGTGATCCTGGTGCTGGCGGTCATCCGGATCGTCAACCGGTTCCGGCAGCGGCCGCCGCGGCGGTCCGACCCGCTCAGCCGCCCGGAACGGCTGGTGGCCAACGGCTCCGAAATTCTCATGTACGCACTGTTTCTCGCGCAGCCCCTCATCGGCTGGTGTCTGGTGTCGGCCTCCGGCATCCCGATCCACATCCTTGGCGGACTGCGCATACCGTCGATCGTGCCGGTCGACGCGGGGCTCTACGCGACACTGCGCACGCTGCACGGCCTGCTGGCGTACGTCCTGCTGGCGGCGTTCACCGCACACATCTGCGCGGTGCTGTTCCACGCACTCATTCTGCGCGACACGCTGATTCGGCGGATGACCTTCGGCGGCCGGAGGTCGCCGGGGCGATGACCGTCGCGCTGGGCGGCCGCGAGCGCGGGGTTGCCGCCGGCTTCGTGCTCGCGGTCGTGCTCGTCGGGGTGAACCTGCGCGCCGCCCTGACCGGTGTCGGGCCGCTGCTGCCGAATATCTCGGCGGACGCGGGACTCTCGCCGGCGTGGGGCGGGGCGCTCACCGCGCTGCCGCTGGTGACCTTCGCGGTGCTCTCTCCGCTGGTCGCCCGGGTGCTGCGGCGCGGTGCGGTGCGGCTGATGGTGCCGGTGCTGGCGGTCTTGGTCGCCGGGCTGCTGATCCGCTCGGGTCCCGGCCTGCCGTCGCTGTTCCTGGGCACGGTGATCCTCTCCGCCGCACTGGCATTCGCCAACGTGCTGTTGCCGTCGATGGTGCGCGGCGGCGTGCCCGGCCGGCGGATCGCGGCGGTGACCGCGGCCTACGTGACGGCGATGACGGCGGCCGCGGCGACGGCCTCCGGGATCGCGGTGCCGCTGGCCGAGCGCCTGCCGGGTGGCTGGCGGACCGTGCTGGCCGCGTGGGCGCTGCCCGCGGTGGTGGCGTTGGCGATCTGGTGGCGGCGGCGTCCGGCGGAGACGGCCCCGCCGGCCCACCGGGCCCGCCTGCCGTGGCGTTCGCCGCTGGCCTGGCAGGTCAGCCTGTTCATGGGCCTGCAGTCGCTCGGCTTCTACGCGACGATCTCCTGGTTGCCGAGCATCCTGCGGGACAACGGGGTGTCGGCTCGGGACGCCGGAATCTACCTGTTCGGTTTTCAGCTGCTCGGTCTGCTGGCGCTCAACGGCGTGCCGCTGCTGCGTCGTGCGGTGGTCGGTCCGCGCCTGCTCGCCGTGGCGGCCTCGCTGCTGGACGCGGCCGGGTTTCTGCTGCTCGCGGTGGCACCCGGGTTCGCCCCGGTGGCCGTATTCGCCATCGGTCTGGGCGCCGGCATCTGCCTGGTGCTGGCGCTGTCCTTCCAGAGCGAGCGGGCGGCCGACGAGGCGCAGGCGGCGGCGCTGGCCGGCATGGCACAGGGGATCGGCTACCTCGTCGCCGCGGTGGGGCCGTTGCTGCTGGGGCTGCTGCACAGTGCGATCGGGGGCTGGACCGCGGCGCTGACCACCCTGGCCCTGCTGACCGTGTGGCAGGCGGCGATGGGATTCGGCGCCGGGCGCGACCGGTTCGTCGACGCGCCCGTCGGTCGGTGACTCCGTGTGGGTGATGCCGGGTTCGATCGGCCCGGCCGGCCCCTTCAGTCGCTCGAATCGCGTTCGAGGCGAATGGTGACGGCCTTGGAGACCGGGGTGTTGGACCGTTCGGCCACATGGTCCAGTGGGACCAGCGGGTTGGTCTCGGGGTAGTAGGCGGCCGCGTTTCCCTGCGGCGTGGAGTAGCCGACCAGCCGGAAACCGGTGACGCGGCGCTCGGTGCCGTCCGTCCATTCCGAGATCACATCCACCAGGTCTCCGTCGGCGAACCCGAGCGCGGTGATGTCGTCGGGATTGACCAGCACCACCTTGCGGCCGTCGTGGATGCCGCGATAGCGGTCGTCCAGGCCGTAGATGGTGGTGTTGTACTGATCGTGGCTGCGCAGGGTCTGCAGGATCAGCCGTCCCTCGGGCACTGGCAGCCAGCGCAGCGCGTTCACCGCGAAATTGGCCTTGCCGGTGGCGGTCCGGAACTCGCGGGCGTCGCGCGGCGGATGCGGGAGCTGGAAGCCGTTGCGCTGCCGCACCTTAGCGTTGTAGTCGGCGCAGCCGGGGACGACGCGGCCGATGACGTCGCGAATCCGGTCGTAGTCGCTGCGGAACTCCTCCCACGGCACCGGGTGCTCGGGCCCGAACAGCTCCCGGGCGAGTTCGCAGACGATCGCCACCTCGCTGCGCAGCTGCGGGCCGACCGGCTTCAACCGCCCGGTCGACAGGTGCACCATCGACATCGAATCCTCCACCGAGACACGCTGTTTGGCGCCGGTGGGGGACAGGTCCTCATCGGTGCGGCCGAGCGTGGGCAGGATCAGCGCCGTCCGGCCGTGCACGACGTGGCTGCGGTTGAGCTTGGTCGACACGTGCACGGTCAGATCGCAGGCGCGCAGGGCCGCCTCGGTGACCGCGGTGTCCGGGGTGGCGGAGACGAAGTTGCCGCCCATGGCGAAGAACACCTTCGCTCGGCTGTCGCGCATCGCGCGGATGGAATCGACCGTGTCCCAGCCGTGTTCGCGCGGCGAGGTGATGCCGAATTCGGAATCCAGTGCGGCCAGGAAGCTTTCGGGCATCTGCTCCCAGATGCCCATCGTCCGGTCGCCCTGCACGTTGGAGTGGCCGCGCACCGGGCAGACGCCGGCGCCCGGCTTGCCGATCATGCCGCGCAGCAGCAGGAGGTTGGTGGCCTCCTCGATGGTGGGCACGCCGTAGCGCTGCTGGGTCAGGCCCATTGCCCAGCACATGATGGTGGCCTTCGACTCGGCCAGCAGCCGGGCGGTGTGCTCCAGTTCGGCGCGGCTCAGCCCGGTCGCCTCCTCGACCACAGCGAGATCGACTGCGCGCAGGTGCTTTTCGTAGCCGGCGAAGCCGTCGGTGCAGGCGTCGATGAACGCGCGGTCGACGACGGTGCCCGGGGCGCGGTCCTCGGCCTCCAGCAGCAGCTTGCCCAGGCCCTGGAACAGCGCCATATCGCCGCCGAGCCGGATCTGCAGGAAATCGTCGGCGATGCGGATGCCGGAGGTGTACCCCTTGACCGTCTGCGGGTCGCGGAAGCCGAGCAGCCCGGCCTCCGGCAGCGGGTTGACCGCGATGATCCGCGCGCCGTGCTTCTTCGCGTGCTGCAGCGAGCTGAGCATGCGGGGATGGTTGGTGCCCGGATTCTGCCCGGCGATGACGATCAGGTCGGCCTGCGGGAAGTCGTCGATCGTCACCGAGCCCTTGCCGATGCCGATGGAGCTGCTCAGCGCCGAACCGGACGATTCGTGACACATGTTCGAGCAGTCCGGCAGATTGTTGGTGCCGAACGCGCGCACCAGCAGCTGATACAGGAACGCCGTCTCGTTCGCGGTGCGGCCGGAGGTGTAGAAGACCGCCTCGTCCGGCCTGGCCAGGCCGCGCAGTTCCGCCGCGATCAGGCGGTAGGCGTCGTCCCAGGTGATGGGGGAGTAGTGGGTGTCGCCCGGGCGCAACACCATCGGCTCGGTGATGCGGCCCTGCCGGCCCAGCCAGTAGCCGGACTTGGTCTCCAGGTCGGCGATCGGGTGGGCGGCGAAGAATTCCGGCGTGACCGTGCGCAGCGTGGCCTCTTCGGCGACCGCCTTGGCGCCGTTCTCGCAGAACTCGGCGACCCGGCGGGTGCCGGTCGGATCGGGCCAGGCGCAGCTGGGGCAGTCGAAGCCGTGGCGCTGGTTGAGCCGCGCCAGCGTGCGTCCGGTGCGGATGAGGCCCATTTCCTCGATGCCGCGCTCCAAGGCGACCGCGACCGCGGTCAGGCCGGCCGCCTGGTCTTTCGGCGGCGTGACGGTGAGATCGGCTTCCTCGATATCCGGTATCGGCGCCTTGCGATGCATGCCTTCATCCTCCTCTTGCCGACGTCCTCCTCTTGCCGACACCGTCTCCGTCGACCCGGGTGTGGCGTGCGGCAGCGGCGGTGGCTCAAACCGTCCCAGGTGGTCGAGACTACGCGGTATCGTGCCGGGGACCGCGCAGCCCAGGATGGATCGCACGCCGGGCGCCGCCCGGTTGTCAACGACGAGGAACACGATGCACATGATCACGACGCGCCGGCCCGTGCTGCGAGCCGGGACGATCGCCGCCGGGGCGTTCGCGGTGGTGGCCTGCACGCTGGCCGCACCCCAGCCCGCCGACGCGGCGGTGACCAGGCTGGGCGCCACGCCCGACCTGAGCTTCGGAATCGGGACCAACTACGGCACCGGCTGCAACCACACCCTGAGTGCCAGGGTCGACGATCCGTCCGCCCCGGTGACCTTCTACGACAACGGAATTCCGATCGCCAGGATGAGGCCGGGCGACGCGTACGGACAAATTCGGTGGGTGCCCGCGACGCAGGGGCGGCACGTGCTGGCGGCGGTACAGGACGGCCAGCCCGCCGAACTCCCCCCGGCGACCTTGGACCTGTCCGTCGGCGCCGGTTACCCCGTCGGCAACGGCTGCGCCGTCTTCGGCGGATAACGCCGACGTACCCACCGCCGGTCGATCGGGTCCGGCACTCCCCGGCATCGTTCGATGACGTCGGCCGCGCGGTCGGGCACAGGTCTTTCCGGGACATCCGCCCGATCACCCGAACTCGCTGCGGCAGTCCGCCGATCAGGCCCGTCGCAACGGCCTCCGACGGATGCCCCGGCGTCGTCGCGGTGCGCGATCGCAGCGGGCTCGGCATTCGCTGCTGTTCGTCGCTGTTCGTCCTGGCCGGCCGGAATGTGCCAGGGGGCGGCGGCAATTCGGTCTGCACGGGCCCCAGCAGGAGCGGATGGCGGTCCGGAAATCATGTCCGCACTTGCCACCTACCAGGTGTGCGGCGATGGGTCACATGGTCGGCCAGGTCCGGGCGGGCGGCCGGTCTCGCTCGGCAGCGGCCGCAGGTGGGGCCGGGCATCGGTGCGAGGGCGGCTCTGGGGAGCGGGGTGAAGGGCCGGATTGACCGTATATTCCCGAACGGCTATATTGCCGATATGGCAAGTACGTTCGAGGTGCTGGCGGAACCGCGACGGCGGCAGATTCTCGACCTGCTCCGTACCGGCGAGCGTCCGGTCGGTGAGCTGGTCGAGCAGCTGCGGCTGGCGCAGCCGACGGTGTCGAAACACCTGAAGGCGCTGCGGGCCGTCGGTCTGGTCGAGGTCAGGAACGATGCCCAGCGGCGGCTCTATCGGCTGCGCCCGCAGCCGCTCGCCGAGATCGACGAATGGCTCGCGCCGTACCGGTTGCTGTGGGAACAGAGCCTGGACGCGCTGGAACGTCACCTCGACACGATGCCGGACGAGGACTCGTGACGGCGCAGCCGGTGACCGATCGAAGGAGACGATGATGCAGGGGTCCGGAGAGATCCGCGTCGAGCGGATGCTGGCGCACCCGCCCGAGAAGGTATGGCACGCCCTAACCCGGCCGGACCACCTCAGCCAGTGGTATCCGCTGACCGTCACGGCGCTCGACCTCAGGCTGGGCGGCAGGGTGAGCTTCGACGACGGGGAGGGGACGACCTACGAGGGGGTGGTGACCGAGTTGGATCGCCCGTGGCGATTCGCGTTCACCGAGGGGGACGAGCTGCTCCGGTTGGAGCTGCGGCCGCACGACGACGGCTGCCTGCTGACATTGACGCATCGGTTCGATGCGTCGCAGGCGTGGCCGGGCGCGTCCGAGGGGTGGCGGCAATGCCTGGACGCGTTGGCGGTTCTCGTCGTCGCGGATCCGGACGATACGCCGCTCGGCACGGTCGCCGACCAGCATGACGGTCGGCAGGAACTGCGCTTCGAGCGTCGGCTGACGCATCCCCCGGAGAAGGTGTGGCGAGCCCTGACCCGGCGCGACCAACTGCGGAATTGGTTTGCGGCACACACCGATCGCGACTTCGCCCCCGACGCGCGGGTGCGCTTCACCATGACCCCGGAGGCGAAGCGGCAGATGAACGTCGCCGACGGCGCGGAGTCGCTCGGCGAGGGGACGGTCACGGTCTTCGATCCGCCCCGGCGGCTCGAATACACCTGGGACGGGCAGGTGATGATCTGGGAACTCGTCCCCTCCGGCGACGGCTGCGTGCTCGTGTTCACCACCGTCTTCGACCACGAGGGCGGGGCGAGCGAGGCGGCGGGCTGGCACGCCGCACTCGAGGTGCTCGCGGCGCGGCTCGGCGAGCGCGAGGTCGGCTGGTCACCGTGGGATCGGGTGGGTCCGCTCACGGCGGTGTACGGGCGCGCTGTGCGCACACCGGGCGACCGGCCGTCCGATCCCGTCGAGGGTGCCGAGTACGGTCTCGACGCAGCGGCGGGGAACCCCACGGCACTCGGATAGTGGTTCTTATCGGGTGGGCCACAAGGGTTTTCGCTGTGGTCCTCCCGTGGGGCGCAACTGTTCGACGGCCGGTTCCGGAGTGCCGGGCGGTTCGGTACCGGCACCACCGGGTGGGGGTCGTTCAGGGGCGGTTACCGGCGTGCGGTGCGGGCGAGCCGATCGGGCACAACATGATCGCGTCCGGCACCGTCGCCAACTACTCGATGGTTCGTGTCATGAGAATGTCGATGCCCTTCGGTATTCGGCCAACGACTCCGGACAGACCGAGTGCGATCACCGGTCGGCGAAGAGGAGGGCGGTGTCGCCGAACTCGTGCCACAGGTAGCCGGTGGTGAGGGCCGTGCGGTAGGCGGTGGTGACCGTGCTCGGGCCGGCGACGGCCTCCAGGAGGTGGAGGTGGGAGGCGCCGGGTTCGTGCCAACCGGTGATCAGGGCGTCGACCGCGCGGGCGGGGTGGGCGGTGCCGAGGACCAGGTCGGTCCAGCCGGTCGCCGGGTGTACGTGGCCGGTGGGGTCGGTGGCCGATTCCAGGGCGCGGGTGACCGTGGTGCCGACGGCGATCACGCGGCCGCCGTCGGCGTGCGTCGTATTCACCAGTCGAGCCGTCTTTTCCGGGACCGTATAGCGTTCCGGGCTCGGCGGTTCGCCGGTCTCGGGGGAGGAGACACCGGTGTGGAGGGTGATCGGGGCGAGCTGGATACCGGACGACACCAGGTCGGTCACCAGGCGGTCGGTGAACGGGCGGCCGGCGCTGGGCATTTCGGCGCTGCCCGGTTCGCGGCCGAAGATCGTCCGATAGAAGTCGGGCGACCAGCGCTCGGTGACATAGGAATACGTGATCGGCCGGCCGAATCGGGCCAGCAGGCGACCGACGTCGGTGTCGATGTCGGCGATCCACAGCCGCCGGGCGGGCGGCAGCCACGGCTCGAGCAGCGTGGCCGTCGCTTCCGGAAGCTCCACGCGCCGGCCGGATTCCGGAGCGTCCGCCGAGAACGGTGTGCCCTCGGGCGAGCGCAGCTCCACGACCCAGCGGCCGTCGTCGAGCGCGGTGGCGACATGCAGGACGGCCGGACGGCCCCGGTAGCGGGCGTCGACGGCGGCGGCCAGCGTGGCCGAATTGTTCACCACGACAAGATCTCCCGCGCGCAGGAACCTCGGCAGTTCCCGGAAACGCGCGTGCGTCACGGTGTCGCCGTCGGCCACCAGCATGCGCACCAGGTCGCGGGCGATGCCGCGCGCCTCGGGCGGTGCGGTGGCGGCCCGCTCGGCGGGGACGATGAATTGCTCCAGCGCCACAGTCATCGCGCTGTACCTTCTTTCGTATCGGAGATCACTGCGCCGCAAGCACGTCGGACGCCACGTACCGGCCGCTCGGCGGCCGGGCGTCGATCAGGTGCAGCAGCGCCGGGACGGCCGTTTCGGGGCCGGGCCGGTCGGAGATGTCCTCGCCCGGGAAGGCGGCCTGGTGCATGGCGGTGCGCATATCGCCGGGATCGAAGCTGTAGACGTGCAGGTCCGGGTTCTCGGCGGCGAAGGTCGCGGTGAGGTGATCCAGCGCGGCCTTCGAGGCGCCGTAACCGCCCCACCCTTCGTAGGCGTTCACCGCCGCATCGGAGCTGATGTTTACGGCGGCGCCGGCGCAGGCCCGCAGCTTCGGCAGTGCCAGTCGCAGGATGGCCAGCGGCGCAACCACATTCGTGGCCAGGACGGCCGCCAGCTCCGCCGCGGAATAGTCGGCCAGCCGCGGCATCGGACTCGGCCCCAGCGCGCTGGCATTGTTCACGACCAGGTCCAGCCGCGGCGCGGTATCGATGACCGTGGCGAGGCTGTCGCGGTGCGCGGGGTCGGCGACGTCGCCGGCGACGGCCATGGCCCCGGTCGCGTCGCGCACCCGGACCAGGGGTTCGAGGCGGCGGGCGGTGAGGATCAGATCCCAGCCGCGATCGGCCAGGGCGAGCGCGGTCGCACGGCCGAAACCCTCGGATGCGCCGGTGATGAGTGCCGTTCTCGTCGTGTTCATGAGACCATCCTCAAACCTCAACTTATCTCGAGGTCAAGGGTTCGCCGGGATCCGATCCGAGAATCGGCCCGATCGATTCGGCACGGCGCCGATGAGTTTCGCCGCGTGGCACCGTCTCAGGAGGTGACCAGGCGGAATACCTGCGGAATACCTATCGAGGGAGCCAGCATCATGTCCTACAGCTTCAAGCCCGGCGATCCCTGCTGGGCCGAGATCTACACCTCCGACCCCGATCGGACCATCGAGTTCTACAACGGGCTGTTCGGCTGGACCGCGGAGCGTGCCGAGGAACACGGCGGCTACATCACCTTCCGCAAGGACGGCAACGCCGTGGCGGGCGGGATGGGTAACGACGGCGCCGAGGGCGCCCCCGACCAGTGGACCGTCTATCTGGCCAGCCCCGACGCGCGAGTCACGACCGACGCCGCGACCGCGCACGGCGGCCGGGTGATCGTCGAGCCGATGCCGGTCGGCGATCTGGGCACCATGGCGGTGCTGACCGACTGCAGCGGTGCCGGCGTGGGGGTGTGGCAGGCGGGCGTGCACATCGGTTTCGGCGCGCTGGGCGTGGCCAGCAACGGGCAGTGGACCGGCCATGTCGGCCATCCCTCGTGGTTCGAACTGCACACTCCGGCCTACGCCGACACCTTGAAGTTCTACGGCGAGGTGTTCGGCTGGCACGATCCGTTCACCGTCTCCGACACTCCGGAGTTCCGGTACACCACCATTCACTCGGTCAGCCCGATGCTCGGCGGGGTGATGGACGCCTCCGAGCTCCTGCCGGCCGGCGCGCCCGGCGAATGGCATGTGTGCTTCGGCGCGGACGATGTCGACGATGCGGTGAAAACCGTGCGGGAGCTGGGTGGTTCGGTGCATCGCGAACCGCAGACCACCCCCTACGGCCGGATGGCGTCGGTCGCCGATCCGGGCGGTGTGCGATTCAGCATCGGCGGCAATGCTCCCGCCTGATCCGGTGCGCCTTACGACCGGTCGGTAGCGAACGCCGCCCGGGCGGCGGGAAGCGCCGCGGCGCGGTCGGTGTCGACGAGCCCCAGGCGGGTGCGGCGGTCGAGCAGGTCGTGCTCGTCCAACGCACCCTCGTGGGAGACGGCATAGGTGAATTCGGCACGCAGGACGTCGATCCCGGGGGCGACGGGTTCGGCGAGTGCCGGATCCCGCCGGGCCGGTTCGAGGATCGCCGCGGCTTCCGTCCCATAGCGCTCGACCAGGACCGGCGAAGCGGAGATGCGGTCGCGCGATGCGCCGGATGCCGCGCCCACCAGCGGGATTCGTTTCGTGCGGCAGGGGCGGGCGGGAAGCGCGGCGTGCGCCACGGCGGCGTCGACGGCGTCCTCGGCCATCTTCCGGTAGGTGGTGAGCTTGCCGCCGACGACGGTGATCGGCCCGCCTGCCGCGTGCAGCACGGCATGCTCGCGGGAGATGTCCGCGGTGCTGTCTCCGGCGGTGCGCAGCAGCGGGCGCAGGCCCGCGAAACGGCCGCGGACATCGGTGCGGTGCAAGGGTTCCCGGAGCACCGTGTTCACGGTGTCGAGCAGGAAGTCGATCTCGGCATCGGTCGGCTGCGGTTCGTCCGGGACGGGGCCGGGCGCGTCCTCGTCGGTGAGGCCGAGGTACACCCGGCCGTGCGCGGCGGGAAAGGCGAAGACGAAGCGGCTGACGCTGCCCGGGATCGGCACCGTCAGCGAGGCGGTGAGACCGCCGAACGCGGCGGCGTCGAACACCAGGTGGGTGCCCCGGCTGGGACGCAGCTCGATGCTCGGGTCGACCCGGTCGGCCCAGACACCCGCGGCATTGATCACCGAACGCGCACGCACCGTGAGGGTTTCGCCGGTCAGCCGGTCGTGCAGTACCGCCGAGTCGCCGGTCACGCGCTCCGCGCTCACCCGGGTGAGTACGGCGGCGCCGTGTGCGGCGGCCGTGCGCGCGAGCGCCACCACCAGCCGGGCGTCGTCGACCAGCTGGCCGTCCCACGCCAGCAGTCCACCGCGTAACCCGTTGCGGCGCAGGGTAGGCGCCAGACGCACCGCCTCCGCCACCGCGACCCGGCGGGAGCGGGGCAGCACCGCCGCGGGAGTTCCGGCGCTGCGGCGCAACACGTCCCCGGCCACGAACCCGGCCCGCACCAGCGCGCGCCGGCCCCTCCCCAGCCCCGGAAGCAGCGGCACGACCTGGGGAATGGACCGGGTCAGATGCGGTGCGGTAGTGGTGAGCAGAACATCCCGCTCCACCGCGCTCTCGTGCGCGATCCCGACCCCGCCCGAGGCCAGATACCGCAAACCACCGTGCACCAGCTTCGAACTCCAGCGGCTGGTCCCGAACGCCAGATCGTGCTTCTCCACGAGTACGGTGCGCAACCCCCGCGCCGCCGCGTCCAGCGCCACACCCGCCCCGGTGACCCCGCCCCCGATCACCAGGACATCGATCGCACCACCGTCCCCGAGCTCCGCCAGCTCTCGTTGCCGGCGTGCCGCGTTCAGTGCCGAGTCTCGCGGTTCTCCATGGGCGCCGCGCATTTCGTCTCCCGTCACGTGGTCGTCTCCCGCCGGCCCGGCCGCCCGGTCGACGCGGCCGGTTCGCGCATCGGTGCGGGGCCCGCTCTCGACGTAAACCGTTGGGCGGGTGCGGGACCCCCGGGTCGCCCCGTTCTCATGCGAGGCGTTCGCCGCCGTCGGGGATCAGGTAGCCGTCGACCGCGTGGGCCAGTTCGGCGTCCAGCTGGTCCTCGTCGAGCAGTTCGCCGACCATGCCCGCGGACTGCACCGCCGACTGGCTGATCAGCAGCAGCATGGTGGCCAGCTGCTCCGGGTCGCCCGCGCGGATCGAGCCGTCGCGGTGGCCCTCGCGGATGACGGCGGCGAACAGCAGCATCAGCTCCCGCTGGTTGCGGCCGATGCGGCCGAACACGTAGGTCAGCATCAGGTCGGTGTCGGTGCGGAAGATCTTGGCGAACAACGGGTTCGCGCGCAGCGTCGCCGCGCCGGCGACGATGCCCTCCACCAGCCGCGCGCGCGCCGGGCCGCGCACCGGGATGGTGCGCTGGACGATGCCGCGCAGCTCGCGCACCAGCAGCTCGGCGATCAGCGAACGGGTGTCGGGCCACCGCCGGTACACGGTCGGGCGGCTCACGCCCGCACGGCGGGCCACCTCGGTGAGGGTGGTGCGGCGCACCCCGAACTCCGCCAGGCAGGCGCGCCCCGCGTCGAGGATCGCCAGGTCGATCGCGGACAGTTCGTCGGACTCGGTTGTATCGATCGCGTGCATGGGTGTGTCACCACCGGTTGTGGACGTGGCCGGGTTGTGGACGTGGCCGGGGAAGCCCGCCGACCGTTTCGTTACTGCTTGACATTCTATGTCAGACTGTAACGCATGGTCGACACACAGCAACCGATACGGTCGGCGGAAATGCCGGGCGAGTCGTCGGTGCCCGCGGGTATGGTGTGGGACGCCTGGGGCATTCCGTCCGGTCATGCGCCACTTCCGGATCGGATCCGCACGTTGGTGGCGCAGGTGTTCGGAGTGTCCGGTGAGCCGGTGGCCCGTCGCGATGAGGGCGACGTGCCACTCCGCGATTCGATGCTGACGGCTGCCCAGGTCGCGGAGTTGTCCGCGGTGGTGGGTGCCGATCACGTGTCGGCCCGCCACCGGGACCGGCTCCTGCACGCCGGTGGTAAGAGCACGCCGGATCTGTTGCGGCGCCGCGCGGGCGGACCGCAGGATGCCCCTGACGCCGTCGTCTTTCCCGCCGACCACGACGAGGTGCTGGCGGTGCTGTCCCGATGCGCCGAACTCGGCCTGGCCGTGGTGCCCTTCGGCGGCGGCACGAGCGTGGTCGGCGGCGTGGCGCCGGAGGGCGGGCGCTTCGATTCCGTTGTCGCCCTGGATCTGCGGCGGCTCGACACGCTGCGCGAGGTCGATCCGGTGAGCGGCACCGCCACGCTGGGCGCCGGACTGACCGGCCCGCGCGCCGAGGAACTGCTTGCCGGGCACGGTCTTTCGCTGGGCCACTTCCCGCAGAGCTTCGAGTTCGCCAGTATCGGCGGTTTCGCCGCCACCCGCTCGTCGGGACAGGCGTCGGCCGGCTACGGCCGTTTCGACGACATGATCCAACGGCTGCGGATCGCGACCCCCAGCGGCACGCTGGATCTCGGCCGCGCACCCGCCTCGGCCGCCGGGCCCGACCTGCGGGAACTGTTCGCCGGATCGGAGGGCACGCTCGGCGTGATCACCGAGGTGACGCTGCGCGTGCATCCGGTGCCGGAAACCGTTGCCTACCATGCCTGGTCGTTCCCCGACTTCGCGACCGGCGCGGCGGCGCTGCGTGCCGTGGTGCAGTCCGGCGCCGCGCCCACCGTGCTGCGGTTGTCCGACGAGGCCGAGACCGGGCTGAATCTGGCCCGATCCGGCGATGTGGGCGGCAGCCCGGTGGCGGGCTGCCTGGCGATCACGACCTTCGAGGGCAGCGCCGCGCATGTCGACGCCCGGAACGCCGAAGCGAGCGCGCTGCTCGCGGCGGCGGGTGGTGCGGCGTTGGGCGACCGGCCGGCGCGGGAATGGGAGCGCGGCCGGTTCTCCGCACCGTACCTGCGGGACGCCCTGCTGGATATCGGAATCCTCTGCGAGACACTGGAAACCGCGACGAGTTGGTCGAATCTCCCCGAGCTGAAGGCGGCGGTGACCGCGGCGCTGACCGATTCGCTCACCGGCCAGGGCACCCCGGCGCTGGTGATGTGCCATATCTCGCACACCTACCCGACCGGTGCGTCGCTCTACTTCACCGTCGTGGCCAAGCAACTCGACGACCCGATCGACCAATGGCTGCGGGCCAAGCGGGCGGCGGGCGATGCGATCGCGGCGGCCGCGGGGACCATCACGCACCACCACGCCGTCGGCGAGGACCATCGCCCGTGGATGCCCGCCGAGATCGGCGAACTCGGCACGCGGGTGCTGCGCGCGGTCAAGGACGCGGTCGACCCGGCCGGAATCCTCAATCCCGGCAAGTTGATTCCATGAGTGAATTCGGTAGTATCGCTGCCCTTTCCCGGCCGGTCGTAGGCCGCTTGCCCGACTGCGGTGCTGGGCGGTCGACGAGCTTTGCGTCGCAGGTCCTGATGCCGGGTGCCGTGGAGCGCCGCGAACAGTGCCCCGGGAGTGGCACGCGCGGTGCCGCGTGCACCGGGTTCGCCGGTCTCCCGAACGGGGAGGTGCTGGTTTCGTGAGCGGCACACGCTCGGTTCTGCTGGTCACCAATCCGCTGTCCGGGCAGGGGCGTGGTCTGGCGGCCGCTGCCGTTGCCCGGGAACGGTTCACCGGGCGTGGCGTCGAGGTCACCGAGGTGCGCGGGGCGACGGCCGCCGAATCGGTCCGGCTCGTGCGCGAGGCCGTGTCCGGGACAGCGCCGGACGCCGTGGTGTGCGCGGGTGGAGACGGGCTGGTGTGCCTGGCGCTGCAGGCGATCGGGGGCACCGGAGTGCCGCTGGGTCTGGTGCCGGGCGGCACCGGTAACGATCTGGCCCGCGAACTCGGCATCCCCGACGGCGACGCGGAGGCCGCCGTCGACATCGTGCTCGCCGGAACCGTCCGCGCCCTCGATCTGGGCGAGATCGAATCCGGTACGGCCGGTACCGAATACGGCGGACGCCTCCGCTTCGCGACCGTCACGGGCACCGGCTTCGACGCCCGAGTGACCTTGCGCGCCAACCGGATGCGCCGGCCGAAGGGCCCGCTGCGCTACACCGTCGCGGCGCTCGCCGAACTTCTGGGCGGTCTGGCGGTGCCGTACCGCATCGAATTATCCGGCGCGGCAGGTGAATCCGGAACGGTGGTCGAGACCGAGGCGGTGATGGTGGCCGTCGGCAATACCCGCACCTACGGCGGCGGCATGCTGGTCTGTCCCGACGCGGCGATCGACGACGGGCTGCTGGACCTCACGGTGGTCGGCGCCATGACCCGCCTCGACATGGTGCGCATGCTCCCCGCGCTGTCGGCCGGCAAGCGCATCGATCACCCCGCCGTCACCCGCTACCGCGCGGCCGAGATCACCCTGACCGCCCCGCACGCCCCGGTGACCGCGGACGGCGACCCGGCGGGCATGCTGCCCGCGGTCTTCCGCGCACTTCCCGCCGTCCAGCCTGTTCTCGTGCCCTGAATGCGGCCGGCGCCGTCGACGGAGGTCTTGCGGGACGCTGCCCGTGGGCTTTTGCGCTGCACCGCCATCGGGGCATGCACCGGGACACCAGGCCGTGCGGCCCGACCGCGGGGTACCGGCCCCGGGTGCGGCACCCGGAGTTGTTCAGGCTGTCGCTCTGTCTGCGGGACAAGGGATCACGAGGAGAAGGTGACCGCCTGTAGCTGCGCGATCGTCGTGCGGTCGACGAGGACGGCCGAGGCCGGGACGGGGCGCGGCCCGGTGCCGCTGGTGACCCGCCGGACGAGCCGGCGCCAGCGGCCGTAGTGCCGGGCGAAGATCAGCCGGTTCACCCGCCGCCCCCGCGTGCGCTGGCCGTCGCGCGCCGCGTCGGACGGCACGTCGATCATCACGAGATGCAGGTCCCGGCCGCCCTGCTCGGCCCAGGCCGCGATCAGCCTGTGCGACCAGCGCCGGGTGCCGCAGTCGTGCACGACCACCGGGGTCGCGGCCGCACGCAGCGCGCGACGGATGCGGAGGTAGTGGGTCAGGTGCACGATCGGCAGCCACACCGGATACGGCAGTCGGCCCAGCCGCAGCCGCCACCAGTTGCGCGACTGCTGGGAGTCGACCAGCGTCGCGCCCCCGAGTTCGACGCTGTCCACGGCGTCGTCGATGCTGCCGAACAATCGCCGCAGCGCCGTGCTCTTGCCCGCCCCCGGCACGCCGTTGAACACCACGGCCGCCGTCGCCGGATAACGTAACTCGTCGACCGTCCGGCCGCGCAGGTCGACCACGGCCTCGGGTGTCAGCACGCGCGATTCGGGAGCCGGTTCGAGGCCGGATTCCAGCGGGGGACTCATCCTTTCCAGCTTCCCGGCCCGAAATCGTTTCGGCAACAGGGAAAACCCTGAGCTACACCTTCCGATCGCGGCTATCGGCCGAACGAACGACCGTGCCGACCGAACGCGCGGCCTCCGGGACGATTCGGGAGCCTCCGGGACGATTCGGGAGACCGGCTCGGCCGCGGGGAGCGCGGCCTGCCGGTACTTCGGCGGAACCGGTTGCCGATCCGGGCGAGGGCTCGCGGGCGGCCTCGACTCCGGGCGTCCACCGACCCGTCGGGCGCCGGCTCCGGTGTGGATCGCTCGAGTTTCCGATTGTGCTGTCACACATCGTCCCCCTGTCGCGAATAGTGTGATGTCTGAGTACCGACTGAGGTGCAAACCTGCACGAACACAAAGGATTCGGGCAAAACCTGAGAATTGCATATGGATTAGGGGATCCGGCCCCAATCGGCGGTAGTCTGATTGTCGTGGGCGGGGTTTTCGGTGTCCCTCATCCGCCGAAAACCCCGCCCTCTGTTCACCCGTTCCGAGTAGCGGCGCACCGAGGTTGTCCCTGGTCATGCGGGATTTCCCTGCGTTGTCGCCCGCAACCAACGCCCCGTCGCCGGTGCCGCACCCCCCAATCCTTAGAATCGCACGGTGACCAGCGCAGCCTCTGAGAACTCCCGCAATCGTGCCGACGCCCTCCCCAAGAGCTGGAATCCGGGTGAGGTAGAGGGCGAGCTGTACGAGCGCTGGGTAGCCGCTGGTTACTTCACCGCCGATCCGGCAAGTGCCGGCGAGCCCTACTCGATCGTGCTGCCCCCGCCGAACGTCACCGGCAATCTGCACATGGGCCACGCGTTCGACCACACGCTGATGGACCTGCTCACCCGCCGCAAGCGCATGCAGGGCTACGAGGTGCTGTGGCTGCCCGGCATGGACCACGCCGGCATCGCCACCCAGAACATCGTCGAGAAGCAGCTGGCCGTCGACGGCAAGACCAAGGAGGACTTCGGCCGCGAACTGTTCATCGACAAGGTCTGGGACTGGAAGCGCGAGTCCGGCGGCAGCATCCAGGGCCAGATGCGCCGCCTCGGCGACGGTGTCGACTGGGGTCGCGACCGCTTCACCATGGACGACGGCCTCTCGCGCGCCGTGCAGACCATCTTCAAGCGGCTGTTCGACGCCGGATTGATCTATCGCGCCGAACGACTGGTGAACTGGTCGCCCGGGCTGCGCACCGCCATCTCCGATATCGAGGTCAAGTACGAGGACGTCGAGGGCGAGCTGGTGTCGCTGCGCTACGGCTCGCTGAACGACGACGAGCCGCACGTGATCGTGGCCACCACCCGAGTGGAGACGATGCTCGGCGACACCGCCGTGGCCGTGCACCCCGACGACGAGCGGTACCGGTCGCTGCTCGGCGGCACGCTGTACCACCCGATCACCGGCAGGCAGATCCCGGTCGTCGCCGACGACTACGTCGACCCGGAGTTCGGTTCCGGCGCGGTCAAGATCACCCCGGCGCACGACCCGAACGACTTCGAGATCGGCCTGCGCCACGACCTGCCGATGCCGACGATCATGGACGAGACCGGCCGGATCACGGGCACCGGAACCGAATTCGACGGCATGGACCGGTTCGAGGCGCGCGTCATGGTGCGCGAGCGGCTGGCCCGCGAGGGCCGCGTCGTCGCCGAGAAGCGGCCCTACGTGCACAGCGTCGGCCACTCCGAGCGCAGCGGCGAGCCGATCGAGCCGCGGCTGTCGATGCAGTGGTGGGTGAAGGTGGAATCGCTGGCGAAGGCGGCCGGCGACGCGGTCCGCAACGGCGACACCGTCATTCATCCGGCCAGTCAGGAGCCGCGCTGGTTCGCCTGGGTCGACGACATGCACGACTGGTGCATCTCGCGCCAGTTGTGGTGGGGCCACCGGATCCCGATCTGGTACGGGCCGGAGGGCGAGGTCGTCTGTGTCGGGCCGGATGAACAGGCGCCCGAGGGGTACGTGCAGGACCCGGACGTGCTGGACACCTGGTTCTCCTCGGGCCTGTGGCCGTTCTCCACCATGGGCTGGCCCGACGCGACCCCCGAACTGGCCAAGTTCTATCCGACCAGCGTGCTCGTCACCGGCTACGACATCCTGTTCTTCTGGGTGGCCCGGATGATGATGTTCGGCATGTTCGTCTCCGGCGATCCGGCCATCGCCGCCGGGAAGCAGCCGGGTTCGGTGCAGGTCCCGTTCCGGGATGTGTTCCTGCACGGCCTGATTCGCGACGAGTTCGGCCGCAAGTACTCGAAGTCGAAGGGTATCGGCATCGATCCGCTGACCTGGATCGACGAGTTCGGCGCCGACGCCACCCGATTCACGCTCGCGCGCGGCGCGCAGCCCGGCAGCGATCTGTCGGTGGGCCCGCCGCACGTGCAGGCCTCCCGCAACTTCGTCACCAAGCTGTTCAACGCGACGAAGTTCGCGCTGATGAACGGCGCCGCACCCGGGGAGATCCCGGTCCGCGACGCCCTCACCGATGCCGATCGCTGGATCCTGGATCGACTGGAAACCGTTCGGGCCGAGGTGGATTCGGCGTTCGACCGGTACGAGTTCGGCAAGGGCTGCGAGGCGCTGTACCACTTCGCCTGGGACGAGCTGTGCGACTGGTACCTGGAGCTGGCCAAGGTGCAGTTCGCCGGGGCCGACGGGAGCACCGCGGAATCGGACGAGCGCGCGGCGCACACCCGGGTGGTGCTGGGCAGCGTGCTGGATGCCCTGCTGCGCATGCTGCATCCGGTGATGCCGTTCGTCACCGAGACGTTGTGGCGGGCCGTCACCGGCGGCGAGTCGGTCGTGATCGCGCAGTGGCCGCAGGCCACCGGCATCGCCACCGATGCGGCCGCCGCCCGGCGCATCGACGACGCCCAGAAGCTGATCACCGAGATCCGGCGCTTCCGCAGCGACCAGGGACTGACCGACAAGCAGAAGGTCGCGGCGAGACTGGTCGGCATCGAGACCGCCGACCTCACCGGGCTGCGGGCCGAGATCGCCGCGCTGGCCCGCCTCACCGAGCCGTCGGGTGGCTCCGGCGATTTCTCGGCCACCGCCGCGGTGGAAGTGCGCCTGTCCGCGACGACCGTCACGGTGGAACTCGACACCTCGGGCGCGGTCGATCTGGTCGCCGAGCGCCGCCGCCTGGAGAAGGATCTTGCCGCCGCGCGCAAGGAACTGGACAGTACGACTGCCAAACTGGGTAACGAGGCGTTCCTGGCCAAGGCGCCCGACGAGGTGGTCGCCAAGATTCGTACCCGCAGGGAGGTCGCCGAATCGGAGGTGGCGCGGATCGGCGCACGCCTCGAGGAGATCGATAAGTCGGCAGCCAAGTGATCATGGCGGCCGAGTGATCATCGCAGCCGAGTGACTATGGAGGGAGCGGTGTGAACGACGAACCGGAGCGGCAGCGCGGCGGGGCCGAGCGTCTGCACTCGGGCCCGTCCCCGGTCGATCTGGCCGAAATGGCGCTCGTCGAGGCCGAACTCGACCAGCGCTGGGGCGAGACCAAGATCGAGCCGACGCTGGCCCGCATCGCCGCGCTGATGGATCTGCTGGGGTCACCGCAGCGCGGCTACCCGGCCATCCACGTCGCCGGAACCAACGGCAAGACGTCGGTGACCCGCATGATCGACGCGCTGCTGACCGCCCTGCACCGGCGCACCGGCCGCTTCACCAGCCCGCATCTGCAGCTGGCCACCGAGCGCATCGCCATCGACAACGAGCCCGTCGGCCCGGCCCACTACGTCGAGATCTACCGCGAACTCCAGCCTTACGTCGAGATGATCGATCGGCAGTCGCAGGCCGCCGGGGGCCCGCGCATGAGCAAGTTCGAGGTACTCGTCGCGATGGCCTACGCGGCCTTCGCCGAGGCTCCCGTGGACGTCGCGGTGGTGGAGACCGGCATGGGCGGCACCTGGGACGCCACCAACGTCGTGGACGGCCAGGTCGCGGTGATCACCCCGATCGGGCTGGACCACACGGACTACCTGGGCTCCGACCTCACCTCGATCGCGGGGGAGAAGGCCGGGATCATCAAGAAGGCCGCCGAGGATCCGCTGGTGCCGCGCGAGACCGTCGCCATCATCGCCGAGCAGGATCCGGAGGCGATGGATGTGCTGCTGCGGCGCACGGTCGAGGCCGACGCCGCGGTCGCCCGCGCGGGCGCGGAGTTCCAACTGCTGTCGCGGCGGGTCGCCGTCGGCGGGCAGGTGCTGGAGATCCAGGGCCTGGGCGGGGTGTACGACGAGATCTTCCTGCCGCTGCACGGCGAGCACCAGGCCCGCAATGCGGTGCTGGCGCTGGCCGCCGTCGAGGCGTTCTTCGGCGCGGGCGCGCAGCACCAGCTCGACATCGAGGCGATCCGCGCCGGATTCGCCGCCGCGGTCAGCCCCGGCCGGATGGAGCGGATGCGCAGCGCGCCGACCATCTTCATCGATGCCGCCCACAATCCGGCGGGCGCGCGGGCGCTGGCGGCCACGCTCACCGGCGAGTTCGACTTCCGCAAGCTGGTCGGCGTGGTGTCGGTGCTGTCCGACAAGGACGCCGCGGGGATCCTGCGGGAGCTGGAGCCGGTGCTCGACGAGATCGTGGTGACCAGCAACGGCTCGCCCCGCGCCCTGGCGGCCGACGATCTGGCCGACCTGGCGGTGCAGCGTTTCGGCGACGAACGTGTCGTCACCGCTGCTCCGCTCGCCGACGCCGTCGAAACCGCGATCGCCCTCGCCGAGGAGGGCGGGGAGTCCGGCGAACCGGTCTCCGGCGCCGGCATCGTGATCACCGGTTCGGTCGTCACCGCAGGCGCGGCCCGCTCCCTGTTCGGAAAGGACCCGGCATGAGCGGTCAGGCCCGGAGACGGCAGCGGAGCGTGACCACGGAGGGTCCCGTTCGTGCCGGAGTGCGACGCAGTATGAGCGGTCGAGCCCGGTGGCGGCGGAGCGTCACTGCGGAGGGTCCCGGTCGTGCCGCAGTGCGACGCAGTGTGAGCGGTCGGGTCCGGAGGCGGCAGGGGCGTGCCCGTGCCGGAGAGGTAGCAGCATGAGCGACAGTGCTTCCGTGGGAGGCGAGCCGGCGGTGCCGGCTCCGGCTACCGATCCGTGGAAGGGGCTGCGCGGGGTGATGGCCGGTGCGCTCGTGCTGGAGGCCATCACCGTGTTGCTGGCGTTGCCGGTGATCGGGGTTGTCGGAAGCGGGCTGAGCTGGTGGTCGGTCGGTTGTGTGGTCGGGCTGGCGGTGGTGATGTTCGCCGGGGCGGGGCTGCAGCGGCGGCCGTGGGCGCTGCCGTTCAATCTGGCCCTGCAGGTCCTGCTCCTGCTCGGCGGCTTCATCCACGTGTCGATCTTCGTCATCGGGGTGATCTTCGCCGCAGTCTGGGCGTTCATCCTGGTGCTCCGGTCGGATGTGCGGCGCCGGATGGACAAGGGGCTGCTGCCCAGCCAGCGCTCGTAGCGTCGGCGCAGGCGGTAGTGAACTCGACACGGTTCTGAATCCGGCGCGTGCGCCGGTTACAGTGTCGCCGTGACTGAGCAGACGTTGGTACTCATCAAGCCCGACGGCGTGGCCCGGGGGCTGATCGGTGAGGTCATCACCCGCATCGAGCGCAAGGGGCTGAAGATCGCGGCACTGGAGCTGAAGCAGGTTTCCCAGGAGGTCGCCGCGGCCCACTACGCCGAGCACGCCGAGAAGCCGTTCTACGGCTCGCTGATCGAGTTCATCACCTCCGGCCCGGTCGTGGCTGCGGTCCTCGAGGGGCCGCGCGCCATCACCGCGTTCCGTCAGGTCGCCGGCGGCACCGACCCGGTCGAGAAGGCCGTGCCGGGCAGCATCCGCGGTGATTTCGCTCTCGAGACCCAGTACAACCTCGTCCACGGTTCCGACTCGCCCGAATCCGCCAAGCGCGAGATCGCGCTCTGGTTCCCCGAACTCACCCAGTAGGTCCGCCCGCCCACCCTGCCCGAATCGGCCGCGTCGGCGGAGTTCGCCGAGGTTGTCCGGGGTCCGCGCGGGCTCGCGCCCGCGGCCGGGCCACCGGCGCGGTGTGACGTGCGCGCGGCCGTGCCGGGCGCCGGTAAGGACGTCCATGGCGAGTGTCCGGCACACGGTGTGGGATACTGGCAACGGATGTGATCGCCGTCGGCCGTCTGCGGCAGGGGGCGAAAATATCCGATGGCACCGCGATGCGACGTCGATCATCGCTGCCGCCGGACGGTTACCAAGACTCGGCTGTCCGGGCGGCCCGCTGGATGAGCGCTCGAATCCGGTGTTGAAGCCAACAGCCAGGCGCCGCGTGACCAGTTAGCCCGCCGATGAACGACAAGGTGATAACGGGGCACGCGGGGCGAGACCATAGGACCTCGCGCCCCCGCGGTGTGAGGCGAACGGACAGCGCCCCCGCGTCGGCCGCGTCACTTCCGGTTCGGGAGGACGCGCCCGGGGGCCCGAGGAGATTTCGTGGCCGATCAAGAGCCGCAGGATACGTCGCAAAGTAATGGTGAACCCGCCTCCAGCGAGGCGGCCGGGGCAGGGGAGGCGGCGCAGTTGCCCGAACGAATCCGGGTCCATGCGCTGGCGAAACTGCTGGGAACCACCAGCAAACGCATTCTGGCCCACCTGACCGAACTGGGCGCCGAGGCGCGCAGCCCGCAGTCGAACCTGGACCGCACGGTCGCGGAGTCGGTGCGGGAGGCGCTCGTCCCGCCCGAGGGTGCCGACTCGTCCGATGCGGCTGAGTCGTCCGGTACGGCTGAGTCGTCCGGTACGGCTGAGTCGTCCGGTACGGCCGAGTCGTCCGGTACGGCCGAGACGACCGGAGTGACCGGACCGTCCGGAAAGACGGTCGTGACCGAGACGGCCGAGGCGGTGGTGCGGCCGGCCGCGTCCGCCGAGCCGGTGGAGTCGGTCGAGGTCCGGGTCACCACCGAGGTGACCGAGTCCGCCGGATCCGATAGCGAGTCGTCCGAACACCACCCGGCCGCGCAGGTGCCGGCGATGGCGGCCTCCGGGCCGTCCGGCGTCGCGCCCCCGCCGGAACCGCAGCGGCAGTCGCTGTTCACCAGCCCGTTCCATCCGCCGGAACCGCCGGCCCCCGAGCCGGTGGTGTTCGAATCCGCGTCCGTGGTGGCCGCGCCGCTGTTCCTGCCGCCCGACGCCACCGCCGCCGAGGAGATGCGCCGCAAGCGGCGTGCGGAGCGGCAGTCCGAGCCCGCCGGGGACAAGGGCGACAAGGCGGGCGAGGCCCCGGAGGACACCGGCAAGTCCGATCAGACCGGACGGTCTGCCCGGGGCAAGGACGACTCCGCCCGGAGCAAGGACGACTCTTCTCAGGCCAAGTCTTCTCAGGTCACGTCTCCTCAGGGCAAGGACGACCCTGCTCAGGTCGAGGACGACTCTTCTCAGGGCAAGGACGGCAGGGACAAGCCGGCCGCTCACCAGGCCGACACCACCGACGAGTCCGACGGCGACTCCGACACCTGGGACGACGATCAATCCCGCGACGACGGCGAGGACGGCGGCCGGTCGCGCCGCCGTCGCCGCGGCCGTCGCGGCCGCGGACGGGGTCGCGGCGAGCAGCAGGCCGACCAGGACTCCGAGGGCGAGTCGGACGATGCGGATGCGGCCCAGGACTCCGACGGAACCGCCGAATCGGATTCCGGCGACACCGAATCCGCCGGCGACAGCACGGACGACGACGCCGTCCCGGAGGGCTCCAGCCGCCGTCGCCGCCGTCGCCGTCGCCGCAAGTCCGGCGACGATGGCGCCGAGGGCGATTCGAACGACGACGATCCGCCGAATACGGTCGTGCACGAGCGCGAGCCGCGCAACAAGCGCCGCAACGGCGACGAGGTGCAGGGCATCAGCGGCTCCACCCGGCTGGAGGCCAAGCGGCAGCGCCGGCGTGACGGGCGCGAGGCGGGCCGCCGCCGGCCGCCGATCCTGACCGAGTCGGAGTTCCTGGCCCGCCGCGAATCGGTGGACCGGGTCATGGTGGTCCGCGAGAAGACCTTCCCCGAACATCCGGCGGCCACCGTGCAGGTGGCGGTGCTCGAGGACAACATCCTGGTCGAGCACTTCGTGACCAGCAGCGGCCAGGCGTCCATGGTCGGCAACGTCTACCTGGGCAAGGTGCAGAACGTGCTGCCCAGCATGGAGGCGGCGTTCGTCGACATCGGCCGCGGCCGCAACGGTGTGCTGTACGCCGGCGAGGTGAACTGGGAGGCCGCCGGGCTCGGCGGCAAGGAGCGCAAGATCGAACAGGCGCTCAGGCCCGGCGACACGGTGCTGGTGCAGGTGTCGAAGGATCCCGTCGGCCACAAGGGCGCCCGGCTGACCACCCAGATCTCGCTGGCGGGCCGCTTCCTGGTGTATGTGCCGGGCGGCAGCTCCACCGGCATCAGCCGCAAGCTGCCCGATACCGAGCGCAAGCGCCTCAAGGAGATCCTGCGCGATATCGTGCCGCAGGACGCCGGGGTCATCATCCGCACCGCGTCCGAGGGCGTCAGCGAGACCGAGCTGGCCCGCGACGTGGAGCGCTTGCAGGCCACCTGGAAGACCATCCAGGATCAGTCCGCGAACGGCTCGGGTGCGCCGAAGACCCTCTACGAGGAACCCGACCTGCTGGTCAAGGTGATCCGCGACCTGTTCAACGAGGACTTCTCCAAGCTGGTCATCGAGGGTGACCGCTCCTGGACGACGGTCGAGAACTACATCCGCACGGTGGCGCCGGACCTGCTGGTCCGCGTCGAGCGGCACGGCAACGGTTCCGGTTCCTCCGGCGTGGATGTATTCGGTGCCTACCGCATCGACGAGCAGCTGGCCAAGGCCCTCGATCGCAAGGTGTGGCTGCCCTCGGGCGGCACGCTGGTCATCGACCGCACCGAGGCGATGACCGTGATCGACGTCAATACCGGCAAGTTCACCGGCGCCGGCGGCGGCAACCTGGAAGAGACGGTCACCCGCAACAACCTGGAGGCGGCCGAGGAGATCGTGCGCCAGATGCGGCTGCGCGACATCGGCGGCATGATCGTCGTCGACTTCATCGACATGGTCCTCGAATCCAACCGGGATCTGGTGCTGCGCAGGCTGACCGAGGCGCTGGGGCGCGATCGCACCCGGCACCAGGTGTCGGAGGTGACGTCGCTGGGCCTGGTCCAGATGACCCGCAAGAAGCTCGGCACCGGCCTGGTGGAGGCGTTCTCCACCACCTGCGAGCACTGCCACGGCCGGGGCATCCTCGTGCACAGCTACCCCGTCGAAACGCCGGCCGTCGAGGAGAGCACGGGCCGGCGCGAGGGTCGTCGTCGGCGCAAGGACAAGGACAAGTCGTCCGGATCCGCTGCGGCACCCGCCACGAACGGCACGGTGCAGGCGGAGGCCCCGTCCGAGGAGGACGCGGCCGCCAAGCGGGCGCATCCGGTGGCGTTGGCGATGGCGGCGCATCAGGCCGAGGAGACCGTGTCGGTGGAGCCCGTCGAGGCCGAGGCCGCGGCGGCTTCCGGCGACGTCGATGTGTCGCCGGACCAGGCGTCTTCGGGCCGCCCGGCACCTCGTCGGCGCCGCAGGGCGCGGCGCGGCGGCGACACCGCGGCGGGTAGGTCCGCCGCCGGCGATGCGGCCGAGACCGTCGCCGCCGGCGATGCGGCCGAGACGGTCGGCGCACAGCCGGAGGCCGGGGAGCCCACGGCGGCGGAGCGAAACGCTGCCGAGGCGCAGCCGGTGGGAGAGGCCCCGGCGGTGGGCTCGCCCGAGGAAATCTCGGCGATCGCCGCGCCTGCCGCTACCGGCGCACCTGATGACTCTGCCGACACTGCCGCATCTGCCGACACTGCCGCATCTGCCGACACTGCCGCATCTGCCGACACTGCCGCATCTGCCGACACTGCCGCATCTGCCGACACTGCCGCATCTGCCGACACTGCCGCATCTGCCGACACTGCCGCATCTGCCGACACTGCCGCATCTGCCGACACTGCCGCATCTGCCGACACTGCCGCATCTGCCGACACTGCCGCATCTGCCGACACTGCCGCATCTGCCGACACTGCCGCATCTGCCGACACTGCCGCATCTGCCGACACTGCCACATCTGCCGACACTGTCGTACCTGCCGACACTGCCGCGGACAACGGCGATGTGTCGACGACCGGCACGGTCGCGGGAACCGACGCCGCTGTGGACACGTCCGCGGAGACCGCGGCGGAGACCGGCGTTCCTGCACGGGCCGACGTTCCTGTGGGGACCGGCGTTTCCGCGGGGAGCGGCGTTTCCGCGGGGAGCGGCGTTTCCGCGGGGACCGGCGTTTCCGCGGGGACCGACGTTCCTGCGGGGACCGGCGTTTCCGCGGGGACCGACGTTCCTGCGGGGACCGGCGTTTCCACAGGGGCTGGCGTTTCCACGGGGACCGACGTTGCTACGGGGACCGACGCTGCCGCGAGGACCGACGTCGAGGGAACCGGGGCCGTTGCGGCGAGCGAGACCGTTGCGGGGAGCGAGACCGCTGCGGGGCCCGGCGTTGCGCCGGATACCGAGCCTCCCGCGGGGAGTGCGACCGTAGCGAGCGGGGCTGCTGCGGGGACCGGCACTCGGGCGAGTACGGATGCTGCCGCGGGGAGTGCGGCCGTGGAGAGCGGGACCGCTGTCGCTGACAGCACCCGTACGGCCGAGGCGATCGGGACCGCAGGGTCCGGCACTGCGGCGGGCACCGATGCCACGGAGAGCGGTAGCGCGGAGTTCGGCACTACCGAGAGCGGTACCGCGGAGTTCGGCGCTACGGAGAGCGGAACTGCTTCGAGTGTGGAGACCCCGGCGGGAGCCGATGCCGCGGCGGAGGCCCCGGACGAGGCGACTGCCGCCTCGGCGGACCAGCCCGCCACGGCCCGTCGTGGTCGCCGTCGGGTGGCACGCACCGCCACCGCGCCCAGCAGCGGCAACGAGAGCGCGGTGTTCGTGCTGTCCAGCACCGAGCAGGAGGCCCCGGCCGCCGACTTCGCCGAAGCTCCTCCGGCTCCCGTGGCGCCGCGCAGTCGCCCACGCCGTCGCTCGGCGGGCCGGGCCGCGGGCGCCCCGGAGCAGTAGGGCCGAGCTAGTTCGTCGTCGCTAGTTCGTCGTCGCTAGTTCGTCGTCGCTAGTTCGTCGTCGCTAGTTCGTCGTCGCTAGTTCGTCGTCGCTAGTTCGTCGTCGCTAGTTCGTCGTCGCTAGTTCGTCGTCGAGGCCCGCACCCGGATCCGGGTGCGGGCCTCGACGCGTTCTGGGCCTCGACGCGTTCTGGGCCTCGACGCGTTCTGGGCCTCGACGCGTTCTGGGCCTCGACGCGTTCTGGGCCTCGACGCGTTCTGGGCCTCGACGCGTTCTGGGCCTCGACGCGTTCTGGGCCTCGACGCGTTCTGGGCCTCGACGCGTTCTGGGCCTCGACGCGTTCTGGGCCTCGACGCGTTCTGGGCCTCGACGCGTTCTGGGCCTCGACGCGTTCTGGGCCTCGACGCGTTCCGGGGCAACGCGGCGGCGGTCGGGCCCACTCCGGTCGGATCCTTCGTCGAACGGAGGGCGCTCTATGGGCTCGCCCGCCTCGCGCGTCGGCTCCGTCTCGCCGGGTGCGGATCCGGGCCGCATACCCGGGGTGTACCGGCGCGGTCAGCGGTACTTGACCGGCGGTGCGGCCGTATCGGGCGAACGAGGTTCCCCGGGCCGACGCCGGCCGCCCGGCACCGGCCGCCGCCTGCCGGGTGACGGTGCGGGCCGGGCGTGACCCCCGGTTTGGCCGGGAGGACCGACGTCCTGTAATCTTGGCCAGTCGCTGCCCGGTGACAGCCTTTGCGCTGTGCCACTCGACTGCCGGTGTACTTCCGAAGTACAGGGCACTCCGAAGGGCGGGGCCGGGCTCGGTTCGATACGAGAGTGTGCGGTATTCGATACCAGAGCCCGCCAGGCACCGAGGCGGCGTGATTACCAGACCAGATGTGCGGCGGTTTCCGGCGTAGGCCGGGCGATCCGGCCGCACGAGTACAGTGCCGAGCACTAGTAGAGGAAGAGGGTAGCCGACCGATGGCAACGTACGCGATCGTCAAGACCGGCGGAAAGCAGTACAAGGTCGCGGTCGGTGACCTGGTGAAGGTCGAGAAGATCGAGGGCGAGCCGGGCACCGCGGTGTCGCTGCCGCCGGTGCTGGTCGTCGACGGTGCCGAGCTGACCACCGACAAGGACAAGCTGGCCGAGGTGTCGGTGTCCGCCGAGGTGGTCGAGCAGACCAAGGGCCCGAAGATCCGCATCCACAAGTTCAAGAACAAGACCGGCTACCACAAGCGTCAGGGCCACCGTCAGAAGCTGACGGTCCTGAAGGTCACCGGCATCAAGTAAGAGCGGCTACGGGGTTCGACCCCCAGTACGAGGAGTTTCCACAGCAATGGCACATAAGAAGGGTGCGTCCAGCTCTCGTAACGGTCGCGACTCGAATGCCCAGCGGCTCGGCGTGAAGCGCTTCGGCGGCCAGGCCGTCAAGGCCGGCGAGATCCTGGTCCGGCAGCGCGGCACGCACTTCCACCCGGGCGCGAACGTCGGTCGCGGTGGCGACGACACGCTGTTCGCCCTGGAGGCGGGCGCGGTCCGGTTCGGCACCAAGCGCGGCCGCAAGACCGTCAACATCGTGGTTCCGGAGCCGGCGGAGGCCTGAGCCGCGCCACACACTGCGAAGCGGGTCAGGGTGCGACACCCTGACCCGTTTTCCTGTTTCGGCACCTGCCGACCGATCGATCGATAAGGAGGATGATCAGGGCATGTCCAGATTCATCGATCGCGTCGTGCTGCACGTGCGGGCCGGGAAGGGCGGCCACGGGTGTGCCTCGGTGCATCGGGAGAAGTTCAAGCCGCTGGGCGGGCCCGACGGCGGTAACGGCGGCAACGGCGGGGACGTGATCCTCGAGGTCGACCCCAACGTGCACACCCTGCTGGACTTCCACTTCCACCCGCACGCCCGGGCCGGCAACGGTAAGCCCGGCGAGGGTGGCAACCGGGACGGCAAGCAGGGCGGCGAACTGCTGCTGCGGGTGCCGGACGGGACCGTGGTGGTCGGCGCGAACGGCAGGCTGCTGGCCGATCTGGTCGGCGCGGGCACCCGGTTCGTGGCCGCGCGCGGCGGCCGCGGCGGGCTCGGGAATGCGGCGCTGGTGTCGCGGGCCCGCAAGGCGCCCGGTTTCGCGCTGCTCGGGGAGGACGGCGAGGAGCACGATCTCACCCTCGAGCTGAAATCGGTGGCCGACATCGGGCTGGTCGGCTACCCGTCGGCGGGGAAGTCGTCGCTGGTGTCGGTGCTGTCGGCCGCGAAGCCGAAGATCGCCGACTACCCGTTCACCACGCTGGTGCCCAATCTGGGCGTGGTGTCCAGCGGCGACACCTCCTTCACCGTCGCCGACGTGCCCGGCCTGATTCCCGGGGCGAGCGAGGGGCGCGGGCTCGGGCTGGACTTCCTGCGCCACCTCGAGCGCTGCGCGGTGCTGGCGCACGTAGTGGATTGCGCGACACTGGAATCCGGCCGCGATCCGGTGTCGGACGTGGACGCGCTGGAGGCCGAGCTGGCCGCCTATCAGCCCGAGTTGCAGGCCGACTCCGGGCTCGGCGATCTGGCCGAGCGCCCGCGCGTGGTGATTCTCAACAAGACCGACGTCCCCGATGCCGACGAGCTCGCCGAGATGGTGACCCCCGACTTCGAGGCGCGCGGCTGGCCGGTGTTCAAGATCTCCGCGGTGAGCCGGGAGGGCTTGCGGCCGTTGACCTTCGCGCTCGCGACGCTGGTGCGCGAGTACCGCGAGGCGCATCCGAAGGCGCCGCCGCGGCGCCCGGTGATCCGGCCGGTGGTCCGGGGCGAGAGCGGCTTCAGCGTCGAGGCGGATCCGGAGGTGCCGGGCGGCTTCATCGTGCGTGGTGAACGTCCGGAGCGCTGGGTGCACCAGACGCAGTTCGACAACGACGAGGCCGTCGGCTACCTGGCCGACCGGCTGGCCCGCCTCGGCGTGGAGGAGGAGCTGGCGCGGCTGGGTGCCGAGCCGGGCGCCCCGGTGACCATCGGCGACATCAGCTTCGACTGGGAACCGCAGGTCTCCGCCGGTGTCGACGTGGTGATGTCGGGCCGGGGCACGGACCCGCGCCTCGATCAGTCCGACCGCGTCTCGGCGGCCGAACGCAAACACGCGTCCCGGGTGCGCCGCGGCCTGGTCTCGGAGGACGAGGACCAGCGGTGAACCGGCCGCCGCGCACCTCGCCGACGGTCGTGCGGCCCGTCCGTGCTGTCGCGGCGGATACGCGGACAGGCTTGTCCGGTCCGTCCGGTGCATCTCGCTCGGTGCTGCCGGGCTGCGGACCGTACTGCGGCGCATCGGCTCTCGCCGCACAGTGCGCGTGGTGCCGGGCGGTGCGCGAGGTTCGGACACAGGGCGTGGGCGCACCGGCGTTCGGTCTGTCCGGTGCCTCGTGTTCGGTGCTGCCGGGGCGCGGACCATGCTGTAGCGCATCGGTTTTCGTCGTGGAGTATGTGCACCCTCCTGGTTCGTGCCGGTGCCGGGTGCAGGGTGCGGGGGCGTCGATGTGTGGCAGTCGACGTGCCTGCGACCGGATGCCGTCGGATCGCGAATCGAGCCGTGGTGCATCGGCTCTCGTCGCCCGCGTCGGTACAGCCGGGAGGGCGGGTATCGGGATGTGCGATCCCCGTTCGCGGCTGGGTAGTTCGGTGTTGTGGGAGTGAGTTGCGGTATGGCACAGGTGGATTCGGAGCGGGAAACGAGTGCGGCGCGCACGGCGATCGCGACGGCGCGCAGTGTGGTCGTGAAGATCGGGTCGTCGGCGCTGACCAGCCTGGCGGGCGGTCTCGACACGGCGCGGCTGGACAAGCTGGCCGACGCGGTCGAGGCGCGGATGCGGGCCGGGTCCGATGTCGTCGTGGTGTCCTCGGGCGCCATCGGTGCGGGCATGGCGCCGCTCGAGCTGTCCACGCGGCCGCGGGATCTGGCGACCAAGCAGGCGGCGGCCAGCGTCGGTCAGCTGGCGCTGGCGCACGCCTGGGGCACCTCGTTCGCCCGGTACGGCCGCACCGTCGGCCAGGTGCTGCTGACCGCGGGCGACTTCTCCCGCCGCGAACATCATCGCAATGCGCAGCGGACCCTGGACCGGCTGCGGTCGCTGCACGCGATCGCGGTGGTCAACGAGAACGACACCATCGCCACCGAGGAGATCCGGTTCGGCGACAACGATCGGCTGGCGGCGCTGGTCGCCCATCTGGTCGGCGCCGACGCCCTGGTGCTGCTGTCGGATGTGGACGGACTCTACGACGGCGACCCCCGCAAGGGCGCCGCCACCTTCATTCCGGAGGTGCGCGGCAGCGCCGATCTGGACGGTGTGATCGCCGGTAGCGGCGGCGCGCTCGGCACGGGCGGCATGGCCTCGAAGCTGTCGGCGGCGCGGCTCGCCGCCGACGCCGGAGTGCCGGTGCTGCTGGCCGCCGCCGCCGAGGCCGCCGCCGCACTGAGCGGCGCCTCGGTCGGCACCGCCTTCGCCGCCCGCCCGGTGCGGTTGTCGGCCCGCAAGTTCTGGGTCCGGCACGCCGCCGACAGCCGCGGCGCGGTGCTGCTCGACGAGGGCGCGGTGCGGGCCGTATCCCGCTGCCGCCGCTCCCTGCTGGCCGCCGGCATCACCGGCGTCCGCGGCCGCTTCCACGGCGGCGACGTCATCGACCTGGTCGCCCCCGACGGCCGATTGGTCGCCCGCGGCGTAGTCGAATACGACAGCACCGAACTCCAATCCATGATGGGCCGCTCCACCACCGACCTTCCCGACGGCATGCAGCGCCCGGTCATCCACGCCGACGACCTGGTGAAGGTGTAAACCGTCGGGGCTTGCACAGCGAACCCGGTCGGGGATAACTGTGGCCACATTGTGTACACAAATTCCGGAGGTGCTGGACATGAAGAGCATCGGAGTGCGCGAGTTCCGGGATCATGCTGCCGCTTATCTATCCGGCTCCGACCCGATCGCTGTCCGTCAGCATGGCCGCATCATCGGGTTCTACCTACCGCTCGCTCCCGACGAGGACGAGGTGAACGAGTCCCTGGCCAAGCTGGGCGCGACGGTTGAACGCGTGTTGACCGAGTCCGGGATGTCGGAGGACGAACTCGCAGACCTGTTCGATCTGCGTAAGCAGGCCGAGTGATCATCGTTGCCGACGCCAGCGTCCTTGTTGCCGAATTGCTGCGCCGGTGAGGGCGCGAATTGCTGCAGCATCCTGCTCGGCAAGTAGTTGTCGCGGAAGCGCAGTGGAGCGAGACGCAGTACGAGTTGGAGCGCCGGATCGCTCTGATCGTCGAGCGCGGTCGGCTGTCGGCGGATCAAGCGCAGGCGCTGTGTGATGATGCGCGCGCAGTAGTGGCCGGGCGTCGGAAGTGGTGCCGCACTCCGTCTGTGCACACAGGGAAGCTGTTGCGCGCCGCAGGGTTCCGCGCGATCCTGCCGACCGGCCCGTCGTGGCTCTTTCGCTTGCCTTCGATGGCGGGATCCTTACCGGGGACAACGATTTTCTCGGCTGTGGTCGGCCGACGTGGACCGTCGAGACACTGCGTGCGGAGTGGGAAGGCAGCTGACGGTCGTCAGTTGACGCCGCGCTGGCCGGGGGCCGGGGTGGTGGTGTTGGGGATCGGGCCGGTGATGCCGGGCTGACCCTCCTGGTCGGGGAGGGGCGGGCCCGGTTCCGCCGGGGCGTGGGGCTGCGGAGCCGGCGAGGGTGTGCTGGTCGGAGGTGCGGGCGTGTGGTCGGGTGGCGGAGGTGCTGGGGGTGTGGACGGCTGTGGTGGAGGCGCGAGGGATTGCGGCGGAGGCGTGGGCTGGGTGGGTGATTCCGGCGGGGGTGTTCGGTTCGGGGCCGGGGGCGTGTGGTTCTGCTGCTGGTCGGGGGTGGTTCGGTGGGGTGGGGTCGATTGCGGGGCAGCGGGGTTCGGCGGTGGGGGAGTGGTGCCGGGGAGTGCCGGGGGATCGGGGACGGCCGGGATGCCGGAGCCCGCGGCCTGGTAGGCGGGCTTGTAGATCATGTTCATCGCCAGCAGGGCCTCCTGGTGCAGGGCCTCCTGCGCGATCCGGGCATCGATGACGTGCGCGCTCTCCAGCAGGCGGGCGATGTCGCCGATCGGGCCGGAGTTCCCGGGTGGGACGACGGCGAGCTTGACCGCCTCGGCCGCGGCGGCCAGCGCGCCCAGGCGGGCGCCCACCTCGCCCAGGACCGCGGCCAGTTCCTCGACGGATCGGGTGAGGCCACGGGCGCAGGCCTCGGCGGCCTCGGCGGCCGCGCCCTCCCAGTGGCCGTCGAACATGGCGTGATCCACCGAGCCGTGCGCCAGCGGCATCGTCGTGGCGAGCGCGGCGGCGGCCTCCAGCCACGCCGACGACGCCTGCAGGATCTCGCCGGCGTCGATCTGCTGGGTTCCGGCGTAGATCTGCTCGTGCGGCATCGACTCGAAATGTTCCATCGCGCTGATGTATTCCGGGTCGGTGGGGCGCGGCGGGGGTGGGCCGTAGCGGAATTCCGTGGTCATCGCGACTGCCTCGGCGCGATGGCCCGCAACGCGGCGGCGTGTGCGGCGTCGGCCTCGTCGTGCAGGCCGGCGCTGATCAGGAACCCCTCCTTCATCCGGTAGCAAGCGGCGATATACCGGTCCAGCAGCGCGGCCGTGTCGCGGGCCTTGCGGGAGAATCCGGCCTGCAGTTGCTGCGCCGAGAAGAAGCCACCGAAGCCGTGCAGGTCCGATACCGATTCCAGGCGCCGCTGCAGGTGCCGGAGCCGGTCGATCTGCTGGTCGTAGGACTCCGCGCAGCGGCGCGCCGCCGCCGGATCGAATCGGACGGTGCCGCCCTGCGCCGCCTGCAGAAATCTGCCGATGTCGGCCTGGCTCGCCTCGATCGTCATGCGCACCCCCTCCGGATCGGTCGGTCGTGCCCTGTGGCACAGCCTAATCGGTGTGCCCATTATCGGTCAGTCGGTACAGCCGGTCAGTCGGTACGGCCGGTCAGTGAGTACGGCCGGTCAGCCGTTACCGTCGCTCACTTCGGAATCCGCTTCTGGAGATGGGCGGCGAGTTGCTGTGTGGAGGCGGGTGCGACGTGCACCTCGTCGCCGGCGCGGATCAGGTAGCGGCCGTCGTCGGCCACGTCGATCCAGGTGTAGTAGACCGGTGTCGGGGGATTCTCCCGGTCCAGCCGGGCCTCGATGCGGATATGCCCCTCCGCGGTGTGCGGCCGGAGCAGCAGCCGCCGGATGCGCGGCGCCAGCGGCTGGGTGGCCACGACGGTTTCCTCGTCGCGGACCGCCGCGGTCGGCGCCGAGCGGGACGGTTCTCTTCCGGCCGGGGTGTCCGGGAGCAGTCCCGCGATGCGGGTGCCGAGTTTGGCGCTGTGGCCGATCGAGAGGTGTACCCGGCCGCCGAAGTCCGCGCAGCCGCCCGGGTCCTGCACGGCCAGCACGGCGTGGTCGTAGACCGCCGCCCCCAGCGCGCGGATCTCGGTGCCGGGCGCGTGCCGGCCGCCGATCGCGACCACCCGGGTGTGCGGCTCGGCGAGGATGCGCAGGCAGGCGGACAGATCGGGGTCGGCGTGCAGCGGCAGGCGGGACTCCAGGATCCGGCGCAGCGCCGTGGCCTCGTCCTCGGTCCGCGGCGTCTCCAGGATGCGGAGCGGGAACGGGTGGCGATCCAGGTCGGTCTCGCGCCAGATGTGGGCGAACTCGTCCGGAGTGAAAGACCAACTCACGCCGATTAACACCCTTCACCGTTCGTCACGAGCGCCTCGTAGCCTAGCCGGGTGCCGGTCGCGCGACCAGCCGATCCGAATCCTCGATTCGTGTGCTGCGGTCGTTAACACCTCTGGACGCGATCGGGATAACCCTGCAACACCGTGGTGACCGCCTGCGCAGGAAGACATTCGGGTGGTCCGAGACGAGGGTGGGTGAACGCGGCCACTCGTCGCGGAGGTTGGGTCGTGTAGGAGAACTGGCGTGTAGGAGAACTGGAGGGTGCGTGCACGTAGTACAACCGGAGGTAGGAGACGCCGACACGGGCGGCGGAAAGGCGCGAGGGCTGCGGCGGCTGCGGGCGGCCGGGTTCCGGGTGCCGGATTGGGTGGTGCTGGAATCCGATTTGTTCGAGCATGTGGACGGCGAATTGGTCTCGGCGGCAGCGGAATTTGCTACGACGAGCGATCTCGACGAGGCCCTGCGGCGCGGCGCGCGACTGCGTGAGCGCCTGGTCGCGGCGCAGCTGCCGCCGGAGGCCGCCGAGCGGATCCGCGCGGCGTGCGAACTGCTCGGCGATGTGCCGATCGCGGTGCGCTCGTCGGCGGAGGCCGAGGACGGCGCCGGATATTCCTTTGCGGGACAATTCGATTCGTTCCTGAACCGCCGGGGTGTCGAGGCGGTGGGCGCGGCCGTGCGGGAGTGCTGGGCGTCGGCGTTCGCCGAGCGGGTGATCCGGTACGCCTTCGCGCACGATCTGCCGCTGCCGGGAGTGCCGGCGGTGGTGGTGCAACGGCTGGTCGAGGCGCGCTCGAGCGGGGTGCTGTTCACGGCGAATCCCACCACCGGAGCCCCGGGCGAGCTGGTGATCGGCGCGGTGTACGGCCTGGGTGAGGGCCTGGTGTCCGGTGCCGTGGACGCGGATTCGCTGGTGGTGGACAAGGTTTCGGGAACGGTCGTGGAATCGGTGCTCGGCGAGAAGGCGACCGCGTACCTGCCCGACGGCGCCGGCGGATGCGCCCCGGTGCCCGTGGACGCGCAGCGCAGCGCCGCGGCCGTGCTGTCGGACGAGGCGGTGGCGGAACTGGCCGGGCTGGGCCGCCGGGTCGAGGAGGCGCTCGGCGCGCCGCAGGACATCGAATGGGCCGCCGACGCCGACGGCCTGTGGGTGCTGCAGGCGCGGCCTATCACCACGCCGATCAGCGCCCCGCTGCGCGGCGCGGGCGAGCACCTGGCCCCCGACGAGTCGCGGATCTGGGACAACTCGAACATCCTCGAGAGCTTCAACGGCCTCACCTCGCCCTTGACCTTCACCACGGCCGCCGATATCTACGGCCGGGTCTACCGCGGATACGCGCGGTCACTGCGGGTGCCGGGGCCCCAGCTGCGCCAGACCGACGCCTGGACCGGCGTGCTGCTGGGCAGTTTCCACGGCCGGGTGTACTACAACCTGCTGCACTGGTACCGGATGGTGGGCATCGCGCCGGGTTATCCGCTCAACCGCCGGGTCCTGGAGGCGGCGCTCGGCGTCGAGGAGCCACTGCCGGACGATCTGGCGAAAACGTTGCGCCCCTTCACCTTCGCCAACCCCGCGGCGCGACTGTGGTCGCGCGCGGTGACCACGGTGACCTATCTGCGGCGGATCGCCGGGATCGACGCGATGATGGAGCGCTTCCTCACCGAGTTCTACCGCGTCTACGACGAATTCGACGCCGTCGACGACGCCGCGCTGACCGGCGAACGGGCCTATGCCCGCTACCGCGAACTGGACCGGGAACTGGTGCGCCGCTGGGGCCCGATGATGGTGCTGGACGCGATCCTGCTGACGCTGACCGGTCTGCTGTACGTGCTGACCAAGCTGCTGTTGCCGAAGGCGCCGGAATGGTTCCTGTACGCGATGGCCGGTCCGGGCGAGGACGTGGAATCGGCCGAACCGGCGCGCGCCATGGCCGCCATGGCCGAGGCCGTCCGCGCCGATCCCGGCCTGCGTAGGATTGTCGAATCGAGTGCCCCCGAACGGGCACGGGCAGACCTCGAGGCCGCCGGCCGAACCGAGTTCCTGTCCCTGGTGGACGACTACATCGTGCGTTACGGCTACCGCAGCATCGACGAGCTGAAGTTGGAGACACCGGATCTGCGGGAGGATCCGGCGAGCCTGTTCGTGCTGCTGCGCGGCGCGCTGCCGCAGGAGCAGACGCGGCGGGGCGGCGAGGCGGAGGCCTATCTCGACGAGCATCTGCACGGCGTGCGCCGGCGGCTGTACGATCGGCTGCGCCGCAAGGTAGGCCGCTGCGCCGCGCATCGCGAGCGGCTGCGATTCTGCCGCACCCGCGCATTCGGCATGGTGAAGCGGATGATCCGGGTGATGGGCCGGGATCTGGCCGCCCGCGGCGTCATCGACGATTTCGCCGACGTGTTCTTCCTGACCGTGACGGAACTGCGGGGCTGCTACGAGGGCGCCGACACCGCGCCGCTGCGGGGCCTGGTCGAGGCGCGTAAACGACAGCGGGCCACCGACTCCCGGCTGGTCGCGCCCTCGCGGTTCGTCACCCACGGTGCCGGATTCGGTCGTGCGGAGCTGGCGGAGCAGGGCTGGGTGCCGGTCGCCGACATGCCGGCCGCGACGGCCGGCGCCGTCCTGTCCGGCACACCGTCCGGGTCCGGTGTCGGCACCGGCCCGGCGGTCGTGGTCGACGAGCCGCGCGATGTCGCGGGCGGCGTGCTGGTCACCTACCGCACCGACCCGGGCTGGGTGGCGGCGCTGCCCTCGGCCGCCGCCCTGGTGATCGAGCGCGGCAGCCCGCTCACGCACGTCGCGATCGTGGCGCGCGAGCTCGGCGTGCCGACGGTGGTGCAGGTCCGCGACGCCACCACCAAGCTCCGTACCGGTATGCCGATTCGGGTCGACGGCACCACCGGAACCGTTACCGTACTGGCCGAAGGAGACGCTCCCGATGCAGGTTGACGACGATATCGAGGCGGTGCGCGGGTGGCTTGCGCACCCGTCGGACGACACCGGGATATATCTGGCCGACGAGGCCGACGGCTGGGAGTACCGGTCGTATCGGGAACTGGCGGACGCGGCCTGGGCGATGACGCCGCGGTTGCGGGCCGCCGGGCTGGGCGGCGGCGACGGCGCCTGCGTGATCATGCCCACCGGATTCCCCTGTGTCGCGGCCTTTTACGCGGTGTGGGCCTGCGGCGGGGTGTTCACCCCGGTCACACCGCCGACGTTCGGTGATCTGGACCAGTATGTGTCGCATGTGGCGGCCATCCTGCGGCAGGCGCGCCCCCGGGTAGTGGTGACCACCGCCGATCTCGAGGCGCTGGTGCGGCGGTCGATGACCGAGGCCGGGCGCTCCGACGATCCGCTGCTGATCGGGGCGTCCGAGCCGGTCGCCGAGCGAGAGTTCGGCACGCCCGGCGACTGCGCGCTGTTGCAGTTCACCTCGGGCTCCACGGGGACGCCGCGCGGTGTCCGGGTGTCCTGGCGGAACTTGACCGACAACATCGCGATGATCACCCGGCTGATGGAGTGGCGGCCCGGTGAGGCGATGGCGTCCTGGCTGCCGCTGTACCACGACATGGGCCTGGTCGGGGCGTTCTTCACCACCGTGACCAATCAGGGCGACCTGTATCTGATGCGGCCGGACCAGTTCATCCGCGATCCGCTGCGCTGGCTGCAGGCGATGACGCATGCGCAGCATTCGCCGTCACCGTCGTTCGCGCTCGGCTATGTGGCACACCGGGTTTCGCCGGAGCAGGTGGCCGAGCTGGATCTGTCGGGCTGGCGCACGCTGGCGGTGGGATCCGAGCCCGTCGAGGTCGCGGATCTGCACGCGTTCACGGAATTGACAGCACCGCGGGGTTTCTCGGCACGGGCCTTCGCCCTGGCCTACGGGCTCGCCGAGGCGACGCTGATGGTGAGTTCCTCGACGCGCGACCGCCCGCTGACCGCCCTGCGCTTGGACAACGCGAACCTCCGCTTCGGACAGCCGATCCGGGTGGTGGCCCAGGCGCAGCTCGACGACGGCGCCTGGGTGACGGGACCGGGCTGGATCACCGGGCTCGGCCACCCGACCGCGGAGTCGAGGGTGTGTGTGGTCGGCGAGGACGGCCGGGAGCTGCCGGACGGCACGCTCGGGGAGATCGTGGTCGGCGGGGATTCCGTCGCGCTCGGTTACATCGAGGCGGCGTCCGGGGGCACCCGGATCGAGGACGGCCGGCTGTATTCCGGTGATGCCGGATTCCGTTATCGCGGTGAGATTTTCGTGCTGGGCCGGATGGGCTCCAGCCTGAAGGTGCGCGGGCGGTCGGTGTTCATGGAGGACATCGAATCGCGGGTGTCCCGCGAAACCGGCGTCACCAAGGGCAAGCTGGCCGCGGTCGCGCTGACCGGCGCCGGTGTCCAGGGGGTCGCGCTGTTCGCCGAGACCGCGCCCGGTGACTGGATCGAACAGGCGCGCAGCATCGTTCGCGCCGCGCTCGGGCCCGCGCAGACCGCCACGGTGGTCACCGGGCCGCGCGGTTTCATCCGGCGCACGTCGAGCGGTAAGCCGCGGCGGCGGCACATGTGGCAGCTGTTCCGTGACGGCGGCCTGGACGGCGCCGTGGTGCACGAGGCGGCCGACGGCGTGCCGGTGTCGGGTGCGAGCGCCGACGGCGTGCCGGTGCCGGGTGCGAGCGCCGACGGCGTGCCGGTGCCGGGCGGGAGCGCCGACGGTGTGCCGGTGTCGGGCGGGAGCGCCGACGGTGTGCCGGTGTCGGGCGAGACGGCCGGCGGCACGGGAACGGTGCTCTCCTTCCGGTCGGCACGGCTGCTGCTCGACCGTGCCCTGAACCAGGTTGCGGTGCCCGATGATTCGGCGCTGCTGTTCGAGGGATCGCTCGCGGAAGGATTCGGCAACGAGGGATCCGACGTCGATTTCCTGGCCGTGGCGCCGGGCGACGAGGACATGCCGACGCTGCCCACCGTGCTGTTCCTGGACGGGCGCCGGGTGGAGGTGCGGACCAGGTCGGTGGCGCAGCTGCGCGCCCAGCTCGAACGGGTCGCGCGGGCGGAGAGCCCGGCGGAGCTGGACGAGGACGTGCTCAACCGCTGCCAGCGGTTCCTGCGCGCCACCGTGCTGCGCGCCGAGCCGGGCGCCCCCGACATCGGCGCATTGCGGGCGCTGCTCCCATATTCCGAGTTTTCGGCCGTCCTCGGCGAGTGGTGGTCCGAACGCGCCCGGCAGGCCCTGCGGTATGCGGTCGCCCTGGATGCGATGGGGGAGCAGGAGGAAGCGGCCGAATGGGGCCGGGACGGACTGCTGCAGGGAGTCAAGGCGTGGGCGGCCCGCCGGGGCGAGACCTATGTCGAAACCAAGTGGCTGCCCGAACAATTGGACAGGATCGTCACGGGAACCCACGTCTCGGGTGTTCCGGACGTCGGCGCGCCGGACGGGTCCGGGCAGGGGACGGCCGGCGTGGCCGAGGACGGATCGGGTGCTTCGGTCGGACGCGGGCCCGCGCCGGGTGAGCGTGAAGCCGCGGGGTCGGGCGTTACGGCCACCCCGGAACACCTGATCGACCGCTACCGGTCCCTGGCCGGGGCGGCCTCTGTGACCGAAATACTCTCTGTGGCAGAGGAGTTCGGTATTACCGGAGTGTCCGCCGACGCCGGTACGGTGATCTTGTCCCGCGTTCCCGGAGTAACGACCTGGGGAATCGGCGGCCGTGTGCACGTCATCCGGGGCGAGCGCGAGGTGTTCGTGCTGTCCGAGCGGGGCGGCCGCGCCTGGCGGTCGGTGGTGCTGCGGCGTTCGGTGCGGGAGGTACTCGACCGCGCCGAGATCGGGGCCGAACTGGCCGAATTCGTGCGGCTCGGGCTGGTCGGATTGCAGTGGCGCGGCGGCGGGCCGATCACCCCGGCGCTGGCCATGTGCAAGCCGCTGCGCCCGTACTCGCCGACGCCGGGGCGGGCGGTGCCGGTGCTCGGCCTGTCGGGCGCGGCGCGCGAGCCGTCCGATGCGGCGGTCGCGACACTGTCACCGCTGCCCGCCGAGCGGTTCACCGCGTGCGCCCTCGACCTGGTCTGGTCGAACGTGGTGCTGGAGAACGCCCGCGAGGACCTGGTCGGCGCGGTGAAGAGCGGCCAGGGCGCGGTCGCCGATATCGCGGCGCACCGGCTGATCGCCATGTGCGTCCGAATGACGCTGGCGGCCTACGGAATACATCCGTTGCCCGCCGATGTCGCACCGGTGCGGACGCTGACCAGAATGCTGCCCGATTCGGCCGGTGACCTGCTGCGGGCGGTGGCGGCGGCCGGCCGGGTGGAGTTCGCGAGGACACTCGTGGCCGAGGCCGGCCACCTGGACGGCCTGGCGCAACTCGACGACCTGGTGTCCCGGGTGCGAGAGCACGTCGGCGGGAACGACTTCCCGGCGTCGTTCGACTCCCGGGAACAGTGGCGGCGCACCCTGGACATCAGCTACGACTGGCTGCGCGTCGCCGGATATCTCGATACCGACCTGCCCCTGGACGAGGCCCGCGATCTGCTGACCTCGGGTGGCAGGCAACCACATCTGCGTGAAGGAGAGCACTGATGACCGCCGTGGAAGACGAGGTGGCGCATCGCGTCCGGCGACTGATCGAGGCCATGGCGCCCGACCCGCGCCCACCCGCCGACGATCTGCGGCTGGTGGAGGACCTCGGGTTCGATTCGCTGCGCCTGATGGAGCTGACCGTGGTCCTGGAGCGGACCTTCGCCCTGCCGCGCTACCGGCCCGAACAGGTGGCGGGCGTGCACCGGGTCGGCGACGTGGTCGACCTGATCGAGGGGACGCTGTCGGGGAGCCGGGCGTCGGTGAGCGAGGTGGAGCCATGAGTGAGCGCTACGAGGCACTGGTCAGCGGCGCCAGCGGCCTGGTCGGCTCCGAGGTGGCGGCCCGGCTGGTGACGGCCGGCCGGCCGGTGACCGCTGTGCTGCACCGCACTTCGCGGCTGATGCGCAACGACGGCACGCCCGTCACCCAGGTCGTGCCGGTGACCGGCGACATCCGCCGGCCGGGCTTCGGGCTGGACGAGCAGACCGAGGCCGAGCTGGCGGGCCGGGTCGGGGTGGTGGTGCACACGGCCGCCACCACCGCCTTCGACGCCACCGCCGGGGAATACGAGGACCTCAATGTGCGCGGCACGGCGCACGCCATCGACCTGGCGCTGCGCTGGAACGTGCCGCTGGTGCACGTGAGCACCGCCTACGTGTGCGGCCTGCGCGACGGGACCGTCACCGAATCGGATCTCGCCGCGGGCCAGTCCTTCGGAAACGGCTACGAGGAGAGCAAGTTCCGCGCCGAACGGATGGTGCGCGAGACGGCGGGCCTGCGGTGGGCGATCGTGCGGCCCGGCATCGTCACCGGCGCCACCGGCACCGGGACGATCCGCGACTACAAGAACCTCTACACCGTGGTGAAGCTGATGGTCGAGGGCAAGCTGCGCTCGCTGCCGGGGCGCTACGACGCGACCGTGTCGCTGGCGCCGGTCGATCACGTCGCCGATGTCGTTGCCGATGTCGCCGCCGCGGTCGCCGGCGATATCGAATCGGCCTGCGGGAAGACCTTTCACGCCGTCGGCCGCGATACGTTGTCGCTGCGGGAGATTTCCGACGTACTCGCCGAATATCCGTCCTTCCACGTCGCGACGTTCGTGCCCGAGACCTCGTTCGCGGTCGACGACCTGGAGCCGGTCGAGCGCGAGTACTACCTGCGCATCGGCGCGCTCTACACCAGCTATTTCGCCCGCCGGATCCGATTCGACACCGCGAATACCGATGCGCTGCTGGGCCGTCCGTCCCCCGACAGCGGCAAGGAGTACCTGCGCACACTGCTGGACTACTGCCTGGAGTCCGGCTACCTCGGTAGTCCGCTGCCGTCGATCGAGGAGATCCTGGCCGACGAGGTGACCGGGGGGCGCCGATGACGAGCGACCTGCGCGACCTGCTGGCCGCCCTGACTCCGTTGCCGGACAAGGCCGACGCCTATGCCGCCGACACCTACGTCCAGGAAACCGTCGGCCAGCTGGACGAGATCGGGATGGACGCCGCGCGATTCGCGCGGGGACATTCGATGCTGTTGATGAAGCCGGACGCCATCGTCGCCCGCGCGGTGGAACCGACCCTGGAATGGTTGCGGGACAGCAACTTCCGGGTGGTGAGTGCCCGAACCGTGGTCGCCGACCGGCATTTCGTGCGCGCGCTGTGGTATTTCGCCTGGAATATCGCCTCGCCCGAACGCCGCCGCCTGGCTGACCTGCTGATCGGCATCTCCGAGGCGCTGGTGCTGGTGGTCTGCGGCCCCGAGGACGAACTGCCGACTCCGGTCCGCCTGACCTCGGCCAAGGGCGCCACCGATCCGCGCAAGCGCCGGCCCGGCGAGCTGCGCCATCTGCTCGGCAGGGACAACTATCTGCTCAACCTGGTGCATTCGCCGGACGATCCGGCGGATGTGCTGCGCGAGTTCGCGATCTATTTCGACGAGCGTGCCCGCGCCCGGGCGCTGGCGCAGGTGTGCGCCGGCACCGACCGTTCGGCGGAGGCCGCCGAACTGGCCGATGCCCTGTATTCCCGCACGCCCGCACGGGATTTCGACCGCGGCACCGCGCTCGACCGCATCCTGGCCGATCTCGGCGAAACCCCCGGCGGGCTCGATCCGGACGCCGACGAGGACTGCGCGCGACTGCTGCGCGGGGCCTGGGCCGCGGACCGGACCATCGATCCGTGGTCGGCCATCGTCCTCGGATCGCACGTACTACCGATGCGCACCGGTTCCGCTCCGCAGACGCTGCGGCCGGTCGGCGCACACGACTGGTTGGAGGGACGATCATGACCGAAACTGTGACGGTGCAGGTGGCGAGCCATACCCGCACCATCTCCCGGCTGCTGGCGCACCGCTGCGCGATTTCGGAGGTCTTCGTCACCTCGCTGCACGCGCAGTCGCCGGACGACTACGTCGTCGGCGCCCAGCTGCCGCGGATGCACGCCTACTACGGCGATCACACCGGATCCGGAGCCGGGCACTACGATCCGCTGCTGGTGATGGAGGCCGGCCGGCAGGCCGCCATCGCGCTGACGCACGAATACTTCGGTGTCCCACAGGATATGGCCTTCGTGGTGCGGCGCTACAACGGAATCGCCGCCGACACCGAGGCGTGGGAGATCGGCGGGGCGCCCGCCGATCTGGTGATGGCGGTGCGAATCGCCCGCCGGCACGTGCGCGGCGACGTGCTGTGCGGGCTGGACGTGGTGCTCGACATCGAGCGCGACGGTGTGGCGATGATGACCGTCGACGGCTCGTTCACCTGGATCACCCCGAAGCAGTCCGACCGGATGCGCTCGCAGTTCCGGGAAAGCCTGGGGCTGGGACCTTTCCGAGACGCCCTCGTGCACGGTGAGCGCGCCGTACCGGCGGCGGTCGGGCGGGAGAGCCATCGCAATGTGGTGGTCGGCCCGGTCCGGCGGACGCGCTCGGGCGCCACGACCGAACTCGTCGCGGACACAGCGCATCCCGTCCTGTTCGACCATCCGCTCGACCACGTCCCGGGCAGCCTGCTCATCGAGGCGGCACGGCAGACCGCGGTGGCGCTGCTGATGCCGCGGGCGCCCCGGCTGCTGGGGGTCGCGAGCAGCTTCGACCGGTTCGTGGAACTGGACCGATCGGCCGAATGCAGCGCGGAGATCACCGAATTGGCGCCGACCACGATCCGGTGCGACATTCTGCAGTGCGGTGCGGCGGCCGCCAGGATCGAGCTGGAGTTCGCCGACGCTGCGGAGTTCGCCGATGCGGAGGAGGAGCTGCGATGACGGCCCGGCTACTGACCACGACCCGATCGTTCCGGCGGCGGCTGGATCCGGCCCGTCCGGTGCGGCGGGAGGATCTGCTGGAGTGCCTGGAGGTGGCGGTGTGCGCCCCGAGCGGCTCGAACCGGCAGCCGTGGCGGTTCGTGGTGGTGCAGGACCCGCCGACGCGCCTGGAGATCTCGCGGTATTACCGGAAGGGCTTCGAGCAGAACATGTCCGGGCGCACCCCGCGCCCGGATCAGCTGGCCGATCTGGCGTCGGCGCAGTATCTGGCCGACCATCTGCACGAGATGCCCGCGCTGGTGATCGTGTGCGCGGTCGGGCGGCCGCCGAGCGGGAACGACCGGTTGCTGACGAGCTTCTACGGATCGGTCTATCCGGCGGTGTGGAATCTCCTGCTGGCCCTGCACGATCGCGGCCTCGGCTCCTGCCCGACCACCGCGCACCTGGCCTACGAGCAGGAGGTGGCGGACCTGCTCGGTCTGCCGTTCGACGAGGTCACGCAGGTGGCGATGCTGCCGGTCGCCTGGTTGCGGCCGGGGCCGGAGTCCTTGCCGCGTCGGCGGCCCGCGTCGGAGGTGACCATGTGGGACCGGTGGGGCGGGGCATGACCGCGGTGTCGTCGCGTCCGGGGACCGCCGTGGCGCGGCTGGCGCGGTTCACCCGCGTACGGTACGAGCCGCACTATCTGCTCTACGCGGTGTTGTTCACGCTCGCGCTGGAGGGTACGGCCGCGCTGGTATCGCATCCGGACACGTCGTGGCGCCCGGGCGGCGCCACGGTCGTGCGGATCGCGGTGGTGGCGTTCGTGCTGCTCTATCTGCGGATGGTGGACGAGCAGAAGGACCTGGACTACGACCGCGAACACCATCCGGACCGGCCGCTGGTCACGGGTGCGGTGAGCGCGGGAGAGCTGCGGTCGGCGATGGCGGTGATCGCGGTCGGCGCCGTCGCCGCCTCGCTGGCGCTGTCGGTGCCCTCGGCGGTGATGATCGCCGCCACACTGGGTTACGGCCTGGCGCTGTGGGGCCTGGAGCGGCTGTCGGCCACGGTGCGCGACGCGATCCTGGTGAACCTGGTGGTCACCTATCCGGTGCAGCTGTTCGTCATCGCATATGTCGTGCTGTCGGCGATCGATACCGGACAGGTCGAATCCCGCTGGGCGACGGCGGCGGTCGCGGTGATCTTCGCCGGCGCCTTCCTGCAGTTCGAGTTCGCGCGCAAGACGGCACACGAACCGCGGCCGGGGGAATGGTTCTACTCGAATGCGCTGGGCGCGAAGGGGAGTACGGCGGCCGGCGTGGGATTCGCGGTGGTCGCGGTGGTCTGCGACCTGATTCTGGTGCGGCCCTGGATATTCGACGCCCCCGGCGCGATCGTCGCCTGGATCCCGTTGGTATTGTTGGTGTTTCCGCTGTGGGGTGCTGGACGTTTTCTCGGCCCCGCCGGAACGCTTATCGCCCGGCCCGACGCCGATCCGGGCGCGGCCCGGGCGCCCTATCCGCTCGTCGGCGCGGTCCTGTTCGTCCTGACGTTGTATACCGTCCTCGTCGCCCAAGCGCTGCTACTGCCCTGAGCTTGCTCGATGGTCACCGGAAGGCCATCGAAAGGGCAGTGGGAGGGCCGGGCGGATCGCGCATCCTGGACAGTGCACCCGGCGTCGCAGGAGATGTCCCCTTCGCAGATTGCGGCGCGTTGGATCCGGCGCGGTCCGCCCTTGCCGCGTCGGGCTCGCGGTCCGGCGCCCGCGTGCGGCGCCGGGTGCGCCCGTTCGCGGCTTGGAGGCAGGGAGATGTACGTACCGCAATCGGACGGCGGGGCGCTGGATGGTAGGGCGCAGTTGGACGGCAGGGACAGAGTGTCCGCCGCTTCGGTGGTTGCGCGTCGCACCCGGCGTGACGGTACCGGGCGGCGGCCGGCCGAATGGCCGGCCCCCGTCCTACCGGACTGGCACGAACTGCTGGCCGCGTTCCTGGGTCACGTCGGGGACCAGCCCGGCGACCATCCGGTGACCCGCTGGGCCCGCGCCCTCGCCGAACTGCATCTGGGGCGGCGCGGCGATCCGCTGCGCGTGGCCGAACTCGACGGCACCCGAAGCGAACTCATCGCGCGGATCGACGGCTGGGTCACCGCGCACACCGCCGCCCGCCCCGCCGCCGAATCGTTCGGGGCCGTCGTCGACGCCATGGCCGCGGCCCAGGTTCGCGCCGCGCACCTGTTGCGCAGCGTCGATGATGTCAGCGACGAACGGGTGCACGGGGCGTGGTTCATGCTGGCATCGCTGGCCGACGGGTGGACCGATCTGGTGCGGCAGGTGACCGCCGCACAGCCGCTGCCCGATCGGAACCCGGCTGCGGAGCACCGATAGCGCCCCCGGCTGCGGAGCACCGATACGCCGCTGTCGGTGCTCTGCGGCCGCCCGCTAGCGGCGGCGCCGGCGCCGGGGCCGGTCGGGGGCCGGCGCCGGGCTCTGCTGCCGGGCCACCTCGAGCATGGCGACCCCGGCGTCGCGGATGATGGTGTCGAGATCACCGAGTACGTCCGAGACCGCCTCGCGGGCGGCGCGAACGTCGTCGGGCGAGCTGAACTCCTGGTCGAAAACCGCTCGGACCGTGTGTAATCGGAGCCCGATGTCGAACAGGTGCCGCACCAGGCGGTCGTGGGACTCCGGGATGGTCACGGGGGCGGCCGGCGGCGCGTGCTCGGCATCGAACGGGACGCGGGTCGGGGCGCCGTGATCGGCGACGGTGCGTGCGGCCGGAGCGGACGCGTCGGGGGTGGCCACCTTGCGGCCGGAGCGGGCGGTGGACTGCGCGACACTGGGCATGTCAAACCTTCTGCGTACGAAAAGGAGGCTCCCAGCCGCGCTACTGGACTCGGGAAGAACAGGAGTTCTCTCCAGCAGTGTAGCCGTCACGGGTATCGCCGGGGTCTCCGAAGCGCCGGCGAACGTGACGATCGACAACGTGAGATCGACAACGTGACGATGTCGTCGACGGCCGTGACCGTCAGGAGTCGCGGCGCGCCGGCCGCCGCCGGGCCGGCAGGTTGAAGTGCGGCGGGACGGGGTCGCCCCCGGTCACGGCACGGATGAGGTCGGCGGCCACGGAGACGAGTTTGACGTTGTTGCGTTGCGAGGTGTCGCGCAGTACCTCGAAAGCGGCATCCCGGTCGCAGTGCCGCTGCGCCATCGTGATGCCCAGCGCCTGGTCGATGATCGACCGGGAGGCCAGTGCCGCGCGCAACTGTGCGGTGAGCTCGGTCTGCCGGGCGCTGCTGATCGCGGTGCCGAGCAGCACGGCCGTGTGCTGGGTGGTCAGTGAAATCGCTTGCAGCGCGGCCGAATCGAATGCTTCCAGCTGTGTCGAGTAGAGGTTCAGCGTGCCCACCGCCGTGTCGTCGATCAGCAGCGGATGTGAATGCACCGAGCGGATCCCGTGCTCCAGCATCCGGGCCGGATATGCGCCCCAACGACTTTCGGCGGCCATATCGGGCACCTCGACCGGCGTCGCGGTGCGCAGCGCCTCCAGGCACGGGCCCAGGCTCTGGCTGCGCTGCAGTTCGTCGATCAGGGTGGCGTGCGGTCCGGTGGAGGCGACCGTGACCTCGTCGCCGTTGCGACGCAAGGTGATCGCGACCATCGGGTGATTCGGCAGCATCCTCGAGGTGATGTCGGCGATGTCGCGCAGCGACGCCTCGACATCGGGCGTCGACAGCACCAGGGTGGTCAGTTCCGCCAGCCCGGTGGCGAATTCGTCGAGGTGGTACGGATCCGTTGCCATCAACTTGCCGACTCTCGTCAACGGGCTCACCGCCCGGTGCAGGTCCCGTCCTCGTCGAGGGAACCCACCCCCCTTTCTAGCACTTCCCGGTTTGACCACGTGTGCTTCCGGGAACGTCGTTAACACCCTGATGCACATCGAAACCAGCACGAGCGGGATACACAGCGTCATGACCAGCCGAGCCGGGGAGCACCCACGGCACCCACGGCCGTCGAGCGTTCCCACCGCGCACCTGCGCGAGAACGAATACCGACGGATAATCGACGATATGAGCGCCCCCGCGCAGCAAGTGGCGCGTGACCTGACGACCGCCGAATCACTGCGGCTACTCGCACGTGTCCGGTTCGGACGCATCGTGTTCGCTCGCTACGCCCTGCCGACCATTCGCCCCGTCAACCACATCGTCGACGACGAGGCGATCGTCATCCACGCCAACCGCGGCACGGCCATGAGCCCGGAACGTCAGGTCGTCGCCTACGAGGCCGACACCATCGACGAGCGCACGCACCGCGGCTGGTGCGTCATCGTCACCGGTACCGCCGATGTCGTCACCGATCCGGACGCGGTCGAGCGATACCGCACGCTGCTACAGCCGTGGCTACCGGGGCCGCGCGACCACATCATCCGCATCGAGCCCGACATCATCACGGGCGTCGAATTCGTCGACCCGGAGCCCGGCCCGGCCTGAGCGGCTCGGCCGCCGGGCGGCGCGATCACATCATCCGTATCGAAGGAGCCTCAGCACCGGTGTCGTATTCGTCGATCCGGCGTCCGGCCCGGCCGGAGCGCCCGGTTCGTCCCGCTCGCGCGGCGGGCTGTGTTGCGCTGGGTCACCGGGCGTGCTGGGTCGGTGCCGGGTGCGGGTCGCGGTGCCGGGGGCGCAGGGTCACCGGTAGCCGCCGGGGGGCGGCGACGAAATCCCGGTTGGTCGGCCGGACCCGGTAGCCGGGGTCGGGGATCGGTTCCCAGCGCGACAGCAGCGCGGCGGTCTGCAGCGTGATGGTGAGCACCGCGAAATTGCTTCCGGGACAGTGCCGGGGGCCGACGGAGAACGGCAGAATCGCTGTGCGGTCGATGGTTTCGACGCGGTCGGGAGCCCAACGCTCCGGATCGAAGACCTCCGGGTCGGGAAACCAGCGTGCGTCGTGGTGAATCATGTACGGGCTGAACACGACCACCGAACCGGCCGGCAAGGTGGTCTCGCCGAGATCGACCGGGCCGGCGGCGGTATTCGTGCTCACCCAGGGCGCCCACATGCGCAGGGTCTCCTGTAGCGCCAGACGGAGAGAGGGCAGCTCGGTGGCGTATTCCGGGTGGATCGGCCCGGCGCCGGCGACCGCATCCAGTTCGGCCCGGACGCGGGCGGCGATGCCGGGATGGCCCATCAGCTCGTGCCACAGCCAGGCCAGCATCGAGGCGGTGGAACCGACCCCGGCGGCGAGCATCAGCAGCAGTTCGTCGATGATCTGCTCGTCGTCGAGCCGGGCGCCCGTCTCGGGGTCGACGTGGTGGATCAGCGACGACAGCACGTCGTGGTAATCGTGGTCGCGGCGGCGGTACTCGGTGACGACCGCGCCGATCTCGGCCCGCACCCGCCGCGCCCGCCTGCGGAAGCGCCGGTCGGCGAGCAGCCGCAGCCGGCGCACCGGCGGCGGCAGCGCGGCGCGCTGGATCACCTGGCCGAGCAGCCACGGAATATGTTCGCGGATCTCGTCTTTCGCGTCGGCGCCGAAGTCGGCGGTGAACAGCGTGGCCGAGATCGTGTCCAGTACCAGCCGATGCGCCTCGTCCATCAGGTCCACCGGCCCGGCCGGCAGCGCGCTCGCCCAGCGTTCGGCGATATCGGTTGCCACGGCGGCGTATTCGAGCAGGCGGCGCTGCCGCAGGGCCGGTGCGACGAGGCGGCGGCGCAATTCGTGCGGTTTACCGCTGAGCACGTTCGAGGCGCCGTGAATGATGTCGCGCACCGCGTCGTGCAGGTCCTCGCGATGGAATTCGCCGGCCTCCCCGAAGGCGACCCGGCGGATCAGCTCCGGAGTGGTCAGCACGTAGGCCGGGCGCGGGCCCAGCCGGATACGCACCACCGGGCCGAGCCGCGACAGCGAGGTGACGAAGCCGAGGCAGTCGCGCAGTACGTGCGGGCTGTGGCCGAGCAGCGGGAGCGCGCCCGGGGCGGTCGGTATGCCGGCGAGCGGATCCGGTTCGGCGAGCATACTCCGAAGTGCCTTCGGCGCAGGGAGTTTCGGCCGGGGGTATGCCGGCGCCCGCGGCGAGCGTCCGGCGGCCCGTTCGACCGACTCGCGGTAGACGGCGAGGATGCGTTCGGTCTGCCGCGACTGCCGGACGGAATCGGCCCGCGCGACGAGCCTTTCCCGCATATCGGCCAGCCGGGACCGGTCGGTGGCCAGTTTCCGCAGCGTCTCGGCGATCGCGCCGGGCGACGGGTCGTCGGTGCGGATGCCGCCGCCGTCCGGAATCGTCTCGGCCAGATCGGGATCGCAGTACACCACCGGCAGCCCGACCGCGATCGCCTCCAGCAGCGCCATCCCCTGGGTGTCGAATCCGCGCGACGGGAACAGCAGCACATCGTGATCGCGCATGGCCGCGAGACATTCGGCCTGGCTCACCTCGCCGCGCAGGCGGATCCGGTCGCCGGCCCAGGCCGCGGCGGCTCGCGCCCGGTCGAACTCGTCACCGCCGCCGTAGATGTCGAGCGTGCAGCCCGTGGTGCGGACGACCGCGTCGACGGCCGCCAGCGGTCGTTTCTCCGCCGACAACCGGCCGCACCAGAGCGTCCGCAGCGGTTCGTCGCCTTCCGCGCTGGGCACCGGAACCGTTGGCGGGCCGATGTTTTCGAGCAGTTCGTCGTCGATGCCGTTGGACACCACGTGGATCGGATTGCCCAGCCCGTGGGCGCGCAGGCGGCGGGCGAAGTGCCGGGACGGGACCATCACCGTGTCGGCCGCGGCGGCGTGCGCGATGACGGTGCTCCAGGCATGGCGGGCGGCGCGGGACTCCTCGGCGCGCGGCATCGGTATCGGATTGCGCAGGAACAGCCCGTGCAGCCCGCGCAGGGCGAGCGCGGTCGGGTACGGCGCGGGCGAGGTGTTCTCGATGAAGGCGTCGTCGCGGCTGTGTACGGTCTGCACCAGCGGCAGCCCGTGGCGGCGGGCGGCCTGCACGCCCAGGATGCCGACGCCGTAGGTGGTGTGCCCGTGCACCACGTCGACCGGGCCGCGCGCCGCGAAGACGGCATCGATGAACCGTTCGTTGGTCTTGGACGGTATGACCATCGGATAGCCGTTCACGCGCACCGACCGCAGCCCGGCCAGTTCCACGGCGTCCGGGGGCACGACGTCCGGGTGCACGGCGGGCGGCCCGGGCACGGTGAACAGGGTGACGCGGTGGCCGAGCCGCCGCAGGGCGCGACACTGCGAATTCACCGAAGTCTGGATCCCGCCGACCGTGGCGGGGTGAAAATCGGTGAACATCGCGACGTGCACGCCCTCACCCTACGGGCGGTGCGGGCGATGCGGAGGGAACTCGGTGAGCGAGCGCACGGCGGATTCGGCCGTGGCCGGAAAGGATGTGGCATGAGAGTGGCGATTCCGTTGACCGGGACGCGGGGCGATGTGCAGCCCGCGGTGGCCCTGGGCCTCGAGCTGCGGCGGCGCGGTCATCAGGTGCGGCTGGGTGCCCCGCCGAATCTCGTCGGGTTCGCCACCCGGGCCGGGCTCACGGCACAGGCCTGCGGGCCGGACGTGCAGCAGCTGTACTCCTCGGAGGAGGGGCAGCGCGCGCTGGCCGCGGGCAGCAGTTTCCGGCTCATGCAGCTGGTCGGCAAGCAGATGGCCGACTACGCCGACCGGATGAACCACGAGGTGGTCGAGGTCTGCGCCGACGCCGACGTGATCGTGGCGACCATGCTGACCGAGGACCGGGCGCACGCGGTGTCCGAGGCCATGCGGGTGCCGATGGTGTCGATGCACGGATTTCCGAGCCGGTCCAATGCGGCCTATGCGTTTCCCGGGTCGCTGCCCCCGCAGTGGCGTGCGCCGGCCGCGGTGAACCGGGCGACGTGGGCGGTGGGGGAGAACCTGCGCCGCGTCGTGTTCATGCGCTACCTGAATCGGCTGCGGCGGGATCTGGGCCTGCCGCGCTCGTTCGCGAGCACCGCCGCCGAATTGGCGCGCGACGGCGTGCCCGAGCTGCAGATCTACGATCCCGCGCTGGTTCCCGGGCTGCCCGAGCAGTGGGGTGCCCGGCGCCCGTTCGTCGGATTCCTGCCGCTGGAGCGATCGGCACGGGAGGCGATCGGCGAGTCGAGCGCCGACGACACCGAGCTGATGGACTGGCTGCGGCAGGGCGACCCGCCGGTGTACTTCGGCTTCGGCAGCATGCCGATTCGCGATACCCACGCCGTGCTGGCGATGGTGCGCGAGGTGTGTGATCGGCTGGGTCTGCGCGGGCTGGTCAGCGCGGGGTGGAGCGATCTCGACGCCGCCGACGCCGAGACGGGCCCGCGCATCCGGGTGGTGGGCCCGCTCGCCCACGACCTGGTGTTCCCGTTGTGCGCGGCCGCGGTGCACCACGGCGGCATCGGCACCACCTTCGAGACGTTGCGCGCCGGGCTGCCCACCATGGTGTGTTCGGTGTCGTTCGACCAGCCCCTGTGGGGCGCGCAGGTGGAACGCCTGGGCGTCGGTGCGCACGTGAGCTTCCAGCGCCTCGACCGCGAGCGGCTCACCGAGGGACTGCGCCGGATCCTGCTTCCCGAGGTCGTCGCCCAGGCGAAAGGCCTTGCGGCGCAATTGCAGTCGAACTCGGACGCGACGGCCCGCGCGGCGGATATCATCGAGGCCGCGGCGCGGTGAGCACGGTCCGGGTCGGATCCGATGTGGTGGCCGTGTGGTGCGGGTGCCGATTCGGCGAGGCATCGGTCGTGCCGAGGCCGGCGCGGCGCGGCGTGCGCCTGCCCACCCGGGTCGGGAACCGGGCGGCGGTGAGGTGTACGAACGGTGCTCGGCGGCCGGGCGTCTCGGCCGAGTGCGGCGGACGGCAGCCGACCGAGGCGCCGGTTGCCGGTGGTCGCCGATGACGTCCGTGCTGGCGCGGGGGTGCGGGGATTCGTGGGTGATGGTGCGGCGGTGCCTGCGGCGGACGGTGCGCAGCCGGGATACGCTGCTCATCTCCATCCTGCTGCCGGTGCTGATCATGCTGCTGTTCGTCTACGTGTTCGGCGGCGCGATTCAGGTCGACGTGCCCTATGTGGCCTACGTTGTGCCGGGAATCATCCTGCTGTGCACCGGATTCGGCGCCTCGATCACCGCGACCGCGGTGGCCTGGGACGTGCGGGGCGGCGCCGTCGAGCGGTTCCGGACGCTGCCGTCGTTCCGGCAGGCGCTGCTGGCCGGGCACGTCGGCGAGGGCATGCTGCGGAACCTGGGGGTGATCGTCCTCGTCGTCGCGGTCGCGATCGCGCTCGGGTTCCGCCCGCGCGCGGGATTTCTCGCGTGGGCCGCCGTCGCCGGGCTGGTTCTCCTCTTCGTGCACGCCATCGCCTGGATCTCGATCGCGCTCGGCCTGCTGGCCCGGAATCCGGAGGCCGCGGGCGGTTTCACCTACGCCATCATGTTCATCCCGTACGTCAGCAGCGCCTTCGTCCCCACCGCCACCATGCCGGGCTGGCTGCGCGGCTTCGCCGACCACCAGCCCGCCACCCCCATCGTCGGCACGATCCGCGGCCTGCTCACCGCCACCCCGACCGGCTCCGGCGCCCTGTCGGCCGTGCTCTGGTGCCTGGGCCTGAGCGCAGTCGGTTTCCTCTGTGCCGCACTGCTTTTCGAGCGCCGGTGAAAGGTCCGCGGCGGGCTCATCCCGAGTCCCGGACGTCCCCGTGCCGATCGCGTAGCGCCCGCCGGCGGATCTTGCCGGTCTGGGTCTTCGGGAGTTCGGCGATGATGTCCACGGTCCTGGGCCGCTTGTAGGGCGCGAGCCGGTCCCGGGCGAAGGAGATCAGGTCGTCGGCACGCGCGGTGTGGCCGTCCTCGAGGGAGACGTAGGCGGCCACGGACTCACCCCGATATTCGTCGGGAACGCCCACCACCGCGGCCTCGAACACGGCCGGATGCTCGTAGAGGACGTCCTCGACCTCGCGCGGCCACACCTTGTACCCGGAGACGTTGATCTGGTCCTTGATCCGGTCGACGAGATAGACCCAGCCCCGTTCGTCCACGAGCGCGCTGTCGCCGGTGTGCAGCCGGCCGGCGGGCATGGTTTCCTCGGAAGCCTGCGGGTTGCGCCAATATCCGCCGACCACGTGCGGCCCGGTGACCACGAGTTCGCCCTGCTGCCCGGGCGGGAGCCGGCGCCCCTCGGTGTCGACCACCTCGACGCCCACACCCGGTAGCGGCATCCCGATGGACAAGGTGCCGCTGTCCGGATCGATCGGCGCGCTCGTTCCGGGCGGCACCGCGATGACGCCCGACGAGGTCTCGGTCATGCCGTAGGCGTTGTGGATGTAGTGCCCGAACCGCTCCCGGAACCGGGCGACCGTACTCGGCGGGACCGGCGCGCCCCCGCTGAACAGCGTCTTGATGGTGGCGAAATGGTCGGCGGACGCGCGGTCGGAGTTCATCATGGCGTTGAAGGCGGTGATGGAACCGATCGTGTACGTGACGGCGTGCTCACGCAGCGCGTCGACGACGACGTCGGCGTGGAACCGTCCGGTGAACACCAGCGACGTGCGTTCGGTCAGCGCGAGCGAGCCGATGACGACGGCGCCGGTGATATGGAACAGCGGGGCGAGCGCGAAGACGACGTCTCCGGGCGCGATGCCCGCCATCCCGGCGAAACCGCTCGTCACCGCCAGCACATTGGCGTGCGAATTCATCGCGCCCTTCGGCGGGCCGGTGGTGCCGGACGTATAGGCGAGAAACGCCAGATCGTCGCCGCGCACCCGCACCCGCGGTGGTCGCCTGCCGGCGTACGTGCCGGCCAAGGCAAGGAGATCGGTGTCGGCGGGGGCGGTCGCCGTACCCTCGAAGATCCGAGGATCGTTGCGGGACTGGAGATCCGACTCCGCCGTGCCGAGCACCCACCGGACCGCCGTGCCGTCGACGCTCTCCCGGACCGGCCGCACGTCGCGGTCGGTGGTGACGATGCCGACCGGCTCGGCGTCCTCGACCAGCGTCCGGAGTTCCCGCCCGCGATACATGGGATTGAGCAGCAACGCGACGGCGCCGAGTTTCCACAGCGCGAGCAGGACGAGCGCGTACTGCGGAATGTTCTGCAGGTGGATTCCCACCCGGTCGCCCTGTGCCACACCGCGATCGGCCAGCGCGGCCGCGAGGGCGTCCGCCAGCTCGTCGGTCCGGCGGACGGACAGCGTCGTATCGAAATACACGAGGGCCGGTGCGTCGGCATCGTGCCGGACCCGGTCGTCCCAGGCCTCCACCAGCGTGCCGAAGCGCGGGCGGATCGCTGCGGTGCTCACGCCGGGAGTTCCTTCCGTCCGGTCTCGCGGATGGTCGCGACGGTGAGCAGGCCGATGGCGCAGACTCCCATCACCCAATACGCGGGAGACATTGCGCTGCCGGTGGATTCGACCAGCTGCGCGGCGACGTACGGCGCCGTCCCGCCGGCGGCGATGGTGCCGATATTGAATCCCAGGGACACCCCGGTGTACCGGATCGTGCGCGGGAACAGCTCGGTGAACAGCGGGAACGCGGGGACCTGCACCACGCCGTTGAGGACCATGTAGACGAAGTAGACGATCCCGATGACGAGAATGCTCGACGTCGCCCCCATGATCATGAAGGCCGGGAGGGCGAGGACCACATAGCCGAGGTATCCGCCGACGAGCACCGGTTTCCGGCCCCACCTGTCGGTGAGCATGCCGCTGATCGGGAAGGTCGCGCAGGCCAGCGCGATACTGATCGCCGACGTCCAGTACACGGCGTCCTTCGAGAATCCCAGGTCGTTGATCAGGTAGACGCTGAAGTACGTCAGCCCGACATAGCCGGATCCGTTCATCGCGATCGCCACGCCGACGACCCGGAGCACGGCCAGCGGATTCCGCGCGACGACGTCCAGCAGCGGACTCTTGGCGACCTCCTCCTTCTCGGCCATCTCCGCGAACTCGGGGGTGTCCTCCAGCTTCATCCGGACGCGCAGGCACAGCACGGCGAGGGGGAGCGAGAGCAGGAACGGGATCCGCCACCCCCACGACTCCATCTGGTCGTCCGTGGTGGCCAGTGCCACCAGACCGACGACCGCGGCGGCCACGGCGAAGCCCAGGGTCGACCCGATCGGGGTGAAGGAACCGAAGAACCCGCGCCGCCGGTGCGGCGCCGACTCGGCGATATAGGTCGCCGCGCCACCCACTTCGCCGCCGGCCGAAAAGCCTTGGGCGAGACGGATGATCACCAGCAGAACCGGAGCGAGCACGCCGACGGACGAGTGGGTCGGCAGCAGACCCACGAGGCCGCAGGCGATCCCCATGCTGACCACCGTGAGAACGAGCGCGGAGCGGCGCCCGCGCCGGTCGCCGAGGCGGCCGAAGAAGATCCCGCCGAGCGGCCGGGCGACATAGGCGACCCCGAAGACGGCCAGCGTCGCGAGGATCGACGCGCCGGAACTGTCCGACGGGAAGAACAGCGGCGCGATGGTGACGGCGAGGAACCCGTAGACGGCGAAGTCGTAATACTCGATGAGGGTGCCCACCCCGCCGGCGAGGGCGGCCCGGCGCGCCATGGCATTCCGCTTCTCCGATGCCGCCGTCTTCTCCGATGCCGTCGTCGCCGAGGGCCCGGACGTCCGCTGCGGCTCCCCGACGCGATGCTCTACGTTGGTCATATCGCTTGTCCTTGGCGTGCGTGCTCGGCGAGCAGGAGTTCATACGAGCCACCGGCCTCGATGACCTGGACCGTCCGCGGATTCGGTGGCGTACCGGCCAATTCGGTCCCGTCGGGCAGGCGCAGGGCGGCGGCGCGCCAGTCGAGTGCCACGGCGTCGTCGACCGTCACGGCGGCCGCGACGCCGGGGATCGTGATCAACGGCATGCCGTTGAACGTCTCGCCCCGCCAGAAACCGGGCGAGAACGATTCCGCGACGATCGCCGAGATGCCCGCATTGCGCAGGGCGACCATCGGGGGATAGTGCGGATGTCCGTAGCCGAAGTTCCGTCCGCCGACGATGATGTCGCCGGGGCGGACGCGGTCGGCGAAGGACGGGTCGTAGGCCGTCATACACACCGACCGCAGGTGATCGGCGTCGTAGGACTTGATGTTGGAGACACCGACGACGAGGTCGATGTCGAAATCGTCGCCGAAGATCCAGGCGACCTTGCCCTCGATGACATCGGGCGGTGGTGGATAAGCGCTCATTGCACCGACTCCTGGATGGTGCCGGCGAGGGCGCTCGCGGCGACGGTGTAGGGCGATCCCATGTAGATATTGGCGTCCGGGCTGCCCATTCGTCCCGAGATGTTCAGGACGCCGGTGGAGATGCAGTTCTCGCCTGCCTGCAGGGGCTTCTGGTATCCGAAGCAGAAGTCGCAGCTCGAGACGTTGATCGTCGCGCCGGCGGCCCGGAGCACGTCGAGAATGCCCTCCTGCTCGGCCTGCTCGTACACCTGCTGCGAGGTCGGTACGACGTTCAGTTCCACACCGGAGGCGACGGTGCGGCCGTCGAGGACCAGTGCCGCGGCGCGCAGATCCTCGATGCGGCCGCTGGCGCACGAGCCGATGAACGCCTTCGTGATCGGCGTTCCCGCGAGTTCCTGGGCGGTCTTGGTGTTGGCGACCCGGGCCGAGCCCGGCAGGACCACCCGCGGGGTCAGGGTCGCGAGATCGATCGTGTAGCGGGCCGCGTAGGTGGCGTCGGCATCGGGGCGCACCGGATCGAAGTCGCGCCGAGCGACCTGGTGCGCGTAGGCCAAGGACATCTCGTCGGGTTCGAACAGCGCCGAGACGGCGCCGGTGAACATCGCCATCCCGCACAGGCCCTGGCGATGATCGATCGCCATCGCCCGCGCGCCGGGTCCGCCGAATTCCATGACCTGATGCGCACATCCGTCGGCGCCGACCATATCGATGATGGTGTGCACGAGGTCCCGGCTGTCGACGCCGGGCGGGAATTCGCCGACGAGGTCGAAGCGTGTGGTCGCGGGGATGTCGACGAAAAGCTGTCCGGTGACCCAGGCCTCGATGAGATCGCGGCGAATTCCCCAGCCCAGGGCGCCGAATGCCCCCACGCCGCTGATGTGGCCGTCGAAGTGGACGAGGAACTCGCCGGGAATCGCCAGTCCCAGTTCGGCTGTCAGCTGATGGCCGATGCCGCGGCCCTCGTGCAACTCGATGCCGTAGAACTCGCACCAGTCCCGGGTCACCTGGTGGACCTCGGTCTCCTTGTCGTTGCGCTTCGTCAGCATGTGATCGATGAATACGACATACCGGCTCGGGTCCTGCAATCGGGTGATCCCGAAGTCCTCCCGCATCTGCCGGAACATCACGTCCGTGTACCCGGGGAAGTCGTAGGCGATCATGCGCGCCGGTCGTACCGCGTGGTTCTCTCCGGCGCGGACTGCCGGTCGATCCGAGGCGCGGCCCAGGATCTTCTCCACCATCGTGTGACCCATCGTGTAACCCATCGCGGTCACCGATCCCGTTCCGCGGGTAGGTATTTGCGCTGCATGGCCTCGACATCGGGGAAGCCGATCAAGTCGACGAATTCGTGGTGCGCGAGCGCGTCGGCGCTGACCGTCGCCGGGGCCTCGCCCGCGGCCAGCCGCCGCAGCGCGGTCTGCGCGGCGCCGGCCACCGCCATCAGCACCTGGGTCGGCAGCAGGGCGAGCCGCACCCCGATCTGCTCGAGGATCTCGGGGGTGAAATCGCGTTCGGTCCACGTCGAGGCGGTGAGGGTGGCCATCAGCGGAACCCCGGCCTCCTCGTGGCAGCGCCGCCATTGCTCGACGGTCTCGAAGGTCTTGGTGACCGGCATGATCATGTCCGCGCCGGCCCGGACGTAGGCCTGCGCGCGGCGGATCGCGTCGTCGCCCCGGGCGTCGGTGCGCGCGATCAGCAGGACGTGGTCGGGGATCGAGTCGCGCACCGCCCGGATCTTGCCGGTCGCTTCGTCGACGCTGATCAGGTCGACGGGATCGCCCACGCAGAGGGGGCAGGACTTGGGGGAGACCTGGTCCTCCATGAACATCCCCTGGACACCCGCGTCGACGAACTTCGTGGCGGTGCGCGCGGCGTTGACCGCATTGCCGTAGCCGGTGTCGATATCCGCGACCAGCGGCAGGCCGGAGGACTCCCGGATCGTGCGGACCGCCTGCAGGTTCTCGGTCATCGTGTACAGCTCGGCGTCGGGCAGGCCGAGCGCCGCCGACACGGCGAATCCCGAGGCGCACAGCGCGCTGAATCCGGCCTGTTCGGCGAGGCGGGCGGTCAGTCCGTCCCACACGCCGGGCGCGTAGACGAGACCGCGTGACGTGAGGTCTTTCAAGGTTGGGCTGTTCACAGTCCACTCCGTTCCACAGTCCACTCCGTTTCGCTATGCGGAATGAGTTTCACATCTCGAACATGACGGTAGGGTGGCCCGGGTCACAAAGTCAACCCCCGGTCGGTGGATTCTGTTCGTATGGTGGCGACACCGATCGCACGATCAACGAAAGCGAGTGAGTACCAGTGGCTGTGCCTCTCGAGCCCGAAGCGCCGGCAAGCCGTGACGTCGTGGGCGCCGTCCTCAAGGCCTGCGCGCTGCTCGGCAACTTCGGTGCGGATCGGCCCGTCTGGACGCTGAACGAGCTCACCTCGGCGAGCGGGATGAACAAGACGACGGTCTACCGGCTGATGGCCACGCTGATCCAGGCGGGCTGGGTGGACCGCACCCAGGAGGGCGCCTACCGCGTCGCGATGCCCGTGTTCGAGGTCGGTTCCGCCGCTCTCGCGGAACTCGATATCCGTTCCGCGGCACGGCCTTTCATGTCCGAGCTAGCGACCGCCTTCGGCAACACCGCTTATCTGATGGTGCCCGCCGAGGAGGGCGCGGTCTGCATCGATCTGCTCGAGGGCCGCAATTCCCTTGTCGTGGCCGGGATCAACGTCGGCTCCGTGATGCCCTACCACGCCGCGGCGGGGCCGACCGTCATGCTCGCTCACTCGGAAACGTTGCGGGGCAAGTGGATTACCGACAGCCTGCCCGCGATCACCGACCGGACCATCACCGACGTGGACAGCCTGCTCGAACACCTCGGCGAGATCCGGGAGGCCGGCTACTCGCTGAGCAACTCCGACTACCTCCCCGGGGTCGCCGCGCTGGCCGCGCCGATCCTGGGCCGCGACGGATCGGTCGTGGCCTCCATCAGCGTGGGCGGCCGCGCCGAGGAGTTCGAGGGCGACGCCCTCACCGCGAAGATCGAGCGGGTCTGCGACGCCGGAGCCCGCCTCACCAGAATCATGCAGACGCTCCCGCGAGGCTGACGCCGCCGAACGTGTACGCGGGTGGAAGCGTCCGCCGTTCGTGCACGTCCGGGACCGCTTCGGACCCGGACGACAGGTGCGCGACGGGTTGTTGGAGTATCGACGAGGGGCCGTTCGGGGCGGTTGTGCATCCGTTCGGTCCGGGCACGCACCAGGGCGGGCCGGAGCGTCGGCCTGTCGACGAGCACGAAACACCGAGCCGGAGAATCGGATCCCTGCCCCGGCGGCAGCGGGTCGAGAGGGGAGAAGGAATGACAGTCGGGAACGCGCTGAACCTGTCCGCCGATGAGGTCCTGACCACCACGCGTTCGGTGCGTAAACGGCTGGATCTCGAGCGGCCGGTGCCGCGGGAGGTGCTGATGGAGTGCCTCGAGCTGGCGCTGCAAGCGCCGACGGGTTCGAACGCCCAGGGGTGGCAGTGGGTTTTCGTCGAGGACGCCGAGCGGAAGCAGGCGCTGGCCGACATCTACCGGACCTACGCCACCCCGTATCTCGACGCGCCGAAATCCGCGTTCGGGGACGAGCGCGACCTCCGGCAGCCCCGCGTCCGCGACTCGGCCAGGTACCTCAACGACCACCTCCACGAGGTTCCGGTCCTGTTGATCCCGTGCCTCGAGGGCCGCGTGGACAACGCGCCGGGTTCGAGCGCGGGTTTCTGGGGTTCGCTGTTGCCGGCGGTGTGGAGTTTCATGCTGGCGCTGCGTTCCCGCGGACTCGGCTCGGCCTGGACGACCCTGCATCTCGTCGGCGACGGCGAAAAGCAGGCCGCCGAACTCCTCGGCATCCCGTTCGACAAGTACAGCCAGGGCGGCCTGTTCCCGATCGCCTACACCCAGGGCACCGACTTCCGCCCCGCCACACGCCTCCCGGCCGACCGGCTGACCCACTGGAACAGCTGGTAGCCGCCCCGCACTTCCGGCGGCCCGCGGCAGTATGACCGGCCCGCGCCCTACCGCGAGGCCGCGGGGCGCCCGGGGGCCCAGATACCCAGTGCGACAGCGGCGATGAGGCTGACGGCCGCGAGAGTGAGGGCGGTGTCGTGCAGGCCGTGCAGGAATGCGGTGCGGGCGACGTCGAGCAGCGGCTGCGCTTGCGGGCCGGCCTGGGCGGTGAGTTGCGTTGTGGCGGCGAGGGAATGGGAGACCGGCGCGCGGACGGGTTCGGGCAGGTGCGGGAGGGCGGGGGTGATGCTCGCGCGGTAGCCGGTGGCCAGAACCGTGCCGCTCACCGCGATGCCGACGGCCGCGCCGATCTCCCGGGCGGCGTCGTTGACCGCCGCGGCGACGCTGTGCATGTCGGCGCCGGTGTCGTTCATGATCGCGGTGGTGGCCGGTGCCGAGGCGAGGCCGAGCCCGATGCCGACGACCAGCAGCGGCATCAGGCAATCGAGGTAGCCGGCGTCGAGCGTCAGGCGACTCGTGAGCAGCAGGCCCGCCGCGAGGACGGCCAGACCGGCAGCGGTGGGCAGCCGAAGTCCGTAACGGGTGGTGAGCAGGGGCGACAGCAGCGAGAGCCCGACGACGGCCCCGCCCATGGGCAGGATGGCGACGGCCGTGTGCAGCGGGCTGTAGCCGAGGACCAGCTGTAGATACTGCACGACGATCAGGAACAGCCCGAAGGTGATCAGGAATTGGACGGTGATCGACACCGCGCCGCAGCCGAAGCCTCGTCGCGCGAACAGTCGAAGATCCAGTAGCGGGTACCGGACACGGAGTTCGACCACGATGAACAGCTCCGCGGCCAGCGCGGCGGCGGCCAGACCGGCCACGACGTAGGGATCACCCCACCCCCGGTCGGAGACCGCGATCAATGCCCAGACCAGGAGCGCGATCGCGGAGACCCCGGCGAGCGCACCGAGCGGGTCCGATCCGCTCGCGGTGGCGCCGCGGGATTCGGTGAGGGCGAATCCCGTGGCGGCCAGCACGATCGCGGCGGCCGCCATGCCGACGAAGATCGACTGCCACGACCACCACTGCAGCAGCAGTCCGGAGCCGATGAGGCCGAGCAGGCCGCCGGAGCCGGCGGATCCGGCCCAGAGGCCGACGGCCCGCCCCGAGGCGCCCGGCGGAAATGCGGCGGTGAGCATCGACAAGGTGGACGGCATCACCAGTGCGGCACCGATTCCCGCGAGCACGCGGGCGGCGATCAGCCAGGTGACCGCCGTGGTCGCCAGGGGAATCATCGAGGCGGCCGCGAAGACGAGCAGTCCGACGATCAGGAGCAGCCGCCGGCCGTAGCGATCGCCCAGGGCGCCGGCGGGCAGGACCAGGCAGGCGAGCGCGAGGGTGTAGCCGTCGACGATCCAGGTCGCCTGGCTCTGGGTCGCGCCGGTGGCGATCGAGATCTGCGCCAGCGCGGTGTAGAGGGCGGCCATCGAGGCGACTACCAGCGTGACGGCCAGGCACGACACGATCAGTGTCCGCCGCTGCGTCCACGACCATCCCCGTGCCGGTGGGTCCATCACCTCGGTGGTCGACATCTGCGCCCTCCGTTCACGATCCGCCGCCGTGCCCGGTTCCACGGTCGTCGACGCGCACCTGCCGGACAAGGCGTGCGACCGAAGTCGAAACGCATCGGGCCGTGATATCGGCGCCCGATGTCTCAATCCCCCGCCACGAGCTGGGCGATTACCTGTACCCGTATGCTCGACCTGTCTCATACTGAGCCGATGGGTAGGGATTGGCTGCTGCGCGCGGATCGCCACGACACCGCGGCGGACCACATCTACGCCGCGGTCACGGACCTCATCGCGCACCACGGATTCGACAGCCTCGACGTCGATACCGTCGCTCGTCACGCGCACTGCTCCCGCGCCACCGTCTACCGCCACACCGGCGGCGTGACTCACCTGCGCGAAACGGTTCTCGCCCGCGCGGCCGACCGCATCGTCGACACCGTCCGGCACGCCATCGGCGATCTCACCGATCCCGACCGCCTCTACGTCGCGGTCACGCTCATGCTGCGCGAGGTTCGCTCGGATCCCATCTTCACCGCGTTTCTCTCCGCGCAGCACGCTTCCCGCTCGGTGGTGGCTTTCGCCGAGTCGCCGGCTCTGCTCCGCATCGTCTCCGAGGTGACCGGCACCCGCCCCGACGACCCGCTCACCGGCACCTGGTTCATCCGGACGGTGCTGTCATTGCTGCTGTGGCCCACCGACGCCGAAACGGAATCCCAACTGCTGCAACGTTTCCTGATCCCCAGCCTGGACCGGTGATCCGGCGGAGGCGGGTGGCCGCTCAGTACCCGGCGGCGGTGTCGACGCGGGCGACGAGGTCGTGGCCGGAGACGAAGCGGGCGACATTCTCCCGGACGTGGTCGGCGAAGGCGGTGGTGCGCAGGTGGGGTGGGTTGGAGTCGTGCGGGGTGATGATCGCGTTCGGCAGGTTCCAGAGCGGGTGGCCGTCGGGGAGGGGTTCGGGGTCGGTGACGTCGAGGCCCGCGCCGCCGAGGGTGCCGTCCCGCAGGGCTTGGACAAGGGCGTCGGTGTCGATCAGGGAGCCGCGGGCGATGTTGATCACCCAGGACGTCGGTTTCAACTGGGCGAGTTCGGATTTGCCGATCAGGTGGCGGGTGTCGGGCGTGGCCGGTGCGGCGACCACCACGTGGTCGGTCTCCGGCCAGATCTCGGATATCCGGTGCGCCGGAACGGTTTTCACCACACCGGGGGCGGAAACCGGTGTGCCGGAACGGTTGACGGCGATGATCCGGGGCCCGAGCGGGTGCAGCAGGGTGATGAGTTCTCGTCCGATGCCGCCCGCTCCCGCGATCGTCACCGTGGCGCCGCGCAGCGTGCCGACGTGCGGGAAGAATTCGGTCTGCCGCCAGTCACGGGCCCGCAGGTGCTCGGGCAGGTAGCGCACACCGGCCAGCAGCAGCATGAGCGCGTGTTCGGCGACGCTGCGGGAGAAGGCGCCCGCGGCGGAGGTGAACACGACATCCGGATTCCGCGCGAACACCTCGGAGGCGAACCAGTCCTCGACTCCGGCCGAGAACAGCTGCACCCATTCGACGTTCTCCGGGATCCGCTCCGGGAATCCCGCGGTGCCGCCGTCCCAGATCAGGGCCCGGGCGTCGCCGAGTTCCGCGACCTCGCCCCCGCCCGCGGTGATCGCCTGCTCCAGCAGGGGAGTGGGCTTCGGGCCGAGGGCGATCGGGACGGCGGCCGAGGGCATGGGTGACTCTCCTTAACGCATTCCGGTGACGTTCCCGCACTGGTCGGCGCGGACGTCGGCTTCCTGTGGCGACCGTACCGGCGTGCCGGTGCGGTCCGGATCCCGGTACCCCGCCCGAGGCCCGAGGGGGCACGGTCGGCCCGATGCCCGAGTGAGCACGGTCGGCATCGCACCCCGATGCACCCGGATCGGCCGCGGCTGGTGTTCGGCGCCGTTACCGAATCCCGCGTGCGGGTGGTCGACGGACCTTCGCGGGTGAATGTGGTGGCCGACGAGTCGTCCGGGCTAACCAGCGGGGGTGTCCTCGTCCAGGTCGACCACCACGTTCTCGCGGTCGGCCCATTCCAGCAGCCGATCGAGTTCGAAGACGGCGTCGTCGATACCGGCGTGCAGGTCGCCGAGCGTCGCGTAGCGGTCCGGCACGGTGGTCATGGTGAAGTCGCGCGGATCGATCTCCGGGATCTCGTCCCAGCGCACCGGGGTGGAGACGGTGGCCGCCGGGACGCCGCGCACCGAGTAGGCGGCGGCGATCGTATGGTCCCGGGCGTTCTGGTTGTAGTCGACGAAAAGCATGGCCGGGTCGCGGTCGCGGCGCCACCACGTGGTGGTCACGTCGTCCGGGGCGCGCCGCTCGATCTCGCGGGCGAAGGCCAGCGCGGCACGGCGCACGTCCTGGAACCCCCACCGCGGCGCGATCCGGACGTAGACGTGTAAACCCTTGCCGCCGGACGTCTTCGGCCAGCCGACCGCGCCGAGTTCGTCGAGCACCTCGTGCACCACGGCGGCCACCCGCTGCACCCGCGACCACGGGCAGCCGGGCATGGGATCCAGGTCGATGCGCCATTCGTCGGGCTTCTCGGTGTCCAGCCGCCGCGAGTTCCACGGATGGAACTCCACCGTCGACATCTGCACCGCCCAGATCACGTCGGCGAGCTTGTCCACGCACAACTCGTCGGCGGTGCGGCCGAACCGCGGAAAGTACACCCGCACCGACGGCACCCAGTCCGGCGCGCCCGCGGGCAGCCGCTTCTGATGAACCTTCTCGCCCGGCAGCCCCTTCGGAAACCGATGCAGCATGCACGGCCTGTCCCGCAACGCGTTGACGATCCCGTCGCCCACGCTCAGGTAGTACCGCACCAGGTCGAGCTTGGTCGCCCCGGTCTCGGGAAAATACACCCGATCCGGATTCGAGATACGCACCGTGTGCTCCCCGACGGTCAGCTCCACCGCCGGCGAGCCGGACTTCCCGGCCATCCGTCCGACAATAGCCATGGGCGATTCCTGGCGCATTGGTGTCGATGCCGGCGAAACGACCACTGTGGTCCGTCACGGGGTGTTCGCGGTGGTGCGCACCCCGGTCTTCGCCGCGATGATCGCCGTCGCCACCGGAATCACTCCGGTCGCTCCGAACCCGGTCGCCGTCGTCTCGCCGGTGCTGCTGGTCGCCACGATCGAGTTGCAGGTCCGCGTCGTCGAGGAGCCCTACCTTGCTGCCACGCACGGCGACGCCTGCCGCGACTACACCACCGTCGCCCGCTTCCTGCCCGGCATCGGCCGCATCTGTTCCTGCGGCCGCGATGAATGTCGCCGCTACTCTGCCTGCCATGGAACCGGCGACCGCCATCATCACAAAGGTCGTCGAAGGTATCTCGTCCCTGGATGCGTTGGAGCAGCAGCATATTGGTGAAACGTTGCGGTACCGGCGAGCGCGCCCGGACGATGGATACGTCCGACACCCCATGATGCCGCCGAATACGCACCGCTCACACTCGAGCGGCTCGATCAGCAATGGCAGCAGGGGCAACGGTGCCGGCCGAAAAGCTGGATGCCCTGCTGGTCGTCGCCGACTCGGCGGGCCATCACATCGCCGCAGACCGGTCCGAGTCGGTCGTGGCCCGCACCAGCGCGACACAACCGTTCTGACCGGCGCTGCATCACGTCACCGACTGGGTCGAGGGCGGAGCGACGAGCATCGAGAAGGTGGCAAGTCGCTGAGAACACCTCTGGCGGACCGGGCGGTGACGCGCGCATCCCGGGCGCGTGGTGCGGCGGCCCGATTCGTCGGTGCCGAGGCATGATTTGTCAGTGTGGTGCTGCGGAAGTTGTGATAGGAGGCTGGATTTCGGCTCCGGTCCGGCGATCCCGGTGCGAGAATCGTCGCGTGGGTGGCACCCAGTGAACACGATCGTCGACATACGGTCTACACCCGAGCTCGAGCCCAGGCAGGCGTTCGAGCAGTGGGAGGGTGCGCTCTCCGAATCCTTTCTTCCGATGGGGATCAGTAATCCACAGCCCGAGCGGTTCCACGGCCGGGCCCGGTTCGCCACCTATGACTCCGTGGACGTCGGGGCGGTCAGAGCTACTCCGCACCGTGTCTACCGTTCGCGGCGGCACCTCGACCAGCCGGACGAGCCGGCTATAGTGGCGTTCCTCCCGACGGCCGGTCCCTGCCAATTGGACATGTCGGGTCGCCTCAGCGCGGTCGAGCCGGGTGCGCTGTTCATCTACGACAGCTCACAACCGATGGCGTCGTACCACGGGAGCGCGTGGGGAGTGACCTTGGCGGGGGCGCCGCTGTCCAGCATTGTGGAGCGGACCGGGTTGCCGATCGGTCGGCTGCCCATCAATGCTCGGCTGCCCACTGTCAACGGTGCGGTCGGTGTGATCGAGCGGTTCTTCCGGGGGCTGCTGGCGGTGCAGCAGACCGACCCGGCGGCCGCGGAGGTGCTGGGTGCGCACGCTATCGACCTGGTGGCCTCCGCGATCCTGCTGACGTCCGGTACCCGACTCGCCGGGCAACCGGCGCAGGCGCTGGCCCGGCAGCAGGTGTTGGAGTTCATCCGGAATCATTACACCGAAACGGATCTCACCACGGACCGGATCGCGCACGCGTGTGCGGTGTCGCGGCGCACCCTGTATCGGTTGTTCGAGGATGTCGAGGGTGGTGTCGGTGCGACGCTCCGGCGGTGCCGCATCGATGCCGCCCAGGCTTGGCTGCGCGCGGACCGTGTTCTGTCGCTCGAGTCGATCGCCGCGGTGTCCGGTTTCGCGTCGGATCGGCACTTCTATCGTGTCTTCAAGCAGCAGACGGGAATGACGCCCGGCGAGTACCGGGCGCTGCAACACTCGGCGGATCGACCGCTCGCGTGACATGTCTCGTCGGAGTGAGGCCCTCGAATCGGCGCAGCGGCCGGCGTTGATCGCCGCCCCGCACGGGTGCTCCCGGCCCGGCTGTGACCCCCGGCCAGTCCGTGCGCGGTGCATCACGTGCTGGCCTACCGCAAGAACGGCGCCACCGACATCGAGAAGGTGGCAAGTCGCTGAGAACACCTCTGGCGGACCAGGCGGTTCGGGTGTAGCCGATTTCCGGACGTTCGGTCGCGCCGTTACGGTAGTGCTCTATCCGGGGTGCCGGTGGTGGGTCATGCCGCTCGGTGCCGCCAGTCGGCCTCGAGCGGTGCGGTGTGAGGCCGGTTGCGAGCTGTGTTGGTGCGCGGGAGGGGCCGCGGGCGTACGCGGAGAAGCGGAAGGGCGGTGACGCGGGAGTACCGGGCACGTGCGATCCGGCCGGATCCGTCGGTGCCGAGACACGATTTGTCAGTGTGGTGGTGCCGAAATTGTGATAGGAGACTGGATTTCGGATCCGGTCCGGCGATCCCGGTGCAAGAATTATCGCGTGAGTGGCATCCCGGCGAACACTGTGATCGACATACGGTCGACACCCGAACTCGCGCCCGGGCAGGCGCTCGAGCAGTGGGAAAGTGTGCTTTCCGAATCCTATTTTCCCCTGGCGGTCAGTAATCCGCAGATGGAGAGGTTCCACAGCCGGGTCAGGGCCGTCACTTACGGTGCCGTGGGCGGCTCGTTGATCGAAGGCACGCCCCAGCGCGTGTACCGGTCGCGGCGGCATGTGGATCGGCCGGACGAGCCGATCCTGATGGCGCTCTTTGCGACCGCCGGCCGTGGCACCCTGGAGGGGGCCGGCCGAGACAGCGTGATCGAGCCGGGCGGGCTGCTCCTCTACGACAACGTCCAGCCGTGCGCTGCACACTTCGGCAGCACGTGGGGGCTGCTGTCCATGCAGGTGCAGCTGCCCAGCATCGTGGAGCGGACCGGGATATCCATCGGTCGGCTGCCGATCAATGTTCGGATACCCAGCAGCGGCGCGGTCGGTGTGATCGAGCGGTTCTTCCGGGATCTGCTGGAGGTGCAGCAGACCGATCCGGAGGCCGCGGCGAGGCTGGGCGAGCACGCCGTCGACTTGATGGCCTCGGCGGTCCTGCTGGCGTGCGGGGCCCAGCCCACCGAGCAATCGGCGCAGGCGCTGGCCCGGCAGCAGGCACTGGCGTTCGTCCGGCGTCATTACACCGACCCGGATCTCACCACGGAGCAGATCGCGCAGGCATGCGCGGTGTCGCGGCGCACCCTGTATCGGCTGTTCGAGGATGTCGAGGGTGGTGTCGGTGCGATGGTCCGGCGGCGGCGCATCGGTACCGCCCAGGCGTTGCTCCGCGTGGACGGTGTCCGGTCGCTCGAGTCGATTGCCGCGGCGTGTGGTTTCGCGTCGGATCGGCACTTCTATCGTGCCTTCAAGCAGGCGACGGGGATGACGCCCGGCGAGTACCGGGCGCTGCAACATCCGGCGGATCGACCACCCGCTCAACATGTTTCGTCGGTGACAGGGCACGATCCGGTGGCCTGACGGCGCCGAGCGCGACTTGAGCTATCGGTTCGCGACTGAGCTATCGGTTGTCGGTCCGTGGTCGACCGTGACCGTTACCTCGAGACGCTGGGTTCAACGCCTGGGCCGGGCACCGCTGCGTCACCGGCAGCTGCGCGATGATCAGGCTGGCGTCGCCAGGGCGAAGGGGAGAACCGCGGGGGCTCCCGCCAGGCGGAGGGTGCGGGCGGCGAGGGTGAAGGTCCAGCCGGTGTCGGTGAGGGCGTCCACCAGCAGGATCGGGCCGTCGGGGGTGAGGTCGGGTGGCTCCCAGGAGTCGAACAGGGCGGCGACGCGGTGGGCGGAATTGGCGGCGGAGACCGGCGAGCGGTCGGGGCGGGTGCGCAGGGTGCCGAGATGGTTCAGGCGGCCGATGTGCGCGAGCCGGGCCGCCAGGTCGGACGTCAGGCGGGGATGGGTGGGCGACTCCAGGGCCAGCACCGCGGTGGGCCGCTGCTCCCAGTTCCATTCGCGCAGTACGGTGATGCAGGCTTCGACGATCTCGTCGGGCACCGGCTCGTCCGGCCCGTCGAGCAGGGCGCGCAGGCGCTTGCCCCAGGCCAGATCGCTGAGCCGGCCGAGCACCCGGCCGGTCCCCGGACCGTCGGTGATCTTGCCGGACAACGGAATTCCGAGTCTGTCCATCCCCGTCGGCCATTGTTTGCGGGGTGCCAGATCGATACCGGGACGGTCCAGGCGCAGGCGGGTGGCGGTGATGTCGTCGGCATCGACCGTGGTGTCGGGGTGCGCCCCCGTGCAGTTGTCGCAACGGCCGCAACCGGTTTCGGCCGGCTCGGGATCGTCGAGCTGGCCGCGGAGGAAGTTCATCCGGCAGCCGGTGGTCGACTGGTAGTCGATCATCGCCTGCTGCTCGGACTCCCGCGCGGCCGACAGGCGCTCGTAGCGCTCGGTGTCGTAGACCCAAGGCTCCCCGGTCGCGATCCAGCCGCCGCGCACCCGCTGGACCGCGCCGTCCACGTCGAGCACCTTCAGCACCATCTCCAGCCGCGAGCGGTTCAGCTCCACCAGCGGCTCCAGCGCCGCCGTCGACTGCGGCCGCTCCCGATCGAGCACGTCGAGCACGGCGCGGACCACGTGTTCACGCGGAAAGGCAACGGAGGCAAAGTAACTCCAGATTCTGCGGTCCTCCGGCCCGGGCAGCAGCAGCACCTCGGCGCGCTCGGTGGCGCGGCCCGCGCGACCCACCTGCTGGTAGTAGGCGATGGGCGAGGAGGGCGCGCCGAGATGCACGACGAAACCCAGATCCGGTTTGTCGAAACCCATTCCGAGCGCGGACGTGGCGACCAGTGCCTTGACCTCGTTGTCCAGCAGGGCCCGTTCGAGCGATTCGCGCTCGGCCGGATCGGTGCGGCCGGTGTAGGCGGCGACCCGGTGGCCCTGCGTCACCAGCAGGTCGGCCACGTCGTGTGCGGCGGCGACCGTGAGCGTGTAGATGATCCCGGCGCCGGGCAGCTCGTGCAGACGCCTGCCCAGCCAGGCGGTGCGCCGCACGGCGTCGTCGATGCGGACCACCGACATGTGCAGCGATTCGCGGTCCAGGGTGCCGCGCAGGACGAGGGTGTCGGTGCCGATCTGGGTGGCGACGTCCGTCACCACGCGGTCGTTGGCGGTGGCGGTGGTGGCCAGGACGGGCACGTCGCTGCCGAGGTCGGCGATCAGCGTGCGGATGCGGCGATAGTCGGGCCGGAAGTCGTGGCCCCAGTCGGACACGCAGTGCGCCTCGTCGATCACCACCAGGCCCGCGTCGGCGGCCAGCTTCGGCAGTACCGAATCGCGGAAGTCCGGATTGTTCAGCCGCTCCGGGCTGACCAGCAGCACGTCGACCTCGCCCGCGGCGACCCGCGCGTGGATCTCGTCCCATTCCGTCACGTTGCCCGAATTGATGGTCGCCGCAACGACTCCCGCGCGCTGCGCGGACGCCACCTGGTTGCGCATCAGCGCCAGCAGCGGCGACACGATCACCGTCGGGCCGTGCCCGGCGCGGCGCAGCAGCTTGGCGGCGATGAAGTACACCGCCGACTTGCCCCATCCGGTGCGCTGCACCACCAGCGCGCGGCGGCGCTGCACCACCAGCGCCTCGATCGCCGTCCACTGGTCCTCCCGCAGCCGCGCGTGCGGCCCGGCCAGCTCCCGCAGCAGTTCCTCGGCGGATTCCCGCAGATCGGTCGTAGTCACGCGCTCCATCGTGCCCGACGCCACCGACACCGGCGAGGATCCGCGCATTCCCGCACCCCGTCCCCGTTCCCGCACCCTGCCCACCGGCGTGGCGGGCATGCGCGGGGTGCGGCCCGAGGAGCCGACGGCCGGCGGCGACCGGCACGCGAACCCGGGTCGGGCGGCGACGTAGCGGGACGTATGCAGCCGATCGGCGATGGTTCCGGTGTCCACCGCTCGAACGGGCGCCGGACCGGCGAGATGCGCGCCCGCGACTCGGCGCACGGCCGGGGGAACCACAGCACCGGCCGCGTCGAAAGGTGCCGTGCCGGTGAGATGTACTGCCGTGTCTCGGCACACGGCGAGGCATCACGCAGCGTCGATCTCGTCGAAGGGCGCGGTGCCGGCGAGAGGCGCCGCCTCATCCCCGCACGTGCCCTCGGGAGCAGGTGGTGCGGTCCCGATCGAATGTGTCTATTCCCGCTCGGGCCCGGAGTCGGCCGTTTCGGCGGCCAGTTCGGTCAGGCGGGTGCGGACCAGGTCCGGGCGCTCCTCGGCGATGAAATGCCCGCAGCCGGAGACGTATTCGACCGTGTAGTCGTCGGCGTTCGCGGTCTGCGCGGAGGCCAGCGACGGGTGGACGGCCCCGTCGTCGACGCCGAAGAGGGCGCGGATCGGGACCGTGGCGCGGCGGCGTTCGGGACGGCGCCGGGCCGCCACCTCGTGCAGCAGGAATGTGCGATAGGTATCGGTGGCGGCGCGGGCGGTGACCGGATCGCGGAAACGGTCGGAGTAGATGCGGACCACCTCGGGCGGGAACTTACCGCGGTGGGTGGCTCCCAGCCGGAACATCTGGTCGACGAAACGGGTACGGCGGTGCAACGGCATACCGAGCGCGGCCACCAGCGGCTGGTACAGCAGGAACCGCCATAGGTGCGGGGCTATCGCGCGCGGCGTCTGCCATGCGTGCGCCATGTTCAGCGGCAGATAACCGTCGAACCGTCCGGGATCGGCCAGCACCATCAGATAGCCGACGAAGGCGCCCCAATCGTGCCCGACCAGCAGTGCCCGCTCCACCCCGAGTTCGTCGAGCAGCGCCAGCAGGTCCTGGACGATGTCCTCCTTCGCCCAGCGGTGCGGCGGCGGCCCGGACCAGCCGTAGCCGGGCAGGTCCGGGGCGATGAGCCGCAGGCCCGCGGGCGGATCGGCCAGCAGGTGACGATAGGCGTAGTGATGCTGCGGCCACCCGTGCAGCAGCAGCACCGGACGCCCGGTCGCCGGCCCCGCCTCGGTGACGTGGAACCGCACGCCCCGGGCGGTGACGAAGGAGCGCCGGACGCCGGGCAGCGGCGGCGCGTCTGTGGCATCGGTCGAGCGCATACCCGATGCTAACCGCCGGTGACGGGCAGCCGACCAGGCCGAGAACGATTGCCGCGCGGTCGGACATTTTTCCGGCGCAGGCACGACAATTCCGGCGCAGGCACGACAATGAGGTGCGGCAGGGACATCGAGGTCTCGTGGGCGCCGCGGGAACAGGGAGGACTGACGATGCCGAACAAGTTCGAGTCACCGGCGGATTGGTCCCCGCCCGGGTCGCAGTTCCAGAATCGCGCGATGCCGGGCCGGACCGTGGGTGGCGTGCTGTTCGGGCTGGTCGTGACGCCGGTCGGGATCGCCCTCGCGGCCAAGGGCGGCGCCGACATCCGGTACTGGGTGATCGTCGGCAGGGTCGTCGACCGGTGGACGGCGGCGCTCGAGATCGTCGGCGGGTCGGTGCTGTTGTTGCTCGTGGTGTGCGCGGCGGCGTTCTCACCGCTGGGCACCACCGTGGCGGGCCTGGTGTGGGGCATCCTGCCGGGGATCCTGCACCTGCTGTTCCCGGACGAGACGTTCGCGCTGATGAGCAACCTGGCGTTCGTGGACCAGGAGATGCAGGTGGCGCTGCACGCCTGGGTGACCTACGGATTCGCGCTGATCTCCGGATTCATGTTGCTGGGCGCGGGAATCGTGGGGACGCTGCGGCACCGCTGAACACGACACCGCTGAACACCGGGAGGGCCTCACCCCTTCACGCACAGCACCTGGCGCAGTGTCGCGACCACGTCCACCAGGTCCCGCTGGGCCGCGATGACCTCGTCGATGTCCTTGTAGGCGGCCGGGATCTCATCGATCACCCCGGCGTCCTTGCGGGATTCGACGCCCTCGGTCTGCGCCGCCAGATCCGCCACCGTGAACTGCTTCTTGGCGGCGTTGCGGCTCATCCGCCGGCCGGCACCGTGCGAAGCGGACCGGAACGAGGCGGGATTTCCCTTGCCGCGCACCACATACGACCGCGAGCCCATGGAGCCCGGGATCAGCGCCAGGTCGCCGTCGCCGGCCCGCACCGCGCCCTTGCGGGTCACCAGCATCGGCACGCCGTCGATCGTCTCCTCCGCCACGTAGTTGTGATGGCAGGAGATCGGCTGCTCGAATCGCACCGGCAGCGTGGCGAATTCGTCGCGCACCGCCCGGCACACCAGCGCGAGCATGACCGCTCGGTTGCGGGACGCGTACTCCTGCGCCCACGTCAGGTCGCGCCGGTAGGCATCCATTTCCGGTGTGCCGGAGAGGAATACGGCCAGATCGCGGTCGGGCAGATCGTGGTTGTGCGGCAGTGTCCGCGCCACCGCCATGTGCCGCTCGGCCAGCTCCTTGCCGATATTGCGGCTGCCGGAGTGCAGCAGGATCCACACGTGCTGTTCGGTGTCCAGGCACACCTCGATGAAGTGATTGCCGCCGCCCAGCGTGCCCATCTGCTTGTGCGCCTTGGACTCTCGCGGCCGTACTCCCGAATCCAGATCGCCGAACGCGCCCCAGAACCGGTCCCAGCCGCCGCGCGACGAGCCGCGCGGCCCGGCCGCCTCCGCCTCCAGCCGGGTGACGTTCACCGCGTCGTCGTGGGCGGAGAATCCCACCGGCACCGCCGCTTCGATCCGCGACCGCAGCGACCGGAGGCTGTCGGGCAGTTCGGCGGCGGTCAGCGAGGTGCGCACCGCCTCCATGCCGCAGCCGATGTCCACCCCGACCGCGGCCGGGGCGACCGCGTCGCGCATCGCGATGACCGAGCCGACGGTGGCGCCCTTGCCGAGATGCACATCGGGCATCACGCGGACGCCGTGCACCCATTCCAGTTGCGCGATAGTGCGCAGCTGGCGCAGCGCGGCCTGCTCGACCTCGTGCTCATGGGCCCACATCAGCGTCTGCGCCCGGGTGCCGCGCAGCTCGACGGGAAACATCGTTCGATCCTTTCCTCGGATATCGAGTTCCACGGTAGGGAACGGACATTCGCGACGCACCCGAATATGTGCCGGGCAGAGCCGTGCCGGGCCGTCGAACTCGGGTGCCGGTCGAAGCGGTGGGTGTCCGGATCGATGCCGGCCGTAATTCGTGATGCGCGGCGGAATTGCCGAGTGTGCCGCGGCCCGTCCCTGGTCAAAGTGGGGTTCCGTCTGGTACCTGTGATTTCGGGCCTGATACGCACCGCCTCATCGGAAACGCTGACGTCGCCTACCGGTTGCCGGGCGTGGGATCGATGTGGTTGCCGCGGAAGGCTTCGCGACGGTGTGGCGTTCGGTGCGATTCGGGCACGGCGAGGGGAGATCTCATGCGGGCACGGTGGTTTCTCATGCGGGCGCGGTGGTTTCGGCGGATGGCCGCGGTCGGGGTGCTGGCGGCCGCGGTGGTGATCCCCGTATCGCCGGCGAGCGCCGAGGGCGATCCGCCGGCCGCCCTGGCCCGCTTCTACGACCAGGCCCTGGACTGGAAGCCCTGCGGCGATCCGGCACTCGACGGCGCGGGGGCGCAGTGCGCGGGCGTGCGCGTCCCGCTCGACTACGGCCGCCCCGACGGCCGCACGACCACGGTGGCGATCTCGCGCATCCCGGCCACGGATCCGGCCCGCCGCCGCGGGATCATGCTCTCCAATCCCGGCGGCCCCGGCGGTCCGGGGCTGAGCATGATGGTGACGGTGCGCGACCGGCTGACCCCGGACGTGCGCGCCCAATACGATCTGATCGGCATGGACCCGCGCGGTATCGGCCGCTCCGATCGGGTGCACTGCGCCATCCCGTTGCCGACCATGCTGTTCTCGGCCGGTTTCGACGTATTCGGCTATGCGCGCGACACGGCACTGGCGGGCGCCCTGGCCGCCTCCTGCATTGCGCCCGATCCGGACAAGGCCCGCCATACGACGACCCGCAATATCGCCCGCGACATGGACGTCATCCGCGGCGCGTTCGGCGACGAACGGGTCAATTACTACGGCGGCTCCTACGGTTCCTACCTCGGCGGGGTCTACCTGCAGATGTTCGGCCGGCACGCCGACCGGTTCGTGCTGGACAGCGGCGTCGACGACGAGCGCTACTGGCTCGGCATGTTCCAGGACATGGGCGGGACCAACGAGGCCGCCCTGGACGACTGGTCGATCTGGGCGGCCCGGCACGACGGCGACCACCACTTCGGCGCTACGCCCCCGCAGGTGCGCGGGTATGTCGAGAACCTGGTGCGGCGGGCGGCCGGGCATCCGGTCTTCAGCGACGGTTATCTCATCGACGAGCACACGGTGCCGATGATGATGCTGTCGCTGCTGGCGAACCCGAAGCTCGATGCCGACCTCGCCGACGTCCTGCGGATCGTCGATGACGCGGTGTCCGGGCGTCCGTTCGATATGAAGACGCTGAAGGCGAAGATCACCGCGGCCGTGCCCACCGAGGCGTCCGGCATGGCGGCGATCATGTGCGGCGACAAGGCGGCTCCCCGCGATCCGGCGTGGTACTACCGCAATATCGAGGCGATCCGGGCCGCCCAGCCGGTCTTCGGCGCGTTCGCCAACAACATCACGGCCTGCGCCTACTGGCCGGATCCGGTCGAACCGCCGACCGAGATGAACAACGCGAACCAGGCGCTGATCCTGGGCACGATCCACGACACCAGGACCGCCTACACGCAAAGCCTTGCGCTGCATCGCGACCTGACCGCTTCGCGCCTGGTCACCCTGGCGAACACCCGCATCCACGGCGCCTTCCGGGTCGGCCTCAGCCCGTGCGTCAGCGACATCGTCAACACCTACTTCGACGACGGCACGCTGCCCGCCGCCGACCTCACCTGCGAGCCCGACCCCAGCTATTTTCCCGAGTAGCCGGGAGCCTGCGACACCGTGAGACGGCGTGTCGTCGTGTGCCGGTGGCCCGGAGGCGGCACGGTGTCGGGCATGCAGGTGAGCGCGGGCCGGTTTCGTCGCATCTACGACCCGAGCGCGGGGGAGGCGTGCCCGTGGTACATCAACGACCACACCGTGATTCGTGACGAATCCGGCCGCTGGCATCTGTTCGGGATCACCCATCCCGAACCGGCGGATCCGTGGCAGGAGCGGGAGTTCGCGCATGCCACCGCCGACCGGCCGGCCGGGCCGTGGACCAAGCGCCCGCCCGCGCTGACCGCCGATCCCGGCTACGGCGAGACGCACCTGTGGGCGCCGTACGTCGTCCGCGCCGACGACCACTACGCCATGTTCTACGACGGCGGCGGCCCGGACCGCACCGCCACCGCCATGAACCTCGCCGTCTCCACCGATCTGACGCACTGGCGCCGCCACCCGGACGGACCGCTGTTCCGCGACGGCTACGACGCCCGCGATCCGATGGTGCTGCGCGAGTCCGGCCGCTGGATCATGTACTACTGCGCGACCAGCGAGCCGAACGGCGGGAATCACGTGGTCGCCTATCGGACCAGCGACGACCTGGTGCACTGGAGCGAGCGGGCGATCGCCTACACCGATCCCAGCACCGGCACCGGCGCCGGTCCCACGGAATCGCCGTTCGTGGTGCGGCACAACGGATCCTGGTACCTGTTCATCGGTCCGCGGCCGCGCTACGTCGGCACCGACGTGTTCCGCAGCGACGATCCGCTGCACTTCCGGCCGCAGGACAAGGTCGGTCACATCCGGGCGCATGCGGCCGAGATCGTGGCCGACGGCGGCGCCCTGTGGATCACGCACGCCGGCTGGGGGCAGGGCGGGGTGCACATCGCGCGGCTGCGTTTTCCGGAGTAACGCGCGATACTCGGGAGCAGGAGCCGGATCGGCGATAGCCGACGAGCATCGCGCACTCGGTGGCCGGAAGGTGGCTCGGAGGTGATGTTCGTGGAAGAATCCGGATCCATGTCGGCGAATCCGCGCGTCACCGGGAGGACCGCATGCCAACGCAGGTGTTGACGCAACAGAACTTCGAACAGACCATATCCCGCAGTGCCATTGTGCTGGTGGACTTCTGGGCCTCGTGGTGCGGCTGGTGCACCCGGTTCGCGCCGATCTACGAGGAGTCGTCGACGCACCACCCGGACATCGTGTACGGCACCGTCGATACCGAGGCCGAGCAGGCGCTCACCGCCGCCGCGCAGATCACCAGCCTGCCCACGCTGCTCGGTTTCCGGGAGGGGCTGCTGGTCTACTCGAATCCCGGCTTCCAGCCCGCCGGGGAGCTGGAGGAAATCGTCCAGCAGATCCAGTGGATGGATATGGACGAGGTGCGCCGCCAGCTGGCCGCCACCCAGCCCGAGAACGCGGCCGTCGGCGGCGTCAAGGGTGCGGCCGAGCCCGTGCCCAGCGCCGGCCTCGCCGACGCCCCGACCAGCTACGGCTGGCCGGGCCTGAAGGTGCGCTGACAGCTCGCTACCGGCACCCGGCCGAGCGCGTAGCGACGTAGCCGCGGCGCCAGGTGGGCATCGGCTGAAACGCGGTGCGGCTCAATGGGCCGACGGACTCAATGGGGCCGACGGATCAGAACGCCGTCCGTTCCAGCCAGGTGGCGAGGACCTTGTCGGCACCGGAGACGGTGAGGCCGGGGTGGTCGGCCGGGATGCGCCGCAACAGCAGGAGGAACAGCTCGACCGCCGGTGCCTCGACGGTGACCGATCCGGTGGAAGCCGTTGGCTCCCAGTCGATTCCGTCGTCCGACCGGCGGATCGACCAGTCGTCGCCGGTGTCGGTGGCGTGCAGGGACACGGTCGTGCCCTCGTCCAGCGGGGTCTGGAACCTGGGCGACCCCATCCGGATGAGGCCGAGCAGTTCCGACAGGCCGTCGGCGGCCAGTTCGGGAGCCAGGGCCACCGGTCGGCCGAGGGCGAGCAGGGCGTCGGCGCGGTGCGCGGTGGACTCGTGCAGCCGCCGCCGGACCCACCATTCGGCCGGCCGCAAGTCCCCGAACGGGGTCCAGACCGGAACGTCGGGGCCGGTGGCGTCGACCGATTCCACCACAATGTCGGCGCTGCCGCGCAGCCACCGGTCGGCCTCCTCGGCATCGCGCGGACGGCGCACGTTCGGCACCTTCGCGAACTCGAGGAACTCGGTGGCCCGATCGGTGATCATGGCCGCGGCCCAGCGGTGCCCGCCCCCGACATGGGCGACGAGGTTCGCCAGCGTCCAGTCGGGGCAGGTCGGAATCGGGGTCGTCGGGTCTTCGGTTCGGTAGAGGTCGGCCAGCAGGGAAGTCTCCGCGACCAGCGCCGTGCGCTGTGTCTCGATATCGATAGAGGTCACGAATGAATTGTATATGCTATCATTCAAATATATTGGCCAACTTTAGGGGAAGGGTTTAGCTTGAACGCGACAATCCAGAAGTTTGGTTATCCCGAAACGCTCTTGCGAGAGTACGAGAATTGGGTTGTGCTGCTGCGTCCTGAACAGGTCACCCTCGGAAGTATGGTTCTAGCAAACAAATCCGAAGCCGGTGCGATGTCTCAAATAAGCGCATCGGCATTTGCCGAACTTGCTCAGGCAACTCGTGATCTCGAGGGCGCACTGAGATCTGCCTTCCAGCATGATAAGATCAACTACATTCTTTTGATGATGGTCGACAATCATGTGCACTTTCATGTCATACCCCGATATGCGAGTTATCGGGATTTCGCGGGATCGTCATTCGAAGATGCGGCATGGCCAAAGCCGCCCGATTTGTCCGTGTCCGTCTCTGTGTCCGAAGATCAGCGGCAGGCATTGCAGGAGCTTCTGAAATCGAAATGGGGAGCCTAGCAGACCTATGACTCACTACGAAGTGGACTCGCGCCCCTCATCGCGTCAGCCTATTCCGGACGATGCCAAAAAAGTGTTTACGGGAAAGCTGTTCGACGTATATCAGTGGAAACAAGTTCTTTTCGACGGATCTGTGGCAACGTTCGAGAAGCTTCGCCGCCCCGATACGGCCTATGTCCTTCCGGTGGCGGAAGGTGGTCGCCTCATGATAGTCCGCCAGCAGCAACCCGGTGCGCAGACCGTATACGGCCTGATCGGAGGGCGGGTAGAGGCGGGTGAAAGTCCAGCCGCGGCGGCGCAGCGCGAACTACAGGAAGAGGCCGGACTCATCCCCGGGGAGCTCCATCTATGGGATTCCTACCAGTTTCTCCCAAAGATCGACTGGGCAATCTACACCTATATCGCGCGAGGATGTTCTGCTACGCAGCAGGCTCTGGACGCGGGTGAAAAGATCGAACTGGTCGAGTTGACCTTCGATGAACTCCTGAAATTGGCAGCCAGCGAAGAGTTCGGCGATCTCGAGGTCGCCCTTCGTCTGCTCAGGCTATCGGCCGATCCCGAACAACTTGCTCAAGCTCGAGAGCTCTTCGCCAGCAAGCGGGCATAGAAAAATACAAGCGTACAGGCAGGATACGCATCTGTGAAGCTTGCGATTATGCGACATCAGCGCCTGGCTTCCGTCTCCCTCGGATTGACGTTGGCCTATGCGCTTGCGGCTTTGAAGTTCGCTTCGAAGACGACCATATTGTCACCTGTTTTCGACTTCGTCCTCATATTTATTACGAGCGCTGGCTTATATAAGCTCGTAGTTAACGTGATCTGCTCCGTTGTGGGCAGTTCAGAATTTTTGCTACGGTTGTACTGGGGACGATTGCACGTTGCGGGCCTGTGGTCTTACAGTTATACATTGGAGGATTCCGAAGATGACACGGTCTACTTCGGGGTTTGGCGATTCGAACAGAATCTTTTCGGCACATCTGTCGTCGGCTTCGGATTGACGGACGACTACCGGGTCCGTTCCCACGTGCGTTCAGTGACCGATATGCTGGACAACGGCAATGCCTATGAGTTCGTCAACGTACGAAGCGATTCCATCGATTCTTCGGCAGAATACTACTCACGCACAACGATGTTCTTCGAGCTCAGCGGGCGTCATTTTTTGCGTAGACCGATTCGAATGCGTGGCAAGACGTTCGTCTACGGTGGTCCGCGAAGCGGAGGCATTTGCAGCAATTTCTTCGTGCGCCACGAAAAAGCGAGAACCGAACAAGATGTCATCGACATAATAAGATCCAATATCAAGAATCATGGACACGTCCACCCGACCCCACCGTAATAACATGGCGCACCAGATCCGTATCCAGATTCAGGGAGGGGGTCGCCGTGAGAATAGCGGTCGCACCCGGCAGCTACAAGTCCACCATTACTTCACTGGATGCTACCGATATTCTGTCGGAGGTTCTCCAAGATAATCTTCCTGACGATCAAATCGAACCGATAGTGATGACCGACGGCGGTGAAGGGACGATCGATGCCTTTGCGCACAACTTCGGCGGCTCGATCAAGACCTACCGAACGATCGGCCCGTTGAGGGAGCCTGTTCATGCCGAGGTCTGTTGGGTCAACGCGCAAAGCGTGATTGTCGAGTCGGCGAAAATCGTAGGATATTCGTTGATACCCTCGTCACGAAGAAATCCGTGGCAGACCTCCAGTGCAGGCGTGGGGTACCTGATTCGAACCCTCATCGCCGATGGTGCCCAGGAAATTATCGTAACGATGGGTGACTCGGCGATCATGGATATGGGAATCGGCATGTTGGATGCTCTCGGCGCAAACTTCTACTCCGATGGCAAGAGAATTATCGAACCGGGCCTGCGTGACCTTGCACATCTTACCGACTTCACATTCGACCGAGTGCGTAACGTCAAGATAACCTGTCTGGTCGACACCAAGGACTACTTGTGCGGGCCTCGTGGACAAGCGAGTACGTATGGCGCTCAAAAGGGGCTCGTGGAATACGAAGTGGCAGCGGCGGAGGCTGGTCTGGCGCGTTTTTCCCGGTTGATCGAAGAGCGCCTGGGGATTCAAGTCGCCAGGCTTCCGATGGGCACCGGCAGCGGAGGTCTGGCCGCCGCGTTGCATGCGTTCCATGATGCGGATCTCAGTCACACTCCCGAATACTTCGATTCCCAGCTCGGACTCAGCGAGCGCCTTGCCGCATGCGATTACGTAATTACCGGAGAAGGGTATCTCGACGACCAGACACGGTGGGGGAAAGTACCTTACTATGTTACATCGCAATGCGCGGGTAGGTGTATCGCTGTTGTCGGTGGACACAGCGCAACAGGACTGGACGACCTTCGCCGAGGCGCCGTGGGTGGATGTTCAGTTTACGAACTGAACAGTGGTCTCGCGATGTCGAATCCTCGGAGCGCGCTTGCGCAAGCGGCCAGATCCGTAGCATTACACATCGGTAGTTCGTCGGAACGGTAACAACGTGGCCAGTCCATATTTGCTTCTACTTCTCGGTCCGTCGGGCGCCGGAAAAACTACGGTCAAAGATCACCTTGTTACGAAGGCTGGTTACGATACAGCCCAGAAATACACGACTCGCGAACACCGCGGAACAGTGGAGGACACCCGAGACTTCATATTCTGCACTGCGGATGAAATTCCGGACAGCGGTGTGCTGAGGTTCACAAGTTACGGTGCAGTGTTCGGAATACGACTCACCGCGATCGAAGATTCCCTCCGCCGTGGAAGATGCCATGTGCTGACGGTCGGTGACTGTTCCAGCGTGGAATCGCTCCGAAATATTTTTCCGGGTCGCGTCGCCACCCTGTTCCTATATTGCGACAGACATGTGCTCAAGTCCAGAATTGCAGCAGACCCCCATCGTGCGAGCCGTTGGCCGACCGTTCAGGAAGAGGTCGAGTCGATATACTCTACAATATCATGTATAGACCATGTTATTGATTGCAGCTCACCCTTCGCTCGAACAGTATTGCATTTGAACACGCTGATCGAAACTATCGATCGTACCTTCGAGGAACCGCTGTGAATTCTTACCATATGCTGGACGACGTACTGGACTCGGTAATCGCCGACTATGTCGAATCCAGGCCGCGAAGTGCGCATCTCCAGAGCGAAGCCGAACAGGTTATACCAGGTGGAACGACTCGCTCGGTAATCGCCGTGGAGCCGTTTCCGTTCCGCGTGGCAAAGGCCAGCGGCAGCAGACTAGAGGATGTCGACGGCAACTATCTGATCGATTTCTGTGGCGATTACACCGCGGGACTGCTGGGTCACGATCCGCGGGCCGTCAAAGAAGCTGTCAGAAGTTCCCTCGACGGCGGTTGGACCATCGGGGCTGCCCACGCCGTGGAGATCGAGGCGGCGCAGTTGGTTTGTCGTTGGTTCCCGACAATGGCATCCGTTCGGTTCACGACGTCGGGAACCGAGGCGAATCTTCACGCCATAGGCGTGTCGCTTCACCATACGCGGCGCGATGCTGTGGTGGTTTTTCGAAGGGGCTTTCATGGTTCGCTGCTCAATTTCTCCAACGGCATGGGCGACGGGCGACAACACGTGGGCGTCAACGCACGATACAGATTCAGGGTCGGCGAATACAACGATATCGACAGCGTCCGGGAGATTCTGAGTGACGGGTGCGTCGGATGCGTGCTCGTCGAGCCGATGCAAGGAGCTGGAGGATGTCGGCCGGCCGAAACAGAGTTCTTGCGGCAGTTGCGTGCGGAGTGCGACCGATACGACACGGTGCTGATATTCGACGAGGTTATGACATCGCGTCTGTATCCGGGCGGGTTGCAGCAACGGTACGGAGTGACACCGGATCTGACAACTCTGGGCAAGTATATTGCCGGCGGGTTACCGTTCGGTGCATTCGGGGGGCGCGGGGATTTGATGGCGCACTACGGCAATGGATCGGACTCTCTGCAGCATTCGGGTACGTTCAATAACAACGTGTTGACAATGTCGGCCGTCGTTGCCGTACTCAGGGATTGTCTCGACCCTGACGACCTGACGGCAAACAACAGTCGTGGCGATCTCATGCGGGAAGAAATATCCGGAATATTGCGGCGTTCGGAGCTGCCGATCGATGTGACCGGAACAGGTTCGATGTTCTGTTTTCACTCGCGTGATGACCGATGGATACGTTGGTTGTTCTTCGAGCTGCTGCGTGCGGGGTATTATATTTCTCCGCAAGGTATGGTGACTCTTTCTCTGGCCGTCACCGACGAGCAGTGCCGAGACCTGGTAGCCAGCGTAGAGTCGTGGGTCGAGAGAGCGAGATCTGTACGATCCGATGATCAGGGAGTGCAGAAATGAAGGTTCTGATCATCGGAGGTTCAGGATTCCTCGGCCTTAATCTGGCCACCAGTCTGGTTCGACGCGGATATCTCTTCGAAGGCGGCAGGAGGCGCGCGATCGACGAGGTGTTGATATTCGATCTGGTTCGACCGAGCGATCCGGTACCGGATGGGGTTCGAGTTGTGCTCGGCGACGTTCGTGACGCGGTTGCGATCTCGTCATTGCTGACCGATGACGTCACTTCGGTATTCTATCTTGCATCGATGATGAGCGCGGAGTCGGAGCACAGGTGGGATGCGGCTTACGATTGCAATGTATCGGCTCTACGAGGAGTCTTGAATATATTTCGAGAGCGGCCAGCCGGTAGGCGATTCGTATTTTCGAGTAGTGTCGCGGCCCTGCGGCGCTCCGTCGGTGCCGAGGCCGTTCGTGATCCACTGACGACCTACGGCACCACGAAGGCGATGTGCGAACTGCTGATAGAGGACGCGTCGCGTATGAATATCATCGACGCTCGTGTGGCACGACTGCCGACCGTGGTGGTCCGACCCGGAAGCGCTAACCGTGCGGCTTCCGGATTTGCCAGCAACATATTTCGTGACTGTCGTGGCGGACGTGTGCCGGTCGTACCGGTGGGAGTGGCGCACGAGTTGCTGGTAATTGGAGTCATTGCTGCCGTTGAATCGATGGTCATGCTGCACGACGTGGACCGTGACAGCATCGGACCCAGATGTACGGTGAACCTGCGCGGTATCACAGTGAGCGTCAATGAACTGCTTGCCGAAGCTACACGCCGGTATGGTTCGGTGGCACGGGAAGCATTGATATCGGTCGACCCGTCGGTCGAAAGAATTATCGGTAGCTGGCCTGTCGCGTGGTCGGACGACGGTGCGCGATCGATGGGGCTGCCGTTCGATTTGTCGCTGAGACACATCGTGGATTCGTACGACGGCGTTGCGCCGTGAGGAGTGGGTCATGCCGGGCCCTGCCGGTCGAACGGTATGACGGCACAACGGAATTCGGATCGGGAGCCGGGGTCTCGCTCAGATTTCGTGGGTATGTCGCCGGTACCGTGCGTAGCGGGCCCGGATCTCGGGGCCCGGATTGTCCGGTGGCGCAGGGAATTCCGGTGCCGGCGGGGTGGTCCATGCCGGAGGCTCGGCCGCACCCGACAGGGCCCAGGCGGCCTGTCGCGCGGCACCCAGGGCGACGTACTCCTGTGGTTCGGGGACGGCGACGGTGACCTCGAAAATCTGCGCGGCGACCTCGGCGACCAGGCGGTTCGCCGCCGCACCGCCGATGAGCAGGATGCGCCGCGGCCGGATGTCGTCGGCGCGCAGGCGGTCGAGTGCGTCGGCGAGGTTGCACAGCATGCCCTCGATACCGGCGCGCGCCACGTGCCGCGGGGCCATGTTGTCCAGGGTGAGGCCGTGCAGGGAGCCGGTGGCGCCGGGGAGGTTCGGGGTGCGCTCGCCGGCCAGATACGGCAGCAGCGTCAGGCCGGCCGCCCCCGGATCGGATTGCCGTGCAAGGGTTTCCAGATCACCGATCGTGCTGCCCAGCAGGGCGGCCGTGCGATCGAGCACCTGGGCGGCGTTCAGGGTGCACACCAGGGGAAGGAAGGCCCCGGTGGCGTCGGCGTATCCGTTGATCGCCCCGGTGGCGTCGGATGCCGGGTGCGAGGCACGGGTGAACACCGTGCCGCTCGTGCCCAGCGACACCACGACATCGCCGTCGCCGATGCCCGAACCCAGTGCGGCGGCGGCATTGTCACCGGTCCCGGCTGCCACCAGCATCCCGTCGGCGGTCACCCCGGCCGCCTCGGCCGGCCCGAGCACGCGGGGCAACTCCGGCGAGCGGTCCCGGAAGGCCAGGGCGACAAGGTCTGTGCGGTACTCCCCGGTACTCGGTGACCAGTAGCCGGTGCCGGAGGCGTCGCCGCGATCGGTGACCGGTTCGACGTCGGATGTGCCGCCGCGCAGCCGCCAGGTCAGATAGTCGTGCGGAAGCAGCACGCGCGCAACCCGATCCGCGTGCTCCGGCTCGTGATCGGCCAGCCAGCGCAGCTTGGCGACCGTATGCGCGGCCAGCGGCACGAGCCCCACCGCGTCGGCCCACTTCCGCGGCCCGCCCAGCTCGTCCACCAGATCGGCGGCGGCCCCCGCCGAACGGGTGTCGTTCCACAGCAGGGCCGGACGCACCGGAACGCCGGCCTCGTCCAATCCCACCAGCCCGTGCTGCTGCCCCGCCACCGCGATCGCCGACACCCCGTCGAGCAGCCCGTCGGCGGCCGACCGCAGCGCGCGCCACCACTCGCCGGCCGCCACCTCGGTGCCGTCGGGATGCGGAATCCGGCTGTGCCGCAGAATCTTTCCGGTATCGGCCGTGCACACCACGACCTTGCAGGACTGGGTCGAACTGTCGACCCCGGCTACCAACATCAGCGACGCTCCTTCGACTGCGGCCGGATCTGGATCTTGCGCCCCGCCCCGGATCGGAAGGTCCGCAGCGCCTCGTCGAACTCCGTCAGCGGAAAATCGTGCGTGATCATGGTGTCGGCGTCGATCACACCCTCGCCCAGCAGGTCGACGGCCCGCCCGAAGCTGTGCAGCACCGCCATCGATCCCACGATGGTGATCTCGTCGTTGTAGACGCGGAACGGCGAGATCGACGCGCGTGCCTCGGCGGGCGCGACCCCGAACTGCTGGAAGGTGCCGCCCCGCCGGACCCGCGCGAGCCCGTCCTCGATGGCCGCCACCGCGCCGGTGCAGTCGATCACGATCTCCCAGCCCTCCGGGCGGTCGAGGTCGTCGGCATCGGCGACGGCCGCGTCGGCGCCCAGCGTGCGTGCCGCCTCCAGCCGGGTGGTGTCGAGGTCGACCACCGATACCGACGCCGCCCCCGCCGCGGTGGCCAGCTGCACCATCAGCAATCCCATCGTGCCGGCGCCGTAGATCAGGTAGTTCGAGCCCAGCCGCCGGGGCAGCACGTCGAAGCCGTGCACCGCGCATGACAGCGGCTCCACCAGCGCCCCGTGCACGGCCGTCACATGCCCGGGCAGCCGGTGGCAGTTGGCGACCGGCACCTTCACGTATTCGGCCATCGCGCCGTCGACCGTATCGCCGATCGCGCCCCAGTTCTCGCACAGGTTGCCGCGGCCGATCGCGCAGTAGTGACAGTGCCCGCAGAACAGCGACGGATCGACGGCCACGGTGTCACCCACTCGCACACCGTCGCCCACTCGCACGCTGCCGCCCACTCGCACACCGTCGGACGCCCGGCCCGATTCGACCACCTCCCCGGCGAATTCGTGCCCGGGAACGATCGGATAGGGCGTGGGCGGGAATTCCCCGGCGACGATGTGCAGGTCGGTGCCGCAGATGCCGACCGCGTCCACCCGCACGATCACCTCGTCCGGGCCCGGCGCCGGATCGGGCACGGTCGCCACCGAAAATCGCCCGGGTTCATCGATCACCAGCGCACGCATAGCTCTACTGTGCACTCCGCAGTGCCCGAAATGGGCCGATTTCACCCCGATGTTGCCGTATGGCGGCGGCCGGTGACCGAGCGATGCTGGTACCAGAGCGCGGTGGTGGCTATTTCGGCGTCCTCGAGCGGGAGATAGCGGCCGTTGTCGCGCCAGCCCAGCGCCTGAACGGTGACGCGCAGGCTGCGGTCGAAACAGATCGGATCGCGCACGTGCCAGCGGTACATCCCGAATCGCTGCTCGGGCCGGTAGATGTGCTCGGCGGGCAGTGCCTGCACGAAACCGAGATACGGGGTGGAATAGGTGTGGTAATTGTCGGCGAGATCGAAATTCCAGGCGCCGCCGAAATAGTCCTCGGTGCCGGTGCCGCAGATGGTGGGGAATTCGGTGTCGCCGTCCAGGTAGAACTTCAGCGCACCCTCGCCCCACCAGCCGGGAGCATTCGGCACGATCGCCAGATAGGTGCCGACGTAGCGGCCCGGCCCCGGAACGTCGTCGAGGAGCGTGTGCACCGCGGGGCTGCCCAGCGGACTCCGCTGCCGCCAGCGGGCGTGCAGATAGCCCGCCGAGCGCGGCACCTCCTGCTCCAGGTAGGTCATCTGGTAGTACACCGGCACCTCGCGGTCGCTGCCGTTGTGCAGCGTGATCCGGGCCCGGGAGCGAAAAGGCATGGGCCAGAAGCTGTTCAGCCCGCCGGCGGGCGCCACCACCACCATCTCGGAATTCACCAGCGCCAGCTCGTCCCACCCGTTGCAGAAGAACGCGCCCAGCGGCACGTCGATCGCCGGCTCGGGCTCGGCGTCCCAATACATGCGCAGCGTCAGCTGCGGCAGCACGGTGCGGTCGGTGGTCAGCCAGAAGTGGCGGACGATGCCGGGCCCGGGCACGTCGGCCAGCGTGGCCGTGTCGCCGGCCGGTAGGTGGATCGACGGTGACACCTTCCAGCCGATGCCCAGGTCGCCGGCGGCGTGCGCGCCGGTACCGGTCGTCGCGCGGCCGCCCGATCCCGGTTCCCCCGTCGGGTTCTCCGGACTGATCGAGCGGGTACGTCCCTGATCGAGCCGCCATATCTCGTGCACCATCCGGATTTTGACATGCCACCCGCCCGCGGCGGTGACGATTCGCGGCAGCGTTGCGAAGATCGCCGTCGACCGGCCTCGGCCGCGGCATCGTGGAACGCGGCCGAGCGGGGCATAGTGTGGATGACCGAACCCGACGCTCATCCACCGAGGAGGCTCACCGTGCGGATCGGCATCCTGCTGAACGAACCGACCGGACCGGACGCGTTCGCCCGGTTGACCGACGACCTGCGGCAGGCCGCCGACGAGGGTTTCGACTCGGCCTGGCTGTCGCACATCTTCGGGGTCGACGCGCTGACGGCGCTGGCCGTCCTCGGCAGCCGGGTGCCGGGCATCGAGCTGGGCACCGCCGTCGTACCCACCTATCCGCGCCATCCGGGCACGATGGCCCAGCAGGCCCGCACCGCCGCGCTGGCGATCGGTCCCGGGCGGCTGAACCTGGGCATCGGCCTGTCGCACCAGGTCGTCATCGAGAACCTCTTCGGATACGACTTCGGGCGGCCCGCCCGGCACATGAAGGAGTACCTGTCGGTGCTGATGCCGCTGCTCGAGGGCGAGCCGGTCTCGTATCAGGGCGAGACGCTCAGCGCCAATCTGGCCCTGAGCGTGCCGAACGAGGGCCGGATCCCGGTGCTGGTGGCGGCGATGGGGACGCAGATGCTGAAGCTGGCCGGTCGCCGGACCGACGGCACGGTGCTGTGGATGACCGGCCCGGCGACGATTCGCGACCACATCGCGCCGACCATCACCGCCGCCGCGACCGAGGCGGGGCGGCCGGCGCCGCGGGTGGTGTGTGCGCTGCCGGTGCTGGTCACCAACGACGTCGACGGTGCGCGGGAGACGGCCGCCTCGATCTTCGGCGCCTACGGCCAGCTGCCGTCCTACCGCGCGATGATGGATCGCGAGGGCGCCGACGGGCCGGCGGATCTGGCCGTCATCGGCTCCGAGGAGTACGTGGCCGCCCGCGTCCGGGAGGTCTTCGCAGCCGGGGCCACGGAGTTCTACGGCGCCGTGTTCGCCGACGGCGAGGACGCGGTGCGCACCCGCAAACTGCTTGCCGGACTGGCCGATTGAGGTCCGGCGATGGTACGGCGCGCGCGGGTGGACGACGTGCACGAGCTGGCCGGGGCCATGCCGCACGTCACCGTCGAGTACGGCCCGCAGGGTAATGCGATCTACCAGGTGGGGCGCAAGTCGTTCGTGTTCTTCCGGACACCGCGCCCGGACGCGTTCGATCCGGGAACCGGGGAGCGCTACGCCGATGTGATCGTGTTCTGGGTGCCGTCGGAGTCGGACAAGCTTGCCCTGGTGCAGGATCCGGATTCGCCGTTCTTCAGCACGCCGCATTTCGACGGCCATCTGTCGGTCCTGTTGCGCGGCAGCAGGATCGGGGAACTCGGGCTGGACGAGCTGACCGAGGTGGTGCAGGATGCGTGGCTGTCGCGCGCCTCGGCGGCCCGGGCGAAACGCTGGCTGGCCGAACATGGTTCGTGACCAGGTCCCGGAATTGTCCGGCGGCGGGGCTTGACCTCGAGTGTGGTTGAGGGTAGAGGCTGCGGGCATGACGCAGACAGCAGAGTTCTGGAATTCGGTGTACGACGACGACACCGCCCCCTGGGTGATCGGCGAGCCGCAACCGGCGATCGTGGCGCTCGAGCAGGAGGGACGCATCACCGGCCGGGTGCTCGATCCGGGCACCGGCGCGGGCGAGCACACGATCCTGCTCACCCGCCTCGGCTACGACGTGCTCGGCGTCGACCTGTCGCCCAGCGCGGTCGCCTACGCCCAGCGCAACGCCGCCGGCAAGGGCGTGCCCGCGGCGCGGTTCCGGGTCTTCGACGCCGTGCGCGCGGGCCGGGAGCCGGAGGTCGCCGCGGAACTGGGTGTCTTCGACACGATCGTCGACAGCGCGCTGTTCCACATCTTCGGCGACGACCCCGCGACGCGCGCCGATTACGTGCGGGCCCTGCACGCCCTGTGCACACCGGGCGGATTCGTCCACGTGCTCGCGCTGTCGACCGTCGAACCCGGCTTCGGCCCGCGCATCAGCGACACCCTGATCCGCGAATCCTTCGGCGCGGGATGGGAATTGGAGGAGCTGCGGCCCGACCGCTACCACGGCCGGGTCACCGAGCTGACCGCCGAGGAGGTGGCGAAGCACGGCCTCACCACCACTGCCGACGGCGCCGTCGACACCGCCGCCTGGCTGGCCCGCATCCGCCGCCTCTGAAACCCGACTCGTGCACGTCGGCGTCCCGGCCCGGCCGGGAGTCGTCGGCCGTCGGCCTCCGTTACCTGGCCTGTCGGTCGCCGTTGTGCCCGGGGTACGGGATGGCGAGCCCGAGGTGACACGGGTGGGGTGACACGGTGGCAGGCCGGGGTGACGGAGCAGGCCACGAGGACGGCAAGCGTCAGTCCGGGCGGGTGGCTCGGTAGTAGGTGACCCGGCCCATGGCCCGGTGCCGCTGAGTGGCGACCTCGGTGCAGTCGAATCCGGCCTCGCGCAACAGGCGGGGGATGTTGTCGCCGAGGTTTCCCGCGACGTGATGGCCGCGCAGTGTGAGCCGTGCCGCCGGACCGTCGGCAGGTGTCATCGGGCCGCCGACGTCTACCAGGTGCAGCCGCCCGCCGGGGCGCAGCACGCGCAGGATCTCGGCGGCCATCGGTGCCTTCACGTCGTCGTCGAGGTGGTGCAGCATCAGCGACGACAACGCTCGGTCGAATTCGCCGTCGCCGTAAGGGAGTTCCTGGCCGTATGCCCGGTCGAAGCGAATTCCCGGTAGCCCGTGCGCCTTTCGTTCGGCACGCGACAGCGCCCGGGGATCGGGATCGGCCCCGGTCACCTCGGCGGCGGGGCGCGACCGCCTGGCCATGATGGTGAGATTGCCGGTGCCGCAACCGACTTCCAGGATCTTGTGGTCGTCGCGGAGATCTGCCTGATCGATGAGCCGCTGGTGTACGCGGGGTACGCCGAGCGTGCGGGTGAGCAGGTCATAGGTGGGGAGCAGGGCGTCGCGGCCCGCGGCGGGCAGGTAGTCGTGCCGGTTCCCCATGGCGGTAGTCGCGGAATGTGGACGATGTTCGGTCATGTACTCCATGGTGAGTAGCTCGGGCGCGCGGTAGTTGGGTGATTCTCGGAAGAAATGGGACTATATTCGGCTCTATGCCCGAGTCGACCCGAGTGGTGGGACATCGCCGGGGCGTGCCGGTGTACGACTACCGGTCCGATCTCGTCACGCCGCCGATATCGCTGATGCGTTTCGAGGCGTTCGGCATCGGTACCGCACCGGCGGGCGCCCACGATGCGGCCCTGTCGTCGGTGGTGCGCCCGCACATCCACGACTTCCCGGCGCTGTGGTACGTCGCCGACGCCGGCCTGGTGTTCGTCATCGGCGCCGGCCAGGTCGTCGATGTCACCGCGGCCGACGAGATCACCAGCGGCGTCGGAGTGTTCTTCGACCCCGCCGCACTCGACGGCGGCCGTATTCCGTGGCCGGCATGGCGATCTCACCCGCTGCTGTTCCCGTTCCTGCACGGCCGCTCCAGCGGCATACTGCGGCTGCCGGTGCCCGCCGACGGCCGGGCGCTGTGGGATGCCGGGATCGCGGCCGTCGAGACCGAACTCGCCGAGCGGCGGGAAGGGTACCGGCAGGCGGCCTCGGCGCATCTCACGCTGCTGCTGATCGATCTCGCCCGCTCGGCCGCCGATGTCGTCGGCGATCTGCGCCGCAGCGGTGAGCCGCTGCTGGCCGAGGTCTTCGACGTGATCGAGAAGCGCTACGTCGAGCCGCTGTCGCTGCGCGATGTGGCCCGTGCGGTCGGCATGACACCGGGCCATCTGACCACCGTGGTCCGCCGCCGCACCGGACGCACCGTGCAGGAGTGGATCATCGATCGGCGCATGTCCGAGGCTCGCCGGCTGCTGTCGGAAACCGAGCTGCCGGTGGCCGATATCGCCCGCCGGGTCGGGATATCCGACGCCGGCTACTTCACCCGGCTGTTCCGCCGCACCCACGGCGAGCCACCTCGCCGCTGGCGTGACTGCGGCGAGGTCGATCCCGGCGGTCCGGCGCGTGCGAATTTTCATGTGCTCGGGCAGGGGTCGGCCATCTAGCCTGGCTTCCATGAAGATTCTGGTCACCGGTGCCACCGGGAATATCGGGCGGAAAGTGGTCGATCATCTGATTTCGCTGGGGGCGGACGATATTCGCGCCCTGTCCAACCATCCGGAACGCGCCGCGCTGCCCGAGGGCGTCGAGGTCGTGCCCGGATATCTGCGCCGGCTGTCCTCGCTGCCCGCGGCCTTCGAGGGCGTGCAGCGGATGTACCTGGCGCCCGTTCTGGAGAACCTGACGGACGTGCTGCGGCTGGCGCGGGAGGCGGGTATCGAGCGCGTCGTCGACCTGTCCGGCGACGAGAACACCGACTGGCAGCCGGTCGCGCAGGCCGTCGAGAAGTCGGGCATGTCCTGGACCCACCTGTACGCGGGCGAATTCATGGACAATTTCACGCTGTGGGCCGACCAGGTGCGGACCACCGGCACGGTGCGCGAGCCGTATCCGGATTCGGCCAACGCGGCCATCGCGATGGACGATATCGCCCGCGTCGCCGCCACCATCCTGACCCAGGACGGCCACGACGGCATCGCCTACACCCTCACCGGCCCCGAAACCCTCACCCGCGCGGAACGTCTCCGCCGGCTCGGCGTGGCACTCGGCCGCGATCTGACCTTCGAGACCGTCACCCACGACGAGGGCGTCGAGCAGTTGCGCCCGGCGATGGGCGATTTCGCCGAGTGGTACGTCTCCGGCCTGGCCATGACGGTCGAGCACCCACAACAGGCGACGACCGCCGTCGCCGACCTCACCGGCCGCCCCGGCACCACCTTCGCCGAATGGGCGGCGGCCCACGCCGGCCAGTTCCGCTGAGCGGCATGCCGTCAGGCCCTGTGCCGGTCGGCTGCCGTTGCGGTACTACGGACTCGAGGGCTGTGGCGACATCGCCGCCTCGATGGCGGCGCGATCCGGAATGGACGCGCCGGCACCGGGTTTCGTAGTGGCCAGGGCTCCGGCGGTGCATGCCCAGGCGAGGGCGGTGGCAGGGCCCTCCTGCCAGTGGGCGGCGAGGGCGCCGGTGAATGCGTCGCCGGCGCCGGTGGTGTCGACCGCTCGGACCGCGACGCCGGGGTGGTGGTGCTCGCCGCCGGGGCCGCGATGCACGGCGCCGTGTGCACCGCGCGTGACCACCACATCGGCGACCGGAGCGAGCGCCGGACCCAGGTGCTCGTACTCGCCCTCGTTCACCACCGCGATATCGACGACATCCCACAGTTCGCGCGAAAGCTGTTGTACAGGGGAGGGGTTGAGCAGAACGAGAGTTCCCGAGGCGCGGGCGTGGCGGGCGGCGGCCAGCACGGTCGGCACGGGAATCTCCAACTGGCACAGCACCATATCGGCCTCGGCGATCGCCGCGAGATCGTCCGGGCCGAGTGCGGTCACCGTCGTGTTCGCCCCGCCCGCGACGATGATGCTGTTCTCACCGGTCGAATCCACCACGATCGAGGCGACCCCGCTGGGTCCGGCCGCCGACCGCAACCGCCGGGTGCGCACACCCGCGTCGGCGAGCACCGTCCGCAGTTCCCCGGCGAACAGATCGTCCCCGACCGCCCCCACGAATTCCACCTCGGCACCGGCCCGCCGCGCCGCGATCGCCTGATTCGCCCCCTTCCCGCCGGGCACCATCCGGAACCCCTCCCCGAGCACGGTTTCCCCCGGTTCCGGCCGCCGCCCGACCGTAGCCACCAGATCCATATTGATGCTGCCCACCACCACGATTCGCGCCATATCGGCACGGTAGCCCCCGCCGCCGGCGGATCCCCGGAATTCGGCACCGAGCCGCCGCACCGCCGCGCTCCCGGGGGACCGGGGATGCCCGAGCACGCGGCCGTCGGCGTGAGCGAGGACCTTCGGTAGCGGCAACCTTGTCGGGAAGTGGGGAGGCCGAGTGTGGCGAGCAAGGACCCGGCCCGCGACGCGATCGCCGGCAGCAGCGGCAACCGCACCGGATCCGACAGCAAGTGAGAGGGCCGGTGAACTCGTCTGCCTCCCCGGGACGTGCCGGATGCTCCCCGGCGGTGCTGTCGCAGCAGGCGCTCGAGCACCGCACGGTCCGCAGGCCAGGGTGTCGGTGCCGGTCAGTACGCTGTAACCCATGACTGCTCCCACTGCCACCGGCCAGGACTCCGTCCGCGCGGTGGTGCACGACGCGGCGCGCCGGGCCAGGGTGGCGTCGCGGACGCTCGCCCAGCTGACCACCGAACAGAAGAACACCGCGCTGCACGCCGCCGCCGATGCGCTGCTGGCCGCCGCCGACCGGGTGCTCGAGGCCAATTTCGACGACATCGAGACCGCCCGCGCCGGCGGCACCGCGGATTCGCTGCTGGATCGCCTGCGCCTGACCACCGCGCGCATCGACGGCATCGCCTCCGGGCTGCGCCAGGTCGCGGGCCTGCCGGATCCGGTCGGCGTGGTGGTGCGGGGCTCGACGCTGCCGAACGGGCTGGAAATCCGCCAGGTGCGCGTTCCGCTGGGCGTGGTCGGCATGGTGTACGAGGCGCGGCCGAATGTCACGGCCGACGCCTTCGGGCTGGCGCTGAAATCAGGCAACGCGGCCCTGCTGCGCGGTTCGTCCTCGGCGGCCCGCTCGAATGCCGCGCTGGTCGAGGTGCTTCGGGAAGCGCTTGCGGCACAAGGACTTCCCGAAGATTCGGTGCAGCTGCTGCCGAGCGAGGACCGCTCCAGCGTCACCCACCTGATCCAGGCCCGCGGCCTGGTGGACGTGGTGATCCCGCGCGGCGGCGCCGGCCTGATCAACGCCGTGGTCCGCGACGCGCAGGTGCCGACCATCGAGACGGGCACCGGCAACTGCCACGTCTACGTCCACTCGGCCGCCGATCTGGATATGGCCGAGTCGATCCTGCTCAACGCCAAGACCCGCCGCCCGAGCGTCTGCAACGCGGCCGAGACCGTGCTGATCGACGACGCCATCGCCACGATCGCGGTGCCGCGGCTGATCGAGGCGCTGGAGCGGCACGGCGTCACCGTGCACGGCGATCTGCCCGGCCTGATCCCGGCGAACGACACGGACTGGGGCGAGGAGTACCTGTCGCTGGACATCGCGCTCGAGGTGGTCGACGACCTGGACGCGGCCGTCGAGCACATCAACACCTGGGGCACCGGGCACACCGAGGCCATCGTCACCGGCGATCTGGCCGCGGCCCGCGAGTTCAGCAACAGGGTCGATGCGGCGGCCGTCATGGTCAACGCCTCCACCGCCTTCACCGACGGCGAGCAGTTCGGCTTCGGTGCCGAGATCGGCATCTCCACCCAGAAACTGCACGCCCGCGGCCCGATGGGCCTGCCCGAGCTGACGTCCACCAAGTGGATCGTCTGGGGCGACGGCCAGACCCGCCCCGCCTGACCGGTTTCCCGGGAGCAGCTGTCTCCTGGCCGGGCTCACTGTGTACCGTCGATACGGGTGTTCTATACGGTGCATACCTCATGTGCCCACGGCCCCGGGCCGGGAGAACGGTAGGGAGCGGTTGGTTCGCTCCGGAGGAGGACCGCAACAGTGCAGACCGCAGTGCACGAGCCGATCTTCGCATCGGTCGAGGATGTGACCGAGCGGCTGGCGCAGACCGGCTACCTGGCCGACAAGGGGACCGCCACCTCGGTATTTCTGGCCGACCGGCTCGGTAAGCCGTTGCTCATCGAGGGCCCGGCCGGTGTCGGCAAGACCGAGCTGGCCCGCGCGGTGTCGCAGGCGACGGATGCCGGACTGGTGCGGTTGCAGTGCTACGAGGGCATCGACGAGGCGCGGGCGCTGTACGAGTGGAACCACGCCAAACAGATCCTGCGTATCCAGGCGTCCAGTGAAAACGGCTGGGAGGACACGAAATCCGACGTCTTCAGCGATGAGTTCCTGCTGTCGCGCCCGCTGCTCACCGCGATCCGGCGCACCGAGCCCACGGTGCTGCTGATCGACGAGGCCGACAAGGCCGACGTCGAGATCGAGGGCCTGATGCTCGAGGTGCTCAGCGACTTCGCCGTGACCGTCCCCGAACTCGGCACCATCGCCGCCGTCCGCCGCCCGTTCACGGTGCTCACCTCCAACGCCACCCGCGAACTGTCCGAGGCGCTCAAGCGCCGCTGCCTCTACCTGCACATCGACTTTCCCGACGAGGAACTGGAGCGCCGCATCCTGGCAAGCCGGGTACCGGAACTGAAACCGGCCGTGGCGGCGCAGCTGGTGCGGGTCGTGCACGTCCTGCGTGGCATGCAGCTCAAGAAGCTGCCGTCGGTGGCGGAATCCATCGACTGGGGTCACACGCTGCTGGCGCTGGGCCTGAAGGACCTCGACGACAAGACCGTGCGCGCCACGCTCGGCGTCGTGCTCAAGCACCGCAGCGACCACGAGCGCGCGCTGGCCGAGTTGAAGCTGGCCTGATCGTGTCCGGCAGGCGAGGCGCCCGCTCACTCGTCTCGGCGGCGCGGCCGGACGCGCCGGCCCGGCCGCCCGAGCCGGAATCCGTTGCGCCGCACGGGCTGTCCGGTCATCTGGTCGGATTCGTGGAGGCGTTGCGCGCCCGGGGAGTTCCGGTGGGTCCGTCGGAAACCGTCGACGCGGGACAGGTTCTCACGGTGCTGGACCTGATGGACCGCGAGATGCTGCGCGAGGGGCTGTCCTGCGCGCTGGTGCGGCGTTCCGCGCAGCGCGCCACCTTCGATGCGCTGTTCGACCTGTGGTTCCCGGCGGCGCTGGGCGAGCGCGCGGGTGCGCGGGAGATCGAGATCCCGCGCAAGCCCGACGGCGAGGTCGACATCATCGAGCTGCGAAAGATGCTGGCGGAGTTGCTGGTCGCCGACCCGTCGGGCGAACGGGCCCGGCAGCTGCAGGATCTGGCCGCGCAGATGGTCGAGCAGATGGGGCAGTACCGGTCCGCGAACGGTCCGTCGTTCTCGGCGTACCAGACGCTCCGGGACGTGCAGCCGGAACTGCTGGTGAGCAAGATCCTCGCGGGACTTGCCGCGGGCCAGGACAATTCGGATTTCGACACCGAGGTCGCCCGGCGCGCGGCCCGGCAGCGGATCAAGAGCTTCCGCGGCACCGTCGAGTCCGAGACCCGCCGCCGGGTGGCCGAGCGCATCGGCCGCGACCGGGTGGCCACCTACGGCGTACCCCGTCAGGCCGAGGACGCCGACTTCCTGCGCATCTCGGAGAACGAGCTGGCCGAGCTGCGGCGCAGCAGCCAGCGACTGGCGCGGGTGCTGGCCTCTCGGCTGGCGGCCCGCCGCCGCCGTTCCCGGCGCGGGGAGATCGATCTGCGCAAGACACTGCGCAAGTCCATGTCGACCGGCGGCGTCCCGATCAAGCTGGCCGCCCGCAAGCCGCGCCCCGGCCGCCCGGATCTCGTTCTGCTGTGCGATATCTCGGGTTCGGTGGCCGGATTCTCCAGTTTCACCATGTTTCTGGTGAACGCGCTGCGCGAGCAGTTCTCCCGGGTGCGGATCTTCGCGTTCGTCGATCGCGTCGACGAGGTCACCGATCTGTTCGACCAGGTGACTCCCTTGGATCAGGTGACGCGCCGGATCTTCGCCGAGGCGAAGGTCGTCGGCATCGAGGGGCACTCCGATTACGGTGCGGCCCTGGAGGGTTTCGCCGAGAACTGGTCCGACGCGGTGACCAGCCGCACGTCGCTGCTGATCCTGGGGGACGCCCGCACCAACTACCGCGACCCCGCGCTGGACACCCTGCGGCAGCTGGTGGAGGTGGCCAAACACGCCTACTGGCTGAATCCGGAGGCGGAGAAGATGTGGGGGACGGGCGATTCCGCCGCCGACCGCTACGACGAGATCATCGAGATGCACGAGTGCCGCTCGGCCCGCCAGCTCACGACGGTCGTCAGCCGCCTGCTGCCGGTGTAGAACGAAGTCCGAAGCGATCTAAGGCCGGATGCGCTGCGGGTTCGGGTCCGCGTGCCGGATATTAGAAGTCGTTAAGTCGCCCGCAAGCAGTGCGGGCGATCATGCGCGTGTGCCGAGCCGACCCTGGGATGCCGACGATCACCCCGCCGATGCGTCGAGCGCCCTATCGTCCGACAAGCCCGGGTGTTCCCCGGACGAGCTGTCGTCGTGTTCCCCGGACGAGCTGTCGTCCCTGATCGAGTTCGGCACCGCCCGGCTGGCCGATACCCCGGCCGTCGCCGAAGCCACGCTCCGCCGCGCGGCCGCCGCCGGCGAGGGCGTCCTGCCCGCCGATCGGCTGGCCCGCCTGTATTCGCTGATCGTCACGGCCATCTGCGGCCAGCCCGGCCGCGACGCGGATCTCGCCGCCGCGGCGCTGACGGCCGCCGAACACTGGCGCGGCCTCTCGCCCGCCGACGCCGCACACCACACCCTGCTGGCCGCCCGCATCTATTACCGAACCAGGCGCTACCGCGACGCCGTCCCGCTCTACCGCACCGCCCTGGCTCACCCCGACATCCCCTACCCGGCCCCCCAGATCGCCGTCCTCCACGAACAGTTCGGCGAATGCCTGAACGCGCTGCACCGATACCGCTCCGCGGCAAGAGAATTCACCAGGGGCGCGCAATGGGTCGCCGGTACACCCGGCTGCCGCGAACTACACGCCGACCTCCTGTCCTCGGCCGCCGCCGCCCACGCCGCCACCCGCCCGCCGGCGGTCCTCCGCCGCCTCGCCACCGAACTCGTCAAGCGCCGACGAAGCGCCCCGAGCCACCACACCACCGACCCCGGCAGCCCCTCGTAACCTCGCCCGCCCGACACGTGCACTGGTGGAGCGGACGCGCCGGACCCTCCTCTCCGGGGCGCACACTCCTCCGGCCGCCATGTGCGGTGACGAGGGACGTTGCAGTATTAGCGTGAGCACGGTGACTGCCCGGCGTGTACTGATCGTCGCCTACGACGATGTCCAGATTCTCGATGTGGCCTGCCCCAGTGGAGCTTTGGACGCCGCCACGAGGTTGGGTGCGGCTCCGCCCTACGCGGTGGAGCTGGCCGCCGCCGGTGGCGGGACGGTGCGAACCTCGGCCGGGATAGTGCTGGGCAGCGGGCGCCTGGCGGCGGTCACCGGCACCCTGGACACCCTCATGGTCGTCGGCGGCGTCGGGACCCGGCGCGCGGCCACCGACTCCGGCCTGCTCGAACAGGTTCGCCGACTGGCCGGGAGAAGTCGCCGGACGGTCGGAATATGTACGGGCGCATATATTCTGGCCGCGGCCGGACTGCTGGACGATCGCCGGGTCACCACGCACTGGGGATTCGGCGACGACCTCGCGGCCCACTATCCGGCGGTGGCGGTGGACACCACGGCGCTGTACATCCGCGACGGCCACATCTACACCAGCGGCGGGGCCACCGCGGCCCTGGACCTGACGCTGTCGCTGATCGAAGACGACCACGGCCCCACCCTGGCCCGCTCCGTCGCCCGGGAGCTGGTCACCTACCTGCACCGTCCGGCCGATCAGGCGCAGATCAGCATGTTCCTGGCCGCGCCGCCGCCCGCCGACCGCCTGGTTCGCGACCTGACCGGTTACATCGCCGGTCATCTCCGCGAGGACCTGACGCCCGCGGCGCTCGCCGGCCGCGCGGGCGTGAGCACACGACACCTCACCCGGCTGTTCAGCGCCTATCTGGGGACCACACCGGCCGAGGCCGTCCGCGCGGCCCGCACCGAGGCCGCGGCGCACCTGATCCGCGGGACCGGACTGCCACTGGCGGCGATCGCCCGGCGCTGCGGTTTCGGTTCGGCGCAGACCTTGCGCCAGGCCCTGCTCGACAGATACGGCATGAGCGGGGACACGATGCGCAAGCAGACGGACATACCGCTGTCCACCCGTGGCGACGCCGACGACACTGCGGTGTCATGACGCCTTCGCCGCCTCCGGGCTCCCGGCTCGCTGCCCGCCGAAATGTCTTGCGCGGCAGCACCGTCCTGCTCGCCACCGCATTCGCCGCCGCGGGCGCACGCCGTGCCGAGGCGCGTCCCGATGCCACCGGACCGAGTATCGGAATCCTGCTGTACGACGGATTCAGCCTGCTCGATCCCACCGGTCCGGCGGAGATCCTGTCCCGGGTGCCGGACGCGCGGGTGACCATGATCGGCGAACGGCCCGGCCCGATCCGCACCGACACCGGGGACGCCGCACTCGTCGCGGAGCGCGCGTTCGGCGACGTGGACCACGTCGATGTGCTGCTGATCCCCGGCGGTGACGAACGCGGGTTCCGCGCCGTGACACAGAACAACGCGCTGCTGGACTGGATCCGCCGCATCGACGGGACCTCTCGTTGGACGACGTCGGTATGCACCGGCGCGCTGATACTCGCGGCAGCCGGGCTGCTGACGGGGCATTCCGCGACCACCTACTGGGCGGCCGGCCCCTACCTGGAATCCACCTTCGGCGTGCGGTACCTACCCCAGCGCTACGTCCGGTCGGGCAAATTCATCACGGCCGCAGGCGTTTCCGCGGGCATCGACATGGCGCTGTACCTGGCCGCGCAGCTCACCGACGAAGACACGGCACGGGCCATCCAGCTCGGCATCGAATACGATCCGCAGCCCCCCTTCGATGCGGGCAATGCGACGCGGGCCGATGCGGACCAGCGGGCCCGTGCCCAAGCGATAATCGCCCGATCACAGCGCTAGCGTTGTCGGTCCGGGGGGATACGCAACGGCCGAGTCGCGCCGGCAGGGGAGTGGCGGTCACCGGCTCGGGGCCGCCCTGGGACCGGATGGCCGGGGGGTGCTCGACGGTGCTGCCGAATCGGCCGGAGCGTGCCCAGTAAGCTCGGCATTCGTGCAGGAAACAGGTCGGCGGAAACTGGGCGTGATGGGCGGGACGTTCGATCCCGTGCACCACGGGCACCTGGTTGCCGCCAGCGAGGTCGCGCACCGCTTCGACCTCGATGAAGTCGTATTCGTACCGACGGGCGAGCCGTGGCAGAAGTCCGCCAAGCAGGTCAGCCCGGCCGAGGACCGGTATCTGATGACCGTGATAGCGACCGCGTCCAATCCGCGGTTCTCGGTCAGCCGGGCCGACATCGACCGCGGCAAGGTCACCTACACCGTCGACACCCTGCGTGACCTGCGGTCCCAGCATCCCGACACCGACCTGTACTTCATCACGGGTGCGGACGCGCTGGCCAGCATCCTCACGTGGCAGGATTGGGCGGAACTGTTCGAGCTGGCGAAGTTCGTCGGGGTGAGTCGTCCGGGGTACGAGTTGAACGTCGACCACCTCGCCGAGCACCTGCGGGGTATGCCGGCCGATGCGGTCACCGTCATCGAGATCCCCGCCCTGGCGATCTCGTCGAGCGAATGCCGTCGCCGCGCCGCCGAGGGGCGGCCGGTGTGGTACCTCGTTCCCGACGGTGTCGTGCAGTACATATCGAAGCGGCACCTGTACGTGCCGGGAGGAAACGGGAAGGTGACACAGGCGTGAGCGAGCAGGCACGTGGCGTGGGGAACGGGCCACAGCGGGGGCAGCGGCCCGCGCACGCCGGAGGGGGTACGGCATGAGCGGTCAGGCCCGGAGGCGGCAGCGGAGTGTGACCACGGAGGGCCCCGCTCATGCCGCAGTGCGATACCGCATGAGCGGTCAGGCCCGGAGGCGGCAGCGGAGTGTAACCACGGAGGGCCCCGCTCGTGCCGCAGTGCGATACCGCATGAGCGGTCAGGCCCGGAGGCGGCAGCGGAGTGTAACCATGGAGGGCCCCGCTCGGGCCGGAGGTGATACGGCATGACGGCAACCGTGGAAGCGGTCGAGATGGCGCAGACGGCCGCGCGCGCGGCCGACGAGAAGCTGGCGACCGACGTGGTGGTGCTCGACGTCTCCGAACAGCTGGTCATCACCGACTGTTTCGTGATCGCGTCCGCGCCGAACGAGCGGCAGGTCAACGCGATCGTCGACAACGTCGAGGAGAAGCTGCGGCTGACCGGGCACAAGCCGGTGCGGCGCGAGGGCACCCGCGAGGGCCGCTGGGTGCTGCTGGACTACGTCGAGCTGGTGGTGCACATCCAGCACAGCGACGAGCGCGAATTCTATGGCCTGGAACGGCTGTGGAAGGACTGTCCGCAGATTCCGGTGGACGGGATCGGGGGTCGGCCCGACGACGATGCAGAGGCCGCCGAGTGAATCTGGAACCCGCCGTGCACGATTCCGCGCTACCGAGCGCCCGGCAGGGTAAACACGCCGGAGTTCGACGACTGATCCTGTTGCGGCACGGCCAGACCGAGTGGAACGCCGCCGATCGCATGCAGGGCCAGATCGACACCGAGCTGAGCGAGCTGGGCCGCCGCCAGGCCAAGGACGCCGCCCGCGAGCTGGTCAGCCACGACGCCATCGCCATCGTGTCATCGGACCTGCGGCGCGCCTACGACACCGCGGTCGCCCTGGCCGACCACACCGCCGTGGACGTGGTGCGCGATCGGCGGCTGCGCGAGACCAGCCTCGGCGAGTGGGAGGGGCTCACGCACATCGATGTGGACGATCGGTATCCGGGTGCGCGCCAGATCTGGCGGCTCAATGCCGACTACACCCCGCCGGGCGGGGAGAGCAAGCTCGAGGTCGGTGCCCGCGCCCTGCCGGTGGTCGAAGAGCTGTTCGCCGAGCGCACCGACTGGCCCGGCCGTACCATCATCCTCGTCGCGCACGGCGGGCTGATCGCAGCGCTGACCGCCGCGCTGCTGGAGCTGCCCCATGAGAACTGGCCGGTGTTGGGCGGGCTGGCCAACACCAGCTGGGTGCAGCTCAGCAGCCACGGTCCGAGCATCGAGCAGCCCGGGTGGCGGCTCGATGTGTGGAACGCGGCGGCAAAGGTAGCACCTGATGTCCTCTGATAGATCTTCCGACGACCGGGACGAACCGGTCCGGCAGATATCCGACGAATTGCTTCGCAAGGCGTCCGAAGGTCCCGTGCGGCACCTACCGGACGACCTGTTCGGTGGCCCGCCACCCGAAAAGCCCGCGCGGCCGGCCGAGCCGGAGTTCGAGCGCGGCGGGGCCGTGCCCGACGAACTGTTTCGCAAGGAGTCCGATACGCCGGTGCGGCAACTGCCCGACCTGCTGTTCGGCGGGCCGGTGGCGCCGCCCGAATCGCAGGGCGGCGAGGCGGTCCAGCCGGATGAGGCGCCCGGCGACTCGGTGACCTCGCCGGAAGCGGTGGTGAGTGCGAGCGCCGGATCCGATGCCGCCGACGCGGCGAACGCTCCTGCCGTGGCGTCCGATGCCGAGGCCGCAGAGGTGGTCCAGCCGGGCGAGATGCCCGGTGACTCGGTGACCTCGTCGGAAGCGGTGGTGAGTGCGAGCGCCGGACTCGATGCCGCCGATGCGGCGAACGCTCCTGTCGAGGGTGCTGCTGTGGTGTCCGATACGGGGGTGTCCGATGCCGAGACCGCCGGGCATGTGGCGGGGACGGTCGAGGATTCCGCTGTGACCGAATCGGCTGTGCGGCAGCAAGAGCCCGGCGAGAGCCCGCAGGTTTCCGCGTCCGGTGAATCGTCGGCCCCGGCGGAATCGGCTGTCTCGGCGGAAAGTGCCGCTGTGGAACCTGCCGACGGTACCGCGGCGACGGCTGATGGTGCAGCGGACGCCGCCGGCCCCGAGGCCGTTCCGGAAGCTACGGCGCCTGATGCGTCGGCGGAGTCGGTCGCAGCGCGGGAGAGCACCGCTGCCGAACCGGCTGATGGTGCGGCGGAGAAGGAGGCCGTTCCAGGCAGTTCGGTGTCCGATGCGTCGGCTGCGTCGGCGGAATCGGTTGTGCCGCAGGAGCGGACCGATGCTGTCGAGCGGGCGGCTGATGCTGCGGGGGCGGCTGAGGAGCCGTCGGTGGTCCCGCAGGAGAGTGGCGACATCGAGTCCGGTGACGGCGCTGCGGGGAACGCTGGTGGCGGTGTCGTTCCGCAGGATTCGGTGCCCGACGAGTCGGGCGTGTCGGCGGAATCGGCTGTGCCGCAGGAGAAGGCCGACGGCGCGGCAGCCGATGGCCGGGACGGCCGGGATGACTCCACGTCCTCCTCGGACGGGCCGACCGAGGGTTCGCCCGTCGCGGAGGCCGGCGACGGCCCGGGCACGACGGCGCCTCCGGCCGCGCCGACGCCCGGTGGGGCAACGGTCGGCACCGGGCAGGAAACCCGCGCTGACGAGGCGGGACAACCCGAGCGCCTCGCTCCGGCCGCAGGTGCCGACGCCACAGGGGATGCCGCCGGCGGCGGGAAGCTGCTGCGGGCCGTGAAGCGGCTGTTCGGAGGGCGATCTACGTGACGCGTTCCGGCCCCGTCGACCCCGATCCGAATGGTCGGCCCACTGGCCCCGAACCCGTCGGCGCGGACGTATCCGATAGCGCGCAAGCGGTTTCGGGCAGCGCGATCGAGCCCGCCGCGGCCGGCGATGGACAGGCAGCCACGGGTTCGGGGACGTCGTCGGTGGCCGGTATCGAACCATCCCGCGACGCGGCCACAACCGTCGGCGCCGATCCGGCCGGCCAGGACGTTGCGGGGGCCGGCACCGAGTCGTCGCCGACCGGTCGGCGGCCGGTGCTGCTGGTGATCGCCGACTCGCTGGCCTATTTCGGACCGCAGGGTGGCCTGGCCGCCAACGATCCCCGGATCTGGCCGAATCTGGTTGCGGCCGAATTGGACTGGGACGTCGAGCTGGTGGGGCGAATCGGCTGGACCTGCCGCGACGCCTACTGGGCACTCATCGGCGACCCGCGGGTGTGGGCGGCGGTGCCGCGGGCGGGGGCGGTCGTCTTCGCCACGGGCGGTATGGATTCCCTGCCGTCGCCGCTGCCGACCGCGCTGCGCGAACTCATCCGGTACCTCCGTCCGCCGTCGCTGCGGCGGGTGGTGCGCACCGGATACCAGTGGGCGCAACCCCGGCTGGCCAAGCTGGGCCGCCCGGTCGCGCTGCCGCCGCGAGTGAGCGTCGACTATCTGGAGCAGTCGCGAAAGGCGTTGGCGCAGTTGCGTCCCGACCTTCCGATGGTCGCGGTGCTGCCATCGGTGCACGACTGCGAGGCGTACGGCCGGGTGCATTCCGGCCGCGAGCCCGCCGTCCGGGCGATGCGCGCGTGGTCGGCGACCACCGCCGTGCCGCTGGTGGATCTGGCGGAAGCTGTGCGCGACAACATCTTCGGCGGGGAATCCAATCCGGACGGCATTCACTGGGGCTGGGAGGGGCACGACGCGGTGGCCCGCGCGATGGTGAAGGTGCTGTCGGAGGTCGGTGAGCCCGAGGGCGGTGCATGAGCCGCACCCTTCCGGATCGCCAGCCCCGCACCGCCGGTCACCGGGAGGCCGGGTAGCGGATGGCCGTCGTCGTGGTGACCGACTCCTCCGCCAGCCTGCCCGCCGATCTCGTCGCGGACCTGGGCATCGTCGTCGTGCCGCTGCACGTCCTGGTGGACGGCCGCGCGATTCGCGAGGGCGTCGACGACGAGCCGATCGACTACACCTCCTCGACGGTGACGACCTCGGCGGCCGCACCGGGTGAGCTGGGCGCCGCCTACGAGCGAGCCCTGGCCCGCAGTGGCGGCGACGGTGTTGTGGCCGTGCATATTTCACGCCGGCTGTCGTCCACCTGGGAGGCCGCCCGGCAGGCGGTCCGCGATGTGGATGCCGCCGATCGGGTGCGGCTGGTGGATTCGCTGAGCGCCGGGCTCGGCACGGGACTGCCGGTGCTGGCGGCCGCCCGCCGGGCGCGGGCGGGGGCCGACCTCCGGGCGGTATACGACGCCGCCACCTCCGCCGCGACCCGCGGCCGGGCGTTCATCGTGGTCAACCGGACCGAACAGCTGCGCCGCGGCGGCCGCCTGAGCTCGGCCGCCGCCTTCTTCGGCACCGAACTGGTCACCAAACCCATCCTGCACATAGTCGACGGCCGCCTGGAACTCCGCGAGAAGGCCCGCACCCGCTCCAAGTCCTACGCGAAACTCGTTGCCGCGGCAGTGGATGCGGCCGGCGACGACGGCGCCGCGGTGGCCGTCCAGCACCTCGGCGCCCCCGAGGCCGCCGCCACCATCACAACCCAGCTGACCGACCTCATCCCCGGAATCGACGAACTGATCACCGCCGAATTCGGCCCCACCCTGGCCGTCCACCTCGGCCCGGGCGCGGTGGGGGTCCTGGTCGTTCCCGGCGGCTGTAGTTGAGGGCCACCGAACCCCTGATCCACCGGGCCGTCGCTCTCCCCGTCGAACTGTCCCGACTCATGGCGAAACGGAAGTCACGGCGCATCGACTCGGTGTAGGGAAAACGGCCTCTTCGGCACCATTCCGGATGACATTGTGCATGTGGATTTGCCAACCCGGCAACAATGTTTGACCGAACTGGCTGGGCGGGCGCATGGTCGAGGCATGGACCACGATCATGACTTCGATTGGGCCGCCATGGCGGACATGCTGGTGGACGAGGGGGAGGCGTACAGCCCGTATCTGGTTGCCGCGTTCGATCGGCTCGCGGATCCGGAGCCGAAGCGGATTCTGGATATCGGGTCCGGACCCGGTGTGGCGGCGTGTCTGCTGGCCGAGCGGTTTCCGGGCGCCGAGGTGATCGCGGTGGACGGGACACCGGAGTTGCTGGCGCGTGCCGAGGAGCGGGCCGGGCGGCTCGGGGTCCGGCTGCAGACGCAGGTGGCGGAGTTTCCGGCCGGTCTGGGCGAACTTCCCGAGGCCGACCTGGTGTGGTCGGCGAATGTCGTCCATCATGTCGGTGATCAGCAGGGCGCGCTGACCCGGATGGCCGCGCTGCTGCGTCCGGGCGGGACGCTGGCCATCGCCGAGGGCGGCCTGCCGACGCGGTGGCTGCCCCGTGACATCGGATTCGGCCGCCCCGGCCTGCAACTGCGGCTGGAGGTGGCGATGGCGGAACGGTTCGACCGCATGCGCGCCGAACTACCCGATTCCGCGCCGGTGACCGAGGATTGGCCCGCCATGCTGCGCGCGGCCGGCCTGGTCGAGGCGCACAGCCGCAGCTTCCTGGTCGACCGTCCCGCGCCGCTGGAGGAGGGCCCGCGCCGCTCGGTGCGCCAGTGGTTCGAACGCCTTCGCGGCATGCAGGCCGACCATCTGGACCCCGACGACCGCGCGGCGCTGGACCGCCTACTGAACCCCGATGATCCGCAGAGCATCGATCGCCGCCCGGACCTCTTTCTGCTGACCGCCCGGACCGTCCATTACGCCCACCGCCCAGCGGGCTGATCGCAGGCGATTAGCGAGCTGCCAGTGGATTCCACTCCCGCGACGAGAGCATCGAGGCCACGTCAGCTGCCGACGACCTGAGCTGCCCGAGCCGCTGGAGAGCGATTCGAGAAGGGTGCTGTGCTGTCGACGCCCAGGTTGCCGTCCCGATGTCCGTGGCGGCTCGCGCTACGACCGATGTCGCGGGTGGCGGACGGTCCGGATGACCGCGTCGGGGTCGTTCTGCTGTCGGCCGCACGGAAGGGCCGGCCGATACCAGATCGGTGTGACAGGTGATGGGTGATCCCGGGTGTGTTGTGCACAGGGAGTTCCCTGTCCCCAGGGTTGCCGAAAGCCCTTGTCGGCCGGGTCGTTCAGGCGGTTGGTCTGCCTACGTTGGTCCGCATGGGGCGAAACGAGGAGCGGAGGCGGGTGCGGGAGCGGCTAGGGGCGCTCGCCGCGGGGCCCGGCGGGACACGGGCCGTGCCCGGCGGGCGGTGGGATCGCGACGAGGCGGAACCGGGCGAGCTCGACTCCGGCGAGCCGGGTCATGACGACGGCCGCCCGGACCGGTGGGACGAGACGGTCGAGGGCCCGCGCACTCCGCAGTGGCTGAGCGAACCCTCCGGTGCTCTCTCGCTGTGGCACGAGCGGTTGGTCCCCGAGCGTTTCCGGGGGACCAGGCTCGACCCCGGACGACGGGGCGTGCTGGTGCTGGCCGCGGTGGGGCTGGTGGCCGTACTGCTCGCGGCCGCCGCGGCACAGCGGGAAAGACCTGTGGCGCAACCCGTTCCGCCGCTGCCGGCCGTGCGTACCAGCGCGGTGCCGAGTCCGGCCGGGGCGGCGGAACCGGCGTCCGCGCCGACCGCCGCCGCATCGTCCGGCAGCGCTCCGGCCGCACCGGCCAGCGACCGGGCCGCCGAGCTGGTGGTGAGTGTGGTCGGACTCGTCGAGCATCCCGGACTGCTGCGTCTGCCACCCGGTTCCCGTGTGGCAGACGCCCTTTCGATCGCCGTCGCCAAGGACGGCGCCGACCTCGCGAGCCTGAACCTCGCCCAGCGCCTCGCCGACGGCGACCAGATCGCCGTCGGCGCCCTCGGGCCTCAGCCGGGCCCGCCGCAGATGGGAAGCGTGGTCGTTCCGGGCGGCCGGACCTCTTCCGGCGGAGGGACTCCCGGACAGCCCACCGGCCCGCCCGCGAAGATCGATCTGAACGCCGCCGCCGAGTCCGAACTCGACGCACTGCCCGGCGTCGGCCCGACCACAGCGCGCGCGATCGTCGCCTGGCGCACCGAACACGGCCGCTTCACCAGCGTCGACCAACTCGCCGAGATCACCGGAATCGGCCCGGCCCGATTGGCCCGCCTCCGCGATTCGGTGACGGTATGAACTCCGGGGGCGCTGCGCCGACGACGTGCCGCTCCCCGCAGATGCGCGTACTCATCGACGCCGTCCGCGCGGTATGGGCACCGCGAGCGGCGGATGGCGTGCCCAGCGTCCAGGCGGTTCGGGGTCGAAGCGTCGCACCGAGATCGGTGACGAACGCACGCCGGCAACGAAATCGGTGATCAGCGGTGTGACAAGTGAAGCCGGAGGCGTATTCGAGCCGACGGCGAAATCGGTAATGGAACCTGGGCCGAGGGCGCGGCCGGTGACGGCTGGGCCGGCGGTGAGGTCGACCGGCGGCGGGATCGATGATGAACGGGGGAGACATGGTGCGGGATACCGTGCGGAGGAGCCGGCGGGAGCGGGAGCCCGTTGCCGAGCCGGATCTCCTCGACGTGCGGTTGGTGCCGTCGGTCGTGATGTGCTGGGGTGCAACGGTTGTGGCCGTCGTCCTCGGTTGGCGGGTGGGGCTGGCGCTGGCCGTCGCATCGGCGACCGTGGGAATCATGCTGGGTGCGTGGTCGGTTCGGGTGACGCCGGGCGGGATTCGGCGGGTGATCGCGTCTGCCACGGTGGCCGCGGCGCTGGCGGGGAGCGGGTTCGCGGTGGCCGCCGCCTGGCACGAGTACCGGGTGGCGGAGCATCCGCTGCGGGCCGCGGCCCCGGGGACCTACCTGACGGTCGTGATCACGCCGACCGACGATCCGAAACCTTTGCCCGCCAAAGCCTTCGGGGGACGCCAGTGGATGCTGCGGGCGAGCCTGCGGGAATACCGCCACGGCGAGGTTCCCGTCCGGGCGGGCGGAGCCGTATTCGTCGTGGCATCGGAACCCGGCTGGGCGACGGTGCTGCCGGGGCAGTCGGTGGAATTCCGCGCGCGAACCGACCTGCCCTGGCGGCGGGATCTGACGGTGTCGGTCCTGCGGGCACAGGGCCCGCCGAAGATGGTGTCGCAGGCGCCGTGGTGGCAGGGCGTCGCGGGCGCGGCCCGGTCGAGGTTCGCCGCCGCGGCGGGTGCGGCACTGTCCGAGGATGCGGCCGGGCTGTTGCCGGGCCTGGTCGTCGGCGATGTGTCCCGGCTGCCCGACCACGTCCGCGAGAATTTCGAGCAAACGGACCTGACGCATCTGACGGCCGCCTCGGGGATGAACGTGTCGATTCTCTTCGCCGCCGTCCTCGTGTCGGTGCGGGTCCTCACCCTCGACGCCCGGCTGGGCATTGCACTTGCGGCGCTGGTGCTGGTGGTGTTCGTGATTCTCGCGCGGCCGTCGCCGTCGGTCCTGCGGGCCGCGGTGATGGGTGGCATAGCCGTACTGGCGATGGCGACCGGACGCCGGAAACACGTCCTGTCCGCGCTGTGCGCGGCGGTCCTCGGCTTGCTCGCCTATGCACCCGCCTTGGCGATGGACGCCGGATTCGCACTGTCGGTTTTCGCCACGGCGGGCCTGATCCTGCTGGCGCCGAACTGGGCGCGATGGTTGCGCGAGCGCGGCTGGCGGCACTGGCCCGCCGAGGCATTCGCCGTCTCGGCGGCGGCGTTCCTCGTCACGACCCCGATCATCGCCGCATTGACCGGGCACGTCGGCTTGCTGGCCATCCTGGCGAACGTACTGGTCGAACCGGTCGTAGCACCGATCACCATCCTCGGGACGATCGGCGCGGTGCTGGCGTGCGTGTGGCAGCCGGTCGCGGTTCCGGTGCTATGGCTGACCGGTCCACCGCTGTGGTGGTTGCTCTCCGTCGCCGAACACGGTGCGGCGCTGGACCTGTCGGTGGCGGTGCCGAACGGCGTGCGCGGCACCGTCATCGTCGTGGCCGTCGTGGCACCGACGGTCGTACTGCTGTGCCGACTCACCCGGACCTGTGCCGATCCCGGCGGTGCCGAGCGCGAGCCGCACCGATCCGGCCGGGCCGCGCCATGATGCGCGCCGCGGGCAGCGACCGCTCGTGGCCCGGCGGGCCGTCCTCGGTTCGGGGGATGCCGATCCTGTCGGACCTCACCCGTAGGATCGTGCCCGTGACCGAACGCCCCGCACCCGTCCATCTCGTGCTCGGTGAGGAAGAACTGCTGATCGAGCGTGCGGTCGCCGCGATCGTCACGCGGGTGCGCGCGGGCGCACCGGATCCGGAGGCGCTACCCGTGGATCGGCTGCGCGCCGGCGATGCGAGCACGTCCGAGCTGGCCGAGTTGCTCAGCCCGTCGCTGTTCGCGGAGGACAGGGTGATCATCCTGGAATCCGCGGCCGAGGCCGGTAAGGACGCGGTGGCGGTGATCACCGACGCGGTCTCGGCACCGCCCGAGGGGGTGGTGCTGGTCGTCCTGCACACCGGCGGCGGCCGGGCGAAGGCGCTGGCCCCGGCCCTGCAGAAGACGGGCGCCGAGGTGCACAACTGCGCCAAGATCGCCAAGGCCGCCGAGCGAGTCGAGTTCGTGCGCAACGAATTCCGCGCCGCCGGCGTCCGCGCCTCGGGAGAGGTGGTGCAGACGGTCCTGGAGGCGGTCGGCTCCGACCTGCGCGAGCTGGCCGCCGCGTGCTCGCAGCTGGCGGCCGATACGGGCGGCCGGGTCGATGTCGCGGCCGTGCGCCGTTACTACTCCGGCCGGGCCGAGGTCACCGGTTTCGATGTCGCTGAGCGTGCCGTCTCGGGTGATCGCCCCGGCGCGATGGAGGCGCTGCGCTGGGCCACCGACCGCGGGGTTCCGGCGGTCCTGCTCGCCGACGCCCTGGCCGACTCGGTGCACACCATCGCCCGGGTGGGCTCCGCCGGGCGGGGCGACCCGTTCAAACTCGCCTCCACCCTGGGCATGCCGCCGTGGAAGGTCAAGAAGGCCCAATCCCAGGCCCGCGGCTGGACGGCCGAGACCATCGGCACCGCCCTCCAGGTAGTCGCTACCTTGAATGCCAACGTCAAGGGCCAGGCCGCCGACGCCGACTTCGCCCTCGAGCACGCCTTGTCGAAGATCCTGGACTTGTACGCGGCCTGACCGGCCTGTCCTACGACCCGTTGTGCCGGATGATCTCGCCGACCAGTTCCGGGCCGGGGAAGTCCATCATCAAGATTCCCGTCGCGCTACCGGGCCGGGCGCGTAGCTGGTCCAGGGTGTGCTGGTTCTGGTAGGAGGCGTAGCGGCCGGGGAACTTGGTGGGGTCCGGGGCGCCGTTGGCGGACAGGTAGTTCACGTAGAGGGTGTCGGGCGGTGCCGCAGCGGTCCGGTCCAGGTGGGCGGCGACGGCGGCCCACTTCGCTTCCATATCGGGGCCGTCCCAGAGATCCTGCGCGTCCACGCCCATCCCGCGCTGGCCGTCCGCGATGCCGCTGAATTCGGTGATCACGATCGCGCCGCGCACGTCCCGCAGCGCCGGAACTCCCGCACGCCCGGTGGCCGAGGGCCGCCAGACCCGAGGGTGGGCGGCGAGATACCGGTCGACCAGTGCCGGATCCGGCCCGAGGCCGCCGGCGTCCGCGCAGCTGAAGGGCGCCCCGTCATTGGTGCATTCGGCCTTCACCCGCATCAGGACGGTCTCGCGCGGGTGCTGCGAGAGGAAGTCGTCGGCCACGGCGAGCACATCCTCGAAGCTCGCTCGCTGGTAGAACGAGCCGTGCTGGATGGCGAGCGCGTCGGCCTCATCGCGCCGCACCCGGATGTCCAGGGCGCGGATCCCGGCCGCCAGCTGCCGAGCCAGGCTCCGCCGCGAGGTGCAGGTGTCGTCGAGGCAGCCGGAGTCGAACCCTTCCTGCGTGACGACCGCCGGCCCGGCCTTGCCGCCGTGCACGGACATGGTGTCGTGGGTGCCCGGAATCGAAACCCGGCTCAGCGGGCGATCATCGGGCAGCGCAGCCATCCAGTCGGGATGGTTGGCGGCATCGAGACCATTCTGTGCGCCGGAGGATTTGAAGCCGGGCAGCCCCATCGCGACGGGCGTCGGTTCGGGCTCCGGAGTGGTTGCGGGGGTGGAGGATTCGCCACATCCGGCTAGAACCGCCCCCACCGCGATCGCCACCGCTATTCTGCACAACGCCCCGCCCAGCATCCGATTACGGTAACCGACCCCGCCCCGCCGCGCGAATCAGGTTGCCGGACACGACAAAAGCCGCCGTGGTCGTCTGCTTCACAGACCCGCTGCCACGGCGGCGTTACGACATTGTGCGGTGGCTACCGCGAAGGGATATTGTGCGGTGGCTACCGCGAAGGGATATTGTGCGGTGGCTACCGCGAAGGGATTCAGCCGAGCTTGTTGTAGGCCAGCGACAGCGCCGACTTCTTGTTGGCGGCCTGGTTGGCGTGGATGACACCCTTGGAGGCGGCCTTGTCCAGGTCGCGGCTCGCGGTGCGCATCAGGTCGAGCGCCTTGTCCTTCTCGCCGGCCGCGGCGGCCTCGCGGAACTTGCGGATCGAGGTGCGCAGCGCGGACTTGACCGACTGGTTGCGCTGCCGCGCCGCCTCGTTGGTACGGATCCGCTTCATCTGGGACTTGATGTTGGCCACGCCTGTATCCTCTGATTCCTGTCGTCAGTTGATGTCCTGCTCGGAAAGTGTCTGTGGGCGCACCACGCCGGACGGGTAGCGCAGCACCGACGGTCGAGGTTACCAGCCGCCCCGTTCCGGAGCGAAATCGCCCCGCTCATCCGCCCGTACCACCGCAGCCGACGACGACGTCCGCTCCGCTGAACAGCAGATCGGCGCCCCGTGTCCGAGCCGACTGCCCGGTCTCCACCAGCCGGGACTCCGGTGCGAGCCGTCGCCATTCGCCGAGGACGACCTCGACGGCCAGAGGAACGACGGTCAAGGGAACGACGGCCGGGGAACTCCGTCACGCCACCCGTCTCCCGGCAATCGCGACCCGGCATCGATCCCGTCGCGCCGCCGGAGCGGAGGTTCGCCGGGGCCGGAAACGCACCGGCCGTGGAGACGACAGCCGGGGCCGACGCCGCTGTCCTGTGGTGAACGCCCATGCTCCCCGGCCCGGTCAGTGGGTCGCGCGAGGCCGAAGCCGGGCCGGACGGTCGTTGTGCGGCGGCCCTGGGGAGCGTAGCGTCCGGATCGGGCGGCCGTACCAGGTCGTTTGTTCCCGGAGTCTCCGCGTAGTACCTGATCTCGATGCTCTGCTCGAAAGGGGAAGGTGGCAGATGTCTCCCAGCGCTCAGGAAGTCGTCGAAGAGGACGTGGTGGGTCGGCCGGTGCCGCTGGCCCGCAAGCTGCTCGCCGAGGGGATCGGCACGTTCGTGCTGGTGCTCGGCGGCGTCGGTACGGCCGTGATCGCGGGGGAGCGGGTCAGTGCGCTGGGGGTCGCTCTGGCGTTCGGGTTCACGCTGCTGTTCCTGGTGTACGCGATCGGCCCGATCTCCGGTTGCCACGTGAACCCGGCGGTGACACTGGGGCAGCTGCTGCTCGGCCGGATCAGCGTGGTGAATGCGCTCTATTACGTTGTGGCACAGCTGATCGGCGGGCTCGTGGCGGGCGCCGTGGTGTACTCGCTGGCGAAGAACCTGCCCTCGTACCACCGTGTGCGCGACGGCCTCGGCGCCAACGGCTGGGGCGCGCACAGCCCGTCGAAGACCGAGATCGCGGGCCCGTTCGGGGTGATCACGCAGAACGGCTACGGCCTGGCCGCCGCGATCACCGTCGAGATCCTCCTGACCGGCCTGCTGGTGTTCGTGGTCCTGGCCTCCACCGACCAGCTCTCGGACGCGCCGCTGGCCGGGCTGTCCATCGGCATCACGCTCACCGTCGCCCACCTGGTCTCGATCCCGATCGACAACACCTCGGTCAACCCGGCCCGCAGCCTGGCCGTCGCCCCCTACCAGGACGGTGCCCTGGCCCAGCTCTGGGTATTCCTCGTCTTCCCGCTCGTCGGCGGCGCCCTCGGCGCCCTCCTCTACGGCCTCCTGTTCGGCCGCTCCCGCACTATGACCTCGTGACCACAGACGGTGGTGCGCGGTGGTGCGCTCGGTCAGTGTCAGTACCAGTGGTATTCGGCGCAGAGGCGGTGGGCGACGCGGTCGAAGGTTCTGCGGGGCAGGATGGCGCCCTCGCGGCGGATGCCTGCCTCGGGGACGTCGAGGACCCGGTCCAGCCGGACCCAGCTCGGGCGGTCCTGGTGATCCCAAGGGCCGGAACCGATGTCGACCCAGTTGCGGTCGCGGGCGCGTTCCGGATTCGACGAGAGCATCAGCCCCAGCAGGGTGGCGCGCTCGCGGCCGACCACCAGCACCGGCCGGTCCTTACCGTTGTCCGGATCCTCCTCGAAGGGCACCCAGGTCCATACGATCTCGCCGGGATCGGCGCGGCCGTCCAGATGCGGGCGATACACGACCTGCCGCGCCCGTTCCCGGGTCGGCACCGGGGTCGACGCGGCCGGCCGCACGGCGACCCGCGGCGCCCGCCGCCCCAGCGCGCGACCCCATACGGGGGTGCGCTGCATCCGGTTCACCAGCTTCGGCGCCTGTTCCCGGACGATATCGGGGCCCTGCTGCAAGGCGATGGTTCCCAGCTGCTTGCCGAGTAAGCTCCACGTACCGGCCATGAATCGGACTATAACGGCGCATGGACGCAATCTCACCCCGCCCAACTCCCTTGTGCGGGCTGGGTATTTGCCGGATCGTCCGAGGTAGCCGCGGTGGTGTGGTTCCCCGCGGTGAGCCGCATCACCCGCGCGCGGAACGCCCCCTGGCGCCCGGCCTGGTACGGGCTGTCGTTCCCGCCCTCCTCCAGGGCCAGCGTGAGGCGGCGGTTGCCGAGTGTGAAGCACAGCACGGCGTCGAGCAGGGCGCTGATGCGCTGACGCGGTTCGGTGGCGGGCCCCAGGGGCGGCGGACCGGCTTCGACGGCATGCCTGACCGGTTCGAGCCTTTTCCGGTAGAGCGCGAGGAGCAACCCGGCTCGATCGTCGAAGGCGCGGAACAGCGTCCCCTTCCCGACGCCGGCCGCCGCCGGAGTCGATCATTCGCGCCCGAAAATCCCTGATTCGCCACCGGTGGCTCGAGGCGTTTACTGTGCCAGCACCTCGTCCACGACGGTTGCCGTCAGCACTCGGTGGCTCATGGTTCGCAACCGCGCCGGATCCGCTGTCCGAATGAACTGCACGACCTGTTCCGGCAACGGCCCGAACTTCAGCGACAACTGATCGAGCAGCATCTCGGCCTGTCCTTCGGCTCGTCCCTCGGTGCGAAGTTGCTCTGCCGTCGTCACCATTGCCTCCTTGGTTTCCGGCCCGAGCCGGTCGACGACCGGAGTCAAGTCACGCACACCGGGATCGGTGGCTCGAGGCGTTTACTGTGCCAGCACCTCGTCCACGACGGTTGCCGTCAGCACTCGGTGGCTCATGGTTCGCAACCGCGCCGGATCCGCTGTTCGAACGGACTGCACGACCTGTTCCGGCAACGGCCCGAACTTCAGCGACAACTGATCGAGCAGCATCTCGGCCTGTCCCTCGGCTCGTCCTTCGGCTCGTCCCTCGGTGCGAAGTTGCTCTGCCGTCGTCACCATTGCCTCCTTGGTTTCCGGCCCGAGCCGATCGACGACCGGCAACAAGTCATCCACACCGGTCTCGCCGACGGTACAGATGTACTCCATCAAGCGTATCAATTCCGTCCGCCCACCTGCCTCTGCGGCCAACGCTTTCAGGTCCCCCATCAGCAGCGACAACACCCGGTCGAGGTGCCGGTTACCGGGAGCCGTCTTCAACATTGTCAGCATCACCCGCACTCGTGCGGGCTCGCGAGAGCACAGGGCCGCCACGTCGAGGGTGGCGAGGTCGTCGAGCACGAACCCCATCCGGGGAAGGTAACCGGCGAGCGCCGCCCGCATGCCGGGGTCCACGTCGATCAGATCCGCCACTTCGGTCGGTGCGGTCCACCGCGCACCGGTCGGGTCGGCGTGCACCACCACCGGTATCACTGCGGGTAGCTGTCGTGCTGTCGAGTTCTCGCTCAGGTACCGGCTCCAGATTGCGACGACATATTCCAGCATCCGGAACGCCATCAGACGATCGGTCTTGCTCTGATGCTCCACCAGCAGATAGACGAACGCATCGCGGCCGGCCCACCGAGTACGGAACAGCACATCGGTGTAGCGGGACCGCAGTTCGGCGGGGACGAAACTGCACGACTGCAGTTGCAGGTATTTCCAGTCGATCTGCGCCGACACCGCCTCGGGTAGCACCGCGCGCAACTCCCCAGCGGCGGCGTCGGAGTGCGACAACACCTGCCGGAAGTAGGCGTCGTGCGGATTCTTCGGCGGCTCAGCCATATTCGGGTAACCTACCCGCACGTCGATGCGGCGATACGGTAAACGGTGACTCTGCCCGAAACGGCGACTCTGCCCGGCGGTCGGCGTTGTGCGCGAGGAGATTTCGGCACCGGTCGTGGTTGTGTCCGTCGGAGTGGTGGACGGCGGGTCGTCGAGCAGATGAGCACGCCGTGTCGGCCGTGTTGTCGTGCGGCCCGAATTCGGGTGGTGCTCCCCGCGGACCTCCACCGGTCGGCGCTCGGGCTCCGACGCGTTTCCCGGCACACCGGGGCGGTGCCGACCTGGTCGGCGGGTGGGTCGGAGTTTGCTCCAAGCGGCGACCGGTGCTCGGGCGGGTTGGCTGTACATGGGACGATGGTGCCGAGTTCGCCGATCACCGAGTGGGGAGTGGAGTGCCAAGCTTCGTCGAGACGACGTTCACCGATCCGGCCCGGATCCGGAACTTCTGCATCATCGCGCATATCGACCACGGGAAGTCGACCCTGGCCGATCGGATGCTGCAGCTGACCGGTGTGGTCGAGGAGCGGCAGATGCGCGCGCAGTATCTGGACCGGATGGATATCGAGCGGGAGCGCGGCATCACGATCAAGGCGCAGAACGTGCGGCTGCCCTGGACGATCGACACCGACGGTCGATCCGAAGAGCATGTGATGCACCTGATCGACACCCCCGGCCACGTGGACTTCACCTACGAGGTCTCCCGGGCGCTGGAGGCGTGCGAGGGCGCGATCCTGCTGGTCGACGCGGCGCAGGGCATCGAGGCGCAGACGCTGGCCAACCTCTACCTGGCGATGGACAAGGACCTGGTGGTCATCCCGGTCCTGAACAAGATCGACCTACCGGCCGCCGACCCGGACCGCTATGCCGCCGAGCTGGCCCACATCGTGGGCTGCGAGCCGGAGGAGGTGCTGCGGGTCTCGGGCAAGACCGGCGCCGGCGTGCCCGAACTGTTGAACGAAGTGGTCCGGCAGGTCCCGCCGCCGGTGGGGGAGGCCGACGCGCCCGCGCGGGCGATGATCTTCGACTCGGTCTACGACACCTACCGCGGCGTCGTCACCTATGTGCGCGTGGTGGACGGCAAGCTCACCCCGCGCGAGAAGATCCGGATGATGTCCACCGGCGCCACGCACGAGCTGCTGGAGATCGGCATCGTCTCGCCGGAGCCGAAACCTACTCGGGGGCTCGGCGTCGGTGAGGTCGGCTACCTGATCACCGGCGTGAAGGACGTCCGTCAGTCGAAGGTCGGCGATACCGTCACCAGCGCGAAAGGCGGTGCGGCAGAACCGCTTACCGGCTATCGCGAGCCGCACCCGATGGTCTTCTCCGGCCTGTACCCGGTGGACGGCTCGGACTATCCCGACCTCCGCGACGCCCTGGACAAGTTGCAGCTCAACGACGCCGCGCTGACCTACCAGCCGGAGACGTCCGTGGCGCTGGGCTTCGGTTTCCGCTGCGGCTTCCTGGGCCTGCTGCATATGGAGATCACCCGCGAGCGGCTGCAGCGCGAGTTCGACCTGGACCTGATCTCCACCGCGCCGAACGTGATCTACCGGGTGGTCATGGAGGACGGCGTCGAGCACACCGTCACCAACCCCTCGTACTGGCCGGAGGGCAAGTCGCGCCAGGTCTTCGAGCCGATCGTCAAGGTCACCATAATCTCGCCGAGCGAATTCATCGGTTCGATCATGGAGTTGTGCCAGTCCCGCCGCGGCGAACTGGGCGGCATGGACTACCTGTCGGAAGAGCGCGTGGAGATGCGCTACACGCTGCCGATGGCCGAGATCATCTTCGACTTCTTCGATTCGCTGAAGTCGCGCACCCGCGGCTACGCCAGCCTCGACTACGAGGAGGCCGGCGAGCAGCAGGCCGACCTGGTGAAGGTGGACATTCTGTTGCAGGGCGAGGCCGTCGACGCGTTCTCGGCCATCGTGCACCGTGACGCGGCCCAGGCCTACGGCCGCAAGATGACCGAGAAGCTCAAGGAGCTGATCCCGCGCCAGCAGTTCGAGGTGCCGATCCAGGCGGCGATCGGGTCGAAGGTCATCGCCCGTGAGAATATTCGTGCCATCCGTAAGGACGTGCTGTCCAAGTGCTACGGCGGCGACATCAGCCGCAAGCGCAAGCTGCTGGAGAAGCAGAAGGAGGGCAAGAAGCGGATGAAGACCATCGGGCGGGTCGACGTTCCGCAGGAGGCATTCGTCGCCGCCTTGTCCGCGGAGGCGCCGTCGGACAAGCCGAAGGGGAAATAGCTCCCGAGGGATGGCCGCCGCGCATCACCGCTGGTCTGAGCGCTTGACCGGTTGGTTTGCCCGGTGATCTTGGGGCTTTCATACTGATTGGAGCCCTGCAAGGCTGGTAGCGCTCACGGTCGTCCGGTGCATCCCGTCCGCGGGGAGAGTGGAACGGCCAGGTCGGCTGGTGCAATGGATGTGACAGCCCGGATTTCCGGAAATAAGGTGTACAAGGATCTCATTTTGGCAACACCCGTTCGGTTCGGACTACCGGACATCCGAGAGTGGAGCTTGTATGACGCGTGACCTGCCCATGGAGGACGACGATCCGGGCGCGGGCGATCACGCGGATGATCTCGCGTATCGCGCCGCCACCGGTGTCGCGCGGGTCGCCAGGGCGGGCGCGTATGTCACCGGCGGGGCGCTGATCGCCTCGAACGGCTCGCCGGCCCCCACCAACGAGTCGCACACCAGCCACATCACCGGATGGGTCAGCAACGATCCGCAGCCGGACGCGCCCAACCCGGTGATCACCTATCCCGATCCCGGCCCGGATTCCGCGCCGCCGCCGGTGCCGGCCACGGCCACGCCCGAACCGGTCGCGCCCAAGTACTGGACCCCGCCGCAGGACGGCGGGGTGCCGGCTCCGCAGTTCGGCACGCTGGGCGGCAGTCCGGGAGTGTGGACGGGTACGGATTCGCCGGCGCCCACCGCCGATTTCGACGAGTATCTGCCCGGCGGATCCGAGTCGTTCATTCCGGCGCCCGCGCCCAGCACCGGCACGCACGGGCTGGAGTCGACGCAGGTGCCGGCGCACGGCTATTCCGGCACGTCGCCGTTCGGGCTACCCGGCACGGACGGCTCCGAATTCGGGCTGCCCGGCAGCGATCAGGGCTTCGACCTGCCTGGATATCTCATGCACCCGACGCAGGCGCCGGTCGCCGACAGCATGTCGCCGGGTTCCGGGTTCTCATCTTTCGGAGCCTCGCCATTCGACGACGCCGACCCGAGCGCGCGGATGTTCGGGATGCCCGGCGCCGACTCGGCGACCCCCTCGGACCAGGGTTTCGGGCCTTCCGAGGGATATGGTGTCGGGCCCTCCGCCGGGTCGCACCCGCCCGGCGCGGACGGTCTCGGCACGAGCGGGTTCGGAGCGCCCGACACCGGCGACGCGTTCGACGGCATCGGCGACGGCGGCATGATGGGCGTGTACTTCCATACGGAATCGACGCTCGACGTGCACGTCGGCCTCGACGGCATCTGGGCGACGACCTCGACCGAGGTCGACGTCGTGGTCGGGGATGTCGCGGTCGGGGATCTCGGCCAGCAACTCGACCGGTACGGCGATCTGCTGGGCGGAGGCACCGGCAGTGCCGCGGCCGATCCGGCCGCGCCCGGCGGCGATCATCCGATGCTCTCGGGCCTGGGTGGGCAGGCGCCGCACGCCGCCGTCCCGGGTGCGCAGCCCGCCGAGGCCGGCGGTCCGGCGGGAGCGCAGTCGGCGCCCGCCGCGACGACCGGTTCCGCGGTGGTCGGCCAGGGCGCCCCGACCGCCGGACCCGTACCTGTCGCGGGTGCCGCACCCGGAGCCGCGCCCACACCGGGAGCCGCGCCGGCCGGAGCCTCACCCGCGCCGATGGCGGCCGCCACCCCCGCTCCGATGGCCGCGCCCGCTGCGATGGCGCCCGCGCCGATGGCTCCGGCCCCCGCTCCGTTCGCGCCGCCCGCGCCGGTGCCGAATATATCCGTCGCACAACCGTTCTCGGCCGCCCCGGCGCCGATCGCCGCGGCCCCGCCCCCGCCGCCCCCACCGGCTCCGGCCCCGATGATCGCGCAGCCGGTGGCCGTGACGCCCTGGCAGACGACCATCCAGCCGGAGGCGGCCTCGCATCCGATCGCCAATGTGCTGGTCGCCCATCCCGGCCCGTCGCCGCTGACGGCGCCCGCCGCCGCGGTGCCGGCACTGTTCGAACGCGGCCCCTCGTACGGTCCGGAGACCGGCGGCGCCGGCCCCTCGCAGGACGGCGAGTCCTCGACGTCGGTGACGCACTCGCCGACCGGCAGCTCCACGCCCTCTTCGACCCCGCACGGCGGCGCCGGTACCACGACGGGCGGCACCACCAAGCCGTCGCACACCACCGATCCGGATCGGCCGGGCGTGCTCCCGTTCGGCCCGGGTTCGTCCACTACGGTCACGCCCAGCCACGATTCGGGAACCACCCGGCCGGATACGTCTCGTCCCGAGACCACCCGGCCGGGGACCTCCACCGAGACCCGTGACCCCGACGACGCGACGGTCACGCCCACGGTGACCCCGCCGCGCGAGTCGGACTCCGACAACCCGGCCGGTGGCGCGCACCGGCCCACGACCTCCGATCAGGACAGCCGGCCGAGCGACGGTGGGCCGAGCCACGACGGGCCGAGCAGGGTGCCGACCCGGGATGCGCCCTCCCAGGAATCCACCGGGGCCGAGCCGACTAGCATCCCCAGTCATGCTCCGACGGTCCCCAGCATCAGCAGGCCGGTGCAGCCCGATCGCGACGGCACGGACACCGGCAATGGCACCGGCAACGGCCCCGCGACGCACACCCAGCCGACCCAGCCGCACACCACAGTGAACCCGCCGACCACCGCCGACCAGCTCCCCGACAGCTCGCATCCGGTGAGACCGGTTGCGTACCAGCCGGATTCGTACGACGACGCGCATACGGGGCTGTCCGCCGGGATGCATCACGGGCTGATCACCGCCGACGGTGACGCACTGTCGGGCCGCGCCGACGGTGGCGCACTGTCGGGCAACCTGCTCCCCGATCCGGCCCATGGTGACCCGCACCAGCCGGTGCTGCACCTGGTCGCCGACCCGCACTTCCTGCTGTGACCGGAACCGCCGCAGTGGAATCCTCCTCGGCCAAGCATCCGGACGCGATGGCTCCGCTGCTGGGACTTCTCGACAAGCTGCTGGGGCAGACCCGGGACGCGGGGCGCGCCGACCTGTCCGCGCGCCTCGGCATGTCCCGGGCCCGGGTGGCCGATCCGCGGGTGCGCCTGGTGGTGATCGGCGCACCGAAGAACGGGATGAGCACGCTGGTCAACGGGCTGGTCGGCACGGTGGTCAGCCCCGTCGACAGTCCGATCAGCGTGCCCGCGATCGCCGAGTACGGCCCGCAGCCGACGGCCACCCTCGTCCGGGCCGTCGGCGGCGGACGCACCGAGCGCCAGCCGGTCGACCCGCTCGATCCCGCGCCGGCCCTGGCCGCCGAGGGCGTGATCCGGGCGGAGTTCACCGAACCCAGCCCGCTGCTGGCCGAGGGTTTCGTGGTGATGGACGCGCCCGGCGCACCCGCCGACACCCCGACCACCTGGTCGCTGATCGCGGCCGCCGACGCCGTGCTGTACGTCGCCGACGCCGGTGCCGAGTACGCCCCCGAGCAGATCGCCCTGCTACAGCGCATCCAGCAGGTGTGCCCGATGGTGGTGTGCGTCCTCAACAAGATCGATCGGCATCCGCAGTGGGCGCGGGTGCAGCAGCGCAACCGGGATCTGCTCGACGCGGCCGGTCTCGGCTTCGCCGTCGCGCCGGTCTCGGCCGAACTGCATCTGCGCGCCGGCGGTGATCGGCGCCGCGATCTCGAGTCCGGGGTGCCCCAGCTGGTCGAGCACCTGCGCGAGTACGTGCTGGCCCGCGCGGACACTCTCGCCCGCGAGGCAGCGGTGCGCGATATCCGCACCATCACCGACCATCTGGCGATGGCGCTGCGCACCGAGGCCGAGACGCTGCGCGATCCACGCCGCCGCAGCGAGTTCACCGAGCAGCTGCGCAGCGCCCGCGCCGACGCCGACGAGCTGCGCCAGCGGTCGGCGAACTGGCAGGTCACGCTGGCCGACGGCTGTTCGGAGCTGATGGCCGACATCGAGCACGATCTGCGCCACCGGCTGCGCACGCTGATCCGGGAGGCCGAGTCCGAGATCGGCAAGCGCGATCCGGCCCGCCGCTGGCGCGAGTTCGGCGCCGACCTGGACGCGCGCATCTGCGAGGCGGTGGAGGAGAACTTCGTCATCGCGCACTACCGCTCGATCGAGCTGGCCGAGCAGGTGTCGGAGAAGTTCCCGCACACCGATTGGGACGTGCCGCTGCCGGATATGCGGCTGGAGAACCCGGGCGAGGTGCTCGAGCCGGTGGCCTCCCTGGAACCGCTCGGTAGCGCGAAAGTCAGTGTGACGCAATCGGTTCTGAACGCCACCCGGGGCTCCTACGGCGGCCTGCTGATGGTCGGCGTGCTCACCACCCTGCTGAATATGCCGCTGCTGAACTGGTATTCGGGGTCGGCCGCGGTCCTGCTGGGCGTCAACGCGCTGTGGGAGGACCGCAAGATGCGCCGCGAACGCCGCCAGTCCGAGGCGAAGGTCGCGGTGGGTCGGCTGATGGACGACGTGATCTTCCAGGTGAGCAAGGAATCCCGGTTCCGCCTGCGCAACGTGCAGCGCACCCTGCGCGACCACTTCACCGAGATCGCCAACCAGACGCTGCGCTCGGTCGACGAATCGCTGCGCGCCGCCGAGGAGGCCGCCGCGGTGCACTCCCCGGAGAGCCGCGACCGCCGCCTCACCGAGATCGAGAAGACCCTGGTCCAGCTCCGCGACATCCGCGAACGCGCCGACGCGGTCTGACCGTCCGTGGCCGCGCGGGTACCACCGATCCGGCGTGTAGCTCGACCGCGCATGTTGTAGGTTGACGGGCGATACGTGCTGTTGTGTTGCGGGATGGAGTCGTTGTGCGCACCAAACTCGTCGCCGGTCTGCCGGTTGCCTTCTTACTGAGTTCGGCGGCCGCCGTTCTCGCCGCCCCCGAGGCCGCGGCCGTGCCGACCTATTCCTGCACCGCGCAGGCCTACGACGGTTCGCAGTTGGATCCGGTGGTCGTGGAGGCGCGGCAGGGCACGACCCAGGCGCGGCTGCGGGCCCGTCCGGAATGGCGCGGCCAAGCCAAGTTCGACACGATCCAGTGCACGCCGACGGGAGATAACGTTCAGCCGGAGCGTTGAGGGGGCCGACCCGAGCGCGGAGATCCAGGATCCGCGCACCGAGTTCCGGGTTGCTCGAGCGTTCGGGCGTAGGTCATTCCGGCGTGCTCTCGGCCGAGCCTCTGCGGCGTGGTGGATCCCAGCCACAAGCGCGCAGTAACGATGGTGCGCGTGGTCGGCCCGTGCCGGTGGTCGGCCCGTGACGACGGGGTTCGCGCGGGTCAGGTCGTCCGGTGTGCGGGGTGGAATTCGCCCGCGCCGACCGATTCCTCCGCGCGGATCACGTGCATCACGGCGTTGATCAGGGCCAGGTGGGTGAACGCCTGCGGGAAATTGCCCAGGTGCCGGCCCGTGCGCGGGTCGATCTCCTCCGCATAGAGCTTGAGCGGGCTGGAGTAGCCGAGCAGCCGCTCCAGCAGGTGCCGCGCCCGGCGCACCTCGCCGATCTCCACCAGCGCCGACACCAGCCAGAACGAGCAGATGGTGAAGGTGCCCTCGGTGCCGGTCAGCCCGTCGTCGGTGGATTCGGTGCGATACCGCAGCACCAGGCCCTGATCGGTGAGATCGTCGGCGATGGCCAGCACCGTGTCGCGGACCCGGGAATCGTCGGGCGGCAGGAACCGCAGCAGCGGCACCAGCAGCAGTGAGGCATCCAGGGACTGCCCGCCGTAGGTCTGGGTGAACACCCCGTCGGAGTTCACGCCGTGGTCCAGGATGTCGGCGTGGATCTCGTGGGCGATGTCGCGCCATTTCCTGGCGTAGTCGTATTCGCCGTGCATCTCGGCCAGTTTCGCGCCGCGGTCCAGCGCGACCCAGCACATCACCTTCGACGAGGTGAAGTGCTGTGGTTCGCCGCGCACCTCCCACAGGCCGCGGTCGGGGTCGCGCCAGTGCTCGATCGCGGCCTGCACCTGCCGCTCCAGTATCGGCCACAGCGATTCGGGCACCTGCTGGCGCGATTTCACGTGCAGGTAGACCGAATCGAGGATGGTGCCCCAGATGTCGTGCTGTTCCTGCTGGTATGCGTCGTTGCCGACGCGGACCGGCCGGGCGCCGTCGTAGCCGTGCAGATGGCCCAGCTCGTATTCGGTGATCTCGCGCTCCCCGCCGATGCCGTAGAGCACCTGCAGCGGCATCGCCTCACCGTCGTCGCACTTGGTGACGTCGTAGAGGAACGAGAAGAAGTCGTCGGCCTCGCGGTTGAGCCCGAGGGTGTAGAGGCCCCACAGGGCGAAGGTGGAGTCGCGGACCCAGCTGTAGCGGTAGTCCCAGTTGCGTTCGCCGCCGGGGGTTTCCGGGAGGGAGGTGGTGGCGGCGGCGAGCAGGGCGCCGGTGGGGGCGTAGGTGAGGCCTTTCAGGGTGAGTGCGCTGCGTTGCAGGTAGCCGCGCCATTCGTGGTCGGGGAACTTGCCGAGGGTGATCCATTGCCGCCAGTATTCGGTGGTGGCCCACATCTTCTCGGCGGCCTCGGCGAAGGTGCGTGGTGGCGGGAGCGGGGACCAGGACAGGGCGACGAAGACCTCGTCGCCTTCCTTCATGCGGGTGCGGGCCTGCGCGGAGCGGCCCTCCAGGCCCAGCCGCATATCGGTGGTGAGAGTCAGCGTCGGGCAATCAGGCATGTTCTCGCACGTCGCTCGCGCCTGCTCGTAGACGTCACCGGAGTATTCCCAGTCGGCGACGCCGCGGTAGTAGTCGAAGGCCGGCTCGCAGGTCATCTCCAGTTCGACGACGCCGTTCACGCATTTCACCGTGCGCAGCAGAATATGTTCGGCATCCCAGTCCCGCGGCGTGCGGCGGTAGGTGCGGCTGCGCTTGTCGTTGTTGTGCCACGGACCCAGGACCAGGGCGTCGCGCACGATCAGCCAGCCGGTCTCGGTCTGCCAGGTCGTCTCCACGATGATGCCGCCGGGCAGGTAGCGGCGGGCCGCGGGCACGTTCACCCCGTACGGGCCGAGCCGGAAGTGCCCGGCACCGCGGTCGAGCATGGCGCCGAACACGCTGGGGGAGTCGGGCCGCGGCAGGCACATCCACTCCACCGAGCCGTTGCGCGCGATCAGGCAGCTGGTCTCGCAGTCGGACAGGAAGGCGTAGTCGTCGATCGGCGGATACACCGACCGGTGCGTCGCCCCGGGCGCGACCGGGATGAATCCGGCGGCCAGCGAGGCGTCGGGAACGTCGTCCAGCGCGTCGCGCGGAACCGGCAGTCCGTCGGACAGGATTCCGCCGGGGGTGTTGGTGATCGGCTCATCGTACGACGACATACAGCCATCATCGGTGCCCGCGGCCGCCCCGTCCACAACGCGGGCGGTGCGCCCGGATCGACGTCCGCCGCGACGGTTAGGCTGGGGTCCGTGCATCGCATTGCTGGCTGGTGGGACGGCTTCGAACTGTGGGTCGCCGGCCTGCCGTTCGTTCCGCAGTTCGTCGTGGTGCTGGCCGGGGCGCTCCCGGTCAGCTTCGCCATCGCCTTCGTGCTCGACCGCGTGCTGCGGGTGGTGCTGCGACTGCTGGGCCGCGACCGGGCCGTGGAAGACGATTCGGAGCGGCCCGAGCCCGCCCGTACGGCGCACAAGGAGGCCGCGTGAGCGGCACCGAGCCGGACTCCGGCAGGGACGTCGGCCGCACCGGCCGGGACGGCGGCTGGATGCCCCGGTCCCGCGTGCAGCTTGCCCTGGTCGCGCTGCTGGTGCTGGTGATCGTCGCCTGGTTGCTCACGCGCTGAGGTACTGTGCTCGGCATGCCAACCGATGAGGAATTCGCGGAGATCGCGCAGTTGCTGGACTCCGACGAGCTCGATGAGGGACCGCGTTTGCTTGCCACCCACTACGCGTCGCCGGAGGAGGCCGTAGAGATGGTGAAGGCCGCTCAGGTCCTCGGCCTGGGGGTACGGCTGCAGAATCAGCTACGCGTCGAGGGCACCAACGAGGACGGCGAGGAGTCGGCCACGGAGGAGTGGATCATCGACCTGCTCGAGAGCCCCCCGGAGGTCGAGGACGAGTAACCGGCCGGTGTCGGCGATTACTCGTTTCCCCAGCTCAACGCTGTTGCTGAGCGTCTCTACGCGGCACTGAGCTTCGAAATACCGGCTTCGAAATACCGTTTCATCTACTGCCCTGTCCCACGGTGCCACTGCGGCCCGGCGTCGCGGCCGAGGTTGCGCACCGTGTGGATCGGGCGATCATCCCGAGCCGTCCCCCGGCATCCCAGGACGTGGATGCGGTTCGGACCGGCCATTCGGTTCTCCCGGTCTTTTTTCGCAACGTTCGCGGAACTTTGTCCTGTTCTGCTACAGTTTGCCGGTGTCACTGAGCGTCGTACCGCAGGTCCGCCATGAATTGGCGTTGATCGCAGTCGGCTGTCTCGTCCTCGCGGACATCTACTGTCGCTGAGCGCGCGCGGTCACGCTCGCGCCGGGTCGGCTCGCCTAGACTGGCCGACGCATCTTCCACGAGCGTTTCCGTCGTGCGCGGCCCTCCGGGCCAGTCGCCCGCCGTTGCCGAATTCCGTTGTGCGGCAAGGAGAGGCGGCGAAATCGCAGTTTCACCGCCGGCGCCGGGTCCGGTGGGCACAGGAAGGGTTCACATCCGAATGTCTCGCAGCCCTCGGTTCCGGGCCAGGACGACGACGAGCGTCGCGCTGCTCACGCTGGCGGCGCTGCTACTCGGCGCCTGCAGCGGCGGAGCCAGCGATATCCCCGGCACCAAGGGCGGCGGTGCGAGCAGCACGCTGACGCTGTATGCGTACGCCACCCCCAAGCCGGGATTCGACAAGGTCATCCCCGCCTTCGCCAAGACCTCGGCCGGATCGGACGTGCAGGTGCAGCAGTCCTACGGCGCCTCCGGCGACCAGTCCCGCAAGGTGAAGGACGGCGCGCAGGCCGACGTCGTCAACTTCTCCGTCGAACCCGACATCACCCGCCTGGTCGACGCCGGGCTGGTCGATCAGAACTGGAACAGCGACGCGCACCGGGGCATCCCGTTCGGATCGGTGGTCGCGATCGTGGTGCGCAAGGACAACCCGAAGGGCATCAAGGACTGGGACGACCTGCTGAAACCGGGCGTCGAGGTGGTCACCCCGAACCCGTTCAGCTCGGGTTCCGCCAAGTGGAACCTGCTGGCCCCGTACGCCGCGAAGAGCGACGGCGGCAAGAACCCGCAGGCCGGTCTCGACTACCTGGGCAAGCTGGTCACCCCCGAGCACGTGAAGGTCCAGCCGAAGTCGGGCCGCGAGGCCACCGAGACGTTCCTGCAGGGCACCGGCGATGTGTTGCTCAGCTACGAGAACGAGGCCATCTTCTCGCAGCGCCAGGGCGACGCGATCGACTACACGGTTCCCGAGGAGACCTTCAAGATCGAGAATCCGATCGCGGTCCTGAAGACCAGCCGGAATCTCGACAAGGCGGTGGCGTTCAAGGACTTCCAGTACACCCCGGCGGGCCAGCGGGCCTGGGCGCAGGCCGGTTTCCGGCCGGTCGATCCGGAGGTGGCGGAGGAGTTCAACAAGGACTTCCCCGAGCCGCGCAGGTTGTGGACGATCGCGGATCTGGGCGGCTGGAAGCAGGTCGACAAGGAGCTGTTCACCCCCGGCTCCGGCAGCGTCGCGGCCATCTACGAGAAGGCAACCAAATGACCAGTATCGACGCCGGACCCGCCCCGGCGAAAAGCGGCGGCGGTGTCCGGTCCTGGCTCCGGGTGACCGGGTCGGTCGGCCCGCTGGGCATCGCCACCGCGGTGCTGTGGCTGAGCGTGATCGTGCTGCTACCGCTGGCCGCGCTCGTCTTCCATTCCTTCGACGACGGCTGGTCCGGGTTCTGGGACGCGGTGACCGCGCCCGCCGCGCTGGACGCGTTGCGCGTCACCGTCCTCGTCTCGGTGGTGGTGGCGCTGCTCAACGTCGTGATGGGCACGCTCGTCGCGTGGGTGCTGGTGCGGGACGACTTCCCCGGCAAGAGCATCGTGAACGCGCTGATCGACCTGCCGTTCGCGCTGCCGACGATCGTGGCCAGCATCGTCATGTTGTCGCTGTACGGCCCGCAGAGCCCGATCGACGTACACCTCAACGCCACCCAGCCCGGCCTGGTGGCGGCGCTCGGATTCGTCACGCTGCCGTTCGTGGTGCGCTCGGTGCAGCCGGTGCTGATCGAGGCCGACGCGGAGGTGGAGCAGGCCGCGATCTCGCTGGGCGCCGACAACTGGACCACCTTCCGGCGCATCGTGCTGCCCACCCTGGTGCCGGCGATCATCTCCGGCGGCGGGCTCGCTTTCGCCAGGGCCATCGGCGAATTCGGCTCGGTGGTCCTGATCGGCGGCAACATTCCGGGCAAGACCCAGGTGGCCTCGCAGTACATTCAGCAGCAGATCGAGGTCGACCGCCCGGTGAACGCGGCCGCGGTTTCTGTTGCGCTGCTGGCTATTTCGTTCGTGACACTGCTGGTGCTTCGGCTGTTCGCCGATCGCAGCGCGCGCAAGGAGCAGGCAACGCGATGAATCTGTCTGTGCTGTCCCGGCTTTCGCTGCGCACGGTTGCGCTGCTGTATTTATTCGTACTGCTGGTGGCGCCGCTGGTGATCATCCTGTGGCGCAGCTTCGAGAACGGCATCGGCCAGTTCATCGACTGGATCTCCACGCCCGCGGCCATTTCGGCGTTCAATATCTCGGTCGTCATCGTGCTGATCACCGTGCCCTTGAACGTCATCTTCGGGATCGTCACCGCGACCGCATTGGTGCGCGGGCACTTTCCGGGCCGCTCGCTCATCCAGGGCGTGGTGGATCTGCCGTTCTCGGTGTCGCCGGTGGTGGTCGGCGTCGCGCTGATCATGCTGTGGGGTACGGCCGGCTGGTTCGGCGGCGTCGAGAATCTCGGCTTCCGGGTGATATTCGGGCTGCCCGGCATGGTGATCGCGACGGTCTTCGTCACGCTGCCGTACGTGGTGCGCGAGGTGGAGCCGGTGCTGCGCGAGATCGGCGACGATCAGGAGCAGGCCGCGGCGACGCTGGGCGCCTCGCGCTGGCAGACCTTCTGGCGGATCACGCTGCCGGCCATCCGCTGGGGCCTGACCTACGGCGTCGTGCTGACGGTGGCCCGGGCGCTGGGTGAGTTCGGCGCGGTGATCATGGTGTCGACCGGTCTGCCCGGTGGCGGGCAGACGCTGACCTTGCTGGTCAACTCGCGATATATGAACGACCGCAACATCTTCGGCGCCTACTGCGCGGCCACGCTGCTGATGGGGATGGCGCTGGTCACTCTTCTTCTCATGACCGTTCTGGAACGTAAGCGGGGGACCGCGAAATGAGCACCTTGCCGGAGGCAGGAAAATGATCACTGTAACCGACGCGAGGAAGTCCTACGGCACCTTCGCGGCGCTCGACAATGTCAGCATCGATATCCCGTCGGGCGAGCTGACCGCGCTGCTGGGCCCGTCCGGGTCCGGCAAGTCGACGCTGCTGCGTTCGATCGCCGGATTGGAATCGCTGGATTCCGGGGTGGTCAGCATCGCCGGAACCGATGTGACCCGGGTCGCGCCGCAGAAGCGCGGTATCGGTTTCGTCTTCCAGCATTACGCGGCGTTCAAGCACATGACCGTGCGCGACAACGTGGCGTTCGGGCTGAAGATCCGCAAGCGGCCCAAGAACGAAATCCGCACGCGCGTCGACGAATTGCTCGGCATCGTCGGGCTGGACGGCTTCCAGCACCGCTATCCGGCCCAGTTGTCCGGCGGTCAGCGGCAGCGCATGGCGCTGGCCCGGGCGCTGGCCGTGGATCCGCAGGTGCTGCTGCTGGACGAGCCGTTCGGCGCACTGGACGCCAAGGTCCGTCAGGACCTGCGCAAATGGTTGCGCCGGCTGCACGAGGAGGTGCACGTGACCACCGTGCTGGTCACCCACGATCAGGAGGAGGCCCTGGACGTGGCCGACCGGATCGCGGTGATGAACTCCGGCCGCATCGAACAGATCGGCAGCCCGGAGGAGGTCTACGACCGTCCCGCCAACGATTTCGTCATGTCGTTTCTCGGCGATGTGGCGAAATTGAACGGTCACCTGGTCCGCCCGCACGATATCCGCATCGGTCGCGACGCGGATGTGGCGAAGGCCGAACACGAGGGCACCGCGGAATCGGCCGGCGTCACCCGTGCCACCGTCGAGCGCATCGTCCGCCTGGGTTTCGAGGTCCGCCTGGAACTGCGCAACGCCGCCACCGGCGACCTGTTCACCGCCCAGGTCACCCGCGGCGACGCCGAGGCCCTCCGCCTGGCCGACGGCGAGACCGTCTACGCCCGCGCGACCCGAATCCCGGAGCTGCCGGTCGGCTGATCGGGGGAGTTTCCTCCATCGCTCACACCGGGACGTTGCCCCGCCGCGAATTCGGAGTTAGGGTTACCTAACTCATGAGTGGAAGGGGAGTCACCGTGAAGCTCAACACCATCGAGCGCCTGGCGATGAACAATCCGGTCCGCGCCGCGCACCAGCACCACCGGGAGGCGGCGTGGTTCCGTCGCCTTGCCGGAGGTGACCTGTCCGGTCGGCGCGTGCTCGAGGTCGGTTGCGGCCGCGGAGTCGGCGTCGAGGTACTCCAGGATCGTCTCGGTGCGGCGCACGTGACCGCGTTCGACTTCGATCCGGCCATGGTCGACGTCGCCGAACGCAGGCTGCACGGTCGTGCGAATGTCGCACTCTCGCAAGGGGATGTGTGCGAGATCCGGCAACCGGACGCGAGCATGGACGTGGTGATGGATTTCGGGATCATCCACCATGTCCCCGACTGGCGGCAGGCGCTCGCGGAGGTCGTCCGGGTGCTGCGGCCCGGCGGCACGGTGCTGTTCGAGGAGGTTCCCCGGCACCTGCTGGACACCTGGGCGATGCGGACGTTCACGGTGCATCCGCGCGAGAACCGGTTCGAGGCGACGGAATTCGTCACCGAGTTGAGGCGGCACGGCCTGCACGGACAGGCCGAGATCGAACACCACCTCGGCGGACTGCTCTTCGTCGGGGCTGCCACCAAGTCCTGACTTCGGCAAACCGGTACCGGGCGATGTCCGACCGCGACCTTGCCCGGTGTGGCGGTCGTTGCGGCAAGTGATTACGCAGGTTGGGTCCGTCGTCCGGTCGAGTCGATAGCGGGGCGCATCACCGGCGCTCGGGCGGACAACCACATGTCCGGTGCTTGGCAATCTTTCAGCACAGTGGTGTCCTGGATCAGGTTCGGATCACGGTTCGGTAAACGGCTCGTCGATCGAGGGTGGACGTGATGATGGTTGGGCTCGGAGTCAGCATCGGCACGGTCAACACGGTGCGTGCGGTGGCGTACGGAGGCGGTAAGCACGGGCCGGGGCATCGGGGGCGTCGGGGGCATTGCCCGCCGGAGACCTGGCGCACCACCCTGACGTTCGACAGTACCGGCACCGCGCGCGTCGGCCGGATCCCCAAGCACGGCCGGGCCATCACCGATTTCGCCGACCTCACCCAGCGTTCGGCGCCGACCGCCCGGGTCGGGCATCGCGCGCTGTCGGCCGCCGACCTGGTGGCGACGGTCGCCGCGACCGTGCTGACCGACGTGCGCGAGCTGACCGACGTGCGCGAGCCGGAGTCCGGCGTCACCGTCACCCACCCGGCCGGCTATCCGCCGCAGCGCGTGGACGATCTGCGCGAGGCCCTCGACGCGGCCGGGCTGGAACAGGCCGTGCTGGCGGCCGAGCCGGTCGCAGCCGCCGCCTGGCTGGAGGACGCCTGCGGCCCGATGATGCCCGGCCTGGCGCTGGTGTACGACCTGGGCGGCTCCGGGCTCCGGGTCACCCTGGTCCGGGTCGGCGCGGGCTGCCCGACCGATCCGGTGGTCGGAGAATCGTTGCGCTCCAGCGATTTCGGCGGCCGCGCGTTCGGCGCACAGATGGCCCGGCGGTCCGGCTGGCGCTCCGGGGACGGGTCGAACGCCGCCTCCGATGCGGTCATCACCGAACTGCGCACCAAACACGTGCGCAAATCGCTCGGCATGGTCTACAAGTGCCTGCGCGTCGCCGATGTCACGATGGCCGACGTCGACTGCGTCCTGGTGATCGGCGGCGCGGCCCGGCCGCCGGAGGTGGTCGATGTCCTCGCCGCCGCCCTGGCCCGGCCGATCATCGTGGCGCCCGACCCGGAGCACACCGTCGCCGAGGGCGCCGCGATCCTGGCCCGCCGGTCCGTCGAGGGGGAGACGGGCACGACCGGTCACCGCCGCGGCTGGTGGCGCGGTGGACCGGCCCGCCTCGGCCGGGTGGGGGCCGGTCGGCTGTTCGGCCGGCGCGCCGTCCGGGTGACGGCCACCGCGGCGATCGCCGCCACCGCGGCCCTGTGCGCAACCACGGCGGTCGCTGGCGATGCCACGATCCCCGCCGCCGACGCGTGTGTAGCGCACCCGTGCCGTTGACCTGCGCACCCGTCCCGCTCTGAATCCGGGCCGCGCCTCGTATTCCGAACCCGTCTCGTAGCCGGCCGCGCCTCATGCCGGCCGCGCTGCGTATCTGGGCTGTGCCTCGTGTACGGGGCCGCGCCGCGCATCCGGGCTGCGGCCTCGTACCCGGTTTGTGTTTCGTAGCCGGCTCGTCTTCGTCCCCGACTTGTGCCTTGTCGGGCTCGTCCTCGTAGCCGGCCTGTGCCTCGCATCCGGGTCATGCCTCGCACCCGGCCCGTGTCACGTATTCGGCTCGCATCGCGGGTCGGCGCTCCGGCGGAATCGCTCATCGAGCACGGCCATACCCCTATCTGGTGAACGTGATCCGGAACACTCTGCCCCGGGAAGCCGCCGGATAACACCCTCTTGACCAGCGCGATAAATACACACTATCGATTATTCGGTGTACAGGTGTGCACTCGAGTTCGAATCGTCGCTGTGTCACTATTGACCGGTCCCCTTGTTGGTGTAACCATGGGACACAGTTAATAGTCCGAGATGGAGAGGCTGTGACGACGATGTCTGTTGCCGCGACGCCCGACGTCGACCCGGTGGTCGCCCAGGCTCAGGAGTACGCCCAGAAGCTGATGCTGCTCTCGGAGGGCTCGGTCAACAAGCACTTCGATCCGTTCGAGGACATCGACTGGGACAACCCCGATTTCGCCGCCGACGCCGGCGAGGAGCGCTGGGTGCTGCCCGTCTCCGGTGACGCGCTCGGCCGCCACCCCTGGTATCAGGCGCAGCCGCTGGAGCGCAAGATTGCCATCGGCAAGTATCGCCAGGCCAATGTCGCCAAGGTCGGCCTGCAGTTCGAGTCGATCCTGATCAGCGGCATGGTGACGCACAACTTCGGACTGCCCAACGGATCCCCCGAGTTCCGGTACTGCTCCCACGAGATGATCGAGGAGCACAACCACACCCTGATGTTCCAGGAGATGGTCAACCGGATCGGTATCGACGTACCCGGGATGGGCCCGCTGGTCAGCAAGTTCAAGTACATCGGGGCGCCGGTCGCCGCGAAGTTCCCGAACCTGTTCTTCATGGCGGTGCTGGCCGGCGAGGAGCCGATCGATCACATCCAGAAGGCGATCCTGCGCTCGGGCGACGAGGTGCACCCGATCATGCGCGGCGTGATGTCCATTCACGTGGCCGAGGAGGCCCGGCACATCTCCTTCGCGCACGAGTTCCTCAAGCAGCACGTGCCCGAGACGGGTAAGGCCAACAAGTTCGCGCTGTCGCTGCTGATGCCGCTCGTCATGTGGATCCTGGGACGGTCGATCTACACTCCGCCGCGGTCGTTCTGGCGAGAGTTCGACATTCCCGACCACGTCCGCAAGGAGCTGTTCTACGGCTCCAAGGAGGCGAAGCAGGACTTCAGCGACTTCTTCGGTGACGTGCGCACGCTCGCCAAGGAGATCGGCCTGATGAACCCGATCGCCAAGGGCATGTGGAAGCTGCTGCGGATCGACGGCCACACCACCCGGTACCGCTCGGAGCCCGTGCGCGCGGCGCGAGCCGGCTGAGCGACGGTCGCGATGCCCTACGTGGTCACGCAGTCGTGCTGTAGCGACGCCTCGTGCGTGTACGCCTGCCCGGTCAACTGCATCCACCCCACGCCGGACGAGCCGGACTTCCTGTCCGCGGAGATGCTCTACGTCGATCCGGCGTCGTGCGTGGACTGCGGCGCCTGCGCCTCGGCCTGTCCGGTGGACGCCATCACCTCGACGAAGAAGCTGACCGACGAACAGCAGCCGTTCATCGAGATCAATGCCGACTTCTACCGGCAGGTGCGGCCGCGGCCGGTGCTGGCCAAGCCCATTCCGGCGGCGGCCGTCCGGACCGGACAGGGTCCGCTGCGGGTCGCGGTCGTCGGTTCGGGCCCGTCGGCCATGTATGCCGCCGATGAGCTGCTGACCCAGCCGGGAGTGTCGGTGACGGTCCTCGACCGGCTGCCGGTGCCGTACGGGCTGGCCCGGCACGGCGTGGCGCCCGACCACACCCGCACCCGTCAGGTGAGCCGGCTGTTCGATGTGATCTCCGCGCAGCCAGGCTTCGGGTCGTACCTGAATGTCGAGGTGGGTGAGCATATTTCGCACGCCGAGCTGCGCGAGCACTTTCACGCGGTGATCTACGCGGTGGGCGCCTCGGCCGATCGCAAGCTCGGCGTTCCCGGCGAGGGTTTGCCCGGCAACGTCTCCGCCACGGAGTTCGTGGCCTGGTACAACGGGCATCCCGATCACGCCGGGCGGGAGTTCGACCTGTCCCGGCGGCGCGCGGTGATCGTCGGCAACGGCAATGTGGCGCTCGACGTTGCTCGCATTCTCACCGCCGACCCCGAGACGCTGTCCGGCACGGAGGTCTCGCCGGTGGCGCTGGCGGCGTTGCGGCACAGCAAGATCGAAGAAGTCGTGATCGTCGGCCGTCGCGGTCCGGCCGAATCCGCCTTCACGGTGCCGGAATTCGTGGGCCTGCTCGGCTCCGACGTCGATATCGTCGTGGAAGGTGAAGTGCCCGAGGCGGTTCCGGGGATGCCGCAGAAGGTGGAGCAGAAGCTGCGCCTGCTGCGCGGGGTGTCCCATCGGCCGGTGGGTGCGCGCAAGCGGATCGTGTTCCGCTACCTGTCGTCGCCGACCGCGCTGCTGGGGACCGACGAGGTGAGCGGAATCCGGCTGGAGCGCACCGAGCTTCGCACCGACGAGGACGGCACGGTGCGGGCGGTCGGGACCGGCGAGGCCGAATCCCTCGATGCCGGACTGGTGTTGACGTCGGTCGGATATCGCGGCGTGGCGCTGCCCGGCCTGCCCTTCGACGAGCGGGCGAGCGTGATCCCCAACGACGAGGGCCGGGTGCTCGACTCGTCCGGGGGCGCCGTCGTCCCGGCCACCTACGTGACCGGCTGGATCAAGCGCGGCCCGACGGGCTTCATCGGCACCAACAAATCCTGTGCCCAGCAGACGGTCCGGCATCTGGTCGACGACTTCAATGCCGGGCGCCTGCCCGCACCGGCCGCGAGCGCGGCCGATCTCGACCGTCTGATCGCCGGGCGCCGTCCGGGCGCGATCCGCGGCGGCGGTGCCGCGGACCGGCCGTGGTGGAAGCGCAAGCTCCTGGCTCGCGCCTGATCCTCCGCACCGAACCGGCCCGGGCGTGTTTCCACGCCCGGGCTTCGTGTTGTCCGGGGCGAGAGTGCGTGTCTCACACCAGAACCGATCGGTCCGTTTGGAATGGGGGAAATGCCGGATCGACTCCTTCTCGCATCGATAGCAACCTTTCAGTCATTCAGATTTTCCGGTCTTGTTCTGTGTGGCATGTGATCGTTTTGGATTCACAACAGCGCACCGGTCGGTATGTATCGGTAATTACTGGGAAGTAGCTGGTTTCGGCGCAAATTTGCCGTTTGGGTACGATTTCAAATCCATTCGAAGGCTTGCATGTCCGCCTATCAGGCATTTCATGATGTAGACCAGCGGGTATGAAAGTTTTTCCGCCCGTTCGGTATTGACCACCGACAATTGCCAGCTAACCTGTGGTCGCTGTTTGGAAAACGACCGCGACCACATGGATCGTCTTCGTGGGGCCGTGGTCTCGGTGCGTTGACGGGATGGCAATGACAGTTGGCTTCGGCATGAGCATCGGCACAGTGAACTCCGTCTCGGCGGTGGCCGGTGATCGCGATCGGCCGGCCGTGCGGCTGCGCCGCACGGCCGTCACCTTCGACAGCACCGGCGCCGCATGCGTGGGCGGCATGCCGCGATTCGCCCCGGTGGCAACGGATTTCGCGGATCTCACGCGGCGGTCGGAGCCGGTGACGCTGGGCGGCCGGATCTGGACGCCGGCCGATCTGGTGGCCGCGGTGGTCGGCTGCCTCGTCGGGGCCGCCGAGCCGACGGCGGGACCGGTCGCCACCTTTCCCGCCTGCTACGGCACGCGCCAGCTGTCACCGCTGCGGCACGCCCTGGACCGTTCGGGCGCCGCCGACACCGTGCTGATGCCGGAGCCGGTGGCGGCGGTGGAATGGCTCGACGCGGAACACGGTGTGTCGGAGTCCGGGCTCACGCTGGTCTACGACCTGGGTGGGAGCAGCCTCGACGTCGCGGTCGTGCGCACTGAGGGGGATCGTGACGAGCGGGGTGTGCTGGGCAGGGCGGTGCGCTCGCGCCGGTACGGCGGCCGTCCGCTGGGGACCGTGCTGGCGCGCTATGCCCGCACCCTGGAGCCGGGCGGGTCGGCGCCGGTGTCGAAGGTGGTCTCCCTCGACGACACCGCCCGATTACGCGCGTGGACCGTCCGCAATTCCCTTCCGCTGGTGCGGAAATGCGTGCAGGGCGCGGGCCTGACGATGCGGGACATCGACCGGGTTCTGCTCGTCGGGGGCGCCGCTCGGCCGCCCGAGGTCGCGCAGGTGCTGGCCGAACTCGGCCGGCCCGTGCTGATGTCTCCGGATCCGGCGCACACCGTGGCCATCGGTGCGGCGACGGCCGCGGCCCGGAGGGCGGGCGCGGGAACGACTTCGGGCCGGTACGCGCGGGGCGCGGCCGTGGTGTCCAGTGCCGCGGTCGCTTCCGCGGTGGCCGTGTCGGCCGCGTCCATGCTGGGCAGCGGGCCGATCGGAACCGACGGCCCGGCACTGGAATTCGCGCCGGCGCTGGCCGGCCCCGCGCGCGACGCCCGCCAAGATTTCGGCCGCCTGCCGCCGCTCGAGGGCCTCGACGACGCCCCGCCGCTCGGGGGTGAAGCGGAGGGGGTCTGGTCGGTGACGAAGCCCGTCGCGCGCTCGTACGGTGCAGTGGCGCAGTCGGTGTCGACGGGTGCCACGGCCGTCGCGGAGCGCCCGGTCGCCACGCGTGGTGCCCCGCCGCACACCTCGCCGATCTCCCGCCGCGGCGCCTCGCCCTATGCCGATCCGGCGCGCTTCACCAATCCGCTCCCGTTCGACAGGACTCCGAGCGGCCCCACGCCGGCCGGGCTGTCCGGTGGCCGCATCCCCTCGGTCAGCCTGCCCGGGAGCGGTGCCTTTCCCGCTCCGCGGCCTCCCGGTGGCTCGCTGTCCAATCCGTCCGAGGGGGCGGCGGGCTCCCACGCCGGCACCGGATGGGCGGGCGGAACCGGTCCCGGCGCAAAGGCTTCCGATGGCCCGGGTTCTGCTCCGATCGCGGGGTCACCCGCGGGAACGGGTTCCGCGGGGGGAGGGGCCGGTGGGGTCTCGGCCGGCGGTGCCGGGCAGAGCGGCAGTGCGGGGTTCGGCGGGGGATCGACCGGTACGGGCGGCTCGTCGGCCGGATCGGCGAGCTCCGGCGGTGACTCCTCGGGGAGCGCTCCGTCCGGCGGATCCGCGGGCGGCGGATCGGGACCGGCGGGATCGTCCGGCGGTGGCCTCGGGAACGGTGGAGTCTCCGGCGGCGGATCGGCGTCCGGCGGATCCGGCGGCGGTTCGGCTTCGGACGTCGGCAAGGCGTCCGGCGGCTTGTCCGGCGGCACCTCGAACTCCGGCGGTTCCTCGGGAGACGGTGGTTCCTCGCGACACGGTGGTTCCTCGGGCGGCAAGGATTCCGGTGGGCCCTCGGGTGGTGGCTCCAAGTCGGGTGGTTCGTCGGGGGGATCCCACGGCGGTTCGGGTGGCGGTGGAGGAGGGGGCGGTTCGCGCCGCTGACCACCCGGCGCGCGGTCGCCGCGCCCACACCCGAACTGGCGCCGCTGATCAGCACCACCTCGGTTTCGAACCGCGCACTCATCGACTCCCCTTTCCCTGTCTTTCTTGCGATTTCGTTGACGCGATCCAGTAGGCCCACCGACCGGCAGCCGATCCGGCGGAAGCCGAACGTCGTGTTGATGTGTCATGCGTTGCCGGGGGCGGTTTTCCGGGCGGACACTGGAACGGGTGGATACCAGAATCATCGGCACCGTGATGCCGGTGCTCGAGGTCACCCTGCAGCCGGACGACCGGGTGATCGCGGAGGCGGGGCAGCTGTCGTGGATGAGTGAGTCCATCCGGCTGCGCACCTCGTCACGGGTCATGGCAGGCGGCATGTTCGGCGCCGTGCGGCGCGCCTTCGCCGGCGCGGGATGGTTCATGACCGAATACTCCGCCGCTCGCCTGCCGGGGACGGTGGCCTTCGCCGCGAAGCTGCCCGGCCAGATCGTGCCGGTCGCCGTGCGGCCGGACGCGGAGTATCTGGTGCATCGGCACGGATTCCTGTGTGCCACCGGCGATGTGCGGGTGGCGCTGAGTTTTCAGCGCCGCCTGGGCGCGGGGATCTTCGGCGGGACCGGATTCACGCTGCAGCGGATCGGCGGTGCGGGAAACGCCTGGGTGGAGTTGTCCGGCGAGGTCGTGACCTACGACCTGGCGCCGGGGCAGACGCTGCGCGTGCACCCGGGACATGTCGGAATGTTCGAGGCCGGTGTCGATTTCGACATCACCGTGCTGCGCGGCATCCGCAACATCCTGTTCGGCGGCGACGGCCTGTTCCTGGCGGCGCTCACCGGGCCGGGCCGGGTGTGGCTGCAATCGCTGACGATGAGCAGCCTGGCACACGCGGTCACGCCGTACCTTCCGCTGCCGGAGGCCGGCGATCGGCAGCGCGAGCACGGACAGTGACGAAGATGCAAGTGCATCTGCATCATCGGTAACAATGGGGCGGGTGGAGACAGCAGAACCCCCGCAGTTGATAGCGCTCGATGTGGACGGCACCCTCATGGCGACCGGGGAACAGATCAGTGCCCGGGTACGGGACGCGGTCCGGGCGGCGGTCGCGGCCGGGGCGCACGTGGTGATCACGACCGGCCGCACGCTGCTGGCCACCCGGATGGTGGTCGAGGAGCTGGGTCTCGGCGCGGGCCGGGCGCTGTGCTCGAACGGGGCTGTGCACGTGGATATTTCGAACTGGGAGCCGCTGTCGGTGCACACCTTCGACCCGGAGCCCGCGGTGGCGGTGCTGCGCACGCTGTTCCCCGACATGGTGCTGTCGGTGGAGAAGGTCGGCATCGGCACCTGGACGACGGGGTACTACCCCGGCAGCTTCCGGCTGGGCGAGTTCCGGTTCGTCGACGACCATCAGCTGAGCCTGGAACCGACCACGCGGTTGAACGGCTGGTGGCCGGGCGGCACGCTGACCGACATGGTGGAGGTGATGGCCGAGCAGAACCTGCCCGGCGCGGGCTGGGTGCACGGCGAGCACGAGCCCTGGCTGGTGGCCTCCAAACTGGGCGTGACCAAGGGCTGGGCGCTCGAGCAACTGCGTCGCGAACTCGGTATCCCGCCCGAGGTCACCCTCGCGATGGGCGATGGCTACAATGATCGCGAAATGCTCGCCTGGGCCGGACATTCCGTGGCCATGGGCAATGCGGTGGACCCGGTGCTGGAACTGGCCGACGAGATCACCGCCGACGTCGGGGAGGACGGCGTGGCAGTCGTGCTCGAGCGCTGGTTTCATAACTGACCGGTCGGGTCGTCGCCGATGCGGCCCGTTCGGAGGTAGGATAGGCGGCCGAGTGTGGTTACATCGGGGCGTACACCGGCTACCGTACCGCCACACCATCACGAGTATCGGGAGACGACCTCATGGCTGCAGAACCCACACGGTTCGGCCAAGTCGAGCAGACCGTCGTCGAGCGTGGCCCGACGGCATTGCGTATCGCGGTCGGCGGACAGTTGCGCAAGCTACGCGAGTCCCGGGGCATCTCCCGGGAGGACGCGGGCGAGCACATCCGTGGTTCGCATGCCAAGATCAGCCGGCTGGAGCTGGGCCGGACGGGTTTCAAGGAACGCGACATCCGCGACCTTCTGACGCTGTACGGCATCGTCGATCCGGAGGAGCGTGAGCCGTTCCTGGATCTGGTCCGCAAGGCCAACGAGCCGGGGTGGTGGCAGCGGTTCGGCGATCTACTACCACAGTGGTTCGAGACCTACATCGGTCTGGAGCATGCCGCGGAGTCGATCAGAACCTTTGAGGCCCAACTGATTCCGGGCCTCCTGCAGACCGAGGACTACACCCGTGCGGTCGTCTCGCTCGGCCACGGCAAGGACGCGCCGCGCCGGGTGGAGCTGCGTCGGCGTCGGCAGGAGGTGCTGGAGCGGTCCGGCGGGCCCGGGCTGTGGGCGGTGATCGATGAGGCGGTCCTGCATCGGGCGATCGGCGGCCGGGCCGTGCTGCGGGGGCAGCTCGAGCATCTGGCCGAGCTGTCGAACAGGAAGAACCTGACCATTCAGGTGTTGCCCTTCGAGGTCGGCGGGCACGGTGCGGCGGGCAGTTCGTTCACGATGCTGCGCTTCGCCGAGCCGGAATTGCCCGATCTGGTTTATCTCGAGCATCTGACCAGCGCGCTGTACCTGGATCGCCCGCGTGACCTGGAGATGTACCGGCAGGTCATGGACACCCTCAGCATGCAGGCGGCGACGCCGGAGCAGTCGCGCCAGATCCTGCTGAAGAGGGCCACCGAGCTCGGGGAGTAACGCCCCGGGCGCCGACCCGCGAGAGTGCCCTTCGCGGATCCGACGGTTCCATGCTGCTCGATTCCTGGATCTGCCGGAAGGGGCATCTACCGGAAGGGGCAGGGACAACGTGATAGGGCCGGATCGCCAGTTGGCGCAGCAGCGGACGAGAGCGCTCGCGGAACTGTCCGAGTTGCGCACGATGCTGGGTAGGCTGCCGGAGGACGACCGAGGCTACGACGAACTCGCCGTCCGGAAAAGGGTGGCCGCCGCCGAGGCGTTGAACCTGGGCGTCCCCGACCAGACGGTGCGGACTGTGGGCATGCTCGACGACCTGGAGTTCCAGCGGGCCCAGCGCGAGGCCGCGGATTTCCGCGACTACGACGCCGAGCTATACGAGGATGGCTGAGCCCGCCGTTGTGCGGAGTCGCAGCCTCGGGCGATCCGTGGGGTAGTCGCGCACCACCGCATCGTCATTCCGGCGTGCTGATGGCCGGAATTCATTGCCGCTGTGGGTGGCCGGAGTCCGCTGTTGTCGCGGGTGGCCGGAATTCATTGCCGCCTTGGGTGGCCGAATCCACTGTCTCCATGTAGTGGCCGCACCGTGGATCCCGGCGGTGTGCCGGAATGGCGGTTCGACGCGGTCGGATCACAAGGAGACGCTCGAATCTGCCGCGGTCCCGGGCGGTCGAGCGCGCCCCGGCTCAGGCGGACAGATCCAGGGTAGGCGTTATGGCAGCCGCATATCTGTCCAGCGCCACCTCGGCGAGAAGCGGGTGTGCGCCGATGGTTTCCGCGTGCCGGAGATCGGCGGCCGCGGTGCGCAGGCGATCGGTGAGCAGGCCGGGGGCGAGGAACCACGGGGCCACCAGCACACGATCGCAGCCGCGGTCGCGCAGGCTCGAAACCGCCTCGGCCGGGCCGGGTTCCGTGGTGGCGAAGCAGACGGTGGTCCGCCAGGCGGTGCCGGCGGCGAGCAGGTCGCCGATCCGTGTCGTGCGGCGGTTGGCCGCGGCCGAGGACGATCCGACGGCGGCGACCGCGATTCCGGTGCGTTCGTCGCGCGGGTCGGCACCGGCGGCGACGATGCGGTCGCGCAGCGCGGTGACCAGGCGCGGATCGGTGCCGAGGACATCGGCCTGGGTCAGGCGCAGGCGCGGGTGCCGAACGCCGGCGGTGGCCAGCAGGCCCGGCAGATCGACACGGGCGTGAAATGCGCTGCCCAACAGGAGCGGAACCACCACGGCGTCGGTATGTCCCTGGGCGGCAACGGCATCCACGACCTGCTCCACCGAGGGGGTGTTCAGATCGAGAAACGCCGGCCGGACGTCCAGGTCGGGACGCCGCACGGCGATATCGGCGACCACGGCGGATATCGTCGCGGCCGAACGGGGATCGCGGCTGCCGTGCGCCACGGCGATCAGCGCCGGCCTGCCCCGCCGGGCATTCTCGCCGCCGTTACTCCGGAAGCTTTCCCTCTCGTTCCGGACGCCCTCTCGATCGTTCCGGAGGCTCTCCCCGTCATCCCGGTATGCTTGTGGCCGGAATCCCGCCGTACGCTGTGGATCCCGGCCACGGGCATGCCGGGATGACGGGCCGTGCCGGGACGCGGGCAGCGAACTCATCTCAGCTGCCGGCTTCCGTGCCCACCTCGACGGCGGTCAGGACGTCGCCCACCAGCCCGGCTGCGAGCGTGTTGCCGCCCGACGGGTCGATGAGCAGGAAGCTGCCGGTGTGCCGGTTGACGCGGTAGTCGTCGGCGACGACCGGATCGGCGACGCGCACCGAGACGCGGCCGATATCGTTGAGCGCCAACGATTCCGGGTCGGGATCGGCGGCCAGGTTCTGTTCGTCGAAACGCTCCAGCAGCGCGCCGACGATGGCCTGGGTGGTGCGGGTGCCGTGCTTGAGCAGCAGCCGCGCACCCGGGCGCAGCGGTTTGTCGCCCAGCCAGCAGACCGTGGCGTCGAACGAGTCCAGCGGTTCCGGAGCATCGATGGCCGAGGCGATGATGTCGCCGCGGGAGATGTCGACGTCGTCGGTCAGGATCAGCGTGACGCTGCGGCCCGGCTGCGCGGTGGCCAGTTCGCCGTCCGGGGTGTCGATCCGTTCGATCGTGCTGCGGATGCCCGACGGCAGCACCACGACCTCGTCACCCTTCGACACCGCGCCCGCGGCAACCTGTCCCGCGTAGCCGCGGTAGTCCGGGTGCTCGGCGGTGCGCGGGCGGATCACATACTGCACCGGGAACCGCAGCCCGACCTGATGCGGGCCGGAGCTGTCGGCGTCGACCGGCACCGACTCCAGGTACTCGATGAGCGACGGCCCGTCGTAGAACGGCGTGTTCTCGGAGCGCGACGCGACATTGTCGCCGTGCAGCGCGGACACCGGGATCTCCACCACGTCCTCGGGCGCCCAGCCGAGTCGCGTGGTGAGTTCGGTGAATTCGGCCGCGATCTCGGCGAACACCCCGGCCGCGTCGTCGACCAGGTCGATCTTGTTCACGGCCAGGACGAGCCTCGGCACCCCCAGCAGCGCCATCACCGCGGCGTGCCGGCGGGTCTGCTCGATCACACCCTTGCGGGCGTCGACGAGCAGAATGACCAGCTGGGCCGTCGATGCCCCCGACACCGTGTTGCGGGTGTACTGCACATGACCCGGGGTGTCGGCCAGCACGAAGGTCCGCCGGGGCGTGGCGAAGTAGCGGTACGCCACATCGATGGTGATGCCCTGCTCGCGCTCGGCGCGCAGGCCGTCGACGAGCAGCGACAGGTCGGGGGTGGACAGGCCCCGGTCGACCGATGCGCGGGTGACGGCGTCGATCTGGTCGGCCAGAACGGATTTCGTATCGAAGAGAAGACGTCCGACCAGTGTGGACTTGCCGTCGTCGACGCTGCCGGCGGTGGCCAGTCGTAACAGGTCGGACATCAGAAATAACCCTCTCGCTTGCGGTCCTCCATCGCGGCCTCCGAGACGCGGTCGTCGTCTCTCGAGGAGTGGGCACTGCGCGCCGCGTTCGGTCTGGTGGCTGGTGCGGTGTGCATCAGAAGTAGCCCTCTCGCTTGCGGTCTTCCATTGCCGCTTCCGAGACGCGGTCGTCGTCTCTTGGGGAGTGGGCACTGCGCGCCGCGTTCGGTCTGGTGGCTGGTGCGGTGTGCATCAGAAGTAGCCCTCTCGCTTGCGGTCTTCCATTGCCGCTTCCGAGACGCGGTCGTCGCCTCGGGTGGCCCCGCGTTCGGTCAGCCTCGACGCGGCGACCTCGGCGAGGATGTCCTCGTTGGTCGCGGCGGTCGACAGTATTGCGCCCGTGGTGGATCCGTCGCCGACGGTGCGGTAGCGCACCGATTTCACGACCAGTTCCTCGTCGTCGCGCGGGCCGCCCCACGAGCCGGGCGTCATCCACATGCCGTCGCGCTGGTAGACGGGGCGCTCGTGGGCGTAGTAGATCGTCGCGAGGTCGATGTTCTCGCGGGCGATGTAGCGCCAGATGTCGAGTTCGGTCCAGTTGCTCAGCGGGAACACCCGCACGTGCTCGCCCGGCGCGTGCCGGCCGTTGTACAGGTTCCACAGTTCGGGGCGCTGCCGCTTGGGATCCCAGCGCCCGAACGCGTCGCGCAGCGAGAAGATGCGTTCCTTGGCGCGGGAGCGTTCCTCGTCGCGGCGGCCGCCGCCGAATACCGCGTCGAAGCGGTTGTCGGCGATGGCGTCCAGAAGGGGCACCGTCTGCAGCGGGTTGCGGATGCCGTCGGCGCGCTCGGTCAGCCGGCCGTCGGCGAGATACTGCTCGACCGCGGCGACGTGCAGGCGCAGCCCGTACTTCTCGACGACGCGATCGCGGAACTCGAGCACCTCCGGCAGGTTGTGCCCGGTGTCCACGTGCAGCACCGCGAACGGCAGCGGCGCCGGCCAGAACGCCTTGAGCGCCAGGTGCAGCAGCACCGTGGAGTCCTTGCCGCCGGAGAACAGGATCACCGGCCGCTCGAACTCGCCCGCGACCTCGCGGAAGATATGGATCGCTTCGCTCTCGAGTGCGGCCAGGGTGTCGAAGTCCTCGAGCGAGGCGAGAATGGCGGACTCGGTTTCGGTAACTGGTGTACTCATGACGCGTGCAACCCGCATTCGGTCTTGGCGAGGCCGGCCCAGCGGCCGCTTCGCGGATCGGATCCCGGTTCCGGCTTCCGCGTGCACGGAGCGCAACCGATGGACGGATACCCCTCGTCGACCAGGGGATTGACGAGAATGCCGTGCTCTTCGATGTACGCGGCCATCTCGTCGTCGGTCCAGGCGGCGATCGGGTTGATCTTCACCAGGCCGAAACCCTCGTCGAAGGAGATCAGGGGCGCGTTGGCGCGGGTAGGGGACTCCACCCGGCGGATGCCGGTGACCCAGGCGTTGTAGCCGGACAGCGACCGCTTCAGCGGCACCACCTTGCGCAACCGGCAGCATTCGCCCGGATCGCGCGCGAACAAATCCTTGCCGAGCAGCCGATCCTGTTCGGCCACGGTGTTTTCCGGCTCGACGTTGACGATATTCACGCCGTAGACGGTCTCGACGGCGTCGCGGGTGCCGATGGTCTCGGCGAAGTGGTAGCCGGTGTCCAGGAACAGGATGTCGACACCCGCGCGGACCTGCGCCGCCAGGTGTACGAGCACCGCGTCCTGCATATTCGACGCGACGATGTAGCCGCATCCATTGGGCCCGCTCGGGGGGCCTCCGTGGTTACGCTCGGCTTCCGCCTCCGGCCCCTGACCGAGCGGGCCGCGCCCGAACGTGTCCTCGGTCCACCGCAGCAGCTCGGCCGCCGAGGCTTCCGGACCCAGTTGCGCCGCACCGTCTTCCGCGATTCTGCGCAGTTCGTCCTCGGAGAGTTTGTCCGAAGTGGTTGCCATAGTTGAGATCTCCCGTTACCGAAGGTCGGCGTCGTCGGCGCGGACGGCCCACTGCGAGAACCGCTCGCCCTCGTTGCGGTTCTTGGCGAAATTGCGCACCACACGTTCGATGTAGTCGCCGATCTCGGCGCTGGTCACCTTGTGCTGACGCAGTTTTCGGCCGAAGGCGGCGTCGAAACCGAGACTGCCACCCAGATGAACCTGATAGCCCTCGACCTGATTCCCGTTGCCGTCGTCGACCAGCTGGCCCTTGAACCCGATGTCGGCGATCTGGGAGCGGCCGCACGAATTGGGGCAGCCGTTGATATTGATCGTGATCGGCACATCGAGCTGGGCGTTGATATCGGCCAGCCGCTGATCGAGCTCCGGGGCCAGTGTCTGCGACCGCTTGCGGGTCTCCACGAACGACAGCTTGCAGAACTCGATACCGCTGCACGCCACCAGGTTTCGCCGCCACAGCGAGGGGCGGGCGTGCAGGCCCAGCGGTTCCAGTTCGCCGATCAGCTCGTCGATCTTGTCGTCGGGCACGTCGAGCACGATCAGCTTCTGGTAGGGGGTGAAGCGGATGCGGTCGGCGCCGACGCGCTCCACCGCATCGGCGACCTGGGTGAGGATGCTGCCCTTGACACGACCGGCGATGGGGGAGAACCCGACCGCGTTGAGACCGTTGCGCAGCTTCTGCACACCGACGTGGTCGATCGGGCGGGTCGGCGCCTCCGGGGCGGGGCCGTCGATGAGCTTGCGCTTCAGGTACTCCGTTTCGAGAACTTCGCGGAATTTTTCGATGCCCCAGTCCTTGATCAGGAACTTCAGCCGGGCCTTGGTGCGCAGCCGGCGGTAGCCGTAGTCGCGGAACAGCGAGACGACCGCCTCCCAGACCTCCGGCACCTCGTCCAGCGGCACCCACGCGCCGACCCGCTGGGCCAGCATCGGGTTGGTGGACAGGCCGCCGCCGACCCACAGGTCCAGGCCGGGGCCGTGCTCGGGATGTTCCACTCCGACGAAGGCCACGTCGTTGATCTCGTGCACCACGTCCTGCTGGCCCGAGATCGCGGTCTTGAACTTGCGCGGGAGGTTCGAGTACTCCTTCTTGCCGATGTAGCGGCGCACGATCTCCTCGACCGCCGGCGTGGCGTCGAGGACCTCGTCCAGCGATTCGCCGGCCAGCGGCGATCCCAGCACCACGCGGGGGCAGTCGCCGCAGGCCTCGGTGGTCTGCAGCCCGACCGACTCCAGCCGCCGCCAGATCTCGGGGACGTTCTCGATCTCGATCCAGTGGTACTGCAGGTTCTCGCGGTCGGACAGGTCGGCGGTGTCGCGGGCGAACTCCGTGGAGATCCCGCCGAGGGTGCGCAGCTGCTCGACATTCAGGGCGCCGCCGTCGCAGCGCACCCGCATCATGAAGTAGCGCGCCTCGAGCAGATCGATGTTCTCGTCGCCGGTCCAGGTGCCGTCGTAGCCCTGCTCGCGCTGGGTGTAGAGGCCCCACCAGCGGAACCGGCCGCGCAGATCGCCCTTGTCGATCGAGTCGAAACCGCCCTTGGCGTAGATGTTCTCGATGCGGGCGCGGACGTTGAGCGGGTTGTCGTCCTTCTTGCTCTGCTCGTTGGGGTTCAGCGGTTCCCGGTAGCCGAGCGCCCACTGTCCCTCGGACTTGCGGCGGACCGGCTTACCCGTGCGTTCGCGCGGGCCGCTGGGCGTTTGTGCGCGCGAACGCACCCGACGCTCGCGGGCGGCCTGTTCGCGCTCGCGCGCGACCTCCTGCTGACGCGCGCTGCGTTCGGATTCGGATGTGGGACCGGCGTCGGTGCTCGACGTCATGAGGGTCGCTCCTGCGGGTCGATCAGGCCTTTACGGCAGGCGGGAGGGGCTGGCTCACGCCTTCGGTATTCGGGCGGCCGGGGAGAGGGGGCGTCGAATGGCGACGCCGGAGCCGGAAAGGGCCGAGCTACCGGAGGCACTCCGGCAGACAGCTGGCACTGCAGACACGCTTGAAGTCGACGTGACGACGCGCCACCAGTCGAACTCCGAGCCCAGTCATGGAACCTATTGTGCCATGTCAGCGGGGTCGTTCCGACCGCGTACCCATATTTTCCGCAAATTCGAGGGAAATTCCCTGGACGCTCGATCAAATTTGTGAGATCGCTCATAGATCGACTTCCGGAAGCTGGTTGGTTGATCGTGGAACCCCTCTCGGAACCCGAGATTTCGCGCCGATGAGTGGGTGGAAGTCCGACCGGTTGTGCGATCGGGTGACGTCGAGTGATCAGGTGACGTCGAGTACCGCCTTGCCGTGCAGCCGCCTGCCGAGCCGCACCTCGGCCGCCTCGCCGAGTCCGGTCCACTCGCCTCGCCAGGCGACCTGGGGGTCCGGCCGGCCGGTCGCGATTTGCTCCGACAGCCAGGTCAGGTCCGGGGCGAGGTCGTGTGTGGCACCGTCGGCAAGGAGGAAGAAGCGGGTGATCGTCCTGTCGTAACCCGGGCCGAACCGGGCGATGCGGATGCCCTCCACGCCGAAGTCGATCGCGGCATGCGCCGACTGGCCGACGCTGACGAGCGTTCCTCCCGGTCGCAGGGCGGCGTAGGCCGAGACTGCCTGACCCTCGCTCCGGGCTGACCGGCAGAGCGACCCTCGGGCATCGAGCTGTTCGGCGAGATCGGCGCCCGCCCTGCCCGGTCCGGGCTCGACAGCACCGGCCCGGCCGGTCCGGCGAGAATGGGTCCCATGATGTCGAGGCGTGCAGATCTCCCGTTCGTCCGCGGTACGTCCCCGACCTACTACGCCGCGATCCTGACCACGGCGCTCTCCCCGGATCCCGGGGACCTGACGGGTTATGCGGACGCGGCCGCGGAAATGGCCGAACTCGCCGAACGGATCGACGGGTACCTCGGGATGGAGTTCGCGCGCGATCCGGCGTGCGGCATCACGGTGTCCTACTGGCGTGATCTCGAGGCGCTGCGGCGCTGGCGCGACGACATCGATCACCTCGCGGCGCAACGCCTCGGGCGAGAACGATTCTACCTGGGGTATCGGGCCCGGATCTGCCGCGTCGAGCGCGAATACGAATGGACCCGACCGCCGGGACGGACACGCGGACCCGCCGCCGACTCGCCGTAATACTCGCCCGGAATCGTCTCCGCCGCCTTCCGCAACGAATACCGTTCGACCGCAGTTTCTTTCGCCACGCCGGGCGCACGCGTCCGGCGGCTCGGTCATGCACTTCTCGTTGGACCGCACTCGGAAGGGGGCCGGACATGGTTCAGGAACTGATCGTCTGCGTGGTGTCCGCCGCGCTGGCGGTGACGGTGTTCGTCGCGGGGATTCGATTGCGGCCCAAGTCGTGGCACCTGTCCGAGGACGATACGGCGGGCGAGCTGGTACTCGATGTGGTCCGCAACCTCTTCATCGCGGTGGTCGCCTTCGTCGTGGTGCTGTGCTGGCAGCAGTACGACAACGCGCAGACGCACACGATCGACGAGGCCAAGGCGCTGACCGAAACCTATTGGCTCGCACACACGATGCCGGAACCGGAGCATCAGCGGATTCAGGGGCTGGTGCGTGAGTACACCGAGCGAGTCGCCGGAGAGGAGTGGACGGTGATGGATCACGAGGGCCGGCTCAGCCGGTCGGCGCAGCAGAGTCTCGACGCTCTCCGCGACGCCGTGCAATCGGTACAACCCGCCGACGAGAGCGCCGCCGACAACCGCACCGAGGCCTTGGAAAAACTCGAGGACGTCGCCGATTCGCGGCACGAGAGGGAGATGGACGTGCGTCGAGGCATTCCGGGATTCATCACCATCGCCCTGATCTTCGGGACCATACTTCTGGTTCTCAGTCCCGTGTTCTCCGGTATCAGGGTGACGACGAGCAGCATCCTGATGATCGCGTTGCTCGGTGTCGTGATCGGGCTGACGCTGTGGGAGATCCGCAACCTCGATCGCCCGTTCTCGGGCTCCACCCTCGTCCCGAAGGACGCGTTCGAGCAGGCGCTGGTGCGCTATGGGCAGATCAGTTGACGATGCCCGGCCGGGGCGGCCGCGATGCGGTCGTACTCAGCCGGTAATGCACACGCTCGCAAGGGAATTCGCCGTGGCCACGGTCGTGCTGTCGACGGGTTTCCTGTGCCCGATCGCCTCCGCGGATCCGTTCGATCCCGGTGTGCCACCACCCCTCGGAGACATCGTGACGGGTAGTGCGTCACCCGACGACACAGGGAGCGCCGCCGCGGAAATTCCGCTGGGACTCGGTTCGGCCGAGCCGCCGGTTGCCGGTGCGCTCGGCACCGGAAGTAGTTCCGGCCCTGAGGATTCGGATGCCGAGGTGGATTCGGATGCCGAGGTAGCCGAGGAGGCGGTCGATGTCGGCGAGCCGGTCGACGTTCCCGCGCAGGATTCCGGCAGCGCCCTGACGGCGTGCGCCGGCAGTGCGGTCGGCAGCGGCGTGGCACTGCTGCTCGCCGTGCTGTCGGGCAGTTCGGGCAGCAGCCTCGTGCCCGGATTGCTGGTCTCCGGTTCGGGTGGTTCGGCAGTCGGGAGTGCCGCGGTGGGTAGTGCGGCCGGTGGCAGCGCGCTGCTGACATGCCTGTTGGCGGTGCCGGGCCCACCGCCGTGGGAATTACCCCTTCAGCTGCCTCCGCCACCGGGTCCAGTGGGCCTGTCGGCCCCCGTCGCCGCCCCTGCCGCCTCTGCCGCTCCCAGCAGTCCACCCCCGGTCGCCGTTCAACGTCCGGTCGCAGCGCCGCCACCTCACGAGCCTCCTCTCGCCGCGTCGCGCTCCGAACATCACCGAGCCTGGAATGTGGTCATGCTGATGGCGGTAATGATCGTCACGGTGCTGGCGTCCGCACGGGGGAGATCGGTGGTGCGCCGTTCGCGCTAGTTCGTCGGCAGGGCGAGGCGGTCCTGCCGCCCGTCGAGCCGATCGCGGCCCGCACCGCCGGTGCTCCGGGGGCATAATCGCCGCGCCGCGGGCCTTGGGCCGCAGCCGACGTTCTCGCCGGTGGCCGGCCTACAGCGGCATCCGGGCTTTCTGTGCGGGGTCGTGACGGGCGCTCGGCGCATAGCCCGGCGGGCGGCCGGGGCGATCCGGTGCCGCGGGATCACCGTGCCCGGGGCAGCCCCGTCGCACGTCACACCGAGCCCATCGGCAGACTGGAACGGTGCATGCGACCACCGACCGATCCGCCGCCGACCGGGCTTCCCCGGAGCCCGCGCTGAGCGACTTCGGCGGTGGGCCCTTCGGCATCTACGTGCACGTGCCGTTCTGCGCGACCAGGTGCGGGTACTGCGACTTCAACACCTACACGGCGGGCGAGCTGGGCACCTCGGCGTCGCCGGAGTCCTGGATGGAGGCGCTGCGGGGCGAATTCGCCATGGCGGCCGAGCGGTTCGGGGAGTTGCCGAGCCCGCAGCCCGAGGTGTCCACGGTATTCGTCGGCGGGGGCACGCCCTCACTGCTCGGTGGCGACGGGCTGGCCGCGGTGCTGGATGCCGTCCGCGCGAACTTCACGCTGGCCGCCGATGCCGAGGTGACCACCGAATCGAATCCGGAGTCCACCTCGCCCCGGTTCTTCGAGCGCATCCGGGACGCCGGATTCACCCGGGTCTCGCTGGGCATGCAGTCCGCCGCCGAGCACGTACTGCGCATCCTCGACCGCACCCACACCCCCGGCCGGGCGGTCGCCGCCGCACGCGAGGCCCGGGCCGCGGGATTCGAGCACGTGAATCTCGATCTCATCTACGGGACGCCGGGCGAGACCGATGCCGACCTGGACGCCAGCCTGGACGCCGTCCTCGCCGCCGGTGTCGACCACGTGTCGGCGTACTCGCTGATCGTCGAGGACGGCACGGCCCTGGCCCGCAGGGTGCGCCGCGGTGAACTTCCGGCCCCGGACGACGACATCCTCGCGGTCCGCTACGAGCGTATCGACGCCCGCCTGTCCGCCGCGGGCCTCACCTGGTACGAGGTATCCAACTGGGCCGCAACCGATTCCGCCCGGTGTCGGCACAACCTCTGCTACTGGGACGGCGGCGACTGGCTGGGCGCCGGCCCGGGCGCGCACAGCCATCTGGGCGGTGTGCGCTGGTGGAACGTGAAGCATCCGGCCCGCTACGCGCAGCGGGTGGCCGACGCCGCGCTACCGGTCGCAGGCTGGGAGGCGCTGACCGATGACGAGCGCTACACCGAGCGCGTCATGCTCGCCGTCCGCCTCCGCACCGGCCTGCCACTGGACGACCTGGACGACTCCGGGCGAACCGCGGCCCAGCGGATCGTCTCCGACGGCCTGGCGTACCGGTCCGGCGATCGCCTGAACCTGACCGACCGTGGCCGCCTACTCGCCGATGCCGTCGTCCGTGCATTGCTGACCTGAATCGTCGAGGCGCCGCGGAATCCGGTCACGTGCCGGCCTGTCCGGCGCTCGGCGACCGCGGCGGAAGCCGATGGTCGTGAACGACTACCGAACGGCACTCGGCCGGCGGCACATCGCAATACCCGGGACAGTACGGCGGGTCGGTGCGGGGATTCCGGACATGCGCAGGTGGCGGTGATCGATTTCGCGGTTGGACTGAGGGCGGGCGGTAGGGGGTGTAGCGTTCGGTGCGACTGGAGGAGTCCTATGCCGCAGGCACGTCACACCACCCTTGTCCCTGAACAGAGCGAGTTCGCCGAGTCGCGGGCCGCGGAGAAGGCCGAGAGCGCGCGGCGCAGCGCGCTGGCCGCCCGGGCCGTCGCCAGCTACTCCCTCGATGCCGACGACTGCGTGGTGCTGCTGGCCATGCTGGGTCTGGACGCTGCCGCGGGAAGGGCCGCCGGCCCCGACTGAGGTGTCGGCATCGACTGAGGTGTCGGCGTCGACCATTCGCCGGACCGTAGCCGCGTATTCGGTTGGCTGCCTCGTAGACAGTCGGCTGCCGCGTATTCGGTTGGCTACGGAAGCCGCCGATGTCGGCTCGGCGAGCCGTGCTGCCCCTTCCCTCCCCCTTCCGAAGCGGCGGCCACGCAGGTCAGGACGCGCGCACAGGCGATCGGGCCCCGGGCAATTAAACTGGAATTCGGATGAACCGGGATCCGGGTGATCGTGGCATGCCGTGACACGGTGGTCGGACCGGTGGGACCGAGGGCGAGCGAGGAGGTGGGGCCGATGCCGAGCACGGAGCAACGGCGGATCGAGGTCCTGCGTGCGATCGTCGCGGACTACATCGCGACCAAGGAGCCGATCGGCTCGAAGACACTGGTCGAGCGGCACAATCTGGGTGTCTCCAGCGCGACCGTGCGCAACGATATGGCCGTCCTGGAGGCCGAGGGCTACATCGCCCAGCCGCACACCAGCTCCGGTCGCATCCCCACCGACAAGGGCTACCGCCAGTTCGTCGACCACATCGCCGAGGTGAAACCGCTGTCGCCGGCCGAGCGGCGGGCCATCGTGGAATTCCTGGAGAACGGCGTCGACCTCGATGACGTGCTGCGCCGCGGCGTGCGCCTGCTGGCCCAGCTGACCAGGCAGGTCGCGATGGTCCAGTATCCGACGGTGTCGGCGTCGACGGTCCGGCACCTGGAGGTCGTGGCGCTCAATCCGGCCCGGCTGCTGCTGGTGGTGATCACCGACTCCGGCCGCGTCGATCAGCGCCTGGTCGATCTCGGCGCGGTCGTCGACGACGAGGATCTGGCGGCGCTGCGCGGCATGCTCGGCAACGCCATGGACGGCAAGCTCCTGTCGGCCGCCTCCGCCGCGGCCGCCGAACTGCCCGAGCATGCGCCGCCGCGATTACGCGACGTGCTGGTCCGAGTGTCGACGGTGCTGGTCGAGACGCTGGTCGAACATCCGGAGGAGCGGCTGGTGCTCGGCGGTACGGCCAATCTCACCCGCAACGCCGGCGACTTCGGTTTCCCCGGTTCCTTGCGCTCGGTGCTGGAGGCGCTGGAGGAACAGGTGGTCGTGTTGAAACTGCTGGCGGCCGCACAGCGACCGGGCATGGTGACGGTGCAGATCGGTGAGGAGACCCAGGTCGAGCAGATGCGTGGAACCTCCGTGGTATCAACGGGGTACGGTATGCCAGGTACGGTGCTCGGGGGGATGGGAGTGCTCGGCCCGACCCGGATGGACTATCCAGGAACCATCGCTTCGGTCGCCGCGGTCGCCAGGTACATCGGCGAGGTGCTCGCCGAACGATGAGCCGGACACGGCTGTGGTCGGAGACGGCTGTGGTCGATGAGCCGGAGTCGGCGGTGGTCGATGAGCCGGAGACGGCGGTGAGCGGAACAGAATCGGAACAGGACTAGAGACGCAAGTGGCACGGGACTACTACGGAATTCTCGGCGTCGGACGCAACGCGACCGACCAGGAGATCAAGCGCGCCTATCGGAAGCTGGCGCGGGAACTGCACCCCGACGTCAACCCCGACGCGGACGCGCAGGAAAAGTTCCGCGACGCGTCGGCCGCCTACGAGGTCCTCAGCGACCCGGAGAAGCGCCGCATCGTCGATATGGGTGGCGACCCGATGGAGTCCGCGGGCGGCGGCGGTGGGTTCTCCGGCGCCGGGTTCGGCGGGCTGGGCGATGTGTTCGAGGCGTTCTTCGGCGGGATGAGCAATGCCGGCCCGCGGCGTCCACGCGGCCGGGTGCAGCCCGGCGCGGATTCGCTGCTGCGCACCCGGCTGTCGCTGGCCGAATGCGCGGTCGGGGTGACCAAGCACCTGACCGTCGACACCGCGGTGCTGTGCGACGTGTGCCAGGGCGCCGGCACCAACGACAACTCCAAGCCGGTGCGCTGCGAGACCTGCGGCGGCGCGGGCGAGGTGCAGACGGTGCAGCGGTCGTTCCTGGGCCAGGTGATGACGTCGCGGCCGTGCCCGACCTGCCGCGGCACCGGCGAGACCATTCCGGATCCGTGCCGCAAGTGCGGCGGCGACGGCCGGGTGCGGTCGCGCCGCGAGATCGCCGCGCCGATCCCCGCGGGCGTGGCCAACGGCATGCGGGTGCGGCTGGCGGCGCAGGGCGAGATCGGCCCCGGCGGTGGCCCGGCCGGCGACCTGTACGTCGAGATCGTCGAGCAGCCGCACGACACGTTCGTCCGCGACGGCGACGACCTGCACTGCACGATTCGGGTGCCGATGGTCGAGGCCGCGCTGGGGAGCACGGTCGTGATCGACACGATCCTGGACGGCCCGACCGAGCTGACCATTCCGGCGGGCACCCAGCCCGGCGAGGTGTCGGTGCTGCGCGGGCACGGGATGCCCAAGCTGCGTTCCAGCGCGCGCGGCGATCTGGTGGCGCACCTGGACATCGTGGTGCCGACGAAGCTGGACAACAAGCAGTCCGAGCTGCTGCGCAAGTACAAGGCGACGCGCAACGGTGAGCGCACCGAGGTGCTGTCGGCCCAGTCCGAGCACAACAGCGGGCTGTTCGCGCGGCTGCGGGCCTCGTTCAGCGGGCGCTGACGGGCCGCGGTGGCCGCCACGGTCTTCTACCTCGACGAGATTCCCGAGCCGGGGTCCGTCGCGGTTCTCGACGGTCCCGAAGGCCGCCATGCCGCGACCGTGCGCCGCATCCGGGCCGGCGAGCCGGTCACCCTGTCGGACGGGGCCGGCGTGCTGGCGGAATCGGAAGTCGTTGCGGCGCAGAAGGACCGGCTCGAACTGAGGATCCTGGACCGGATCGTCGCCGAGCGGGTCGCGCCGCCGGTGACGGTGGTGCAGGCGCTGCCCAAATCGGACCGGTCCGAACTGGCGGTCGAGCTGATGACCGAGGCGGGCGCCGACGTCATCGTCCCCTGGCAGGCCGTACGCTGCGTCGCCAACTGGGAAGGCAAGGCTCGCAAGGGCGTCGACAAATGGCGCGCGGCGGCCCGCTCGGCCGCCCGCCAGTCCCGACGGGCCTACATCCCGGAGGTCACCGACCTGCGCCGCACCCCGGACGTGCTGGACCTGATCCGGAACATCAAGGCGGACAACGGCATCGTCGCCGCCCTGCACGAGTCGGGCAGCTCCCGCTTCGTCGACCTGCCCGTCGCCGAGGCATCGCGGATCGCGTTGATCGTCGGCCCCGAGGGCGGTCTCGACGACGCGGAACTCGCCGCCCTCACCGAGGCGGGCGCCGCCCCGGTCCTGCTCGGTCCCACCGTGCTACGGACCTCGACTGCTGCCGCCGTCGCCCTGGGCGCGCTGGGTGCGTTGACGGCACGCTGGTGAGACCCCCTGTGGCCGTCCGGCAGCGGACCTATCGGTGCCCGATCTGGTATCTCGCTTGGTATCATTACCGGTATGGCGTGGACCATGCGACTTCCCGACGATGAAGAGACCTCCCTCGACGAGCAAGCCAAGGCCGAGGGCCGGTCGAAGCACGACATCACGCGCGACGCCCTCCGGCTCTACCTGCTGCGGAACCGCACCTGGGAAACGCCGCTGTTCACGGATGAGGAGAGCGTCGATTTGGGGGGACCGATCACCAAGGAAGACATCCGGAACATCATGCACCGATCCGCGTGATCGTCGTAGCGGATACCTCCGGGGTCCTTGCGCTGTTGAACCGCGGCGATCCGGAACATTTGGCGGTCCGCCGCGCGGCGAACGCGGCCAGCACGTTGGTGGTGAGCGCGTTGTCGCTGACGGAGGTTCACCATGTGGCGACCGCGCGTGGCGGCCGCAGAGTCGCCGACAGGCTGTTGCTCATGCTGGCCGACCGCATTGCGACCACCCGCATCGAGGTTGCCAATACCGACGCGGCGCAGATCCGGACGGCGGTCGGGATCCGCAGTCACTACGGTGGTCTCGATCTGGACCTGGTCGACGCCGTCTGCGTTGCACTGGCAACCGAGTACGACACCGATGCGATCCTGACGTTGGACCGGCGTGACTTTCGTGTCCTTCGCCCGTTGACCCGCTACGCCGCGTTTCGGGTGCTCCCGGACGACATGGGCTGAAACGCCTGACGCCGACCTGCCGGAACATGCCCGTGACCTGCTGGTTGCCGCTTATTCACTGGGCTCTGTCGGTGGTCCGCGTTAAACTTTCCTCAGACGAGACGACACGTTCGAGACGGAAAGCAGGCCATAGCACCTATTGCGAACCTCAGGCGACAACGGCGACCCGACAACTCCTCAACCCGGCATCGGAGCCGGCGACAATGGTTCGGGCCCTGCCGCGCGGACCGTGCGTTCCAGCATCGAGCTTGCTCCTGAATCCGTCTTCGGCTTCCTCGGCTCGGCCGACGAGAACCTCCGGGAACTCGAGCGGCTGCTCGACGCCGACATCCATGTCCGCGGCAATGCGGTGACACTGACCGGTCAGGCTGGTGATGTGGCGCTGGCCGAGCGCGTGGTCGAGCAGCTCGTGGCGCTCACCGGTCGCAACCGGGTGGTGACGCCGGAGGCGGTCCGGCATACGTATTCCATGCTCACCGAGGGTTCCTCGGATTCCCCGGCCGAGGTGCTGAGCCTGGACATCCTGTCCCGCCGCGGCAAGACGATCCGGCCGAAGACGCTGAACCAGAAGCGCTACGTCGACGCGATCGACGAGCACACCATCGTGTTCGGCATCGGTCCGGCCGGTACCGGCAAGACCTACCTCGCGGTGGCGAAGGCCGTGCAGGCGCTGCAGAGCAAGCAGGTCAACCGGATCATCCTGACCCGCCCCGCGGTGGAGGCCGGCGAGCGCCTCGGCTTCCTGCCGGGCACGCTGAACGAGAAGATCGATCCGTATCTGCGCCCGCTCTACGACGCGCTGCACGACATGATGGATCCGGAGGCGATCCCGAAGCTGATGCAGTCGGGTGTCATCGAGGTGGCGCCGCTGGCCTACATGCGCGGCCGGTCGCTCAACGATTCGTTCATCATCCTGGACGAGGCGCAGAACACCACGCCCGAGCAGATGAAGATGTTCCTGACCAGGCTCGGATTCGGCTCCAAGATCGTCGTCACCGGCGATATCACCCAGGTCGACCTGCCCGGTGGCACCCGGTCGGGCCTGCGGGTGGTCAGCGAGATCCTGGGCGATGTCGACGACATCCATTTCGCGGAGCTGAACTCGAGCGACGTGGTGCGCCACCGCCTGGTGTCGGAGATCGTCGACGCCTACGACCGCTACGAGTCGCAGGACCGCCCGCCGCTGCCGCACTATCCGGGCAACCGCGCCCAGCGCCGCGCCGCGGGCCGGGCCGGACGGCGCTGACCTGGAGAATGGCGGTGCGGTCGGGCACGGCTAGGCTGAGGCTGTGAGCATCGAGATCGCCAACGAGTCGGGTATGGACGTATCCGAGGAGGAACTGGTCAGCGTCGCGCGATTCGTGATCGGGCGGATGGACGTGCATCCGGCCGCCGAGCTGTCGATGGTGCTGGTCGATCTCGACACGATGGCCGATCTGCACATGCGCTGGATGGACCTGCCGGGTCCGACCGATGTCATGTCGTTCCCGATGGACGAGCTCGAGCCGGGCGGGCGTCCCGACGGCAGCGAGCCGGGTCCGTCCATGCTCGGCGATATCGTGCTGTGCCCCGAGTTCGCGGCCGCGCAGGCGGACAAGGCCGGGCATGCGGTCGATCACGAGCTGGCCCTGCTGACCGTGCACGGCGTCCTGCATCTGCTCGGCTACGACCACGCCGAGCCCGAGGAGGAGAAGGAGATGTTCGGCCTGCAGAACCGGCTGCTCGCCGAATGGTACGAGAGCCTGCGCGAGGCGCGCCGTCGTGCCGAACTCGCCGAACGCGATCGTCGCCTGCTGGACAAGACCGGGTTCATCGCGCCGGGCGATCCTCTGGGACCGGCATGAGCGGTCACGGGCTGCGGCGTGAGCGATGGGCCCGGAGGAGGCAGCGTGCGTAACCACGCCGGGACCCGCGAACGCCGCCATCGGATGCAGCGGCAGCGGAGTGTGACCACGGAGGCCTCCGCTCATGCCGCAGAGGGCACAGCGTGAATTCACTGGTCCTTCTGCTGGTGGCGATACTGCTGGTGCCGGTCGGTGGCGTGTTCGCGGCTATCGATGCGGCGCTGGCCACCATTTCGCCCGCGCGCGTCGAGGATCTGGTGCGCGCCGATCGGGGCGGCGCCCGGCGGCTGGCCCGCATCGTGGTGGATCGCCCGCGCTATGTGAATCTGATGGTGCTGCTGCGGCTGGTGTGCGAGATCAGTGCCACGGTGCTGCTGGCGGCGGCGCTGACCGACTGGCTGAGCACCGGCCGGGCGCTGCTGCTCACCGCGGTGGTGATGGTGCTGGTCGACTACGTGGTGATCGGTGTCGGCCCGCGCACGCTGGGCCGTCAGCACGCGTATTCGATCTCGCTCGGCGCCGCCCTGCCGCTGCAGGCGATCGGATCGCTGCTGGGACCGGTGAGCCGGCTGCTGATCCTGATCGGTAACGCGATCACCCCGGGCAAGGGTTTCCGCAACGGCCCCTTCGCCTCCGAGGTGGAGCTGCGCGAGGTCGTGGATATGGCCCAGCAGAGCGGCGTGGTGGACTCCGAGGAGCGCCGGATGATCCAGTCGGTCTTCGAACTCGGCGAGACCGCGGCGCGCGCGGTGATGGTGCCGCGCACCGAGATGGTGTGGATCGAATCGGAGAAGACCGCCGCCCAGGCGATGTCGCTGGCGGTGCGGTCGGGACATTCGCGGATCCCGGTGATCGGCGAGAACGTCGACGACATCGTGGGCGTGGTCTACCTGAAAGACTTGGTGCCCTACGCGGATCGGGGCAAGAAGGTGCGGGTCGGCGAGGTGATGCGGCCGCCGGTGTTCGTGCCCGACTCCAAACCCCTGGACGCGCTGCTGGACGAGATGCAGCGCCGCCGCATCCACATGGCGCTGCTGGTCGACGAGTACGGCGGCATCGCCGGGCTGGTGACGATCGAGGATGTGCTCGAGGAGATCGTGGGGGAGATCGCCGACGAGTACGACACCGACGAGATCGCCCCGGTCGAGGATCTCGGCAGCGAGAAGTACCGGGTGTCGGCACGCCTGCCGGTGGAGGATCTCGGGGAGCTGTTCGGCCTGGACATCGAGGAAGAGGACGTCGACACCGTGGGCGGGCTGCTGGCGCACGCACTCGGCCGGGTGCCGCTGCCCGGATCGAAGATCGTGGTGCACGGATTGCAGCTGCGCGGCGAGGGCGGCGCCGACGCCCGCGGCCGGGTGCGGGTGCATACCGTGGTGGTCAAGCGCGCGCCCGAGAAGACCGCCGAGAAGGTGGAAGCGAACAACAAGTCGCACAACGGTTTTGCCGGACACAAGGATGGAGAAGGCGATGAGTGACACTGCGGGACCGGATGCCGAGGACGGCAAGCTGCTGGTGCTGGCGCGCGGCGCGATGGGCCGCACCGCCGGCGGCAGCGGTGCGGCGGTCCGCGACACCGACGGTCGCACCTACGCCGCGGGCGCGGTGGAACTGGCCGCGCTGTCGCTGACCGCGCTGCAGGCCGCCGTGGCGGCCGCGGTCTCCAGCGGTGCCGAGGGCTTCGAGGCGGCCGTCGTGCTGGGCGGCGACGGTAGCGATGCGGGAGTCGCCGCGGTGCACGAGGTCTCCTCCGCGGCGCGGATCATCGTCGCGGACCGCAAGGGCGAGGTGATCGAAACGCTCGAGGGCGGCGCGGACCGGCCGGAAGGCGTTGCGGCGGCGGGTAATCCGTACGGTGTGGAGAATCCGATCGGCGGTGGCGGGGACGCGGTGCGGCGGCGGCATCTGCCGGAGGGCTTCGATATCGATACCGAATCCGGGGTGTTCGAATGAGCGGCAAGCCGTTGCGGGATGAATTCCGCTCCGGCTTCGTCTGTTTCGTCGGTCGGCCCAATACCGGCAAGTCGACGCTCACCAACGCCATGGTGGGCCGGAAGATCGCCATCACCTCCTCGCGCCCGCAGACCACCAGGCACACCATCCGCGGCATCGTGCACCGCGACCATTGCCAGCTCATCCTCGTCGACACTCCCGGTCTGCATCGGCCGCGCACGCTGCTGGGACAGCGGCTCAACGATCTGGTGCGCGATACGTACTCCGAGGTCGACGTCGTCGCGGTGTGCATTCCGGCGGACGAGAAGATCGGCCCCGGCGACCGCTGGATCGTGCAGCAGGTCAAGCAGATGGCGCCGAAGACGACGCTGCTCGGCGTGGTCACCAAGATCGACAAGGTGAGCCGGGACCAGGTGGCGCAGCAGCTGATGGCCGTCTCGCAGCTGCTGGGGCCCGAGGCCGAGGTGGTGCCGGTATCGGCGGTCGAGGGCGAGCAGGTGGAGGTGCTCGTCGACGTGCTCGCCTCGACCATGCCGGAGGGCCCGGCGTTCTATCCCGACGGCGAGCTGACCGACGAGCCCGAGGAAACGCTCATGGCCGAGCTGATCCGCGAGGCCGCGCTGGAGGGCGTACGCGACGAGCTGCCGCATTCGCTGGCCGTCGTCATCGAGGAGATCCTTCCGCGCGAAGAGAATCCGGACATGCTGGACGTGCACGCTCTGCTGTACGTGGAGCGTCCCAGTCAGAAGGCCATCGTGATCGGGAAGGGCGGTGCGCGGCTCAAGGAGGTCGGCACCGCGGCGCGCAAGCAGATCGAGCACATCCTCGGCACCCGCATCTACCTTCATCTGCACGTCAAGGTCGCCAAGGACTGGCAGCGCGATCCGAAACAGCTGGGCAAGCTGGGGTTCTAGCACCGGGACACGAGGTCGATCCGGGCGGTCGTCGGTCCCGTTGCGGCATAACGGTTGCGGCGAGGTTACCTCCGGCCGCGGCGATCCGGGTTTGCCGGGAATCGGGTTTGCCGAGAATTGGGGACCGGGTCGGCCCGCACCGTGACGGTGCGAGATGCGAACGTGCGCATCGCCTGTGGGCTCCGGTCGCTCATGTTTGCTCCCACCAGGGCTCGGGGCGGTGGCGCTCCCAGTGTAGTTCCGATTCCAGTTGCGCGGCAACGGAAACCAGCAGGGGTTCGGAGTTCGCCGGGCCCATCAGCTGGGCGCCGACCGGCAGGCCCGTGTCGGTGAATCCGGCGGGGACGTCGATACTGGGCCAGCCCAGCACATTCCACGGCCAGGTGTAGGGGCAGGAGGCGGTGACCAGGGCGTCGGTGGCTGAGACGCCGAGGCCGTCCATCGCGTGCACCGAGGGAGGTGGGGTGGCCGTGGTGGGCGCCAGGACGAGGTCGTAGTCGTCGAAGAAGCGCCCGATTCGCCTGTGCAGCAACGGTTCCGTGGCGCGTGTGGCAAACAGTGTCGGCCCGAGCAGTAGGCCCAGTGCGGAGTTGAATCGCGTGCGCCGATCCACCTCGGCCTCGGGCATACCGGCCAGCCTTGCCCGGATTCCGGTCATCGAACGGGAGAGGAAGCCGGCGCCCACCAGGATGCCGTAGTGCAGGTCGGCGACCGTCACCTCGTGCCCGAGCTTGCGCAGGGCTGCCGCGGTCGTGTGCACCCGGGCGGCTACGCCGGGATCGAGGGTGGTCCTGGTGGCGGTGAACGGAATGCGCAGCGAGAGAGCGATTCTCAGCCGTCCCGGGTCGCGCCCGACCGCCTCGGACACTGTCACCGCCGGCGGGGTGTGCCTATCGCCGTCGTGCGGTCCGGCCGCGACGTCGAGCAGCAGCGCCCCGTCGGCGACCGTGCGGGTCAGCGTGCCGTTCACGGTGAGTCCGTTGAACGATTCGGCCAGTGGCCAGGTGGAGATGCGGCCGCGCTGCGGCTTGATCCCGACCAGATTCGTCCAGGACGCCGGGATGCGCACCGAGCCGCCGCCGTCGGAACCCAGTGCGGCGGGCACCAATCCGGCCGCGACCGCCGCCGCCGAACCGCCCGAGGATCCGCCCGGTGTGTGCTCGGCGTGCCAGGGATTGCGGGTGTAGCCGAAGGCCGCCGCGTCGGTGAACGGCCACTGGCCGATCTCGCAGGTGTTGGTCTTGCCGACGATCACCGCGCCCGCCGCGCGCAGCCTGCGCACCGGTTCGCCGTCCTCGGTCTTCGCCGGGAACTGTCCACCGCAGCCGAAAGCCGTTGGCTCCCCGGCGATATCGGTGTCGTCCTTGATCGCGATCGGCACGCCGAGCAGCGGCAGGCGGTCACCGGCGGCGAGCCGGCGGTCCGCCTCGGCGGCCTCGGCGAGGGCGCCCTCGCGGCGCACCACGCGGAAGGCGTTGAGCGTCGGACCGCTGGCCTCGATCCGGTCGAGGGTGTCGGCGGTCACCGCCACCGAACTGGTCGCGCCCCGGCCGAGCGCGGCCGCCAGCTCGGCGAGTCCGAGGTCACGCGCCGAGGCCGTCGTCATCAGACGAAGGTAGCGCGCTTCTGGTCGAGGGTCCATATCAGCTGTCCGGGACACTTGTTCTCAAATTGTGATCTCGGTCCCCGGACGTTTTCGCTGGTCACTTGTCAAGGTGCTTGCACGCCGACCGGGAAACCCGCCTACCATGCGCAGCGTGAAGTGGATGTCCCGGGCGTTCGGCTCGAAAGAGCTACCGCTGCAACTGCGTTCGGATATGGAATCGGAGGGCATCGTGGTGTTCGGTCCGATCAGTGGATCGGTCGCGCACCGCAGTTATCGGACAGCGCTGCACTATGCGTCCTCGAGCTGGGAGAACATCGCCGTGGGCAGCGTCGCGATGAGCCGTCGCCGACTGATCGTCTGGGGCAACCGCACGGCCCTGGTCGACGTTCCGCTCGGCCACCCGGGGGTGACGATGGAGTTGCAGAGTTCCGAGCGGATGCTGCTGGAGGCCGACGACTTCGCCATCGATCGTTCCCGCACCGGCTGGACCACGCTGCTGCTGCGCACCCTGCACGCTCCCCGGATCGTCCAGGTGTACCGGGAGGGCGTCGGTGTCCAGCCGTGAACCTCGCGGTGCGCGTGGCGTCCCGAGTCGTCGCCGGGTCGTGGGAGGATAGGGCCGTGCGTTTGTATCGGGACCATGCGGTGGTGCTGCGCCAGCACAAGCTGGGGGAGGCGGATCGCATCGTCACGCTGCTCACGCGCGAGCACGGATTGGTGCGGGCGGTGGCCAAGGGGGTGCGCCGCACCCGGTCGAAGTTCGGGGCCCGGCTGGAGCCGTTCGCCTACGTCGACATCCAGCTGTACCCGGGGCGCAATCTCGACACCGTCACCCAGGTGCACACGGTGGAGACGTTCGCGGCCGATATCGTCGCCGACTACGGCCGCTACACCACGGCGTGCGCGGTGCTGGAGACCGCCGAGCGGCTGGCCGGTGAGGAGCGCGCCCCGGCGCCGCGGCTGCACACCCTGACCGCGGGCGCCCTGCGCGCGATCGCCGCCGGGCAGCGCCCGCACGAGCTGATCCTGGACGCATTCCTGTTGCGGGCCATGGGTTTCGCGGGCTGGTCCCCGGCGCTGGACGAGTGCGCCCGCTGCGCCACCCCCGGCCCGCACCGGGCCTTCCACGTCGCGGCCGGGGGAGCGGTGTGCGTGCACTGCCGCCCGCCGGGGTCGGCGACCCCGGCGCTGGGCGTGCTGGATCTGATGGGCGCTCTCTATCGCGGCGAATGGGCGGGTGTCGAGGCGGTGCCCGAATCGGTCCGCCGCCAGGCCAGCGGCCTGACGGCCGCCCACCTGCAGTGGCATCTGGAGCGCCAGCTGCGCACCCTGCCGCTCATCGAGCGCTCCCGGCCGCACGGTGTGCTGGAGGAGAGCCGCGTCGGCTGAGGCCGCCGGAGTCTCCGCCGTGCCGCACGGCCGTACACGGCGCCGATGCCCGGATAGTCGCCGCGGCCGCACGACATTCGGTCCGGACATCGCAGCCGCGGGGTGCGGTGCCGTCTTACCTGTCCGATCGATGCCGGATGTCGCGCACGTACGTGACCTCGGGTTTACCTTCCCCCGGACTCCGGCCGGTCAGATCGAACAGCGTTGTCGCCGCGAACAACTCGCCGAGCTTGCCGTAGCCGTAGGTGCGCGGATCGAAGTCGGGGCGCTGCTTGTTGATGATGGAGCCGACGCCGGACAGCGCTGCCCAGCCCGAGTCGTCGGAGGCCGCGTCGACGGCGTTGCGCAGCAGATTCATCAGCCGGGCGTCGCCCTTCAACTGATTGGCTGCCGTCTTGCGCGTCTTGGCGGGGGCCTCTTCGGCTGTGTCGGTGAGGTTTTCGGTGTAGATGAACTTGTCGCACGCGGCGACGAAGGGGGACGGTGTCTTGCGCTGGCCGAAACCGTAGACGGTCAGCCCGGATTCGCGGATGCGGCTGGCCAGCCGGGTGAAATCGCTGTCGCTGGACACGATCACGAAGCCGTCCAGGTTGCCGGTGTAGAGCAGATCCATCGCGTCGATGATCATCGCCGAATCGGTGGCGTTCTTGCCCGTCGTGTACCCGAACTGCTGGATGGGCTGAATGGACTGCTCGAGCAGCTGGTCCTTCCAGCCCTTGAGGTTCGGGCTCGTCCAGTCGCCGTAGGCCCGCTTGACATGCGCGGTGCCGTACTTGGCGACCTCCGCGAGCAGCCCGTCCGCGATCCCCGGCTGTGCATTGTCCGCATCGATCAGCACCGCAAGCCTGGTCGCGTTCTCGCCGGTCACGGCAAGTCCCTTCGTCGATCGGGCACGTCGGAACCACCGTATCGCGGTTCCCGCGGCGATGGCCGGATGCGGTCCGGGCCGCGTCAGCGGAGCAGTTCGCGGGACAGGGTCTCGGTCCACCAGCGCTCGACCCGGTCCGGAGACCAGCCTCGTTCGATGGTCAGGGTCGTATAGACGTCGATGTTGCACAGGGCCGCGAAAATGTCGACGGCGGCCGGGATGTCGAGGTCGGTGCGCAGCGTCTCCTCGGGCCAGGAGGAGAAGACCTCGACGCGCGTCTCGTCGGCGAGCCTGCGTCCGCGCCGGTAGACGTCCGCCAGCTCGGGTTCGGTGCGGCCCGCCTCGCGGATCAGCCCGATGAGGTCACCGGCCCGCTCGAACAGCCTGCGGTCGTAGCCCGCCATCGCGGCGAGCTGCCGGCCGGGGTCGGCCGAGCCCTCCAGACCGGCCAGCATCCGTGGCATGTCGGCGGACAGGTCGGCCGCCTCCACCAGCGCCCAGACCAGGCCCGGCTTGTTGGTGTACGCGGCGTAGACGGTCGGCACGGACACACCGGCCGCGCGCGCCACGTCGCGCACGGTCGTGGCCGCCCAGCCCTGCGTGACGAACAGCCGGCGGGCGGCCTCGGCGATCTCGGCGCGGGTGTGCCGCGCCTGCGCCTGTCTGCGCAGCGAGTCGTAGCGCCGGCGTTCCGGCCGTGTTTCCGTCGGCCGTGTCTCCGTCGGTTCTGCCTCGGTCATCGTGTCGCGGTCTCCCTTGCCCTTCTATATTCCCATACCTATATTCAATATAGTCCACGTAAACCTAATATCCGCGCACCTCGCGGAAGGGATATCGCCATGAGTTTCCTCGATCTGGCCGGTCTGGGTGGTCTCGGATTCGTGCTGTCCGCGGTGGTGATCAACGGGTTGTACATCCGGGGGCGGTTGCCGATGCCGATGTCGGGACAGAATCTCGACGCGGTCGTGGACTCCTTTGCCGCGGTGGGAAATGCGCTGAAGCGGCCGTCGGTGATCGCGCCGACCCTGTGGCTGTGCACCACGGTCTTCGCCGCCGGGCTGCTGGGCCGGCTGTGGCACGGCGGCGCGGGGACCGAGGCGTGGGCGCTGGTGGGCTTCGCGGGGGTGCTCATGCAGAACGTGACATTCGCGTGTGTCGAGGCGCTGCGGTTCGCCATGGCCGCGGCCGCGCGGCACGATCGCGGCTCCACGGTCGCCCTGTGGGGGCTGAGTAACGTGTTGTTCGGATTCAACCAGCTGTTCCTGGCGGTGGCGCTGCTGGGATTCTCGGCCGCCGGGGCGGGCGCCGGGTTCATCCCGGGATGGCACGCCTGGCTCGGATATGTCAGTGCCGCACTGCTTTTCGTCTCCTCGTCGGCGAGTCCCCACAACGTCGAGGGCACCAATCGGATCGCACTGGCCGGTCTGGTCGGATGGCTCGGCTGGGCCGCCTGGATCGTCGTGTACAGCATCGCCCTGCTCCGGGCATGACCTCGTCCGAGCACGGGAAACGATGCCGAGGCCGTGGTCGTGGACAACGGGGCGGGTGCATGTTGCAGGATGGAGGCGTGATCGGTAATCGCACCCAGTCCGCCGCTCGGCCCGCCCGCACGATTCGCCCGCCGTCTCCGCACCCGTCGGGCGCGACCCCGCCTGCCCTGCCGAGGGAGTTCGTCCCCCGGCACGTGGCGCTTGTGATGGACGGCAACGGGCGCTGGGCGCAGGACCGCGGCCTGCCGCGCACCGCCGGGCACGAGAAGGGCGAGGCGGTGCTGATGGACACCGTCGAGGGCTGTATCGAGATCGGCGTGAAATGGCTGTCGGCCTATGCCTTTTCGACCGAGAACTGGCGCCGCAGCCCCGATGAGGTGCGCTTCCTGATGGGCTTCAACCGCGACGTGATCCGCCGCCGCCGCGACGAGATGCACGAGATGGGTGTGCGGGTGCGCTGGGCGGGCCGGCGACCGCGGTTGTGGCGCAGCGTGATCAAGGAACTGGAGATCGCCGAGGAACTCACCAGGGACAATACGGTGATGAACCTCACCATGTGCGTCAATTACGGCGGTCGCGCCGAAATCGCCGACGCCGCACGGGAAATCGGGCGCCGGGTGGCGGCGGGCGAACTGGATCCGGAGTCGATCGACCAGGACACCTTCGCCCGGTACCTCGACGAGCCGGACATGCCCGACGTGGACCTGTTCCTGCGGCCGTCCGGCGAGTTGCGCAGCTCCAACTTCCTGATCTGGCAGTCGGCCTACGCCGAATTCGTCTACCAGAACACGCTGTTCCCGGACTTCGATCGCCGCAACCTGTGGGAGGCATGCGTCGAGTACGCCAAGCGCGACCGCCGGTTCGGTGGCGTGAAGTGAGCGAGACCTCCGCGGCGCAGGATCTACAGGTGCGCGCGGCCGCGTGCCTGGCCGGCTACGACATCGATGTCCGGGTCGAGGACGGCGGGCTCGGCTTCGAATACGACGGGGCGCTGTGCTCGCTGCGCGGCGTGAACCTGGCACCCGGCCTGGACGTACTCACCCTGACCTGCCTGCTGGCCTGGGACCGCCCGCTGAAACCCCAGCTGCACAAGCGGGTCGCCGATCGCAACGGCGCGTTGCAGTTCGGGTCGCTGGCGGTCAAGGTCCGGGAGAAGCTCGCCGACGTGATTCTGCGCTACACCTTCCCGGCCGCCGGTCTGGACGATCAGGCGCTGTCGACGATGCTGCTGCTCGTGCTGTCCGGGGCCGGGGAGGCGCGCAAGGGCCTGGTGCCCTGAGCGCGCCGCTGCCCTTATTCGTGCGACTCCGCGATGCGCCGGTAGTCCGGCAAGATCACATTCAGGCCCCGCGCCAGATCGTCGGGAGTGGTGTCGCCGAGCAGCAGGTGTTGCAACATGAAGCCGGGCAGGATCCCGATCAGGGCCTTGGCGACGGCCTCGGTATCCGCGTCGGGCGGTAGCCAGCCCGCCGCGCGCATCCGTTCGGCATATTCGGCCCAGCGCGCGCGGATCGTGCCGATCGCCGTGCTGACGAAGGGCTTGACGTTGTCGTTGGTGACGCCGAGAGCCCAGGCCTGGGGGGCCAGGCGGACGCGCCCGGTGCGCTCGCTGAGCCGGGCGATCTCGGTGGTCAGGGTGGCGACCAGCTCGGCCGGGGTCGGCAGCGGGTCGCGATGGATGGCCTCGTCGAGCACTCCGCCCAGCAGGTGCATGGCATCGGTCGCCAGAGCCATGACGAGCTCGTCCTTGCTCTTGAAATAGCGGTACACGGCCCCCGCCGACAGCCCGGACTCGGCGAAGACGTCCTGCATCGACGTGGCGTGGAAGCCCTTGTGCGCGAAGCACACCTCCGCTGCGTCGAGAATCTGCTGACGGCGGCGTTCGAGGTGTTCCTCGCTGACTCGGGGCATGGATCCAAAGTAAAACGAATGTCCGTTCTTGACAAGGAAAGGCCCCCGATGCGACCGTGGGGGCACAAAAAGAACGACCCTCCGATTTCTTTGGGAGTACGTCATGAATGCCATGTCCCGCGCTGTCGCGGTGGGTCTCCTGGCAGCCCTGGTGCAGGCCGTGATGCTCATCGCCTTCGCCTGGCCGGCCACCAATATCGGGCCGCGCGATCTACCGGTCGCGGTCTCCGGTCCCGCGGCGGGCACGGTCGCGGGCAAGCTGGCCGAGCACGATCGGGAGGCCTTCGAGGTCACCACCGTGGCCGATGAGGCGGCCGCCCGCACCGCGATCGAGCACCGGGATGCCTACGGCGCGATCGTGACCGACTCCGGGCAGCCCCGGGTGCTGGTCGCCTCGGCCGCGAGTCCCGTTGTGGCGCAACAACTGACGGCGATAGCGCAACAGTTGTCCGGCGCCCCGGCCGCGCCCGTGCAGGACGTGGTGCCGGCCGATCCGGACGATCCTCGCGGCACCGGCTTCGGCACGATGGTGCTGCCGCTCGTCATGGCCGGGCTCGCGGGCGGTGTCTTGTTGAGCCTGCTGGTGACCACGGTCGGCGGGCGCCTGGTGGGGCTGGTCAGCTTCGGTATCGCGGCCGGGCTGCTGAGCATGGCGGTGGTGCAGGGGTGGTTGCAGTTGCTGCCCGGTTCGTTCCTCACGCTGGCATCGATCGCGGGCCTGGTGTCGTTCGCGGTGGCGGGGGCCGTCGCCGGACTGGCCACCCTGATCGGCCCGCCCGGCATCGGTATCGGGGCGCTGGTCATGCTGCTGATCGGCAACCCGTTCTCGGCCGCCACCTCCGCGCCGGAGCTGCTGCCGAAACCATGGGGCGCGATCGGTCAGCTGCTGCCCCCCGGCGCGGCCGCCACCCTGTTCCGATCGGTGGCCTTCTTCGACGGGAACGGCGCCGCGGCACCGCTGATCACGCTGCTGTGCTGGTCGGCCTTCGCCCTGCTGCTGCTCGGTCTCGGCGCCCTACGGCCCCGCCGGCAGGCCCCGGCCGCCGAGCCCGTCGCCGCGTAACCCGTACGGTCGCGCCCTGCCCGAGTACGGACGGGGCGCGACCGCGCGTCGGCATGGTGCCGTACGTGCGTGTCGCCCCCGCCCGGGTCAGGCGTGGGCCGGGCGGCCGTCGCGGACGGCGGCGCACCGGCGGCAGGTACCGAATATCTCCATCGTGTGGCTGATCTCGGTGAAGCCGTGCTGGTTGGCGACGGATTCGGCCCAGGCCTCCACGGTCGGGCCCTCGACCTCCACCGTGCGGCCGCAGTGGCGGCACACCAGGTGGTGGTGATGGCCGTTGGAGCACTGGCGGTAGACCGATTCACCGGTGTCGGTGCGCAGCACGTCCACCTTGCCCGCCTCGGCCAGCGACTGCAGCGTCCGGTAGACGGTGGTCAGGCCGATTCCTTCGCCACGGCGGCGTAGTTCGTCGTGCAACTCCTGGGCGGAGCGGAACTCTTCGATATCACCGAGCAGCGCGGCGATCGCGCTGCGCTGCCGGGTACTGCGGATACCGACAGTCTTCTCGGTTGTGCCCGTGTTGTCCGGCACGAATCACCCTTCCTCGGCATGTGCTACGGCATCGACGACGATGCGCGCCAGGTGGTCATCGACGAGTTCGTAGATCACCTCGCGCCCGGTGCGCTCCCCGCGCACCACGCCCGCCGACTTCAAGATACGCAGATGCTGGCTCACCAGAGGCTGCGTCACGCCCAGCGTATCGACCAGCTCGTGGACGCAGCGCGGTGACTCGCGCAGCTGCAGCACGATCGCGATGCGCACCGGCGCCGCCAGCGCGCGTAGCAACTCGCCCGCGTTGTCCAGGATGCCGCGGGGCGGCACCGCCGGAGCGGACGGGGCCCGATACGGATACGGGTCGTGCGGAATGGGGGTGGGTGCCTCCACGGCGACGCGGCTTCGCCGTCCGGGGACACCACTGTCGGCGGTCATCGAACCAACTCCTTATTGGAAACCGATGCCATTATTGGTATGCACAGGTGCGCATGTCAATTTCGACACGCGATCCGGCGCTCGTGATGTGCGGATACTGCTTCGACCGGTTAGGGGTGCGGCCGATACGCTGGACCGAATCACCCCATCAATCATTCCCAGAGGGAGAGCTTCAGCCGTGGCACCCAAGTCGAAGGTCGACACCGTCGCCAACCTCGCCAAGCGCCGGGGTCTCGTCTTCCCCAGCGGCGAGATCTACGGAGGCACCAGGTCGGCATGGGACTACGGGCCCCTGGGTGTGGAGCTGAAGGAGAACATCAAGCGGCAGTGGTGGCGCTCGATGGTGATCGGCCGCGACGATGTGGTCGGCCTGGACTCGTCGATCATCCTGCCCCGTCCGGTGTGGGTCGCCTCCGGCCACGTCTCGGTGTTCAACGATCCGCTGGTCGAATGCCTCAACTGCCATAAGCGGCACCGGCAGGACCACCTGCAGGAGGCCTACGCGGAGAAGAACGGCATCGACGACCCGGACACGGTGCCGATGACCGCGGTCGCCTGCCCGGACTGCGGCACGGTCGGTAAGTGGACCGAGCCGCGCGACTTCAACATGATGCTCAAGACCTACCTCGGCCCGGTCGAGTCCGAGGACGGTCTGCACTATCTGCGGCCGGAGACCGCGCAGGGCATCTTCGTGAACTTCGCCAACGTGATGACCACCGCGCGCAAGAAGCCGCCGTTCGGCATCGCCCAGATCGGCAAGAGCTTCCGCAACGAGATCACGCCCGGCAACTTCATCTTCCGCACCCGCGAGTTCGAGCAGATGGAGATGGAGTTCTTCGTCGCGCCGGGCGAGGACGAGCAGTGGCACCAGTACTGGATCGACACCCGGCTGGCCTGGTACACCGACCTGGGCATCAACCCGGAGAACCTGCGGCTGTACGAGCATCCGAAGGAGAAGCTGTCGCACTATTCGACCCGCACGGTCGATATCGAGTACCGCTTCGTATTCCAGGGCAGCGAGTGGGGCGAGCTGGAGGGCGTCGCCAACCGCACCGACTTCGACCTGAAGACTCATTCGGAGCATTCGGGCCAGGAGCTGAACTATTTCGATCAGGCCACCGGCGAGCGGTACATCCCGTACGTGATCGAGCCGGCGGCGGGCCTGACCCGCTCGCTGATGGCGTTCCTGATCGACGCCTACACCGAGGACGAGGCCCCGAATGCCAAGGGCGTCCTGGAGAAGCGCACGGTGCTGCGGCTGGATCGGCGGCTGGCGCCGGTGAAGGCGGCCGTACTTCCGTTGTCGCGCAACGCCGATCTGTCGCCCAAGGCGCGCGATCTGGCCGCGCGGTTGCGCAAGAACTGGAACGTGCAGTTCGACGACGCTCAGGCGATCGGTAAGCGGTACCGCCGCCAGGACGAGATCGGCACCCCGTTCTGCATCACGGTCGACTTCGATACGCTCGAGGATCATGCGGTGACCGTGCGCGAGCGGGATTCCATGGGGCAGGAGCGGATTGCGCTGGACCAGGTGGAGGGTTATCTGGCGCAGCGGTTGATCGGGGCCTGATCCGGGCGGCCGTCGTCCGGCGGGACATATCGGCGACCGGTGCGCTGTTCGGCTCGACGAGACGAGACGACTCGGACAGGAAGGTGCGGATATGGCGCAGGCGGTCAGGTTCGATCGGTACGGCGATGTCGATGTGCTGAACGTCGTCGAGGTGCCGGATCCGGTGCCCGGGTCCGGGCAGGTCGCGGTCGACGTGGTCGCGGCCGGAATCAATCCGGGCGAGGCCAAGATTCGCAGCGGTGCGCTGCACGAGGTCTTTCCTGCGGCGTTCCCGTCCGGGGAGGGCAGCGATTTCGCGGGGCGGATCGCCGTCGTCGGGGCGGGCGTGAGCGGGCTCGCGGCCGGCGACGAGGTCGTCGGGTTCACCAACGAGCGGGCCTCGCATGCGACGCGGGTCGTGGTCGGGGCGGATCAGGTGACGCCCAAGCCGGCCGGGCTCTCCTGGGACGTCGCGGGGTCGCTGTTCGTGGCGGGCACGACGGCGTTCGCGGCGGTCCGGGCGGTGGCGGCGAAGGAGGGCGACACGGTCGCCGTCTCGGCCGCCGCCGGGGGGGTGGGATCCATTGCGGTGCAACTGCTTCGGGCCCGCGGCGCGACGGTGATCGGGATCGCCGGCGCGGGCAACCAGGACTGGCTGCGCGCGCGGGGTGTCGTCCCGGTCGAGCACGGCGACGGGCTCGCCGACCGCATCCGGGCGGCGGCGCCCGGCGGCGTCGACGCCTTCCTCGACTTCCACGGCTCCGGATACGTCGACCTCGCCCTCGCGCTCGGCGTGCGCCCCGAGCGCGTCGATACCGTCGTCGATGTCGCCGCCGTCCAGCAGTACGGAGTCAAGGCCGAGGGCAACGGCGCCGCCGACACCATCGACGTGGTCGCCGAACTGGCCGAGCTGGCGGCCGCGGGCACCCTGGACATCCCGATCGCCGCCACCTACCCGCTCGCCCAGGTGCGCGAGGCCTACCGCGAGATCGAGCGCGGCCACACCCGCGGCAAGATCGTCCTGCATCCCTGAGCTGCCGGGCTGCTGCGCGCGAATCGCGCACCCAGCCCTCACCGATGACGGCACGGGCATGCCTCCCGGAATCGAATTCCGTTCCGGCGTAGGTGGATTGTGCGATATAAGGTGCTGATTCCGGGTGCGATGGCGGCGCTGCCCGGGCTGGAGCCGGATCCGGTGGTGGCCGAGGCGGTGCGCACTGCCGAACGTGTCGGTCGGCTGTCACACCCAACCACTACGATCGGGAGAGTGATCGCGATCGATACCCCGTACACCGGGCATGTGGCGCCGGGCTCGAATCCGCAGCAGCGCGACGTTCCGGGCGCGCGCATCGTGAAGATGTCCGTCGGCCCGATGGACAACAACTGCTATCTGGTGCAGGATGCCGCCACGGGCGCGGCGCTGTTCATCGATGCGGCCAACGAGGCCGGCCGGATCCTCGAGCTGCTCGGGCAGGAGGCGGCCGAGCGGCTGGAGCTGATCGTCACCACCCACCAGCACCCCGACCACTGGCAGGCGCTGGACAAGGTCGCCGCCGAGACCGGAATCGCCACCGCCGCCCACGAACTCGACGCCGGCCCGCTGCCGGTGCGGCCCGATCGGCTGCTGGCGGAGGGCGAGACGGTGCGCGTCGGCGAGCTCGCGCTGGAGGTGATCCACCTGCGCGGGCACACCCCGGGCTCGGTGGCGCTGGCGCTCACCGACGGCGCCGGGCGCACGCACCTGTTCACCGGTGACTCGCTGTTCCCGGGCGGCGTCGGCCGCACCACCTCGCCGGCGGATTTCGATTCCCTCTACAGCGACGTCACCGGCAAGCTGTTCGACCGTTACGGCGACGACACGGCGGTCTATCCGGGCCACGGCGACGACACCACCCTCGGTGCCGAACGCCCGCAGCTGGCCGAGTGGCGACAGCGCGGTTGGTGACAACCCGCTGGAAGCAGTACCCGTCACATCGCGACCTCGGCGTAACCGAGCGCTGGCAGACTCGTGACATGCCTGCGGCCCCGACTCGTCCCGCCCCCGCTCGTTCACCCGCGCCCGCGCCCGCCAAGGGCGGGGCCGGGGTGCTGCGCTGGGCGGGCCGGTTGGTGGCCGGAACGGTCTTGATGGCGCTGGTGGTCGTCGGCGGTACCGGCCTGCGGGTGTGGCAGGTGGCGCGCATCGACGACTACTCGCCCGCCGACGCGATCGTCGTCCTGGGTGCGGCGCAGTACGACGGCACGCCGTCCTCGGTGTTCGCGGCCCGGCTCGAGCAGGCGCACAACCTGTTCGCCCGCGGGGTGGCGCCCCTGGTGGTCACCGTCGGCGGAAAACGCGACGGCGACACCTACACCGAGGCCGACGCCGGTAAGCGGTACCTGGAAGAGCAGGGCATTCCGGGCGACCGGATCCTCGCGGTGCCGACCGGTTCGGACACGCTGCAGAGCATCGAGGCCGTGGCCGTCGCGATGCACGCCCGCGACCTGTCGTCGGCGGTGCTGGTCAGCGATCCGTGGCATTCGCTGCGCACCCGGACGATGACCCGCGACCAGAGACTGGAGGCGTGGACGGCGCCGGCGCGCACCGGCCCGGCCGTGTACACCCGCGAATCACAGGTGCACGGCATCGGCCGGGAGACGGCCGCGCTGCTCTGGTATCACCTGACCCATTACTCCGCGGACTTCAAATACACTGCGGGGCAGTGATTTCCGGTAGAGCAGTGATCGTCACGGGAGCGGGCCGATGAGCGGTGCGGTGGATGCCTACGCCGAGCCGGATCGCGAGCGGATGGTGGCCGAGACCACCGCCACCGCCGGACTGAACTGGTCGCCGGCCCCCGCGCGGCGCTCCGACTTCGCCCGCGACCGCGCCCGCGTCCTGCATTCGGCGGCGCTGCGCCGGCTCGCCGACAAGACCCAGGTGATGGGCCCCCGCGACGGCGACACTCCGCGCACCCGGCTCACCCACTCGCTGGAGGTCGCCCAGATCGGCCGCAGCATCGCCGAGGGGCTGGGCTGCGACCCGGACCTGGTCGACCTGGCCGGCCTGGCGCACGACATCGGCCATCCGCCCTACGGCCACAACGGGGAGCGCGCGCTGGACCAGTTCGCCGACGCGCACGGCGGATTCGAGGGCAACGCGCAGAACCTGCGCATACTCACCCGGCTGGAGCCGAAGGTGTTCGGCGCCGGCGGTGAGAGTTTCGGGCTCAACCTCACCCGCGCCGCGCTGGACGCCACGGTCAAATATCCCTGGGGCAGAACGGCTTCGGGCACGAAATTCGGTGCGTACGAGGTCGACCTGCCGCGCCTGGACTGGGTGCGCCGGGGCGCCCCGGCGCGCCGCCAGTGCCTGGAATCGCAGGTGATGGACTGGTCCGACGATGTCGCCTACTCGGTGCACGACGTCGAGGACGGCGTGATCGCGGGCCGTATCGATCTGCGCGCCCTGGCCGATCCGGCCGAGCAGGCCGCGCTCGCCGAACTCGGGCAGGTCCAGCATCGCACGCTGACCCGGGACGAGCTGATCGCCGCGGGCGGGCGCCTGTCGGAGCTTCCGGTGATCGCGGCGGCGGCCGAATACGACGGCACCCTGCGCGCGTCCGTGGCGCTGAAGCGGCTGACCAGCGATCTGGTCGGCCGGTTCGCGACCGCGGCGGTGGAGGCCACCCGGGAGGCGTGGGGCGGGCGCCGGCTGACCCGCTACGCCGCCGATCTCGAGGTGCCGCGGATCGTCGCCGCCGAGGTCGCCATGCTCAAGACGGTCGCGCTGCGCTATGTGATGTCCGATCCGGAACACCACAAGCGCCAAGCCGCCCAGCGCGAACGCCTGCTCCTGGTCGCCGAGCATCTGCTGGCGTCCGCTCCGCGCAGCCTGGATCCCCTGCTGCTGCCGTGGTGGGACGAGGCCCCCGACGACACCACCCGCATCCGCGTGATCGTCGACCAGATCGCCTCGTACACGGAGAGCCGCCTGGAGCGGGTCGCGGCAACCGTCCGCTGAGCGAGGTCCGCGGCGGGTACCGCCGCCTCCGGATCGGAGACACGCCGACGGCGGGGCTAGACTCGGTCACCGTGGCTGGACGACTCCCTGATCGCGATATCGCGGCAATTCGTGAACGCGTGCGCATCGAGGATGTCGTCGGGGAGTACGTCTCGCTCAAGCGGGCCGGGGCGGATTCGCTGAAGGGGCTGTGCCCGTTCCACGACGAGAAGACACCGTCGTTCCACGTGCGTCCCAACCACAGTCATTTCCACTGCTTCGGCTGCGGGGAGAGCGGCGACGTCTTCGCGTTCCTGCAGAAGATCGAGCACGTCGGATTCGTCGAGGCCGTCGAGCAGATGGCCGACCGGCTCGGCTACCGGATCAACTACGAGGGCGGCGGCACTTCCGTGCAGCGCGACCGCGGCACCCGCTCGCGCCTGGTCGCCGCCAATGCCGCCGCGCACGAGTTCTATATCGGGCAGCTGAACGAGCGCGAGGCCGCGACGGCCTGGAAGTACCTCACCGACCGCGATTTCGACCGCGACGCCGCCCGCCGGTTCGGTTGCGGTTACGCCCCGGCCGGCTGGGACTCGCTGACGAAGCACCTGCTGCGCAAGGGATTCGAGATCAAGGAGCTGGAGGCGGCCGGGCTGTCGAAGCCGGGCCGTCACGGGCCCATCGACCGCTTCCACCGGCGGCTGCTGTGGCCGATCCGCAACCTCGGCGGCGATGTCATCGGCTTCGGCGCGCGGCGGTTGTTCGACGACGACCCGATGACCGCGAAGTACATCAACACGCCGGAGACCATTCTGTACAAGAAGTCTCAGGTGCTGTTCGGCCTGGACCTGGCCAAGCGCGAGATCGCCAAGAGCCATCAGGCCGTCGTGGTCGAGGGGTACACCGACGTGATGGCCATGCACCTGGCGGGCGTGAAGACCGCCGTGGCCTCCTGCGGCACCGCCTTCGGCGACGAGCACCTGTCGGTGCTGCGCCGGCTGCTGATGGACGACAACTTCTGGCGCGGCGAGATCATCTACACCTTCGACGGCGACGAGGCCGGGCAGGCCGCCGCGCTCAAGGCGTTCTCCGGCGATCAGAAGCTGGCCGGGCAGACCTATATCGCGGTCGCCCCCGACGGCCAGGACCCGTGCGACCTGCGTCAGCGCTCCGGCGACGGCGCCGTCCGCGATCTGGTGGCGCGCCGGGTTCCGTTGTACGAGTTCGTGATTCGCGGCCTGTTGGCCGACCACAACCTGGACACCCCGGAGGGTCAGGTGGAGGCGTTGCGGCGGGCGGTGCCGGTGGTGGCGCAGATCAAGGACAACGCGCTGCGCAAGGCGTACGCGACGAAGCTGGCCGGCTGGGTCGGCTGGGACGACATCCAGCTGGTGGTGCGCCGCGTGGGTGATGCGGCGCGGCGCGGCCCGCGTGGCTCGGGTGCGCCGGCCCGCGAATCCCAGCCCGCCGCACCGGCCTCCGAGCAGGTCCCGGCCCTGCCGGCGGCGAACGATCCCGTGCTGGTGCCGCAGCGGCAGGCGCTGGCGGCCGCGTTGCAGTATCCGGCGATGGCCGGGCCGATCTTCGATTCGCTGGAACCGGAGGCGTTCACCCACCCCGCGTATATCGCCGTGCGGGCCGCCGTCGCCGAGGCGGGCGGCACCGCGTCGGGCCTCGGCGGCGCGGAGTGGGTGGCCCGGGTCGCCGACCACACCGACGATCTGACGCTGCGCGCCCTGGTGTCCGAGCTGGCCGCCGAGCCGCTACCGGTGAAATCGGTCGACGGCATCCAGCGCTTCATCTCCGGCGTGCTGGCCCGCACCCAGGAGGCCTGGGTCGGGCGCCAGATCGCGGAGCTGAAGTCGAAGCTGCAGCGGGTCTCCTCCTCCGAGGAGCCGGACGCCTACATGGCCCTGTTCGGCGATCTGGTCGCGCTGGAGCAGTACCGGAAAAGCCTGCTGGCCCAAGCCATGGGCAACGACAGCAACTTCGCCTTCGGCTGACCCTGCCATCGAACAAGTCCGCGGCGACTGTGTAACCCAGGCGGCGACGTAACCCAGGCGGCGACGCGCGGTGTGAGATCGCTACCTCAGCGCACGTTCGGGAAGGCTTTGGTCAGCGGCGCAGCTGGTCGTGCGGGATCAGGACGGTGGTGCGCTCGTCCAGCGGGGCCATCGGCTCCAGCTTCGGCTGGGTGCTCAGCTTGTCGGACAGCTTCTGGCGGCCGACCGAGACGAGCTTGCGGGTGACCGGGCTGGCGGTGATGGCGCGGGTGGTCTTGCTGATCTGCTCGTAGCGGGCTCGCCCGGCCTTCGTCCCGAGTACGTATCCGGCTGCGAGGCCGATGATCAACCGCAGCATTCGTTGGGCTCCTCCCAGTCACTGTCCGCGCCGTACATCCTGCCCGACGCCCGGTTGCGCTGTCGATCCGGCCGTCGCGTCCGCACAAACCATGCCAGAAGGGACCGACAAGTCGCAGCGCCGCGGCGGTTACGATAGCCGCGGCTGGGTATCGATGCGGTCCGGGCGGCGGAAGCGAGGAGCGGCGGTGCTGGGTGACGAGCTGGTGACCAGTGCTTATGCGGAGAATGCGGAATTCTGGATCGGGATCGTCCGCGATCGGCTCGATCCGTTCCAGACCGAACTCACCGACCCGGCGCTGCTGGCTCTGCTCGGCGACTGCCGGGGGCTACGGATCCTCGACGCCGGCTGCGGGGAGGGCTATCTGGCGCGCGAACTGGTCCGCCGCGGCGCTGCGCACGTGGACGGCGTCGACACCTGTGCGGAGTTCGTCGACGCCGCCCGGACGCATCCCGACCACCGGCCCGCGGCGGCGACCTACCACCACGCCGACGTCGCGGCCTTGCCGCTGGCCGACGACAGCATCGATGTCGTCGTCGCGAACCGCCTGCCGAACGGTATTGCCGGGCCGGAGCGGCGATTCCGGGAGTTCGCGCGGGTGCTGCGGCCGTCGGGCCGGATGCTGCTGCTCGGCATGCATCCGTGCTTCTACGTCACCCGGGCCGAACGCGCCTCCGGGGGAACGGGATTCACCCTCGACGCGTATTTCGGCGGGCGCACCGTGGAGCAGCGGTTCGCCGTGGCGGGCCGGGAGTCGCCGGCGGCCTCGGTGCAGACGTTCCACTCGCTGGAGGCGTACACCGGCATGATCGGCGCGGCCGGGTTCGCGATAACCCGAGTGTGTGAACCACATCCGACCGAGGCGCAGCGCCGGGAGAACCCGTGGTGGGACGAGAACTTCGTGCGGCCGCTGTTCCTGCTGCTGGAATGCGTGCCGTATCGGCGGGCCGGATGAGAAGGGTCGCCCTGTGGTCTGCGGTGGGTGCGGCGCTCGCGGTGGCCGGGGTCGTCGGGGCCGTCGTTCTGGTGCCCCGGATCGCCGGTGACGGGCCGCCGTTCGATCCGGAAACCGTTCCGGGCACTCAGGTCGTCTGGGTGACCGCCCCGCCGGGTGCCGATCACGGAACGCTGGAACTGTGGCAGCGCGACGCCTCCCGGCGCTGGGCGCGCACCCTGACATCCCCGGCATGGCTTGGCGCGCAAGGAATCTCGGATCGGGCCAGGGAGGGGTCGGACTACACTCCGCAGGGCACCTTCACGATCACCGAGGGCTTCGGCAGGCTCCCCGGCCCGGATGCGACATTGCCCTATCTGTGGGTCGATCCGTCCGATACCTGGTGGTGGGTATCGGATCCGGCGAGCCCGCAGTACAACCGGAAGGTCCGTTGCGCCGAGGCCGACTGCCCGTTCGACACCGCGCGCGGTGAGAATCTCGGCCGGACGGTCCCGGAATACGACCGGGCTCTGGTCATCGACTACAACCGCGAACCCGTTGCGGCAGGGGCGGGTTCGGCATTCTTCCTGCACGTCGACACGGGCGGGCCCACGGCGGGCTGCGTCGCGGTCGCCCCGGACGTCGTCCGTACCCTCCTGTCCACGCTGCAACCATCGCGGCAACCCGTGATCGGCATGTACACCGCCCGATGAGACAACACCGCCTGAGAAGCCTCAGGCGATGGCCGGGAGGCGGACGACCTGACCGGCGTAGGCGAGACCGGCGCCGAAGCCGAGGAGCAGGGCGGTATCGCCGGGTCGTGCCGCGCCGGAACGGATCAGCTGTTCCATCGCCATCGGGATGGAAGCGGCGCTGGTATTGCCGGTGTCGGCGATATCGCGGGCGATGGTGACCGTCTCGGGGAGACCGAGCGCCTTGGCCAGGGCATCGGTGATGCGGCTGTTGGCCTGATGCGGCACGAAGGCATCGAGGTCCGCCGCCTCCACGCCGGCGCGCGCCAGCGCGTCGCGGCAGGCCTTCTCCAGAAAGGTGACCGCCCACCGGAATACGGCCTGGCCGTTCATCCGGATGTACGGGCGCACCGAACTTCCGCCGGTGGCCTCGGCGGTGGCCACCTCCTCGAAATACTGCTGAAAGTCCTTGTCCTGCTTGATCGCCGCGGTTTGGTTGCCGTCCGAGCCCCAGGCGACCGGGCCGATCCCCTCCGAATCGGAGGGACCCACGACGGCCGCGCCGGCGCCGTCGGCGAAGATGAACGCGCAGCTGCGATCGTCGGGATCCAGCAGATCCGACAGCCGCTCCACGCCGATCACCAGCACGTGCCCGGCGTGGCCGGAGCGCACCAGATCGGCCGCGTTGGCCAGCGCGTAGCAGAACCCGGCACAGCCGGCGGAGACGTCGAAGGCGGCGGTGTCGTACATGCCGAGTTCGCTGGCCACCACCGCGGCCGCCGACGGCCCCAGCACCATCTGTGAGGAGGTGGCCAGCACCACGGCGCCGATCCGGTCCGCGGTGAGGCCGGCGGCGGCCAGTGCGGCGCGGGCGGCCTCGGTACTCATCGCGACGATGGTCTCGTCCGGTTCGGCCCAGCGCCGTGCGGCAATGCCGGATCTGGTGCGGATCCACTCGTCCGACGAGTCGATCCGGTCCACTATCTCGGCGTTCGGGACGATCCGGCGCGGGCGATACACCCCCAGACCGAGCAGCGCGGTGTGCGTGACGGGGGCGGCGGTGGCGATATGGGCGGGCACGGCATCCTTCCTGTGTGAACCAATTGGTTCACACGTGCCCAAGGTTTAACATGAACCGAACGGTTCACACAAGGTTTGGAGGATTTGCCGTGACGGCCGGACCACGCGCCCGACTGATCGCCGGCACCATCGCGACGGTGCAGGAACACGGTGTGCACGCGGCCGGACTACGTGAGCTGCTCGAGCGCAGCAGTGCCTCGCGCAACTCGCTGTACCAGCATTTCCCTTCGGGGAAGGGCGAATTGGTGGAGACCGCGGCGCGAATCGTCTCGCGAGTGGTGTACTCGCACGTATCCACGATGGCCGACGGCCTGGCGGGCGCGTCGTCGCTGGAGCGGTGGCTGGACGAGCTGCTGGCCTTCTGGCGCGACCCGCTGGATTCCAGCGACTACCGCGAGGGCTCGTTCATGATGGCCGCCGCCCTCGACGCGCTGAATCCCGAGGTGCAGTCGGCCGCCGGTCAGGCGTTCACCGAATGGACCGCCCGGCTCGCCGACGGGCTGGTCGCGGCCGGCCTCGACAAGGAGTCATCGAATTCCGTGGCGAGCTTGCTGTTGTCGGTGATCGAGGGCGCCATCGTGCAGAGCCGCGCCCTCGGGTCGACGGACCCCTTCGACAATGCCCGCGCCCAGCTGGCCGTGCTCCTGCACCACTATCTGGATGCCGGGTAGTCCGGGTGCGGTCAGTTCCGGCCGGAGGTGATGTAGTAGTACAGCGGGTCGACCATATCCAGCAGCTGTTGAATCTCGCTGTCGGTGAACCGATTCCGACGGCTCATGGTGATCAGCAGGAGATCGTTGATCGCCCGGACGATGTTGTCGAATTCGCCGTCGCCCACCGGCTCCGGATCGTCGGCGTGCGGGCCGCCCGCGCACTCGAGCTCCGCGGCGGCCCGCCCGGCCCACTCCCGGAGCAGCCCGGCCGACCCCCGCGGGCTGGTCACCCTGGCGGCGTGCTCGTAGAACCGGATCGCGGCCCGCAGCAGCCCGGCCGGCCGCGGATGGACGAGCGCGTTATCGGCCGGGCACCCCGGCGGGTCGCTGCGCCGATCCTCCGGAACGGCCAGTGCGTGCGCCTTGGCGGTGAGGTACCGCGCGACGAGAATGTCACGGACGGTACCGAATTCGGCTGTCCGGAGCAGGTCGACGGAGGCCTGTTCGTAATCCTCGATGACGGCCGTCACCGCATCCGGATCGCCGGTCGGGCCGAGGAGATCGAGGCGCCGGATCAGATCGGCGAGACGCAGGAGCGCCCGGACGTTGCCCTCGTGGCGGCGCCGCCCGCCGTTGCTGGCGGGGAAGCACGCCAGCAGCGCCCGGACCGGCTCGGCCACGCCGTCGCCGAATACGGTCGCGAACAGTTCCGCGTGCTCGGGGTCGGCGGCGTAGGCCATTTCCATGCGGCACAGCCCGACGATGACGTCGGCGAGTTCGTCGGCACGCAGGCCGTCCTGCGGTTCCCTGTGCTGCGCCGAGCCGGGCCCGCACATCGCGATCAGCGTGGTGGCGATCGTCCGCATCGCGAGCATTTCGCGTTCCGGGTCCTCTTCCACGAGCGCGCGGGCGTGCTCGATGTGGAACCGCGCGAGCTCGCGATGCAGATCCCAGCCGAGGACCTCGGCGAACCGCTGCTCGGATTCCTTGATCGACCGGATCCGGCTCAGCGCCGTGGGTTCGTAGTCGAGCCTGCGTGACAACATCGCCTCGGCCGCGGCGGCCGCACGGGCGCACCGGATGCCCATCATGCAGTCCAGCCGCGATGCGCGGTCGACCAGGCGGAGACCGCGCATCGCCCAGTCGCGGGCGGTGACGACCCGGTCGCGGTCGCCGCGGCGGCGCTGTTGCAGATGACGTTCGGCCAGCTCGGCGGACCAGTACAGCATGTCGGACCGGTCGTCGCGGACCGACGCCTTGTCGAACTGGTCCGCCAGCTGCGCGATCTCGTAGTGCCGGCTGGAGAACCGGGCCTCCAGGCGCTCGGTGTCGACCGAGTCGGGCCGCGGCCGGGGATCGCCCCGGCCCGCGGCCAGCGCGACGATCCGGTCCGGGACCGGCCGGTTCTCGGCGGTCATCTTGTCGACGACGGCGGCCGCGAGCGCCGAGATCGTCTTGAAGTGCTTCCACATGGTCGCCTTCGGGATCGGTCCCTCCGTCCCGTCGCGCCGCATGTAGCCGCGCGCCGCCGCGCAGACGTCGGCGGTGGTCAGGTGCGCGATCGACTCGTCCGGGTGCGCGGTCATCACCTGCTCCGCCGCCGTGACGATCATCGCCCTGGTGCGTTCCTCCAGCGCCCGCCCCGCCCGCCGCTGATAGGTCGATTCCGGGTCGCGGTGCATTGCTGTGGACGACACGGCCGAGAGTCTATTGCAGTGCACATAGTTGTGCACTCGTCTATTCGAGCTAGGGTCTCCAGGACGGCGAATCTGGGGCTAACAAGGAAGGCGCATCTGTGGAGACCACGGCCGCGAAGCTGAAGCTGCTGCGACAGAATCTGGCGTCGGCCCGGGAGCCGGCCGGAGAGCGGGGCGCGGCGAAGCGGGCCGCCAAGGGGATTCCGGGCCCCCGCGAGCGGATCGACATGCTGCTCGACGCGGGCAGTTTCGTCGAGATCGGAGCGTTGGTCAAGCAGCCCGGCGTCGCCGACGCGCTCTACGGTGATGGCGTGGTCACCGGCCACGGCACCGTCGACGGCCGCCCGGTCGTGGTGATCGCGCACGATCAGACCGTGTTCGGTGGTTCGGTCGGGGAGATGTTCGGGCGCAAGGTCGCCGCGGCCATGGACTTCGCCGCCGATATCGGCTGCCCGTTCGTGGCGATCAACGACTCCGGCGGGGCCCGCGTGCAGGACGCGGTGACCTCGCTGGCCTGGTACGCCGCCATGAGCAGGCGGCAGCGGCGGCTGTCCGGCATGGTCCCGCAGATCTCGCTGATGCTGGGCAAATGCGCCGCGGGCGCCGTGTACTCGCCGATCAACACCGACGTGCTGATCGCCACCGAATCGGCCTACATGTTCGTGACCGGTCCGGACGTCATCCGCGAGACCACCGGTGAAGAGGTCACCCTCGAGGAGCTCGGCGGCGCGTTCAACCAGGCCCAGTACGGCAACATCCATCACGTCGCCAAGGACGAGCGGGCCGCATTCGACTGGGCGCGTTCGTATCTGAGCTTCATGCCGTCGAACTGCTTCGAGCAGCCGCCGATCGTGAATCCGGGCCTGGAACCCGAACTCACCGACAGCGACCGGGAGCTCGACGCCGTCATTCCCGACTCCGACCGGGCCGGGTACGACATGTACGAGATCCTGTCGAGGATCTTCGACGACGGCGAGTTCCACGAGGTCGGCGATGCCGCGGCGCACAACCTGATCACCGGATTCGCGCGGGTGGACGGCCGCAGCGTCGGCGTCGTCGCCAATCAGCCCCTGGTCTCCAGCGGTGCGATCGACGCCCACGGCTCGGACAAGGCCGCGCATTTCATCCGGCTCTGCGATGCCTTCGAGATTCCGCTGGTCTTCGTGGTCGACACGCCGGGCGTGCTGCCCGGTGTCGAGGAGGAGAAGATCGGCGTCATCAAGCGCGGCGGCCGGTTCTTCTACGCGGTCGTCGAGGCCACCGTGCCGATCGTCACCGTCGTCGTGCGCAAGGCCTACGGCGGCGGTTACGCGGTCATGGGCTGCAAGCAGCTCGGTGGCGACGTCAACCTGGCCTGGCCCACGGCCCGCATCGCCGTCATGGGCGCCGAGGCCGCCATCAGCCTCACCCAGCGCCGGCAGCTCGCGGCGGTGCCCGACGAGGAGCGCCCGGCGGTGCGCCGGCAGATGGTCGACTTCTACAACGCGACCGTGGCCACGCCGTGGATCGCCGCCGAACGCGGATATATCGACGCGGTCATCCAACCGGCGCACACCCGGCTGGAGATTCGCAAGGCGTTGCGCCTGCTCCGCAACAAGTCCGATCCGCACGACCCTCGCAAGCACCACCTGATGCCGCTGTAAAGCCGAGCGGCACAGTATTTTTCGTTGCGGTAGCCGAATCGGCCGCGCGGGCGGCGGCCGATCGCCGACACGCGCGGCGGGCGGACATTCGGGACGATGTGCGCTGGCCGGGGTTACGGGACGGTGATGTCGGCTAAGGTTGCCGCGTGATCAAGGTCGTCTACGAGGCCTATCCTCAGCGCGCCGGGCTCGCCGAGCCCGCGCCAGGCTATCTGCTGGCCGAGGATCCGCTACACGTCGCCGAGCGGCTGTCCGAGGTCGGTTTCGAGACCGCGCATCTGGCCGGCGCGCGCTGGACCCGCTCCGAGATCGACTACATCCACACCGCGACCGTGGTCGAGTCCGACGGCGCGCACGCCGCCGCGGCCGCCGAGATCAACACCTACCTGAAGGCGACCGAGATCCAGCAGGACGTCCGGCACACCCTGTACGCCTTCGTGATTCACCAGAATTGCGAGGACGGCCCGGTCGCTCGCGAGGACGCGCTGCGCGTCGCCGGGAGCGAGACGGCGCTGGCGGCGCTGAGCTACCTGCGCGCCCGCGCGGACGACGTGGGCGTGGATGAGATCCTGCACTCCGGCTTCGATGTCCTGGCGCTGCTGCACGCCGAGAAGGAGCTGGGCTTGCGGTCCGACGAGGAATAGCCGCGGCCGGCGAGTGGTGCTGATGCGATTGTCGTCCAGGGCTGAGTTTCCCGCCGATCCGGCGGCGGCGATCGCGCTCCAGAATCGGCTGCGGGTGCAGGTCGACCCGACCGATCCGGCACCTCCGGATTTCCGTACCGTCGCCGGTCTCGACTCGGCCTACGACGGCGAGGGAAATGTCGTTGCGGCCGTGGTGATCTTGGATAAGGAAACGCTGGAGCCGATCGAATCCGCCACGGCGAGCGGGAAAGTCACGTTTCCCTATGTGCCGGGCCTGCTGGCCTTCCGGGAGCTGCCCACCACGCTGGCGGCGCTGGAAAAGCTCGGCAGTACACCGGATCTGCTGGTCTGCGACGGGCAGGGGATGGCACACCCGCGCCGGTGCGGACTGGCCTGTCAGGTGGGACTGATCACCGGGCTGCCGACACTGGGGGTCGCCAAGAACCTGTGGGGCACGTGCGAGGAGCCCGGCGTCGAGCGCGGTTCGACCAGCGACATCACCCTCGACGGCGAGGTGGTGGGCCGGGCGGTGCGAACCCGGAGCGGTACCAAGCCGGTGTACGTATCCGTCGGCCACCGCATCGGCCTGGACACGGCCTGCGCGCAGGTGCTCGCGCTGACCCGGGCGTACCGCCAGCCGGAGACCACCCGGCGGGCCGACCATCTCTGCCGGACCGTGCTGCGCGACATCATCTCGCGCGAGAACCTCGGCTGATCCGTCTGGCCGGACCGGCGGTGTCGGTGCGGTTGGTGGGTCTGGGGAAGGGGCTCGTGCGGTCGAAGGCGCGAGCCGAGGGCGGATGCGTCGCCGCGGCGGCGGGGGTCGGTCGGGCTCGGGCGTGTGATCTTGCGCACCGGGCGCCGCCGGGAGGGTGCGGGCGTCCGGCCCACGCCGGGCCCGCCGAGCTGAGATCCGTTGCGGCCCAGGGTGTCCCATAGCGCCAGTGGCCTATCTGAGCCACCCGCTCCGACCAGCGTCGTTGCCGGATCGCCGGAATGAGCGGAGTATCGAGGGTGGTCGATCGACGACGCTCGAGCGGTGTTCGGTGCGGCCCCTCGACGCGCACGTCTGCGACGGCATCCGTAACGAAACCGTAGACCCCGCGCATTCGCCGAACGGCCGACCGGACGGTCTGTAATAACGCCGGCCCGGCAAACGATCAAAGGGCGCCGGAAGGAGGCCGGCGGATTGCCCGGGCTGTCGTGGCGACATCGAGCCGGGGTGGTCTGTGTCACCGGGAAGGGAGTGAATGTGATGACAGGAACCGTGGTTGACGTTCCGATTGCCCAGCTGCACGTGGCTCGGCCGGACCCCGATGCGGGTCGGCGGGCGGCGGCGAGCAATCCCGGACGGCCGGAATCGGCGAGCATCTGGCAGCAGGCGAAAACGGTGGTGGTGACGCGCGTCGCCGGTCCGAAACAGCTGGTGACGGTGCCGCGGTTGGTGATCCCGATCGGGCGTAACCAGCTCGCGTTCCGCATCTCCTCGCATGCTCCCGAGGCCGACCAGCTGGTGCGCGACGGCCGGGTGCTCGTGCAGCCCGGAGATTGGCGCGGCAGCCCCGCGCTCGGCACCCACCAGTACCAGGGCCAGGCCCAGGTGGTGACGGGCGGCACCCTGCTGCCGTTCGTACAGTCGGAGATCGATGCCAAGTACAAGTGGCAAATTCCGTTGGCGCGCTTCGCTCATCGGCTGGCGCGGGGTGCGGCGCCGTACGGCGACGTGATCGTCCTCGTCACCGTGCACGAGCCGCGCCCGATGCTCATGCCGGGTAGCTGACCCGCCACGCCGTCGTCCGACGGCAGCCGTTGTCCTACGGCAGCCGTTGTCCGACGGCAGCGGCCCTCGGCTGACGACAGTGCGGTCGTCAGCCCATCGCGCCGGAATCATTCCTCGCCGGCCGCTCTGCCCCCTTCCCGCAACGCCTTGTCGAGCTCGGTGCGCAGCCGAGCCGCCGCCTGCTCGTCCCCCGCGTCCTCGGCAGTGGTGATGTCCTGACGGAGCTGGGCGATGATGTCCTGAAAAGCCACTGTTCTCACCCTCCTCATCGTGGGCTCGTATCTCGCGAATGTCCGCTCGGTCCGGATCGAAACCGCCCCGCAGACCGATGCACCGCAGCGAGCCTGGTCGGCGGATCGGCACAGGCCGCCGGCGACGGTGTCCGGCCCGGACGGGTCTTTCGGTCCGATTTGCTCGAACTAGGTTGCACTCGGCTGGTCCGCAGCGGCCGAGACCCCGCCGACGGCTTGTGCGGCCGCAATGGGGCCTGCGAATATCGAACGTCGTGGCCCTGTGGTTTGCTGGGTCGGCCAACAGGTGTTGTAATTGCCGGACTGCTTACATGGCCCGGTCTTTCGGAGGGGGGAACCAGTAGTGGTCCGTACTGCACCGGCCGCTGTACGTACGCTGGCTACGGTGGCATTGTTTGCAGGGCTCGCCGCCGGATGCGGCTCTGACAAGTCCACCGACCACGAGTCTGTGAATAACGAATCGACCTCGACTGCTTCTGTCGAAGGTGTTCCTGTCTCTGCGATTCCAGCCACATTCGAAGGCTTGGATCCCTGCTCTCTGTTGACGGTCGATGAGGCCGAGAAGGCAGCAGGCCTGTCGAGCGTCGGCCCTCCGAGGCGAGAAGCTGCCACAGCCCAGCTTGGTGAGATGGCCGGCTGCGTGTGGAATCCTCCGAATGATGTGGGAGTGGGTGTCTCCTTCACCAGACCGGCCATGACACCGTCGGCCAAGCAAGACAAGACATGGTCCGACGAGATCGGACATCCGGCCCAGGCTCGCGTGATTTCGGGCGCGTGCCACGCCAGCGCCTGGTTCAGCAACGACCGCATGGTCGAACTGACGATCAGCCCGCCCGATCGGGGGCGATCCGAATCCTCGGACGATAGCGTCTGTGAACGGTCGAAGCCCGTGATCAAAGAGCTGTTCGCCAAGATTCCCTGGCAATAGCGATGCATCTTGTGAAGAGAACGGACGTGCGACTCCGCGGTGTGCGGATTGCCACTCCGGCTACGGTTGTGGTCCTGATGGCACCGATCATCGCGCTGGCATCGGGATGCGGTTCCGGCAGCTCCGAGGACCACACCACCGCATCGTCGGCGCGTACCTCCGCCTCGCTGCTACCGACTCGCCCCGATGTGCCGACTACCGCATGGAACGCGCCGACACTGGAGCGGCCGTCGACCTCCGCCGCATTGCCGCCACCAGGGTTTCCATCGATGGAGTATGCCCCGTCGAAGATCCCGGTCCCGCCCGGGCAACCCCAGCCGATCGGCACCAAGTTCGGACTTTCGTACACGGCACCCCCGGGCTGGGACGGCGCTCCTGACGCCGTAACCGGTTGGTCGGCAAACGGGCAGCGCTTCGGTCTCGGCTCAGTGAGTGATGTCGGCCGCCGGTACTGTCCGGACAGCGAGGCTTCCTCGCAGGCATCCTTCGGCGTAACGGGAAGAAACGGCGTCGATATCGAGAGCGCGGCAAAAGATGTCCTTGGACAGGCTGAGCGAGTGGCAAGTGATGGTGGGCGTAAACCGGTCGTTTCTCTGCAGGGGCCCACGGCTTTCGAGATCTCCGGGCGGCAGGCGGTTCGCTTTACCGCGATGTTCACCGATATCGCCAGCGCCAAGGGCTGCCAGCCGACCGCCATACATTTCAACCTTATTGCGACGCCAGGCTACTCTAATGCCGAGGTGGCGGTATTCGTGGCTCAGCGCAACATCAATCCGCCGAACCAGGTCCCAGAAGCGACAATAAACAGTATTATTGGATCGTTACGTAAGAGCTAGGCCCTCGAGGGGGGATGAGGATAAGTGAGCGAGGCTTTTAGTGCCAGGCCCACCGAGATAGCGGGTCTGGGAAAGCTCGTCGATGAGATCGGTGCTAATGCTGACTATCTCAGCCGAACTACCGGAGCAATGGCCGGTCCAGCGAACGGGCAATATTCCGGCGTTATGCAGTTACTCGTAACGCCGCTGAACTCGCTTCGCGACACGACTGCCCAACGTCAGCGGAGCATGACCACGGTCCTGCAGAAAACCGGCGAGGAGCTGAATAAGACCGCCTGGGTCTACATCGATCAGGAAGCGCAGAACTATGCTGCTCTGAATGCTCACACTCGTGGACTCAACGGCAACGGGTCCAGCGATCCCAACACGGAGATTCAGGGAACTACCGATGCCTTCCAGGGAGCAGTGTCTTACCGAGGGCCGGAGACGCTCGAAGTTCCCGCGTGCAAAGTGTCGGTACCGCCGAACCTGGACGAGCTCATCTCAAAGGGTCGCGATTGGCTGAAGCCAATCCTCGAGTATATGACCGAAATCGGATACAACCCGATTAATGACATTGTGGACAAGGTTGCCGGGAACTGGAACGACCTCAGGCGTGTCGGCGAAGCCTATAAGGAGGTCGGTGAAAACTTTGAAAAGGGCGGCAAGAACCTGGAATGGGGGCGCACCACAGTTGATGCGCACTGGGACGGGCGAGCGGCGGTCAGTTTCCAGGATTTCGCGGGTCGGCTCGCAGCCGGAATGGAATGGGAAGGTCCGATAGGCAGGCTCATCTGCACGGCCCTCGAGCGTGTTGCCGACGAGATCGAGAAGACTGTTCAGGAAGCCATCAACAAGATCATCGAGCTACTCGAGAGTCAGGTCGAGGTCAAAGGTGTCAAGTCCGCCTTGAAGTTCGCCCTGAAGAAGGTTCCGGTCGCCGGATGGGCGTACCAGCTCGGAGATATCGCCTGGCAGGTAAAGAATGTACTGAATCATGTTCTGGATTTGGTGGAAGCTATCAAGACTACTGTTGACTCCGTGAAGGAGTTCATCGAATTTGTCAAGGATCCGGTGGGTGGCCTCAAAGAAGGACTGGAAGCCAAGCTGAAGCCGATCACCGACAAGATCGAGGACGCCCAGAAGAAGAAGGAGATGGCCGACGACATAGCTGCGGCCGGCAACGTCGACACGGTCAAGAACAAACCCCAGAATGCCTACGACGTAGGCGCTGGACATCAGCCATGGGATAACGCATGAATAATTCGGAAGCCGATGTAGATGTCCACTATCACAGTGCATTCCAGCGCTTGATGGGGGCATTGGACAGTTTGGCCACAAAGCGCATCCACAGCCAGAACACCACTGTCGACGAGCTGTGTGTGGTTCCGGTCACCGATGAGCTCATGACGCAGCTGGCAGCCTCCCCGACCGCGTCCATGGCGCTCCGGTTGTATGCCCAACGAGTGGCGTCGGGCGAGGCCCGCTGGAACGATATCGAACTGTGGGCAGTACCGGTGCCACCGGAAGTCGGAGAGCTGAAGGCATCTCAGCGATACGAGTGGCAATACCGGGCAAACCCCAAGCCGACCGCACCGGTCGAGGGCCTCGTGAGGACCTTTTCCTACGGCTCAACCTTCCGCCCCGGCGAAATCGTCGGCCCGAGCGATTGGACCGACGACAATGCACCTCAGTCTTGGCTGCAATGACCCGTGGCGATCTCGACCGTCGCCGCACCGGTGCAGCTGGTGAGGCGGCTGCGATAACGTCGACCGTGCCGCTGATGATTGTATAACCTCGGGAAGGTTCGGTTACCGGCGATGCCGATAATCCTCGCGCTGGCGGTGGCCGCCGGGCTGTCCGACCTGTCCCTGGTCGTGACGAGTGATGAGACGCGCGGCCGCCGAGCTAAATTCGCGCGTCATCTGCTGGATTTGCTGGGCCGCGCAGATGTTCCTGTGGTTGCCGGTCGTGAACTCGGTCGGCACGACCATCGGGCTGCCGGCGAACTATTTCCTGATGATTTGCCGTCGGCGCCCACCGACGTTGTCGCTACCGTTACGGCCGTGCTCCGAAGTACGTCGGACCCCGTCCTGTGGATCGGTACGGGCCCGATGTCCAACCTGGCCGACATACTCGCCACGATCCAGGATCGGGAACAGTTGATCGTCACGCAGGCGGGCGGGCTCCATGGCCTTTTTACGGACCGTGCGGAACCCACTCTAGGAGCAGATCCTTCGTCAGCTTCTCTGACCGTCGTCAGCGATGAAGTCCGGGCCCGTAACAACGGGGCGAAGCCGCCCTGGACGGGTTGGGGAGCTACGCGAGGTACCCGTCCGGCCGTACCAGCCCTACCTCGGTGTTGACGTGCCGTCCTGAGCGCAGCCGCTCGAAGAGCGTATTGCCCTCGGGCAGAAGAAGGTTCGGGACGCGTCTGCCGGTGGCGTAGGTGACGTCGAGTCCGGCGAGACGTTCGGCGAGGCGCCGGGACATGTCGGGTGCGGTCGCGATGAGGCCGCTGAGCACGGCGCGTAGCGCCTGGCCTTCGGGGGAGTAGGTCGTCATCAGCGCGGTCTGGGCCCGGGTGTGCTCGAGCAGGTTCGTGCCTACGGGGTGCCGCTCGTGATGGTAGGTGTCGAGCAGTGTTTCGTCGGCGCGGCCGGTGGCGACGGCGGCGAGCTTCCAGCCGAGGTTGTGCGCGTCCTGGATGCCGACGTTCATGCCGACGCCGCCGGTCGGGAAGTGCATGTGGGCGGCGTCCCCGGCCAGTAGCACGGTGTCCTTGCGGTATGTCGCCGCTTGGTGGGTCGCGTTGCCGAATCGCGAGAGCCACACCGGATCTCGCATGCCGAAGTCGCTGCCGGCGATCCGCCGGACGGTCGTGCGCAGCTCGTCGAGGGTGAGTTCGCCGGGCCGGTCCGGGCGGTTGGTGTGCGGGTCCGCGCCGACGAGGCGGTGAATTCCGCCCGGCAGCGGCACGATCATCAGCCCGCCGTCGGCGCCGGCGATAGTGGCGGATCCGCGTTCCGGCGGGGCGTCGAGCACGACGTCGCCCAGCCAGCCCCAGGTCGTGGCCTCGGTGCCGGGGAAGTCGATACCGGCGGCTGCCCGGACGGTGCTGCGGGTCCCGTCGCAGCCCACCACGTAGCGAGCGGCGATGACCTCCTCATCGGGCAACTCGACACCGTCGCGGGTCAGGCCGACGACCCGGCAACCCCGGCGAATGGTCGCGCCCATCCGGCGGGCACGGTCCTCGAGCAGTTCCTCCGTGCGGGCATGGAGCAGCGCGAGGGTGAACGGGTAGGGCGTGTCCAGCACCGAGAAGTCCATCCGGTCGGGCAGTCCGCCGAAGTGCCCGTTCGGGATGCGAATCCCCTCGGCCAGAAACGGTTCCACGACACCGCGGCAGTCGAAGATCTCGATCGTGCGGGGATGGATCGTGAGCGCCTTGGAATGGGGGTCCCGCTCCGGCCTGGTCTCCACCACCGTGACCGATGCGCCGCCCAGCCGCAGCTCTCCGGCGAGCCACAGGCCGGTGGGCCCGGCTCCCACTACCACGACGTCGTCCATGGAAACCTCCCTTGGTCACTGACCAATACTGCTGGTTCAGTACACTAGGTCAGTGACCAAGAGTCAGGCGGATGTGGTGCGGACCGCCCTGGACATCCTCGACGAGCACGGCGCCGCCGCCGTCTCCCTGCGCGCCATCGCGCAGCGGCTCGGCGTGCGCATGAATACCGTCCTCTGGCACGCCAAGAGCAAGGGCCGGCTGGAGGAGCTGATGGCCGACGCGATCGTCGCCGGCGTCTCGCTCGACGACCTCCCACGCGATTGGCACGACCGTGCGACCGAAATCGCTCACCGCTACCGTCGCGCCCTGCTGTCCCACCGCGACGGCGCCGCGGTCGTCGCCGGCACCTACGCCGCCGAACCGGCCACCCTGGACGTCGCCGAGGCACTCGTCGCGGCACTACTCGACGGTGGCCTGTCCGACCGCGAAGCCGCTTGGACGGCTTGGTCTCTCGTCTATTTCATCCTCGGCCTGACCCAGGAGGAACAAGCCCTCCCGGCCCGCTCCCTCCACGGCCTCCCGGTAGGCCGGCGCCCTGCGTTGCAGCGCGTACTCCCCACCCTGGTGGAGGAGTCCTTCGACGCCCGATTCGAGTTCGGCGTGGGCAAGCTCCTGGCCCATCGTCAGGAAGGCCGACCGCGCTGACCGGCGCTTTCACAGTGCCGCCCACCATGTTCCGTGGGTTGCCGGGCCAGTCGGCAGCTCGTCGCGCGGAACGGGTTGTCGACACGGTCGGCCCGTGACCGGATCGCCCCACCGATACCGGTGAAACAGCCGGGATGTCGAACGGGTGACACCGGCTCCTCCTGCGCAGGTCCGGTCCGGCGCCGGTTGTGGAATCGGGAGTACCGCGGGCGGATCTCAGGCGACGATCTATGCGGCCGCCCGTCGTGGTGACCGGACTCACCGCCGTATCTCCTTCGCGCCCAAGGGGAGTCGCGGATCGACCGCCATATCGGCCCAGGTGTCGCGCAGCCACGCGTGCGACGGGTCGTCGCTGATCCGCCAGGCCCGCTCCGGTCCGGGGCCGGCCATGATGTTCAGGTAGTACATGTGATAGCCCGGCGCGGCGATCGACGGTCCGTGGTATCCGTGCGGCACCAGCACCACATCGCCGTCACGCACCTCCTCGAGCACATCGATCGGGCGTCCGGGGGTCCCGTATACCCGCTGGTAACCGAACCCGTCCGAGCCATCGGGGCCGCGGTCGAACTCGAAGTAGTAGATCTCCTCGAGCGGAGCCTCGGTCTCGGTGTATTCGTCGTGTTTGTGCGCCGGATACGACGACCAGTTGCCGCCCGGGGTGATCACCTCGCACGCGATGATCGAGTCGGCCTCGAAGGTGTCGGCGGTGGCGAAGTTGTGTACCTGACGACTGCAGGCCCCGGCCCCGCGCAGCTCCACCGCGACGTTCGCGGCGGGTACACGGCGGAAGGGCAGCTTCCGTTCGGCGCGCGCGCCGCCCACCGCGAAACGTCCACCGGCGGTGGATGTTATGGCGAGCGAGCTGTCGCGGCCGACGTAGGCGAAATCGGTGGGTCCGTCGAAAACACTGTGCCGGCCGGACAGTTCGCACGACTCGGCGCCGCCGGCTACGGTGGCCGAGCCCGACAGCGGCACGATCACGAGTTCGTCGAGGCCGCTGTTACTCCGATATGTCTGTCCCGCAGCCAGTTCCACGACATGCAGACTGCAGTGGTCCCAGCCCGCCGATTCCTGGGTCAGCGCGACGACGTAGGGCGGCCGGGAACTGCGTGCCGGGATGAAGTGCTTGCTGTGCATCGCGCTCACCGGACCAGCGAGACGGCGGTATCCACGGCCCCCGCGACGTCACCGTCGCGCGGATAGAGCAGGGCCCGGCCCACGATCAGTCCCCGAACCCCCGGCAGCGCAAGCGCTTTCGCCCACTGCGTGTACGTTTCGTCGGGCCCGGTCTGCGGATCCCCGCCGAGCAACAGGGTGGGCAGCGTGGTCGCCTCCATGACGCGCTCCATCTCCTCGACCACCGGCAGTTTCAGCCAGGTGTAGGCCGAGGTGGACCCCAGTCCCTGGGCCAGATGCACGCTCTTGATCACCGCGTCGGGCGACAGGTCGTTGACGACCTCGACTCCCGGCCTCTCCGGCCGATGCGACATGAACGGTTCGAGCATCGCGACCAGACCGTGCCCGGCCAGCTCATCGATGGCGGCGGCGCTCGCGGTCATCATCGATAACGTGCCCGGATCTGTGAGATCGAACCGGTTGAGCATCTTCGCACCGTTGAGGCCCGCCGCCGCGGTGGCGCGCGGCGTGCAGCCCGTCATCCGATCGTCGATCTCGAAGTCCGCGCCCGCGAGGCCGCCGCGGTTGAGCGAGCTGAAGACCACCTTGTCCTCGAGCGCACCCAGCAGCAGTAGATCCTCGATGATGTCGGCGGTGCCGAGCACGCCATCGACGCCCGGCCTGGCCAGCGCGGTAACCAACCGGTCCAGCAGGCCTTTTCGGCTGTTCATCGCATGGGGGTCGCCGGAGGCGGACAGTGCCCCCCGCGCAGGGTGGTCCGCGGCGATGATCATCAGCCGTCCGTCGCCCCGCACGAGTCCGCGGCGGGTCCGGGCGGCGAAGGCCCGGGCGATGGCGGCGGGATCGCCGGCGCGCAATTCGGTCAGCTCGGCGTAGGTGCCGGCGGCCGATGCCGCCGGTGGCCGGGTGCTCGCGATGGCTTCGGTCATGGTCGGACCTTTCCGGTCGGCGACGACACGAGCGTCGCATCGATCTCGTCGCGGGTGGGCATGGCGGTGGAGCACTCGAGCCGGGCGGCGACCAGGGCGCCGGCGACGTTGGCGCGCTTCAGGACCGTCTCGAGATCCAGTCCGGCGAGCAGTCCATCGCAGAGGCTGCCCCCGAAAGCATCGCCCGCGCCGAGGCCGTTGTGCACGTCGACCGGAACCGCCGGCACCACGACCGATTCGGACCGGGTCCTGCCCAGCACCCCGGCGGGTCCCTGTTTGACGATGGCCAGCTCGACACCGAGATCGAGCAGCGCGTCGGCGGCGCGGTGCGGGTCGGTCTCGCCGACCGCGATGCGGCATTCCTCCCGGTTGCCGACCGCGACGGTGACCTGGGTCAGCGCCCGCCGCACCTGGTCGCGGGCGGTGCGCTCGTCGGCCCAGAACATCGGCCGGTAGTCGAGGTCGAGGATGGTCAGCGGCCTGCGCGCCCGAATCTCCCAGGCCGCGAAATGCGCTGCGCGCGAGGGTTCCTGGGACAATCCGGTCACCGTCGCCCACCACACTCCCGCGTCGCGGATGAGGTTCGGGTCCACCTTCCCGGGGGTGACCTGCAAGTCGGGTGCGCTCGGCAAGCGGTAGAAATACAGCGGGAAATCGTCCGGCGGGAAGATCTCGCAGAACGTCACGGGTGTCGGGTACCGGTCCGTAGTCATCAGCAATTCGTCCGAGACACCCAACCGGACCAGTTCGCGCCGGGCGAAACGCCCGAACGGATCGTCGCCGACCCCCGACCACAACGCGGTACGCCGGCCCAGCCGGGAGGCCGCGACCGCGACGTTGGTGGCGCTGCCACCCAGAAATTTGCCGAAGGTCTCGACGTCCTCCAGGCCGACGCCGGATTGGAGGGGATAGATGTCGACGCCGATCCGGCCGGTCGTCACCACTTCGAACTGCTCTGTCACGATTCACTCCAGACGAGAGGTGTAGGACAGCGGCGGCGCTACCGCCCGTGCAGCCGGTTGGTCCGGCATGACCAGCACGTCCGACCGAAGTTCACCACACCCGGGCGCGGACCACCTGCCCGATCCGGGCTTGCGCGGCGAACGCCCGTCGACCGCCGTGTTCCAGAGGCGGCAAGCGGCCGAGTCGCTGGTCGCCGGCTCCCTGATTTTCGCAGCCGCCACTTTCGGCTGCGTGGTGGTACCCAGCATGCCTGTGATGGTCGGCTTCCGATTCCTGCTCGGCCTGGCGGTCGGTGGTGCATAGGTAACGGTGCCAACCTATTTGGCCGAAATGTTGCCCACTGCCAGTTGTTCGGCAGCCACATGCGGCGCGGCAAGGTGCACCACGAGACGGCTGCCGTGATCACCAGCGCGGTAGCGGATGAGTTCGGAAGTAGAGCCGGTCGAGATCGAGACGGATCGACACGTGGCGACTTTGTGGCGATGTATCTACGAATCCGGGGAGCCCGGTACGGCTCTGGTCCCTGCTCAGCAATCCATTCTCACCGGTCAGGGGCCGAAAAAGCTCCCCAAACTGGACTCGAACCAGTAACCTGCCGATTAACAGTCGGCTGCTCTGCCAATTGAGCTATTGGGGACTGCCTCGGCTCGCCTGTGGGGCGAACCGAGGAGAAACTTTAGCGTATTCGAGGTCGGGCTCCCAAATCGGGGTCGTTGCTGCTGGCAGGGGTGATTTGTCCGGGTGGGCGGAGGTGGTGCGGGGCGGGGATTCGTGGTTTCCTCACAGCCACCCAACAGGTCGGGCGGGCAGGATGGGTGGGTGCGGGTGCTGGTGGTCGAGGACGAGCGGTTGCTGGCGGATGCGATCGCCACGGGGCTGCGGCGGTATGCGATGGCCGTCGATGTCGTCTATGACGGGGGCGCCGCGCTGGAGCGGGTGGGGGTGAACGACTACGACGTCGTGGTGCTGGATCGGGATCTGCCCGTGATGGACGGCGACGCGGTGTGCACGCGGGTGGTCGATACCGGGGGCGAGGCGCGGATTCTGATGCTGACGGCCGCGACGACGGTGCCGGACCGGGTGGCGGGGCTCGGGCTGGGTGCCGACGACTATCTGACGAAGCCGTTCGCGTTCGCCGAACTGGTGGCGCGCATTCAGGCGCTCGGGCGCCGGGCCCGGCCGGCGACGCCGCCGGTATTGCAGCGGTCGGGTCTCCGGGTGGACGTGTACCAGCGCACCGTTACCCGCGACGGCGAACCGGTGTCCCTGTCGCGCAAGGAATTTGCCGTCCTGGCCGAGTTGCTGCGGGCGGATGGGGGTGTGGTGTCGGCGGAGCAGTTGCTGGAGAAGGCATGGGACGAGAACATCGATCCGTTCACCGGAGTGGTCCGGTACACGATCATGATGCTGCGGCGGAAGCTGGACCGCCCCGAGCTGATCCTCACCGAACCGGGCGTGGGCTATCGCGTTCGGTGATCCGCACGATGCGGCCGACCATCCGGCTGCGGCTGACGCTGCTGTACGCGGCGGCGTTCTTCCTCGCCGGTGCCGTGCTGATCGCGGTCATGTACTTCTCGCTGGAGCACTGGCTGGGGCGGCGTCCGCACGGCGGTGCGCAGGTGATCGTGCGGGAGTATCTGGCCGAGCCGCAGCTGCGGGGCCGGATGAACGCCGTCGACCGGCTGGCCTCCGCCGTCGGCGCGCAGGCCGAGGCCGAGCGGCAGGCCACCCTGCACGCGATGCTCGGGTGGTCGCTGGCCGCCTTGGGCGCGGTCGGCGTCGCGGCGACGGGGTTCGGGTGGCTGCTGGCCGGGCGGGTCCTGGCGCCGTTGCAGCAGATCACCGCGACCGTCCGGCGGGTGGCCGACCACAGCCTGCACGAGCGCATCGCCCTCGGCGGCCCGCGCGACGAGATCACCGATCTCGCCGACACTTTCGACGCCATGCTGGAGCGGCTCGACCGGTCCTTCGACAGCCAGCGGCGCTTCGTCGCCAACGCCTCGCACGAACTGCGCACGCCGCTGGCGATCAATCGCACCCTGATCGAGGTCGCTCTGGACCAGCCCGGCGCCCCGGAGTCGCTGCGGCAGCTCGGCACCACCCTGCTGGCGGTGAACGGCCGGCACGAGCGGCTCATCGACGGGTTGCTGGTGCTGGCCGGCAGCGAACAGCGGCTGATCGAGCGGCGGTACGCCGACCTCGCCGAGATCGCCCGGCACGTCGCCGGTCTCGCGGAGCGGCAGGCGCAGGAGGCCGATGTCGAGGTGCGCACCGTACTGGGCTCGGCCCCCGTCGCCGGGGACCCGGTGCTGCTGGAACGGTTGGTGCACAACCTGATCGACAACGCGATCCGCTACAACCACTCCGGTGGCTGGGTCGACGTGCGCACCGAGAAGGCCGGCCGGCAGTCCCGGATCGTCGTCGACAACACCGGTCCGGAGGTGCCCGACTACGACATCGACGGGCTGTTCGAACCGTTCCGGCGGCTGACCGGAACCACCCGCCGGGCCGAGCCGACATCGACGCGCGGTGCGGGCCTGGGACTGTCGATCGTGCGCTCGGTCGTCCAGGCTCACGGCGGTTCGGTCACCGCGGCAGCGCGATCGTCCGGCGGCCTGCGGGTCACCGTCGTGCTTCCCGCTGCCGGGTCCCGGGACGCCGTTGGCGCCTCGGCACAGCGGCGGTGAGAAAGGTCGCCGTGGCATGGTCGCCGTGTATATGGTCGCCGTGGACAGGGTCCGATCGCACCGGGACGACGAAGGCGGCCGCCGCGAGTACCGCACGAAAATCGTTCCGGCGGTTCGCGATAGAACGCCCGGGCATCGTGCCCACCCGAAGGCCGGGCACGATGCTCCGATCGATCCGGTCAGTAGCCGTGGCAGGTGTCGGCGACGATCCGCATCTTCTGCGGCAGTTCGGCGAAACGCGGGTCGTCGCGCAGGATGATCCGGTCCCGTCCGTCGTGCGGCGGCTGCGGCCCGTTGTCATGACGTTCGCGGATGATCATCTTGCGCTGCTCCGGCGGTACGGAGAACATCGTGTCGAACTTCGCCCGGTGGTCGGGATGCTCGTCCAGGTAGGTGGCGAACTCCGGTGCGTGATCCCGCATCGCAGACTCCACCTGCTCGGCCGAACACGTCGAATCCGCCAGCGGATGCTGCCGCTCACCCGGCTGCGCGGAGGCCACGCCCGCCGCGGCCGCCACACCGGCCAGCACGGCCGCCACAACCACGGACCCGCGCACGAATCTCGTTACCGCCATCTTGCTCCCTTTCGCTGGGCTGTTCGGCCACTCCGATCGGTGGCCACGGCGATCAGTCCACCAGCGGCCCCGTTTGCCGGGCGTTAGGTCGTTGCGGGCCTGCGTCTTTCGGGCTATTTCCGCGACCGCTGGTACAGCTGGGCGATGCGGTCGCGTTCCTCGGTGATCTGCCGGCGGCGGTCGGCCATCGCGACGGCCGGGTCCGTGCCGGTGGTAATGGCGGTGACGAGGGCGGCGGCATCCTCGATCGCGTCGCGGGCACCGACGCCGGCGGCCGGGGTGAGGGCGTGGTCGGCATCGCCGCAGAGCAGGACCGGCAGGCTCGGCGGGCGCGCGGTGGTGAGGGGGACGTTGCGGGCGTTGATCACCCGCACGGTCTCGGTGTTCGACAGCATGGTGTCGGCGAGGTCCGTGATCGCCGGGGCGGCCTGCCGGATCGCGCCGGCCCAGGACGCGGCGGTGCTGCGGCTCCTGACGTTCTGACGTTCGACGGACGATCGCTGGAACTGCCGCTCGATTCGACGATCTCACCGATCCCGGTCACCGATCCCGCGGCACCCTCTGTATACAGCAGGGGTCCGACGAGTCGGGCTCGCGGTGTAGATCGGACGGGGTTCGTGGTCCGCACCCGAAAACCGACCGGGTGATCCTGTGTTGATCACAAAGATCTGGGAAACGAACCGCTGCGCACGGTTTTTCGGGGGACAATGGGGGCGGCCGAGATCCGGCCACGAGGGGATTATCGGCTGTCACCGGCCGAGGGAATGTGGGGAAAGATCATGAGAGCCAAGCGTTTCGCCGCTACCGCGCTGTTGGCGGTCGGTGCCACCGGACTGACGGCGGGTGTCGTCCAGGCGGCGCCCGCACCGGCCGCCGAGGCCGGCATCAGCGGGGTCGATCACGGCATCGAATACATCGCCGCCCCGACCGCGGACCACACGGGCGTGACCACGACCGTGGCAGCCGGCAGCTTCGCGCTCACGCACGACGGGCAGGCGGTCACCCTCACCGATGTCGCCGGCCGCGAGGTCGTGACGGTGCCGCTGGCGGTGCAGGCCGCGGGCGCGACGGTCGCCCTCACGCCGCAGATCGGTGCCGACGGCCGTGCCCTGACGCTGACGCCGCAGTCCGACGGCACGCAGGTGGCGCAGAACATCGGCGAGGCGGAAGACACCATTGCCCGCAAGCAGCAGAACGCCGTGGTCGGCGCGCTGATCGGCGGCGGAATCGGCGCCGTGATCGGCTTCTTCCTCGGCGGCGTCGGCGCGTTGATCACCGTGCCGGTCGGCGCCGGAATCGGCGCGCTGATCGGCTACTCCACGCCGTAGCGACGATGCCCGGCAGCGGCCGTGCGCCGGCGGCCCGATCGCCCTGGGGGATCGTGTCTTCGGTGATCACGGCCGCGAGTCCGGCGTAGTAGGTAGCGAATTCGGCCTCGTCGCCAGGGTGGCGAGGTCAGGATGTCTTGTGCCCGTCAGCTTGTCGCAACAGTTCGGCGGTGATCGCCGAGAGCCGATCGGCCGCCTCGGGATCGAACGGTTCGCCGTGCACGTCGACGGGCGTGTCCTGCATGAAGGCAGACAGCGGTGCCGCGGGCGGATGGTCGAGGTGGCGCAGCAGCCGCGGGAGGGCGGCGTCGATCGGCTGCGCCCGTGCGCGCATGCCGGCCACGACTTCCGCACTGGCGGCGTCGTATTCGCCGGTGAAGCCCGTCGCGGTCAGGCCCGGATGGAGCAGTACGTAGCGCACTCGGCTGCCGGGATGGTGCCGCGCGAAGCCGGCCCCGAGCAGATCGCTGAGCTTCCCGCACTGCGCCATCACCTCGTCGGGGTGGTAGGCCCGCGCGAACTGCAGATCGTCCCAGCGAATCCGGGACAACTCGCCGCCGGGCCCGGCCAGGTCGAGCAGCACGGGTGACTCGGCGCGGTCGAGCAGATCGGCGAGGCCGTGCCCGAGCAGGTACCGGCTCAGATAGAACAGCGCGAAGGTGGCCTCCAAGCCCTCGGCCGTCACGTATCGCCGGGCGCGGTAGTACCGCGCGGCCAGGACGAGCACATCCACCACCGGATAACTCTCGATGATCCGGTCGAGCACCCGCCGGTTCTCGGCGATCAGGCTCAGATCCGCCCGGATGAATTCGATGCGCGATTCGGCGCCGAGTTCGCGGGCCGTCTCGCGCAGCGACCGTCCCTTGCCGGCGTCGGTGCCCACGGCGACCACCCGATCGCCGCGCCGCAGGTAGGTCAGCGCCAAAGCCCTTCCCATGCCGTCGGTTCCGCCGCTGATGACCACGGTCTTCACAGTGTTCTCCCTGCTATTGGTCTGATGGAACAAAATAGTAGACTCATGAGTCTAAACCGGCAAGACCAGCTGACCAGACCCGGTGGTCCAAGTTGGCTATGATCGGTGCATGAACGCGGCAACCGACACCTCTCGCGCACGGCCGGCCCGCGGCCGCATCGATAAGCAGCAGGCGGTGCTGGCGTCCGCGTTCACCGTGTTCGCCCGGGTCGGATACGCGCAGGCCCGGGTGGACGAGATCGCGGCCGACGCCGGGGTTGCCAAGGCCACCGTCTACAACCACTTCGGCGACAAGGAGACCTTGTTCCGCGAGGCCGTGCGGTCGCTGGCCGACCGCGCGCTTGCGGCCAATCTCGCTGCGGTGGAACGGTTGTCCGACGGGGAAGATGTCGCCGGGACACTGCGCGACGTCGGAGCGCACCTGACGGCCTGCTACTGCGCCGAGGACTCCCGGGTCCTGCGGCGCCTGATCTGCGCCGAGTCCGTGCAGTTCCCCGACCTGCTGGATCTCGTCGACGAGGTCTCGTCCCGGGTCGTGCGGATGCTGGCCGACCGGCTCGCCCGGCTGGCGCTGGCCGGCGCCCTGCGCATCGACGATCCGGATATGGCGGCCGCGCAGTTCGCCGCCCTGCTCACCGGTCCGGTGGAGGCGCGCTCCCGGCTGGGAACCCGCGCGGTGCCGGAGGCCGACCTGCGTACCGTCAGCGATGCGGCGGTGACCACGTTCCTCGCGGCATACGGCCGCTGAACTGCCGCGTACCGTCCAGCGGTGGCCGAAACTCGTAATCGCCGGAACAATGTCGGGAGAACGCCAACGGGAGGGGCATGTCCATGAGCAGTACGGAACAGACGAGCAGCACCTGGGTGCGGCGCTTCCATCCGCGCACCGATCCGCAGGCGCGGCTGGTGTGCCTGGCGCACGCGGGCGGGTCGGCGAGCTACTTCCATCCGGTGTCCCGCATGGTCGCGCCCGCGCGTGAGGTGCTGGCCGTCCAGTATCCGGGGCGGCAGGACCGCCGCCACGAGCCCTGCGTCGAGAGTGTGCCGGAGCTGGCGGACATCATTGCGGCCGAACTCGTTCCGTGGCTGGATCGGCCGCTGTACCTGTTCGGGCACAGCCTGGGTGCCTCGGTGGCGTTCGAGGTGGCGTGCCGGCTGGAGGCGCGGGGCGCCGGGCCGGCCGGGCTGTTCGTCTCCGGCCGCCGGGCACCGTCGCAGGTGCGCACCGAGACCGTGCACCAGCTCGACGACGACGGCGTGCTCGCGGAGATGCGGCGGCTCAACGGATCCGACTCGCGGATCCTCGACGACGACGAGATGCTGCGCGTCATCCTGCCCGCCCTCCGCAGCGACTACCGCGCCGCCGAGACCTACCGCGCCGAGGCGGGGGCCACCGTGACCGTGCCGATCCACGCCCATGTGGGCCTGCAGGATCCGCGGGTGACCGTGGACGAGGTGCGGGCCTGGCGCGAGCACACCACCGGCGATTTCGACCTGACCACCTACGAGGGCGGCCACTTCTACCTCAACGATCACGCACCGCGCCTGGTGCGCTCGATCGAGGCCGCCATGTCGTCCTGACGCTCAGACCGGTACGGCCCCGGCCAGATTCGACAGCGGTCCCGGCAGTCCGGCCAGGTGCCGTTTGATCCCGGTCGCCACGGGATGGGGGGTCTCGGCCCGCAGCCGGTCGAGTTCGGCCTGCATGGTGTCCACGGCGTCGCGATAGCAGGCGTCGACCACGGCCGGATTCTCGGGGTCGCCGGGCTGAGTGGACCAGTCCAGCGGTGGCAGGAAACTCACCTGCACGGTCGCGGGCAGCGGGAACTGCGGCACGATCGGCGCCACACCGAACGGCAGGCCGGCGGTGTAGGGGAAGACCTTGGCGCGCAACAACTTGTCCAACCGGAGCAGCCGGGCGGTGCGGTCCCCGCGGCTGACCACGAAGACGGAGTCGTGCCCGCCGTTGGCGACGGCGGGAATCACCGGTACGCCGAGTTCCAGTGCGAGCCTGACGAATCCCTTGCGGCCGGCGAAGTCGATCCGGTCCCGCTGGGACCAGGGGCGGCACGCCTCCCAGTCGCCGCCCGGATATGCCAGCACCGCGCCGCCGTCCTTCAGGCCGGTCGTGGCGAGTTCCCGCGAGGCGGGGAGTGCGCCGACGCCGCGCATGCTGTCGCCGAGAAACGGTGTCCGCAAGAGGATTTCGTGTGCCAGGCCGAAGCTGGGTTCGTCGGGCCGGCGATCCAGCATCGTCATGAAGGTGATCCACACCTCCGGGGCCCAGTAGATCGACGAGTGATTGCCGACGATCACCGCCGGGCCGGAGGCGGGCACGTGCTGCGCACCGGTGACGGTCGGCGTGAAGTAGCTGACGTAGGCCCGCCCCAGCCGCAGCAGTGGGTGATCGGGCTCGGGGTGCTGCCGGGTTTCGGTCATCCGGGGTCCTGTCTCTCGCGTCGCCGATGCGGGGGCGGTGCGCGACGGCCCGGCCCGATGCCGCGAAAAGGCATCGGGCACAAGTGAATTGCTCCCGGTCACATCCCCATTGAAGTTCCCCGACGGTCGCACCCGCGCGAACCGGTGCGGTGCGGCCGCATCGCCGCCCGGCCGATGCCGGTCACCGCCCTCCTGCACCTCCAGGTTAGCAAGCCAAGCGATTGCTTGCTCGGTGGATGCCCGCGCCGGATCCCGGCGCCTCGCCCGGTCGTGCGCGGCACCTGCGGCCGGGTGCGGGACAGGCGGCGAATTCCGGGCCGGTCGTACCGAAATCAGTAGTGTTGTCGCAGTTTTCCGGAAACGCCCGGGAAACGCTCCGAGAAAACCGCGCATCGGCGAATCGGGCAAAGAGAACAAAACATCCAGCGTGACGCACGCCTCAATTGCCTCTAGCTCGGTGGATGTCGACGACCGCACGCGATGCTCTTGACAGTGCCCCGTATGCAGCGAGAACGTAGAGATAATTAGCGTAGGTAAATTAAATGCGCGGGATTTCTCGCTGTGTCCCGCGCGCGTATCGAACTGTCGAAGAACGTGTCGGACGAATTCAGGGAGATCGGGCATGGACATCCTCGGGATGGAGATCAAGGACGAGCAGGCGCAACTGATTCGACGGGCTACCGAACTGATCGAGAACGACGAGGAGATTCGTGCGGCCCGGCCGCTGGAGCGGGTGGGCGAGGCCGCCGGACGACCGGAGACCCGGCTGTCGCAGATCCTCGCGACGATCATGGAGGGCTATGCCGACCGCCCGGCGCTGGGTCGGCGCGCGGTCGAGTTCGTCGCCGACGAGCACGGGCGCCGGCATGCCCGGCTGCTGCCCCGTTTCGAGACCATCACCTACGGTCAGCTCTGGGAGCGGGTCCGCGCGCTGGGCGGCGCGTGGTATCACGATCCCGAAAGGCCGACGCGCGCCGGTGATTTCGTCGCCGTTCTCGGTTTCACCAGTATCGACTACACGGTCGTCGACCTGGCCTGCACCTACCTGGGCGCGGTCTCGGTGCCGTTGCAGGCGGGCGCGGCGCAGGCGCAGCTGACCCCGATCGTCGCCGAGACCGCACCGCGGGTGCTCGCCACCGATGTCGAACAGCTCGGTGCGGCAGTGGAACTGGCGATCGCCGCCGATTCGGTGCGATCGCTGATCGTCTTCGACTACCACGCCGAGGACGACGACCACCGTGCCACCGTGGACACCGCCCGCCGCCGCCTGGCCGACAGCCCCGTCGAGGTCGAGATCCTCGACGATGTGCTCGCGCGCGGCCGCGAGCTGCCGTCCGCGCCGCCGCACACCGCAGGCGACGAGAACGACCTGGCCCTGCTGATCTACACCTCCGGCAGTACCGGGACACCCAAGGGGGCAATGTATTCCGAGCAGCTGCTGGGGCGCATGTGGCGCGGCGGCCAGGACCGCCCGCTGCCCTCCATCGGCATGAGCTACATGCCGATGAGCCATGTCGCGGGCCGTGCGTCGATGATCGGCTGCCTGGCCACCGGCGGCACGGTCTATTTCGCGGCGCGCAGCGACATGTCCACGCTGTTCGACGACATCGCGCTGGTCCGGCCGACCATTCTGTTCTTCGTTCCTCGCGTGTGCGACATGGTCTTCCAGCGCTTCCGCAGCGAGGTGGACCGGCGGATGGCGGCCGGGCAGGGACGCGAGAGCGCCGAGCAGGAGGTGAAAACCGAACTGCGCGAACACTTCCTGGGTGGTCGCTTCCTGGTCGCGGTGTGCGGTAGCGCACCGGTCTCGGCGGATATGCGGGCCTTCATGGAGTCGGTGCTGGAGTTCGGCATGCTCGACGGCTACGGCGCCACCGAGACCGGCGGTATCGTGCTGGTCGACAATCAGGTGCAGCGCCCGCCGGTCGTCGACTACAAGCTGGTGGACGTCCCCGAGCTCGGGTACTTCGGCACCGACAAGCCCCATCCGCGTGGCGAACTCCTGCTGAAGTCGCAGACGTTGGTGCCCGGCTACTACAAGCGGCCGGAGCTCAACGCGGAGCTCTTCGACGCCGACGGCTTCTATCACACCGGCGACGTCATGGCCGAGATCGAGCCGGATCACCTGGTGTACGTCGACCGCCGCAACAATGTGCTCAAGCTGTCGCAGGGCGAGTTCGTGGCGGTGTCCAAGCTGGAGGCGGTCTACACCGGCAGCCCACTGGTGCGGCAGATCTACGTCTACGGCTCGAGCGAACGCGCCTTCCTGCTGGCGGTGATCGTGCCGACCGCCGACGCGGTGGCGGCGCATCCGCAGGTCGAGGACCTGAAGACGGCCATCGGTGAATCGTTGCAGCAGGTCGCCAAGGACGCCGAGCTGAACTCCTACGAGATCCCGCGCGATTTCCTGCTCGAGACCGAGCCGTTCACCATGGCCGGCGGCCTGCTCTCGGGAATCGGAAAACTCCTGCGCCCCAGGCTGAAGGAGCGCTACGGCGCCGAACTCGACCGGCGGTACGAGCAGCTGGAGCGGGAGCAGCAGGACGAGCTGTCCGCACTGCGTTCCGCGGCCGCCGAGCGGCCGGTGCTGGAGATCGTGGAGCGCGCCACCAAGGCGCTACTGGGCTGTGCGACAACGGATCTGAGCCCGGACGCGCACTTCACAGACCTGGGCGGCGACTCGCTGTCGGCGCTGTCGCTGTCGAATCTGCTACAGGAGGTCTTCGGCGTCGAGGTGCCGGTGGGTGTCATCGTCGGCCCGGCAACGGATCTGCGCCGGTTGGCGGATTACATCCAGGACGAACGGAATTCGGACAACGGCCGGCCGACGTCGACGTCGGTGCACGGCAGCGGCACCGAGGTCCGCGCCGCCGACCTGACCGTCGACAAGTTCGTCGACGCCGCGACCCTTGCCGTGGCCGGCGGACTTCCCGCGGCGACCCGGCCGCCGCGCACCGTGCTACTGACCGGCGCCAATGGGTATCTGGGCCGTTTCCTCTGCCTGGAATGGCTGGAGCGCCTGCACGATTCGGGAGGAACGCTGGTCTGCGTGGTGCGCGGCAGCGATGCGGCCGCCGCCCGGGCCCGGCTCGACCAGGTCTTCGACAGCGGCGATCCGGAACTGCTGCGGCGGTACCGGGAAGTGGCCGACGGCACCCTGGAGGTGCTGGCGGGTGATATCGGCGAACCGAATGCCGGCGTGGGGGAGCGGGAGTGGCAGCGGTTGGCGGAGACGGTCGACCTGATCGTGCACCCGGCCGCGCTGGTGAACCACGTGCTGCCCTACGACCAGCTGTTCGGGCCCAACGTGGTGGGCACCGCCGAGGTGATCCGGCTGGCGCTGACGGCCCGGATGAAGCCGGTGACCTACCTGTCCACGGTGGGCGTGGCCGCGCAGGTGGATCCGGAGGTGTTCACCGAGGACGGCGACATCCGCGAGGTGAGCCCGGCCCGCGCGCTCGACGACAGTTACGCCAACGGTTACGGCAACAGCAAGTGGGCCGGTGAGGTGCTGCTGCGCGAGGCGCACGAACTGTACGGCCTGCCGGTGGCGGTGTTCCGGTCGGACATGATTCTGGCGCACAGCCGCTACGCCGGTCAGTTCAACGTGCCGGATATGTTCACGCGGTTGTTGCTGAGCGTGCTGGCCACCGGGCTGGCGCCGAAGTCGTTCTACGCCACCGATTCCGACGGCAACCGGCAGCGCGCGCACTACGATGGGCTGCCCGCCGACTTCACGGCCGCGGCCATCACCACCCTCGGCACCCGGGTCGCCACCGGCTACGAGACCTTCGACGTGCTCAACCCGCACGACGACGGACTGTCGCTGGATGTGTTCGTGGACTGGCTGATCGCCGCCGGCCATTCGATCGAGCGGATCGACGACTACGCGGACTGGCTGTCGCGCTTCGAGACCGCTCTGCGCGCGCTACCCGAGCGGCAACGCCAGCATTCCGTGCTGCCGCTGCTGCACGCGTACCGGCATCCCGACCTCCCGATCCGCGGTGCCGCCCTGCCGGCCAAGCGGTTCCAGGTCGCGGTGCAGGAGGCCGGACTGGGCGACGGCGACATCCCGCACCTGTCTCCGGCCCTCATCGAGAAGTACGCCAGCGACCTGAAACTGCGGAACCTCTTGTAGCACAAGAGGTCTGGACCGTCAGCGCGGGACAACCCCCGCGCGACGGCCTTGCAGGTAGCCGCGCCACGTCGCGTACCCGGCGCCCAGGCGATAGGCCGTCCGGGAGCGCGGAATGTAGTGCCCACCCGCGGTGTGTGGTGCGTAAGTTATTCGGCCGTCGAGATTTTCGAGCCAGCCCGTGTACCGCCGCAGATTCTGGCCGTAGGTGTAGCGGGCGAAGCTGTGGGCCAGTAATCCGGCCCGGCGGCCGCCCGGCGGAATCGCCTGTGCGGGTGCCGTGAGCGTGATTCCCTGCTTGTCCGTGTCCTCGACGCCGATGGGGACGATGACCGGAAAGCCGTCGCCCCCGACCCAGGACAGCAGGCGGTTCGGTCGCGCCGCGGTGTGCCGCGCCGCCCGTCGATGCCGGATCCGGGGTTCCACTCCGCCCTTGGGCGGCCACTGTGAGGCCGACAGGGGCGGCAGCGCGTCCCCGTAGACCTCCGGCGCGCTGTCGCATCCGAGGTCCGGCCACACGACCACGCGGGTGACGTCGATGTCCAGTCCGACGCGGCGATGATAGGGCCGCAGCCACCATTCCCACAGCGGCCCGACCTTCCGGGGTCCGGCGAAACGTTCCCACGCCTCCCGGTGGCGATCCAGCCAATCGCGCGTACCCAGCTCCGTCGGCCGCGCCCGGCCCTGCACGAGCACGTATTCCGGCCGCTCGGTGTAGGAATGATCCCGGGTGTGGTAGGCGATGGCGATCTGCGGATTCTCTTGCAGGCGTTGCAGTTTCCGCCACATCGCGACCGAGGTGTTGAGCGGCGTCATGGTGCCGCCGGTGCGCTCGCGGATGCCGAAGTTCGTCATCGGTGTCAGGATGACACCGCGCGCGGGCGTGACGTATCCGAAGGCGACCGCCTGGTCGCTTCCGATGATCTCGTCGGCGGCGTCGGACCATTGGACAGGCGGCATGGTGGGGCCCCGAATTTCCGTGCTATGTGAATAGATGCTGTGCGAACTAAATGCTAAGCGGTAGATCGCGGCGTGGCAACGCTGAGTACCCTCGTTCTGTGGATCCCATGTTCGAGTTCGTGCTCCTGATCAAGGCCGTCGCCCGGGAACTCGAGCGTCGGATGAACGAGGCGATGCAGCCCCTGGGGCTGACCGCCGCACAGGCCGATGCGCTGGCGGTGATCGGCCAGGCCCAGCCGATCGGTTTACGGGAACTCGGTGACCTGTTGATCGCCGAGGGCGGACACCCGAGCCGGCTGGTCGACCGCCTGGTCGAGACCGGACTGGTCGAACGCCGCGCCCCGGCGGCCGATCGCCGCCGCATCGAACTGTCGCTGACGGCGGAGGGGACGCGACTGCGGGAGCACGTCCTCGAGATTCGCCGTGCGCTGGTCGGTGGCGCGCGGGAAATGCTGCCCGCTCAGGACGTCGAGCCGGGGCTGCGGCTGCTGCGCGAACTCGTCCGGTTCACCTCGTTCTCGGAGCTGATCGACCGGCGGCGCGGGCTGGCCGGCGACGATCACGCGGTCATCTGACCGGCGTGCTCGAGGGCACGCCGGGCGCGATACTCCCGGCGCCACCGGGCGAACCCGATCAGCACCATGACGAAGAAGATCCCGTAGACCGCACCGGACACGAACAGCCCGGAATGGAAGGCCAGGGGCACGCCGACCAGGTCGACGAGCATCCAGATGATCCAGAAGTCGACCAGCGCGCGGCTCTGTGCGAAGGTGGCGATCGCGCTGCCGACGAAGATGTACGCGTTCGCCCACGGGGACCAGGCGATGTGCAGCCGGCTGAGGTGGATGAACATCTCCGCCACCAGCACGGTGCCCAGCACCAGCACCGCGAGCAGGACGATGCGCTCGCGCGGCGTCGCCGGGCGCACCAGCAGCCCGTGATCGTCGCGCCGGCCGCGGGTCCACGACAGCCACCCGTAACAGGCGAGCACCCCGAACAGCACCTGCTTGAGCGCATTGCCGGGCACGTGCGCGTCGAGCGAGGCGGCCAGCAGCAGTGCCGCCCCGGCCAACTGCACCGGCCACGTCCACATGGTCTTGCGCATCGCCAGCCACACCACGGCCAGCGACAGCAGGTTGCCGAGCAGGTCCGTCCAGAGAATGTGCTCGCCGAACAGCTGAAGCCCCGCGTTCATGCGGCGAATTCCCGCCCGCCGACGCGGGTTTCGCGGATGTGCATCTCCCGGACCTCCTCGATTCCTCGACTCCGGACGCACGGGAAGGCCCGATCGCTCCGGGACAGAACGAACCCCGCGCACTGCCTCCCCTCCGGACTCTCACCGTCGGTCCCGGAATCCCATCGGGTCGACCGGCCGCTGGCTGCGACCGGCTCGCGGACCGTCACCGCCGGTTCGGATTTCTACCGACCCCGGAGCACGCGTTCACCCCGCGCAACCTGGTTTGCTCGGCACCCTATTCCCACACGCCGCGAGACCGGCCTGTGAGGTGGATCTCGACACACGGGATGTTTCGCGGCCCGGTCCGGGGCGGCGCGGACGTTCCGGCACACGAATGCCCGCGTCGCCGATACCTCTCCCGCCAGCGCCGACTGCCCGGCTGTTCCGCACAGGGTTTCGCCTGTCATTCCGGCATTCTCTCGGCCGGAATCCAGCGCCTGGTGGGATCCCGGCCGAGCGCGCCGGGATGACAGGGTTGGTGGGGTATGCCGGGATGCCGAGCGGGCGAGACCCCGGTCGTCTCGGCAGTTGGTGCGACGGTGCGGGTGCGATGGTGGGGCCGGGGTGATGGGTGGCTGGTGGCCGGACCCATCACCCCGGCCGAAGCTCCCGTCGCCCCGGATGATTCCGGGGCCCCTCGTGCACTTGTGGTGCTCCGGCGGGAATCCCGATATCCGCTCTGGGCGGGCACTGGCATCGGGAAGGCGGGTGTGCCGGTGGTCGGGAAGTACTGTGCGCCAGGGCTCTTGCGCAGCCGTCCGAACCTGGTCCGAGGAGATGCGCGCGGGCCGAGGCGGTTTACGTGATGATGCGCAGGGGGTGCTCCAAGAGTTCCTTCAGGCGTTGCAGGAACCGGGCGGCGACGGCGCCGTCGACGGCGCGGTGGTCGGCGGACAGCGTGACGCGAAGGATCTTGCGGGTGACCACCTTCGAGTCGTCCAGGCGCAGCTCGTCCTGGGCGGCGCCGACCGCGAGGATCCCGGATTCGGGTGGGTTGATGACGGCGGTGAACTGCTCGATACCGAACATGCCCAGGTTCGAGAGGGTGAATGTCCCGCCGGACATCTCCTCGGCGCGCAGCTTGCGGTCGCGCGCCCGGCCCGCGAGATCGCGTGCCTCGGCGGCGATCTCGGAGACGCTCTTGCGGTCGGCGTCCCGGATCACCGGCACCAGCAGTCCCGCGGGCGTGGCCACCGCCACGCCGAGGTGAATTCCGTGGTGCCGCAACAGCTTGTCCCCGGCGAACGAGACGTTCACCGCCGGATCGGCGCGCAGCGTCGAGGCCACCGCCTTGACCAGCAGATCGTTGACGCTGACCTTGCCCTGACCGGCGGCCTCCAGCGTCGCGTTGATCTCGGCGCGGAAGGCCAGCAGATCGGTGACGTCGATCGCGCTGGTGAGGTAGATGTGCGGTGCCTGCTGCTTGCTCTCGGTCAGCCGCCCGGCCGAGACCCGCTGAATGGTGGTCAGCGGCACCTCGTCGTAGTCGCCGGAGGCAGCTATCGTGCCGTTGGATGACGCAGCGGAACCAGGAGCGCGATAGGCGGATTCGGCCGCGGGTGTGTCGAGCGCCGAACCGGCTGTCGCGGTATCGGCCCCCGACGCCCCCTCGCCTGGAGCGGAATCAGCGCCCGGGGCCGCCCCGGCCGATGCCGGTGCGCCGGGACCGGAACCCGCTGTGTCGCGGGCCGAACCGGGTGAGCCGGCCGCGGTCCCCGCCGGTGTGGCCGCCGCGGACTCGACGTCGCGCCGCGTGATCCTCCCGCCTGGCCCGGTCCCGGTAACCGCCGCCAGGTCGACACCCAACTCCTTGGCAATCTTGCGTGCCAGCGGCGACGACTTGCGCCGACCGCTACCCGATTCGGTGCCGGCGGCCGAGTTCGCCTGCCCGCCGACCCTCCCGCTGTGGTCGCCACCGGAAGCGCCGGAGCTGCCCTCCCCCTCGATATTCCGGCGCGTTTCCGCCTCGGATCCGGCCGTCTCGCGCTGACCCGTGCCGGGGATCTGCTCGGCGGGAGACGAACTCGCCTGCCCGCCATCGCTTCCGGCGTGCGCAGCCGACCCGGAACCGCCCGCGCCCGCCGCAGCGCCGGACGCCCCGCTCCCGTCGCCGACGATGGCGATCGGCTCACCGATCGGCACCCGCGCCCCGGCATCGGCGATAATCCGCTCGAGCACGCCGTCGTCGTAGGCCTCCAATTCCATGAGGGCCTTGTCGGTTTCGATCTCGGCCAGCACCTCGCCGCGGGCAACCGGATCGCCGACCTGCTTGAGCCAGGAGGCGACGACCCCGTCCTCCATGGTGTCCGACAGGCGGGGCATCGTGATTTCAGGCAATGTGGTGTCCTTCGGGTTCAGCGACCCACGGCCGCAAGGGTTTCCACCGCGGCGGTGTACAGCGAGTCGGCCGAGGGCAGCGCGATCCGTTCCAGCGGTTTGGCATACGGCAGCGGCACCTCGGCCATGGCCACCCGCCGCACCGGCGCGTCGAGGTAGTCGAAGGCCCCATCGGAGATCGAGGCGGCGACCTCCGCGCCGATGCCGTAGGTGAGCCAGTCGTCCTCGCCGATCACCGCGCAGCCGGTCTTGCGGACCGAGGTCACCAGCGTGTCGCGGTCCAGTGGCCGCAGACTCCGCAGATCGATCACCTCGGCCGAGGTGCCGTCCTCGGCCAGCCGTTCGGCGACCTGGGTGGCCACCGTCGCCATGCGGGAATAGCCGATCAGCGTGATGTCGGCGCCCTCCCGGGTGACTGCCGCCTTGCCGATCTGCGCGGGCGGAACATCCTCGGGCACTTCGCCTTTGGTGTTGTAGAGGGCGAGATTCTCCAGGAACAGCACCGGATCGTCGTCGAGGATCGCCGCCTGCAACAGGGCCCGGGCGTCGGCCGGGGTGCTCGGCGCGACCACCTTCAGCCCCGGTACGAAGGCGTAGTACAGCTCGATGTTCTGCGAATGCGTCGCACCCAGCTGCTGACCGCCGCCGCCGGGGGTGCGGATCACCATCGGCACGCTGGTCTGTCCGCCGAACATGCCGTAGATCTTGGCGGCGTGGTTGACGATCTGGTCCAGCGCGAGCAGCGAGAAGTTGATCGTCATGAGCTCCACGACGGGCCGCAGCCCGAGCATGGCGGCGCCGACGGCCGCGCCGACGAAACCCTCCTCGGCGATCGGGGTGTCGCGCACCCGCTTCTCGCCGAACTCGTCGAGCAGCCCGGCGGTGATCTTGTAGGAGCCCTCGAAGACGCCGATTTCCTCGCCGATCAGCAGGACGTCGTCGTCGCGCCGCATCTCGCGGCGCAGGGTGTCGCGCAAGGCTTCGCGATAGGTCATGACAGGCACGGTCGTGTGGTCCTCGTTTCAGGCGGTGGCGCCGTCGGGCCGGGCGGTGAACAGCGGGTCGGCGGGCAGGCGGCGGGAATCGCCGGGCACCGGCGTGGCATAGGTGTAGTCGAACAGGCTTTCCGGATCCGGGTGCGGGCCGGCGTCGGCGAACGCGACCGCGGCCGCCACGCCCTCGCGCACCTCGGCCTCCAGGTCGGCGGTGTCCTGCTCCGTCAGCACCCCGGACTCGATCAGCTCGGCGGCGAACCGGGTGATCGGATCGTGCGCGCGGGCCTCCGAAACGTCCTCGGCGGACCGGTATTTCGCCGGATCGACGACCGAATGGCCCTTGAGCCGATAGCTCACCGCCTCCAGCAGCGCCGGTTTACCTTCGCGCCGAGCGCCTTCCAGCAAGTCACTCGCCATATCGCGGACGGCCAGCACATCGGTGCCGTCGACGCGCTCGCCGCGCATCCGGTAGGACTCGGCCCGCTTGTACAGATCCGGCTCCGCCGAGGACCGTTCGACCGTGGTGCCCATCCCGGTCCGGTTGTTGATCACCAGGAACAGCACCGGCAGCCGCCACAGGGCCGCGATGTTCAGCGACTCGTGGAAGGCGCCGATATTCGTGGTGCCGTCACCCATCTGGCACACCACCACGTCGTCGCCGCCGCGGTAGTCGATGGCCAGTGCGGCGCCGACGGCCAGCGGAACCTGGCCGCCCACAATGGCATACCCGCCGAGCAGCCGGGCCGCGGTGTCGTACATGTGCATCGAACCGCCCCAGCCCTTGGAGGTGCCGGTGGTGCGGCCGTACAGCTCGGCCATCACCCGCCCGGGTTCGATGCCCTTGGCCAGGGCGTAACCGTGCTCGCGGTAGTTGGTGAACAGGTAGTCGGTGGGCCGCATCGCCGCCGCCAGGCCGACGACGGTCGCCTCCTCGCCCAGGTTCAGGTGGCAGTAGCCGCCGATCTTGGCCTGCTGGTAGCTCTGCGCGGTGCGCTCCTCGAAGCGGCGCACGAACAGCATGTCCCGGTACATGCCGCGCAGCGCCTGCGGGTCCTCGGCGTCGAACCGCTTGCCGGCCTCGGTGTTCGCGGCGGCCCGCGGCTTGGCGGACTTCCGGGCGGTCTTGCGCGGGGCAGTGGTCGTGGTCACGGGTGGGACCTCCTCAACGCTTGCGCGGCGCGATGTGTACCGGCAGGCCGAGCCCGGTCAGGGCCGCCTCCATGCCGATCTCGCCGAGAGTGGGGTGGGCGTGGATGGTGTCGGCCAGCTCGTCGAGGGTCGCCTCCAGCGAAACGGCCAGCGCGCCTTCGATGATCAGATCGCTGGCCGACGGCCCGATGATGTGCACGCCGAGTACTTCCCGATGCCGTTGTCCGGCAACGATCTTCATGAAACCCTCGGTATCGCCGAAGGTCCTCGACCGGCCCAGCGCCGCGAACGGGAACTGCGCGGTCATCACCTCGTGCCCGGCGGCGCGCGCCTGCTCCTCGGTGCGGCCGACGCTCGCGATCTCCGGATGGGTGAAGGTGGCCGCGGGGATCACCGTGTAGTCGATGTGCGCCGGGTGCCCGGCGATCACGTCGGCGGCGGTGAGCCCCTGATGGGAGGCGACGTGCGCGAGCAGCGCCCGCCCGGTGACATCGCCGATGGCGTGCACGTGCTCGACACCGGTGCGCAGCTGATCGTCTACCGGGATGAATCCCCGTGTGTCCGTGACGATCCCGGCGGCCTCCAGGCCGAGGTCGGCGGTGTTGGGCCGGCGCCCCACCCCGACGAGCACCACATCGGCGTCGAGCTCACGCGCCTGCGGGCCGCCGACGGTGACACGCAGCGCATCGCCCTCGGCGATCGAGTCGACCGTCGATCCGGTCAGCACGGTGATCCCGCGCTTGGCGAACGACCGCCCCAGCGCGACCCCGATGTCCTTGTCCTCCAGCGGAACCAGGCGATCCTGGAGTTCGACGATCGTCACCTCGCTGCCGAACGTGGCGAACAGGCTGGCCCATTCGGCGCCGACCGCGCTGCCGCCGACGACCACCAGCCGGCGCGGCACCTCCGTGAGTCCGAACGCGCCGTCGGAGGTGATCACGCCGGGCAGATCCGCGCCCGGAATCGGCAGCCGGGCCGGGACCGACCCGGTCGCGACGATCACGTCCCGGGCATCGACGCGGCGAATCGGCGCGGTGGGGGAGGATGCGTAGCGGGGGCCGTCGGGAAAGACCGGTGACGGGCCCACCTCGTGCACCTCGACGGTGGTGGGGCCGGTGAAGCGGGCGTGGCCCTCCACAACCGTCACGCCGTTGGCCTTCAGCAGGCCGGCCACACCGTCGGTCAGCTCCTTGACGATGCCGTCCTTGCGCTGCCGCACGGCGCCGAAATCGAACCGCACATTATCGACCAGCACACCGAAATCGGCTGCGGCGGCGACGGTCTGGAACACCTCCGCGGACCGCAGCATGGCCTTGGTCGGAATGCAGCCCCAATTGAGGCAGACTCCGCCCGGCCGCTCCTTCTCCACCAGACCCACGGACAGCCCGCGCTGGGCGGCTCGGATGGCGGCCACGTATCCACCCGGGCCGCCGCCGACGACCAGCAGATCGAATTCCGGCACTCGTGGTGCTCCTCATCTCAACGATTCCGGCTCCGCCCAGGTTGTGGCGCGAGCCATCCCGAAAGAGTTTTGCCGCCACCCACCGCACAGACAATGACTCGGAAGCCCAGGAATCACGGTGCGAGACTGGGCGCTCCGCCCAACTGCTACCGATCGGTAATAGCTTCAACCCGCGGCGCGGACCCGGTCCGTCCCGGTCCGTGCGCGACCGGGAGCGCCCGTGCTCGGTGCCCGGAGCACAGTCGTTCGGTACGGGGCGCGCAGTCGTTCCGTACGAGGGACACAGTCGTTCGGTATGGGGTCGCAGTCGCTCGGTATCAGGGGCGCCGTCGCTCGGTACCAGGGACACAGCGCGGAGCAGAAGGCCGGTGGACATCGCGGCGTTCGCCGTCCGGCCGTCCGGGTGATCGGCCGAGCCGCACGACCTTTCGCGGATTGCTGCGCGCGGGTGATCTTCCGGCGTACAACGGAGATGTGAGGGCTTCCAAGTATTTGGCCGCGCTCTTGGGCGTGGTGCTGTCCACGGTCGCGACGTGTCTGCTCTCCACCGGTCCGGCCGCGGCGGCGGGTGCGGGGGTGGTCGGCGAGAGTTCCCTGGGCGGATCCGTGTCGCAGGTGGACGTGTACTCGCCGGCGATGGATCGGGTGGTGAGCAACAGGGTGATCCGCGCCGCCGGGGACGGCCCGGCGCCCACGCTGTATCTGCTCACCGGTATCGGCGGCGGTCTGGACGGGATCTCCTGGTGGGACGATACGGATGTCCGGGAGTTCTTCGCCGACAAGCACGTCAACGTGGTGATGCCGATCGGCGGCGCCTACAGCATGTACACCGACTGGCTCGCGGAGGATGCCGTGGTCAGCCGGGGCCGCTGGCAGACCTATCTTACTCGGGAACTGCCGACGGCCCTCGATCCGCATCTGGGCGCCACCGGCCGCAATGCCGTCGCCGGGGTGTCGATGAGCGCCGCGTCCGCGATAGATCTGGCCATTCAGGCTCCCGGGCGGTACAGCGCCGTCGCGGCCTACAGCGGGTGCCCCTGGTCGGCGGATCCCGTCGGGACCGGCCTGATCACGGCCCAGCTCGCGCGCGGTGGCGCCAACCCCGTGAACATGTGGGGCGTGCCCGGCACCGCGGTCTGGCAGGCACACGACGCGTTCGCCAGGGCTCCCGCGCTGGCGGGCAAGTCCGTCTATCTGTCGGCGGGCTCCGGTACTCCGGGCCGGGTCGATCAGGGCGGCCTGCCGTTCCCGCCGGTGGAGGCGATCGCCAGCTCGTGCACCGGCGCCTTCGCCGGACGGCTCGCGCAGGTCGGCGTGCCCGCGACCTTCGTGAACCGGTCGGAGGGCGCACACACCTGGGGCCAGTTCGAGGCGGACCTGCATGACTCCTGGCCGCAGCTGGCCGCCGCGCTCGGCGCCTGAGGAACAACGCGCTCGGCGCCGGGAAACTACGAATTGTTCATAAGAACCGGCCCGCGCAGCCTACCGAGGCCCTGGGCACCCCGCCGAACTCATCATGGCCGCGGCCGCTCTCGGCACGACGGCCGAAAGAGGCTGGGCCTCAGCAGTATCCGCTGACTGCGATCGACGCACGCATGCTTGCCCGGTTCGTCACCGGCGCCGGGAGCCCGGGACCGACGTGCGGTGATCGCCTGCGGCGCACGGCCTCAGCGCACGTTCGTGCCGGGGTCCATGAGTGCGCTGACGAGGTGCGGCCGGCGTCGGCAGATCAATGCCCGTTGTCCCGATGCGTGTGCCAACTCTTCGTCCCACGGTGGGTCCGCTGGTCGCGCGGTGGGAGGTGGCGCTCCGCGAGCACGTGTGCGAGCCGGGTGCTGCCGACATGGTCGATCCGTGTTGCGATCCGGCCGCGGGCGGTCGTGAGCCTGGGCCCGGTGCCGCGCATGGCCGGGCGGAGGTAGCGTTGATGGTGCTCGGTCCGCCGGATCCTGCCCGGCGGCGGGCTATGGCGTATGCGTATCCGGCAGAAATTCCCCGGGCCGGATAGTCGAGGGTGAGGAGTGCGCATCCATGACCCGGATCGGCATCACCGGCCACACCGGGCTCACGGCCGCCACCACCCGCCTCGTGCAGGACGCCCTCGCGGGCCGGCTGCACGTCTGCGGCTCGGGGCTCGTCGGGATGAGCTGCCTGGCGCCCGGTGCGGACCAGGTATTCGCCGACACCGTTCTCACCCTCGGCGGCAGGCTCGAGGTCATTCTTCCCGCGAACCGCTACCGCGACAACGCGATTGCGGCCGCGCAGCGCCCGGCCTTCGACACCCTGCTGCACCGCGCCGCGACCGTGCGGGTGATGCCCTATGCCGAACCGTCGCCCGCCGCGTACCGGGCCGCCAATGCAGCTCTCCTCGCCGACGTCGACCGGTTGTTCGCGGTGTGGGACGGCAGCGACGGCGAACCCGGCGGCACCTCCGACGCCGTCGCCGCGGCACTACGCCGCGGCGTCCCGGTCGACATCGTCTGGCCCGAGGGCGCGCGACGCGAATAGCTCATCCCAGGTCGAGCGCGTGGGGTCGGCCGGCGCGATAGCGGGCCAGATCGGCGGCCTTGAACGCCTCGACCTCGGGCGGCCGGTAGCCGTCGAACAGCGGTGCGCGGTGCTCGGTGGAGCCCGCCTCGTCGAGCAGCGCGTTGACCGCGTGGCGCGCGGCCTCGTTGGCCGCCTCCATCGAGGCGAAATCGACGTTCTTCGGCGCTTGCACATAGTCGGCCGCGAGAAACAGGTTCGGGATCGCGGTCTTCGCCGTCGGGCGGTCGTACCAGGAGCCGACGCTGTTGACGAAGAACAGTTCGTCGTCGGCGGCCCGCGGGGTGCCGAGATCGGTGACGGCGGGGCCGATGTAGTACGACTCGATCAGGTTGTCCGTGAGCACGGCGGGGCCGGTGCCGTTGAGGTGCGCCTTCATCTGCGCCCAGGTCTCGTCGGCGAGTTCCTGTGGGGTGCAGTCCTTGGCGAGCTTGCCGTAGAGCATCCCGGGCGTATCGGTCCAGTCCGACACCACGACCGAGAACGACTCCTTCTCCGCGCCGCTACCCCAGGTCGCGGCGAAATTCTCGCGCCAGAACTGCGATTGCGAGATCGATACCAGCTTCCAGGGCGAGTCGATGTAGGCGATGTGCCCGGCGATACCGGGAAGCTCCCGGTTGAGGTAATACTGGATCCCCGCCGACCAAGTGGTTTGCAGCGCAGTCAGTTTCCCGAATCCGGGATCGGCGGCGAGCAGCTCCGGCGTGGACAGGATCGGCCGCGCGCGTTCCAGCGGCACACTGAGAACGAACCAGTCCGCGGTCACCGTTTCCGTGCCGCGGGGACCCTCGATTCGTGCGGCGGCGATCCGGTCGTCCCGCACGGTGAGCCCGGTGACCTCGGCGGGCGTCCGGATGTCGACACCCAGGCCGCGCAGATAGCGCTCCCACGGGTCGATCCAGGCATCGTTGGTGGGCGCGTTCATGATTCGGTTGAGCTGTCCGTCGCTGCCGGGATAGTCGAGTGCGGAGTAGAAGATCGCCTCGAGCCCCTGCCCGATGGTGCGCGCGCTGCCCACCTGTGCCTTCAGCGCCTCGATGATCTGCGACTGCTGACCGAAGAGTCGTTGGTAGTTCACCGATTTGGTCTCGGCGCGGATGAAGTCCCACCAGGTGATGAACTCCCACTGGCCGAAGCGACGCTCATCGCAGCTGGTCAGGAAGATCAGCATGCGATCGGCGAGGTAGGCCTGCTCCGCGGGCGAGATATCGACCCCGGCCTGGAGCGCGCCGAGGACGGCCTGCCGGAGCCCGTCGAGATCGTCGAACGTATTCGTGATCCCGGCGGGTACGCCGAGGCCGAACCGCCCCCCGTCCCGGGCCAGCATGACGTAGTCGACCACCGTGAGGTTGTCGAAAACACCCCGGGGATTGCCGGGAAACGGAATGCGGCGCAACGTATCCGGAAGATGCCGGTAGAAGCCGAAGTAGCCCCGATGCCCGTGTTCGCCGGGAAGATCGCGGCGCCCGCCCCGCCCGGTATCGGGCACGGCCAGGCTTCTCGCCTTGCCCCCGAGCGCCTTTCGCTCATAGACGGTGACATCGAACCCCCGCTCGGCAAGTTCGTGCGCCACCGTCAGCCCGGCCACACCCCCACCGAGCACGGCCACCGTCTGCCGCCGCCCACCCGGCCGGGAGCCCGCGGAGGGCGCCCCGAACGTCAGCCCCAGCCCGGCCGCACCCACCGCGCCCCCGGCTGCCTGAAGCAGCTTCCTTCTACTGAATTGTCGGACACTTAATGTTGACTTAGGCGCGGACGATGGTAGCGGCAACATATCGGACATGACGCAGTTCCGTCCTGTACTAGAGCGTTCTACTGGGTTGACACGCCCGCGATCCTTCGGCCACACTGCCGCGCGCGGAGGCCCGACTCCCGAGTCGGGCTATGTTCATTGAGAGAATGAACATTAACTTAATGCGGCCAACCTACCAGGTTTTGCCGGAATGCCAACTGTGACAGCCTCTTTGGTGGTGATCTACGCCACAGGGATGGGGCGGTAACCCGATCGCCGAGAACTCGCTGACTGACCGCCTCCGCGTCGCCGCGTTCCGCTCGCCGCTGAGCGCGTCGTCGAGCGACGGCACTGTGTCCCGTCGGCTCACCGCAGTTCGAGGGCGGCCAAGGCGAGGGACAGTTCCACGTAGGAGCGCTGGCCTTCCAGAGGCCGGCCGAGCAGTGTCGAAATCCGTTGCAGGCGGTTGATGACCGTGTTGCGGTGGCAGTGCAGGAGCGGGGCGGCGTTGGCGGCGGAGCAGTTCTCCGCCAGCCAGGCGGCCAAGGTGTCCAGGAGAACGTCACGCTCCTTGACAGGTAATTCGAGGACGGGCCCGAGGGTGTGTTGCGACAGCAGGTCGGTCAGGTCGGGGGAGCGGACGAGGAGCGCCTCCGGGTAGCGGTCGTCCAGCGAGACCAAACCCGTTGCGTCGCCGGGCAATGTCTCCAGTGCGACGAGCGCCAGCGCGTGCGCCGAGTCCACGTGTGCCAGACCGGGTACCGCGGGTGAGGCGCCGGCACGGCCGCGGATGAGGGGCCGGAGCTGGTTCATCACGGCGGCGCCGTCGCGGTGCTCCAGGGACACCAGGCCGATCGTGGTGTCCACCCGGTCGTGCCACACCGAGTGAATTCCCCATGCGGACAACGTCGTTTCGGCGCCCGCGCGCAGCGGCCGGCCGTCTCCGCGCGCCGCGACCACGAGGTACGCACCGGTCGTCGGCAGGTTCAGCTCGCGTGCGGCCCGGGCCGCGAAGACCGCGTCGTGTGCCCGCCCGGCCAGCAGATCCTCGATCAGCGCGTGCCGGCGGCGCTCGTCGCTGCGCACCCGCTCGAGTTCGGTGTTGCGGTAGGAGGTGACAAGCGCGGACGACAGGCCGTCGATCACCGTCCACATCGCCGTACCGGCCTCCCGGATCTCCTGCGGTCCGGCGTCCTCGGCCTGGTCCAGCAGCGCTTCCCAGACGATCCCGCCGCCGAGCCGGAACGTGCGCAGCATCGCCTCCATCGGAACGCCCTGGTCGGCGCGGCGCCTGCCGATCGACGCCGCCACGTCGTCGCGTTCCGGATCGCCCGCCGCCCCGGCCAGTAGATCCAGGATCCGGGTCAGATACCGCTTGCAGCCGTCCCGCAGATCCGCCCGCGGGACCGAGGTGTAATCGGTCCACTCCGGGTTGTCGGTGAAGATCGCCGAGATCAACCGCCTGGTCAGCACCGGAATATCCGTCCGGCAGGCGTCCGCGAGCCGCCGGGTGCCCGGAGTCGAGAGTGCTGGGTGCGGCGCCGCCATGACGCCCCACGCTACCGCGGGCGAGAGCCGCCGACCTCGGGTGGTTTCTCCGTGTTTCCGGCGGAGAATACCGGGGGCGGGCGGGTTTGGTCGCCGCGCGGCCCGGATATTCCAGGGCGGAAAGCGGAAATGCCATCATCCGGATGCCGACGGTATCGAGCGGGTGGCCCGGCATTTGCGACTGTCGCCGGCGGCTTGGCGATCATGGGTTTTCCGGATCCGTGTGCCGTCGACGGGGAGGCGAGGCGGAATGCACGGGTACAGCAGCGACCTGCCGGTGGGTTGTGCGGACAGAGTCGGCGAATGTCGGTGTAATACTGCCCTATTCGCGGGAATCGCCGATCAGTTGGTGCGGCAGCTGTTCGATATCGGGCTGCGGCTGGACACCGTCGCCGCGACCTTCGACAGCGATGAGCCGCCGGCGGCGCGGCTGGACAAGACCCAGGCCGCACTCACCGAGATCCTCGACGGGCTCGACCGCATGATTCGCGATACGGGCCTGGCCATGCTCTCGGTGACGGCGGCGCTACCCGAGGTGGAACTGGTCCGCCGGCGGCCGCCGAGCGCGGTCCGCCGAGGCGGCCCTCCGGCGTGACGCGGCTCAGCGCAGGGCGAGTGCGAGGAAGAAATCCACCCGGTCGGCGAGCCGGGACAGGTCGCGTCCGGTCAGCTCCTCGATGCGGGCGATCCGGTAGCGCATCGTGTTGACGTGCACATGCAGCAGCTCGGCGCTGCGGGCCCAGGCCCCCGAGGTCTCCAGGAAGGTTTCGAGGGTGTGCACCAGGTCGGAGCTGTTGTCGCGGTCGTAGGTGATCAGTGGATCCAGTAGGCGCAACCGGAACATCCGCCGCACCTCGTCGGGCACGCTGGCCAGCAGCATCATGTGGGTGGCCAGCTCGTCGTGGCCGACCACGCAGGCCGGCCGCTGCCGGTCGGCGGCCACGCGCCGGGCGTGCCGGGCCTCGTCGACCGCGCCGCGCAGCGACTCGCCGTCGACGATGCCGCTGACCCCGATCGACAGCCGGCTCTCGCCCAGGCCCGGTTCCAGGGTGTCGAGCGCGGTGTGGATGGCGTCGAGCACGGACGTGTCGGCGGGGATCAGCGCGATCGCCTCACCGTCCACCACGCCGACGGCCGGCGTTCTGCCGGAAAGGATTTCGCGCAGCAGCGACCGTAATTCCCCGGGCCGCAAGCCGTTTTCCGCCGCGGCCGCCACGGCGATGTGGCTGTCGGCGGAACCGAGCCCGGTGAGCTCGAGACGCGAAATGATCTCCGCCGGTTTGGTATCGGAGACGATCAACTGAATCAGCTCCTCGGCCAGCCGGCCCTCCGCGCTCTGCCGATCGTCCTGCCGGGCGCGTTCCAGCGAGACCACCGCGGCCAGCTCGCCGGTCAGGGCGCGGCGTTCCTCCGGCCAGTCGGCGCAGTCGGCGTCGAATATCAGCAGCCAGTCGGCGGCACGGGAGGTGCCGTGCTCGTCGACGGCGAACAGCGAGTAGGGGCGTTCGCCGGCGGTGATCACGCAGGGCAGGCGCCGGGCGCTGAGGAATGCGGCGACGGCCCCGCCGGGCGGTGCCGATGGCGGCCCGGCCACCACGCGCCCGGTCGAGGACATCACCCAGCAGCGCATCCCGAGATCGCGTTCGATCAGTTCCAGGACCGAGCCGAGCCCGGCACCGGAGACCAGCTGCCGGTGCCGGTCCAGGATGGCCGACAAATCGGTAGCCCGCCCGGTGGACAGTTCCCGGGTGATCCGCTCGGTGACCGCCGCGAACGCCACGTTCGTGTCCACCCGGAACAGCGGGATGCGGTACCGGCGGCAGGCGTCCACGACGTCCTCGGGCGGGGCGCCGTAGCGGGCGTCCCCCGTGGCCAGCGCCGCCACCTTGGCCCGGGCGAGCGACGCGACGAAACGCTCACTGTCCTCCGGTGTGCTCCGCCACTGCATGCCGGTGAGGACCAGCTCGCCGCCGGACAGGTACCGGCTCGGATCGAGCAGATCCTGGGTGACCACCCAGCGCACGAACCGGTCGAGCTCTTCCTCCCCGGTGACGAGCTCCAGACCCAGATCCGTCATGGCGAGCAGGGAACGAAGGCGCATAGTCGCCGACGCTAACAGCAGCCGGTCCGGCACCGGTCGAATCGGGCGCGGCTGGCGGACGCCATTGCGTCGTTACCGGCGCAATGCGGTCGTGACCGTGGGAAACCCGGCCGTCATACGGTTTGGAGATAAGCACAAATACCGGCGTGTGAACCGTGGCACGGTTCGTCGGTCCGGTCGTGGCAGCGACCCCCTCCGCGCGGGTGTACTCGAGGGACACCGATTCTTGCCGATGGAGGTTTCATGGCGCAGAAGTTTCCCGGGCGCCCGCCCGCGGCAGGCTGGGGGGAGTGACGATGGAATTCCTGCGACCGGCGGACTGGGCGGCGGCCCTCGACATGCGGGCCACCCGCCCCGAGGCCACTCCGATTCAAGGCGGCACCGACATCATGGTGGAGCTGAATTTCGACAAGGCCCGGCCGCCCGCGCTGCTGGATCTGAATCCGTGCCGGGAATTGCTCGACGTGACGGAGAGCGACGGCCGGCTGCGCATCGGCGCCGGCGTGCCGTACGTGCGAATCATCCGCGACCTGGAGCGTCAGGTGCCCGCACTGGCGCAGGCGGCGCGGACGGTCGGTTCGCCGCAGATTCGCAATCGGGGATCGGTGGGCGGCAATCTCGGTGCCGCGTCGCCGGCCGGTGACAGCCATCCGGCGCTACTGGCCGCCGATGCGGTGATCGAAGTCGAATCGGCCGCGCGCGGCAGCCGGATGATTCCGATCGACGATTTCTACGTGTGGGTCAAGCAGAACGCGCTGGAGCCGGACGAATTGATTCGCGCCGTCTGGCTCGCCCCCGCTACCGGGCCGCAATACTTTTCGAAGGTCGGCACCCGCAATGCCATGGTGATCGCGGTCTGTTCGTTCGCGGTGGCGCTGCATCCGGAACGGCGCGCCGTGGGCGCGGGAATCGGTTCGGCCGGGCCCGTGCCGCTGCGCGCGGTGGCGGCCGAACAATATCTGGCCGAGGCGCTGCCGTGGGAAAGTCCCGCGCCGCTGGCCGATTCCGTGGGACGCGAATTCGGCGAGCTGGTCGCGGCCGCGGCGCAGCCGATCGATGACGTGCGCGGTACCGCGGACTATCGCAGGCATGCCCTGTCGGTGCTGGCGCGCCGCACCCTGACGTGGGCCTGGAACGACTACGCGGCGCCGAGGAGGGCGGCCTGATGCGGGTGAGCCTCGAGGTCAACGGGTGCGCCGAACACGTGGACGACGTGTGGGAGGGCGAGAGCCTGCTGTACATGCTGCGCGAGCGCATGGGGCTGCCCGGCTCCAAGAACGCCTGCGAACAAGGCGAATGCGGTTCGTGCACAGTCTATCTGGACGGCACGCCGGTGTGCTCGTGCCTGGTCGCCGCCGGGCAGGCGCAGGGCCGCTCGGTGCGCACGGTGGAGGGCCTGGCGACCCGATCGGCCGAGGACGCGGCGGAGACCTTGGATCCGGTGCAGCAGGCCTTCGTGGCGGCCGGTGCCGTGCAGTGCGGATTCTGCACCCCGGGACTGATCGTGCAGGCCCACGACCTGATCGAGCACAACCCGAACCCGTCGGACGCCGAGATCCGCGAGGCGCTGGCCGGAAACCTGTGCCGCTGCACCGGTTACGAGAAGATCCTGGACGCGGTGCGGATGGCCGCCGAGCGGAAGGAGGCCGCACGGTGAACGCGTCCGGCCCGGCCGGCTCGCCCCGGCTGGTCATCGAAAACGCTTACCTCGCAACGATCGTGGGCGCGGAGATCGAAAGCGGTTACCTCACCGCGGAGAACGGCCGTATCACCGGAATGGGTGCCGGCCCGGCACCGGAGTTCGAGGGCGCCGAGCGTATCGACGGCACCGGCTGCCTGGTCACTCCGGGGCTGGTCAATACGCACCATCATCTGTATCAGTGGGCCACCCAGGGGATGTACCAGGACTCGACCCTGTTCGAGTGGCTGACCGGGCTGTACCGCCTCTGGGCCGGCCTCGACGCCGAGGTCACCTACGGTGCCGCCGCCGCGGGCCTGGCCTGGCTGGCGCTGACCGGCACCACCACCTCGAGCGACCACCACTACGTGTTCCCGCGGGGGCGTGGCGATCTGTTCGAGGCCGAGGTGCGCGCCGCCGGGGAGATCGGGCTGCGGTTCCACCCGTGCCGCGGCTCCATGGATCGAGGGCGGTCCGACGGCGGGCTGCCGCCCGATGAGGTGGTCGAGCGTACCGACGACATCCTCAGCGGCACAGCGGAAACCATCGACCGGTACCACGATCCGTCGTTCGATTCCATGCTGCGCGTGGCCGTGGCGCCGTGCTCGCCGTTCTCGGTCACCGAGACCCTGATGCGCGAATCCGCCACGCTGGCCCGTGACAAGGGCGTGCGCCTGCACACCCATCTCGCCGAGACCCTGGACGAGGAAGAGCACTGCCTCGAGCAGATGGGCTGCACCCCGGTCGAGTACATGGAACGGATCGGCTGGCTCGGCGAGGACGTGTGGTTCGCCCACGCGGTTCATCTGCACGACAAGGACATTCGGCGGTTCGCCGACTCCGGCAGCGGTTCGGCGCACTGTCCGAGTTCCAATGCGCGCCTCGGCGCCGGGGTCGCGCCGGTCGTCGATCTGCTCGCCGCCGGTGCTCCGGTCGGTCTCGGCGTGGACGGCGCCGCCTCCAGCGAGCTGACCTCGATGGCCGGAGAAATGCGGCAGGCCATGCTGTTCCAGCGGGCGGTGCACGGCCCGGACGCGCTCACCGCCCGGCAGGCCCTCGAGATCGGCACCCTCGGTGGCGCCAGGAACCTGGGCCGGCAGCGAGAGATCGGCAGTCTCGAGATCGGGAAGCTGGCCGATATCGCCGTCTGGCGCGTCGACGGCTTCCGCGCCGCCCTCGCCGACCCGGTCTGCGCCTTGGTCTTCGGCCCGGCTCCGCCCCTGGCCCGGCTGCTGGTAGGCGGGCGCACGGTGGTGGAGAACGACGAATTGCGCACGGTGTCCCAGGATGCGGTGGCGCAGGCGGGTGCCGAAGCTCGCCGACGCCTGCTGCGCGGGGAGGAAAAGAGATGAGACCCGTTGTCGCCGTGAGCGCGGATGAGCTCGATGCGGGCGCCGAACATCGCGCTGCGTACTGCTGCCGGCGCAGCGCGCATCGTCGTCGCGGCATGCTGTCGGCCGGGATACACGGTGGCGCACAGGGTGCTGCTGGATTCCGGATGAACGGACGCCGGAGCGTCGATGTGTCGTGCCGGCGTGACGGCAGGTCACACCGGGATGGCGAGAGGTCGCGCCGCGCCGACGCCGTGCTGTGGCGCGACCTCGACCGGTGGGAGGAGTTCCGATGACCTCGACGCGTGCGACCCGTTTCCCCGGGCAGGTGGCCGCGCCGGGGAAGGGCGGTATCGGGGAGAGCCCGCTGCGGCCCGACGGCACGCTGAAGGTGAAGGGGGAGTTCGCCTATTCGTCCGATCTGTGGATCGACGGGATGCTGTGGGGGGCGACGCTGCGCAGCCCGTACCCGCGGGCGCGGATCGTGAGCGTGAATATCGGTCCGGCGCTGGCGCTTCCGGGTGTGCACGCCGTGCTGACCAGCAACGACGTGCCCGGCCGCAAGCATTATGGGCTCGATATGACCTGGGACCAGCCGGTACTGGCCATCGGCGAGGTGCGTCATCAGGGTGAGCCGGTGGTGCTGGTCGCGGCCGACCATCCCGAGATCGCCCGGCGCGCGGTACAAGCCGTCGACATCGAGTGGGAGGTACTGGAGCCGATCACCGATCCCGTTGCGGTGGTGGAGGATCCGGACGGCAACCGGGTCCAGGCACGCGGCGGCATCGTGCGCCACCAGCCGGTGCGGGTCGGCGATATCGCGACCGGCCGGGTCCTCGCCGAGGTGGTGGTGCGTGAGAAGTACGACGTCGGCATCCAGGACCAGGCCTTCCTGGGCCCCGAATCGGGCCTGGTCGTCCCGGCCGAGGACGGCGGTCTCGACTTCTACGTCGCCACCCAGTGGATGCACAACGATCTGGCGCAGATCGCCCCGTGCCTGGGCCTGACCGACGACAAGATCCGCATGACCCTGGCCGGCGTCGGCGGCGCGTTCGGCGGCCGCGAGGACCTGTCCATGCAGATCCATGCCGGCATGCTGGCGCTGTACACCGGTAAGCCGGTCAAGATGGTGTACAACCGCGAGGAATCGTTCTTCGGGCACGTGCACCGCCATCCCGCGCAGCTGTGGTACGAGTACGGCGCCACGCGCGAGGGCAAGCTCACCTACGCGAAGGTGCGGATCGTCCTCGACGGCGGGGCCTACACCTCGGCGACGACCAACGTCACCGGCAACGCCTCCTCACTCGCGGTGGGCCCCTACGAGTTTCCGCACCTCGAGATCGACGCCTACGGCGTCTACACCAACAACCCGCCGTGCGGGGCGATGCGCGGATTCGGCGCCGTGCAGGCGTGTTTCGCACACGAGTCGATGATGGACGAGCTGGCCGGCGCGCTCGGCATGGATCCGGTGCATGTGCGCCAGATCAACGTCGTCACACAGGGTTCCACCCTCGCGACGGGCCAGGTGGTACACGCACCCACCCCGCTGCGCGAGATGCTCGGCCGGCTGGAGGCGATGGCACCGCCGGAGGGGTTGGACGCCACCGACATTCGCAATCTGCCCGGCGGCGCCTCCCAGACCACGCACGGCGAGGGCGTGGCGCGCGGCGTCGGCTATGCCGTCGGCATCAAGAACATCTGCTTCTCCGAGGGCTCCGACGACTACTCGACCGCCCGGGTGCGGCTGGAGGTCGCCGGGGGAGAGCCCGTCGCGCTGGTGCACACCGCCGCCGCGGAGGTCGGGCAGGGGCTGGTCACCGTCGAGGCACAGATCGCCCGCACCGAACTCGGCGTCGACCGCGTGACGATCCACCCGGCCGACAACGGGATCGGCGACGCCGGATCTACTTCGGCATCGCGGCAGACCTATATGACCGGCGGCGCCGTCAAGACGGCCTGCGAGGCGGTCCGCGCGCGCGTGCTGGAACTGGCTGCCGCCAAGGGACATACCGCCGCGGCGAATCTCGTTGGCGGCAAGGTGGTTTCCGGTACCGGTGAGGTGCTCGCCGCCCTCGTCGACGTGCTCGATGAGGGGGCCGTCGAAGAGATCCGCGAATACCATCATCGGCCGACGACCGCGATGGACCCGGTGACCGGCCAGGGCGACAGCCACACCCAGCTGGCGGTCTGTGTGCACCGCGCGGTGGTGGACGTCGACACCGAGCTGGGCCTGGTGAAGGTCGTCGCCCTGGACGCCGTCCAGGACGTCGGCAGGATCATGAACCGGCTGTCGCTCGAAGGGCAGATCCACGGCGGGTCCGTGCAGGGCCTCGGCCTGGCGGTCATGGAGGAAATTCAGGTCGTCGACGGAAAGGTGCGCAACCCCTCGTTCACGGACTATCTCATCCCCACCATTCTCGACACTCCGCACCAGAAGCTGGAGATTCTGGAGAACGCCGACCCGCACGCCCCCTACGGCCTGCGCGGCGCCGGAGAGCCCCCGACGCTCTCGTCCACCCCGGCGATCGTCGCCGCGATACGCGACGCCTGCCGGTCGGCCGGCGGCACCGGACACCTCACCCGGGTCCCGGTCCGGCCGGAGGACATCATCCGAAGCTGTTGATCAACAGGAGGTTCGGCCCGTAGCCCCGAACCCCCACAACCGCACAACCGCACCCTAGGTCCGCCCCGACGGCGGGACCGCAGGTCGGTGCTGCCCGAGGGAGGGCATCGCCAGATGACCGAAGTACAGACCCGCACCATCCGCGCGGCCACCCGATCACCGGTGGACCGGCTGTTCGGACTGAGTGCGCGGCGCACGAGTATGTCACGCGAAATACGCGGCGGCATCACCACTTTCGTCGCGATGGCCTACGTGGTCCTGCTGGTGCCGCTGATGCTGGGCGGAGCCACCGACATCGACGGCAACCATCTCGGCATCGCCCAGATCACTACGGCCACGGCGTTTTCCGCCGGACTGTCCACCGTCCTGATGGGCCTGGTCGGTAACGTGCCGCTGGCGCTGGCGGCCGGGCTCGGCGTGGTGCCCGTGGTGGCCTTCCAGGCCGCCCCGCACATGACGTGGCCGCAGGCCATGGGCCTGGTGGTGCTGATGGGCGTGGTCATCGTGATCATGGCCGCCACCGGCCTGCGGACCATGATCATCAACGCGATTCCGCCGGCGTTGAAGAACGCGATCGGCGTCGGTATCGGCATGTTCATCGCGATGATCGGCCTGGTGTCGTCCGGGGTGGTCGGGCACGGCTCGCCGACCGGGCCGCCGGTGGGTCTGGGCCCGGACGGGCATCTGCAAGGCTGGCCGGTCGTGGTGTTCGGGGTCGGGCTGCTGCTGATGCTGGCGCTGTACATCCGCAAGGTGCCGGGCGCGATCCTGATCAGTATCGCCGCCGCCACCGCGCTGGCGATCCTCATCAACGCGACAGGGGACATCGCCCCGGAGGATTGGGGGACCGTCGTCCCGGAGGTACCCGAGAAGCTTTTCGCCGCACCGGATTTCGGACTCATGCTGAATGTCGATCTGTTCGGCGGATTCGCCCGGGCCGGCGCGCTCACCGCGGGCGTGGTGCTGTTCACGCTGGTGCTCACCGGGTTCTTCGACGCCATGGGCACGATCTTCGGGGTCTGTGACGAGGCGGGCCTGCTGGACGAGCAGGGCAGGATGCCGGGCCTGGGGCGGGTGCTCACCACCGACGGTGTCGCGCAGATCATCGGCGGGGCGTCCGGCGGCGCGGGCAGTACGGTGTACGTCGAGTCGGCGACGGGTGTCGGTGAGGGCGCCCGTACCGGCCTGGCGAGTGTGGTGACGGGCGGATTGTTCTGCCTGGCCGTATTTTTCACCCCCATCGCCGGCGTGGTGCCGATCCAGGCGGCGTCGCCGGCCCTGGTGCTGGTGGGCGCGCTGATGATGACGCAGGCACGCAAGATCGACTGGGGTGACCTGGAAGTCGCGGTGCCGGCCTTCCTGACCGTCGTCGCGATGCCGTTCACCTACTCGATCACCAACGGCGTCGGCGCGGGCCTGATCGCCTACACGGTGATCAAGGCGGCGCGCGGCAAGTTCCGCGAAATCCATTGGCTGGTGTGGGTGGTGACGGTGGTGTTCACCGCCTACTTCGCCATCTCCGGCATCGAAGTTCTGCTGGGCGGGTGATGATCGTGCATGAGCTGACCGAGCAACTGCGGCAATGGCATTCGGCGGGCACGAGATACGCCCTCGCCAGCATCGTCGGTGTCACCGGGAGCGCGCCCCGGCCACTCGGCGCGGCGATGGCGGTCGACGAGGAGGGGACCGTCGTGGGCAGCGTCTCCGGTGGCTGTGTCGAGGGCGCGGTGTACGACCTGTGCCTCGAGTCGCTGCGCACCGGGCGCCCGCGACGGGAAACGTTCGGCTACAGCGATTCCGACGCGCTGGCCGTCGGGCTGACCTGCGGCGGTGTGCTGGAGGTGTTCGTCCATCCGGTCGGCCCGCGCGATCGGGCCGTCATGGAGCGGGTGATGGGCACGGCAGGTGCCGTGGCGCTGGTCCGGGACATGGACACGGGTGCGGCACTGGCCGTGGGCCCGGATCGGGTCGAGGCGCCCGGTCCGGAACCGGTTCGTGCGGCGCAGGGGGCCGCGACGGCCGAGCGGCAGCAGGACGGACCGGTCGCTGCCGCGGACCGGCGCGTGGTGGCCGAGGCGCGGGCCATGCTCGGCCTCGGGGCCACGGGCGTCCGGGTGATCGGTTGCGGCAGTGACGAAGTCACGGTCTTCGTCGAGTCGCGGGTACCGCCGCCGCGGATGATCGTCTTCGGCGCCATCGACTTCGCGGGCGCGGTCACCCGGATCGGCAAGTTCCTCGGCTACCACGTGACAGTCTGCGACGCCCGCCCGGTATTCGCCACACCGGCACGGTTCCCGGAGGCCGACGAGGTGGTGGTGGCGTGGCCGCACCGCTATCTCGAAGGCGCCGAGGTGGATTCGCGCACGGTGATCTGCGTGCTCACACACGACGCGAAGTTCGACGTCCCGGTGCTGGAGGTGGCACTGCGGCGCCCCGTCGCCTATGTGGGCGCGATGGGCTCGCGGCGCACGCACCGGGACCGACTGTCCCGGTTGCGAGCGGCCGGGCTGACCGAAGCGGAACTGGCACGGCTACATTCCCCGATCGGCCTGGATCTGGGTGGGCACACCCCGGAGGAGACGGCGGTGGCGGTCGCCGCCGAGATCGTCGCGGTCCGCCGCGGCGGCACCGGGCACGCACTGAGCGGTACCGACGGCCCGATCCACCGGTTCGCCGCCGAGGAACCGGTGGGGCCGCCGCCGATGGAGTACACCGGCCGGATCTGAGGCCGTCACGCCTGCGGAATCGGTCGTCACGCCTGCAGAATCACAGGGCGGCAGTCCAATCCGTAGCTGGTGGTCTCGCACTCCCAGACGATCGGTTCGTCGACGGTGCCGGGACGTTGCGCGCGGGTGCCCTCGGGCAGATGCGCCAGCACGAATTTTCCTTCGGCGTCGGGGTACTTCGCGATCAGGGCCTGGAACTCCGCGATCAGGTCGCGGTACTGCTCGGCGACCGGTGCGGGCGTCCGGATGGTGGCTGACATGGCTCGCCTCCTCGACGATGCGGGTCTGGTCCTCCCACTGTGCGCGTCGATGGGCGGTCGGCTCGCGAGTAGTCGGTTACTCGAATCCGAAGACTTCCGGAGACCTCTCGAACCCTCCTCGAACCTTTTCCGACCCCCCATTGCCATTTCGGTGCACACATGTACACTGAAATCCGATCACGCCAGGAACATCGCGGTTCGGGAGGCAGAAAGCCATGGCGTTCACCGAAACTCGCAGCGCATCGCTGTATCCGTCGCGCTGGTTGCCGACGTTCCTCCGCTGGCACCGCACCCGGGTGTCGTGGTGGCAGTCGTGGAAGCTGGCACTGGCGGTGCTGCCCCGGCTGCGGGACAAGACGGTCGTGGAGTACATCAACGAGCTCCCCGGACAGGACGACGTCATGGTGGCGCGGGTGCCGTTCCTGAAGCTGGTGATCGTGCGCAGCCCGGAACTGGCGCGGCAGGTGCTGATCTCGAATCAGAACAACTACGCCAAGAGCGCCGAATACGACATGCTGGCAGTCGCTTTCGGCCGCGGTCTCGTGACCGATCTCGACGACCAGCGCTGGATGCGCAATCGCCGGCTGGTGCAGCCCGTCTTCGGCAGGCGCAACCTCGATCGGTTCGCCGGCCCGATGACCGCCGCCGCGGGCGATGCCGCCGCGCGGATCATGGAGCTGAGCCGCGGGGGAGCGCCGGTCGACATCAACGCCGAGATGAACCGGCTGACCCTGGATGTCGTGGCCCGCACCATGTTCGGCACCGATCTGTCCGGCCCGATGACGGAGGTGCGGTTGTCGTCGCTGCTGCGCTACTTCGGCGTCGGCTTCGTGACGAACCTGAGCCGGCCGATCCGCGCCATGTCGACCTGGGTGCTGAGGCACGGCCCGCACCCGGAGGCCGCCGAGAACCCGCGGCTGCCGATGCGGGTGATGCGCGTGCTGAGCTGGGTGCTGGCACCGCGGGCGATGCGCGATCTGCGGCACGTCGAGGGCGTGGTCGACGGGCTGATCGCCGACCATCGCGGCGGCCGGATCACCCGCACGGACAACCTGCTGGCCCTGCTGATGGAGGCTCGCGATCCCGAAACCGGGTACGCCTACACCGACGAGGAGATCCACGACGAGCTGATGACCTTCATCGGCGCCGGTATGGAAACCACGGCCACGGCGCTGGCTTGGGCGTGGTACCTGCTCGGCCGGAATCCCGATGTGCGGCAGCGCCTCTACGACGAACTCGAGACCGTGCTGGGCGGGCGCACGCCCACCGCGGAGGACGTCGATCGGCTGCCGTGGACGAAAGCCGTTGTCGCGGAGACCATGCGGGTGTATCCGCCGATCCTCGGCCTGGCGCGGGTGGCGATCGGTGACGACGTCCTCGGCGGCTACCCGATCAAGGCGGGCACCACGATCTCGATCGCCCTGCACGGCTTGCACTACAACGACCGGGTCTGGGACAACCCCGAACTCTTCGACCCCACCCGCTACCTGGCCGAGAACCTGCGGCCGGCGCAGAAGCACGCGTCGCTGCCGTTCGGCGCGGGCAAGCGGATGTGCGTCGCCTCCGGCTTCGCCACCATGGAGGCGGTGCTCGCGCTGGCGACGGTGACGCAGCGGATCGAGCTGAACCCCCACGACGACAAGCCGGTCCGGCGGCAGTTCTCGTTCACCGGCGGTCCGGACGACCCGATCCTGATGGATCCGGTGCGCCGTGACACGCGTCGCACGGAGCTGCCCGCGTAGGCCGCACGGCGCTGCCCGCACAGGCTGTCCGAGGTCCGATCGACCTCGTCGTGCCCGGAGCGCGACGCCTACGCCGGTGCCGTCGGGGTCATGGCTGTGGCATCGCAGGCATCGCAAACTCCGGGGCGAGCCGGCCTTGCGGCCGAACCCGCGTCGTCGGAAAGTCCACGGCGACCGGCGTCTTCACTCGAAACAGGTGATCAGTGCCGAATCAGGTAGTCGGTGCCGCCGATGTACACCGTGTGCCCGGGCTCGGCGGCCGCCTCGGTGGCGTCGGCGACCGCGGTGGCGAACTCCTCGACCGTCGGCAGCGGGCCGTGCTCGGCGCGGGCGGCGACGGCGTCCGGATCGCGACGCCGCAGCAGCCGGACGATGATCGTACCGTCGATCATATCACCGGACACCACCGTGAAACCGATACCGCGCGAGCTGAATTCGGGTACCAACGCGCGCAGCGCATCCTCACCGGCCCGCTTGCTCGCCGCGATCGGCTCGTAGGCCTCCGGGACCGGCTTGCGGCCGTGGAAATGGGCCTGATGGCTGGTGACGAAGACGATACGCGCCCCGGATCGTAGGTGCGGCAACGCGAATCGCACCAGTCGAAGCTGTGCGTCGCGGTTGATCGCCATCGCGTAGTCGGCTGGAGCGCCCTGTTCCAGTCCTCCGGAAGCGTTGAGCACCAGCACATCCAGCTTCCCGAACCGTCGCACCACGTCGTCGACGAGCGATCGTGCCGCCGCTTCGTCGGACAGATCCGCCCCGGCGATCGATGCGCTGCCACCGGCCGCCCCGATATCGTCGGCGAGTTGCTGTGCGCGCCTTTGTTTCTCGCGGTAGTTGAGCACCACATGGTCACCCCGTGCCGCGAGGATCCGGGCGGTCTGCGCACCGATCCCGCGAGACGCCCCGGTCACCAGCGCGATTCGCTGCCCATCCACCGCACACCTCCGCTCGAACGCTTCTGTTTCAGAACCAACTATGCTGCTTCGAAATGAGAAGCGCAAGACGGGCCGGCGCGCGGCCGGGGGATCCCGCGCCGATCCACGCGGCAATGGACCTGCTCGGTCAGCGCTGGATGCTGCGCGTCGTCTGGGAGCTCGAGCCGGGGCCGATCGGCTTCCTGGAACTGCGCCGCCGCATGGGTAACTGCTCGTCGAGCATGCTGTCGGTACGGCTGCAGAACCTGCAGGCCGCCGGTCTGGCCGTGAAGCGGCCCGACAAGGCGTACGAGCTGACCGCCGCCGGAGCGGAACTCGCCACCGCCCTGCACTCGCTGTGGAACTGGTCGCGGCACCGGCTCGGCGGCGGGGGCGGCCCTGCCGAGTAAAGTGTCCGGGCAGGTCATCGCCGCGGCGGCGGTGATTTTGCGCGTGCCGCGTGCGAATGCGGCGCGGATGGGTCATGATCCGGGTCTGATCGGTGTGTCGGAGCTTCGCCACGCCGATATCGGTGAACGGCGGCTGGATGGAGGCGGACGCGTGCGGAGGATCGATTTCCCGGCTGCTCGCCGCGGGCTCGCCGCCGCGGCGGCGGTGTCGGCGGTGCTGATGGCCGCGGGCTGCGGTGGTGAGGATGCCGGTGCGACGAAGTCCGCGGCCGCGGCTCCGGTGGCGAACACGCCACCGGAAGTGATCGGCTGTTCGTTCGACAAACCCGCCGTTCGGCCGCCGGATCTCATCCTCGCGTGCGCCGACCTCGGGGTGCGGGTCGAGCGGATCGAGTGGCAGTCCTGGGGTCCGGACAAGGCCGAGGGCGACGGCATCGAACATCTCAACACCTGCGATCCGAACTGCGCGGCCGGGCACTTCATCGACAAGCCGGTCCATCTGATCCTGTCCGACGTGATCGAGCCCGGTCACGTATTCACCAAGGCCACCACCATCGATGAGCAGGGCGTCACGCTCACTCAGCCGCTGACCAAGCGCTGAGCCGCCCGCTCCGCGCCGCTAGGTGTTACTCCTGGTCCCATGTATAGGTAGACTCTTGCTACGTTGGTGAAGCAATGGCTGTTGACGAGGCGCCGGCAGCCGGACCGGAACACCTGGAGTACCGATGAAGTTACTGCCCTTTCGCGCGCGCCGCGGCCCGATGGATCCGGGTGAGGTGGCCCTGCAGGCGCGCAATGTGCGGTTCGACTGGCGCGAGACGCCATTGCACTGGATGCCGGCCGAGCCGATCGCCTCGCACCTGATCAACGCGCTGAACCTGCTGCTGCCCGAGGGCGAGCGGATGTTCTGCCGCACGTTCTCCGAGGCGCTTCCGCTGGTCAAGGACGAGAAACTGCGCGAGCAGATGCTCGGTTTCATCGGCCAGGAGTCGATGCACGCCGAGACCCACAACGGGGTGCTCGACGAGGTGCTGTCGGCGCACGGCATCGATGTCGAGCCGTACGTGCGGCAGATGGAGTTCCTGTTCCGCGAGACGCTCGGGCCCCGTGCCGACGACAACGCCCGCGCGCAGTTCCAGGCGCTGGTGGAGCGCCTGGGCTTCATCGCCACGCTCGAGCATTTCTTCGCCTTCCTCGGCGACTGGGTGCTCAACGCCGATCTCGAGCGGTTCGGCGCCGACCCGAACGTGCTGGACCTGTTCCGCTGGCACGGTGCGGAGGAGGTCGAGCACCGCTTCGTCGCCCACGAGGTCGCCGAGTACTTCGACGTCGGCTACGTCCGGCGCTGCGCGCTGATGCTGGTGGTCTTCCCGATCTTCCTGTCGCTGGTGTTGCGCGGGACGAAATATCTTGTGCACGAGGACTCCTCGCTTCCCGACATGCGGTACCCGCGGCTGGTCGCGAAGGTCTTCGCGTCGATGTGGCGCGGTGCGCTGCCCGGTGTCCCGTCATTACTGTGGAGCGCACTGTCGGTCTTCCAGCCCGGCTACACCCCGGCGGCGGTCGGCTCCACCGCACAGGCCGTCGCCTACCTGGCCAAGTCGCCGGCGGCGCGGGCGACGGCGTCGTGACCGTCCGGCGTCCCGCGCCGTCCGAGCCGCCGGTCGATCTGTACGGCCGCCGCCGGCCGGACCGCGCGATGCGGGTGTTCCATGCCGTCGCCGAGACCCGTTTCCGATGGACGACCTTGATCAACCGGAAGGATCCCGCGGGCCGCGTGGACGATCGGCGGCTGGACCTGACGGTCGTGCAGCGCCGCGTCGAGGCTCACGACACCGACGTCGTGAGCCTGCTGCTCGCCGCGCCCGATGGCCGCGCGCTGCCGCCGTGGCGGCCCGGCGCGCATCTGGACGTGGAACTGCCGTCGGGACGGCTGCGCCAGTACTCGCTGTGCGGCGACCCGGCCGACCGGCACGGCTATCGGATCGCGGTGCGTCGCATTCCCGGCGGTGGCGGCGGTTCGCGCGAGGTGCACGACGCACTGCGGATCGGCAGCCGGGTGACGGTCCGGGGTCCGCGCAACGCCTTCCCGTTCGTGCCGCCGGGGTACGGATCCGACTCCGCCCGAGTGCATTTCGTGGCCGGCGGCATCGGCGTGACACCGATCCTGCCGATGGTGCGGATGGCGCATCGGCTCGGTATCGACTGGTCGATGGTGTACGCCGGGCGCAGCCGCGACACCCTCCCCTTCCTCGACGAGATCGACAGCTTCGGCGGCCGGGTGACCGTGCGCACCGACGACGAGCACGGCCTGCCCATCGCGGCGGACCTGCTGCCGGGCGTCGGGCCCGACACCGCGGTCTACTGCTGCGGTCCGGTGCCGATGACCGCGCTGGTCGCGGAGGGCGTGCGGACCCTGCCCGGCGTCGAACTGCACTCCGAACGGTTCTCCGCGCCGCCGGTGGTCGACGGCAAGCCGTTCACGATCGAGCTGGCCCGCACCGGTGAGGTGATCGAGGTACCGGCCGACCGTTCGGCGCTGGAGGAGGTGCTGGCGGTGCGTCCGGACACCGCGTACTCCTGCCGTCAGGGCTTCTGCCGCACCTGCGCCGTGCGGGTGCTGTCCGGCGTGGTCGACCACCGCGACACGGTGCTCACCCCCGAGGAACGTGCCGACGGGGAGCTGCTGATCTGCGTATCCCGCTGTGCCGGTGAACGTCTCGTACTGGATCTCTAGCACGTACCACCCCGCACGACGAAGCGCCGAAGGAGAACACAGTGACCGATGAGAGGCCCTTTGCGGATGTCGAGCGGACCGTGCGCAGCGGCGAATTCGAGCTTGCCGTCTACGAATACGGCGCACCGAACGCCGAGACCGTGGTGCTGGTGCACGGCTGGCCCGACGACCACCATCTGTGGGACCGGGTTGTCCCGTTGCTGGCCAACCGCTTTCACGTCGTAGCCTACGACACCCGCGGGCACGGCCGGTCCACCCGTACTGCGCGCACGCAGGACTATCGCCTGGACCGGTTCGCCGCCGACTTCTTCGCCGTCGCCGACGCCGTGAGCCCGGATGAGCCCGTGCACGTGCTCGCGCACGATTGGGGTTCGGTCGAGATGTGGGAGGCGGTGTGCGAGCCGCGCGCCGCCGATCGCATCGCGTCGTTCACCTCGGTGTCCGGGCCGAACCTCGACCATATGGGAAAGTGGATGCGCGCCAAACTGTCTCGCGGCGCGATGTGGGGTCCGTTCACGCAGCTGCTCTCGTCCACGTACACCTTCCTGTTCATGACACCCGGTGTGCCGAAGGTGGTGCTGCGGCCGCTGTCGATGGAGAAGGTCTGGCAGCGTTTCGTCGGGCTGATGAACGAAACCTCCCCGCGGAACGTCGCATTGGGCCCGACGTTCCGTGCGGACTTCTTCGACGGGATGCGGATCTACCGCGCCAATATCCTGCAGCGCGTGCTGAACCCCCGGGAGCGCCGCACCGAGGTCCCGGTGCAGCTGATCATCGCGCGCCGCGATGTCGCGGTGCGGCCCGCGGGATACGCCGACACCCGGCAGTGGGCGCCGCGACTGTGGCGGCGCGAGGTCGGCGGAGGCCACTGGCTGCCGTTCTCGCATCCGGAACTATTGGCCACGGCCACAACCGAACTCGTCGAATCGATCGGCGGCGGTCCGCAGGCGCGGGGGCTGCGGCGGGCCGAGGTGGGCCGGGAACGCCGTCCGTTCGGCGACAACCTGGTGGTGATCACCGGCGGCGGCAGCGGAATCGGCCGCGAGACGGCGCTGGAGTTCGCGCGGCGCGGTGCCGAAATCGTCCTGTCGGACCTCGATCTCGAGGCGGCGAAACAGACCGCCGAACTCGTCACGGCCGCCGGGGGTGTCGCGCACACGTACGAGCTGGACGTCTCCGACGAGACCGCCGTGGCCGAGCACGCCGCCATCGTGCTCGCCGCACACGGCGTGCCCGACATCCTGATCAACAACGCGGGCATCGGTCAGGCCGGCGATTTCTTCGCCACCAGCGCGGCCGAATTCGACCGGGTGATGCGGGTGAACCTCGGGGGAGTGGTCAACGGCTGCCGCACCTTCGGCGCCGCGATGGCCGAACGCGGTCTCGGCGGGCACATCGTGAACCTGTCCAGCATGGCCGCCTACACCCCGCAGCGCGGGTTCAGCGCGTACTCGACCAGCAAGTCGGCGGTGTTCATGTTCTCCGACTGCCTGCGCGCCGAACTGGCCGGCAAGGGCATCGAGGTGCACACCATCTGCCCCGGCATCGTGCACACCAATATTGTTGCCGCGACCAGGTTTTCGGGCCTCTCCGCCGAGGAGGAGGCCGACAGGCAGACCCGGTACGACGACCTCTACCGGATGCGCGGCTACGGCCCGGAGAAGGTGGCCGCCCAGATCGTCCAGGCCGTCGAACGCGGCCGCGCGGTCGTCCCCGTCACCCCGGAGGCCCATCTCCGATACCACTTCCACCGGTTCGCCCCCGCCCTGGACCGTTTCCTCGCGGCACGGGTGAAGCTGACGTAGCCGGTCCGCCCTCCAACCGAACATTAAGCAGGTCATAGGGCTCCGTACTTACGTTGCGGTGCATGGAAACTGTGACCGTGGTCGTGGCCATTGCCCTGATCTGCGGGTGCGTCGTGCTCATCGGCAGGTCGGTGGCGTTTTCCCGGAACCACGGCGGTCACGGATACGACGACACCGGCTACTGCGACGAGACGTGCGGCGATCCCGACGACGGGTGCTTCGAAGGACCGTGACGCGCGGTCGAGTACCGTTCGCCGCCACGGCAACTGGATCTTTGGCCGATCTTTGGCGAGACGGGCTACCGTCCGCGGTATGGGAACAGCGGGAGTAATCATCTGGGTGGCCATGGTGCTCGTCGTCATCGCGGGCAGCGTGTGGAGTGCGAGGTCCGGCAGATCTCGCCGGCGGCGCGACCGGTGGCGGCACGGCCGATCCGGATACGGCGGCGGGACCTACTCGGACGGCGGCTCCTTCGGCGGCGGCGACAGCGGCAACGGCTGCGGTGGGGGAGGCGGCTGCGGCGGCGGCTCCTGCGGGGGCGGCGGAGGCGGCGGCTGCGGTGGAGGCGGCGGTGGCGGGGGCAGCTGAGCCGCACCGTGCCGGGCCACCATCGACGAGTACCGAGACGCCACGGCAACCGAATCTTCGGCGCACCTTTGGGAAGTCCGAATACGTTCCGGAACATGGGAATTGGGGGAGTAATCGGCTATGTGGCGATGGTGGGCGTCATTGTCGCGGTCGGCGTGTGGGGCGTGCGGTCCGGCACATCACCGCGGAGGCACGGCCGGTGGGAGTACGGCCGCGCCGGATGCGGCGGCGGCCGGTACCACTCGGGTGGCGTCGGCATTTCCTCTAGCGACGGTGGTGGCGATTCCAGCGGTGGAGGCTGCGGCGGCGGCTGAGCCGGACCCGGCCGGTCCTCAGCGGGAATCGGCGGCGCGCAGGTCGGATTCGATGATCTCGACGCGTCCGCGCGGGATTCCCCACGGCCGTTCGACGCCCACCCTGCTGTCGAGATCCCACAGCACACACTCCTCGCCCGGCCGGGCCACCATCGACCACGCGACGACGGTCCGGCCCAGTTGGGAGTCCATGGCATCTCCGGCCTCTCCGGAGCCGCTCGACGGCCCGTCACCCTCGGGAAAGTGATGCAGGAACCGGCCGTAGGCCGCGTCGCAGAATCGGGCGTATCGGGTGGTGCAGAGAATGAGCCCATGCCACGCCTCGTCGACGGCATGCGAGGGCATGCCGATCACCTGGTCGTCGCGCATGGCCGCACCGCAGCAGCGCAGCCACTGTCGCAGGCCGGTTTCCACCAGCTCACGCGGCTGCCACGGACAGGTCTTGAACACCGCCTCCGACAGCTGTAGATCGTCCACGGCCCGGTGCACCCGGCTCAGGTCGATGCGGCGCAACCGTTGAAACAGCACGATTCACAGTATGGTCGCGAGAATCCGGCGGGCAACTCGTAGCATCCGTCCGGCTCGGCGCTACGACTGGGGCGTCGTTGTCGCCGAATCGACCTCGCCGGCCCCTCGCGTCGCGCGCAGGCTGGTCACGGTCACGATGGCGAGCACCACCACGATCACACCCAGCGAGGCCACGGTCGGGATCGTCGGGACCTGCTCCCAGGTGCCGTGCGCCCAGTGCAACACCAGCTTCACGCCGATGAACGCCAGGATGATCGCCAACCCGTAGGCCAGATGCACCAGCCGCGACAGTGCCGCCTGCAGCACGAAGTACAGCGCCCGCAGTCCGAGCAGCGCGAACGCGTTGGTGGCGAACACCAGGTACGGGTCGCCGGTGACGCCGTACACGGCGGGCACCGAATCGACGGCGAAGACCACGTCGGTACCCATCACGGCGGCGACCACCAGCGCCAGCGGCGTCAGGGCGCGCTTGCCGGCCTCGCGCACGGTCATGCGGGTGCCGTGGTAGTCGTCGGTCACCGGCATCAGCTTGCGCAGTAGTCGCACCGATCGCATGCTCGAGATGTCGACGTGCTGGTCGTTCCCGCGAGCGGTGTCGACCAGCAACTTCGCCGCCGTCACCAGCAGGATCGCGCCGAACAGCAGGAACGCCCAGTCGAGCGAGGCGAGCGCGGCGGCGCCCAGGGCGATGAAGATGCCGCGCAGCACCAGCGCGCCGACGATGCCGAACAGCAGCACCCGCTGTGCCAGCGCCGCCGGCACGGCGAAGGCCGACAGCAGCAGCATGAAGACGAACAGGTTGTCGACCGACAGCGATTTCTCCAGCACGTAGCCGGTGAAGAATTCGGTCCCGGGCGTGCCGCCGTACGCGGCCCAGATGACGAGCCCGAAGACGACGGGCAGGGCGATGTAGAAGATCGTCCATCCGACGGCCTCGCGCATCGACACCTCGTGCGGCTTGCGGGTGACGACGAAGTCGAGTACCAGCAGCGCGATAACACCGAGGATGGTGGCGGTCCATAACCAGGGTGTGCCGATGGTCTGGATGGACGCTGCGAGAACGGTGTCGGTAGGGCTCATAAAAAGATCTCCTCGGGCATGGCTCAACACCCGAGGTCTCCTTCACCCTCACTCGGGTGGCCACCCGGGGATTCCGATGGCGGAATCCGTACTGACCGGTATGGCACTTGGGAAGTACTCCCCTCACCTGTGAGGGTAACGGACATTTCGGCCGATCACCAAACGGCACACCCGGATCGGCGAAGTTCCCGCATCCGCGCTTGACCTGAACCTTGCTTCAGGTAGAAGGCTGTGCTCATCGCGAGAACGAAGGGATGTGGTCGAAGATGCGGGTGATCGAGGCGAAGTCGTTCGGTGGTCCGGGCGTGCTGGTGGCCGGCACGGCGCCGGATCCGGTGGCCGGGACCGGCGAAGTTGTGATCGATGTCGCGGCGGCGGATGTGATGTTCCTCGACGTGCGGTTGCGCAGCGGATGGGGCACCGACTTCTTCGCCGTCCGCCCGCCGTACGTGCCGGGCGGGGCGGTCGCCGGAGTCGTGTCCGCCGTAGGGAAGGACGTCGATCCGGGATGGGTCGGCAAACGGGTAGCGACCGCCACCGCCGCCAGCGGGATCGGCGGCGGGCTACCCGTCGGCGGCTACGCCGAGCGGGCGCCGGCGAAGGCGCAGACGCTCACCGAACTACCTGGCGCCCTGGACTTCGTGCACGCCGCGGCGCTGGTGCACGACGGCAGGGCCGCGATGGCGGTGGCCGGGAGCGCGGCATTCCGGCCGGGGCAGCCGGTGCTGATCACCGCCGCGGGCGGCGGCTTGGGCACGCTGCTCACCCAGCTGGCGCGGTCGGCCGGGGCCACGGTGATCGCCGCCGCGCACGGGGATACGAAGCTCGACCTGGCGCGTCGGCTGGGCGCGAGCGAGGCGATCGACTACGAGGAACCCGGCTGGGCGGACCAGGTGCTGGGGCTGACCGGCGGTACCGGGGTGTCCGCGGTGCTGGACGGCGCCGGCGGGCCGATCGGCGGGGACTCCCTGGGCGCTATCGCCCCGGGCGGCCGGTATCTCGGATACGGCAACGCGGCAGGCGGCTTCGCGGAACTGGACACCGAACGCGCTGCCGCGGCGGGCATTACCGTCCTGTCCCTGATGGACATCACCAACTCCGGCGTGGACTGGGCGGCACTGGGAGCGCGAGCTTTCGACATGGCTGCCGAGGGAGATTTGGAAGTCGTTGTCGGCCAGACCTTCCCGCTCGATCAGGCCGCCGCCGCCCATGCCGCCATCGAGGCTCGGCAGGCCGTGGGGCGCACGATTCTGACGATGTGACGCGAGGAGGCGATCCGACGCCGGTCGGCCACGGGCTGATGCCCGGGCCGGGCCGGGGCTCGGTTCAGGCGTTGCGCGGGGTCAGCACCACGACCGCGATCTTGCGGTCGGTCTTGGTCTGGTACTGGGTGTAGCGCCCGTGGTTGACCTTGTCGACCAGCTTCCACCGGCGCGCGTAGTCGGGATCGTCGGGATAGGTCGCCCGGGCCGTAACCGGTATCCGTCGCTTGCCCACCTGGATCTCGTTGTCGGGCTTGGCCTTCAGGTTGGCCAGCCATCCCGGCGGCTCGGGCGCCCCGCCCTTGGAGGCGGTGACCAGATAGTCCTGACCGTCCTGCGCATAGGTCAGCGCGTTGGTCCGCGCCAGCCCCGTCTTGCGCCCGACCGTCCGCAGCAACAAGGTCGGATTCCCGAACAGCAGCCGATGCCCCACCAGCCCGTCCGACTTCTCGTACAACCACTGATGCGCCCGCAACACGTTCACGAACAGATCCGCCACGCCTGCCCTCCCATCGGGGGTCGGTACCGCCCTCACCCTAGTCCGCAATCCGCCCAACGGCGATCCGAATAGGTGCTAACACGCCCGACCCGGTAACATCTTGACGCCCGCATACACACGCTGCGGTCGGGGGACGGTAGCTCAGTCGGTTAGAGCCGCGGACTCATAATCCGTTGGTCGTGGGTTCGAGCCCCACCCGTCCCACAAACCCCGCCCCACCAGCGTAAACCCCGTTCCGGCGGTGCGGGGTCATCCGGATCGCCGCTTCACCAGCAACGGATTCTCGCGTGCCGGACGCCGCATGACACCGGTTTCGAGCGACTGGTTTCCCCATCGATGAACCCTTGCAACCGCCCCGGCAGTATCCCGGAGCCGGGCGTGTCCGGTGTCGTCAACGTCCGGCCCCGGACGTTGAGCGGAGAACTTCGAGGCATCCGGTGCTCCGGTCGATCTGGTCGGCGCCGTACAACTCGGCGAATCACGGCCTCACGCTCGACCACTTGGGGGTGACCACCCGTGGAAGCGTTCGTGGGAGGTCAGGCCCGGGTGTTTGCGAACCGAAGTCGGCGCACCGGTCAGCAGTCGTCCTCGGACAGCAGTAGAAAGGCCGCCGCTTCCAGATGCACGACGCACATGTCCGGATGATGATGCCGATGGATATGGCGCAGTTCCCGTGCCCGCTCCTGCGTGAGTTCCAACAAGTACACCTGGCACACATGCTCGGCCAGCCAGCCGTCGGCATGCACGAAGGCCCTGTGCGGCAAGGGGCCTGGCAGCGTCACGAGGTTCCTCCGGCGTCCGGTGCCATCCCCTTCGGCGGAAATGCTCCGGCTGTCGCTCGCAGCCGCACCCGTCCGGCCCGGACGTCGGCCACCAACTCGTCGAGGGCCTCGACGCAGCACTCGAGTTCGGTAGCGTCCCACTCGTGATGCCGAGGATCGTCTTGCCGCAGCGCGTAGAGCGCGTACTTCCACGCAAGCCACGCAACCCAGTCGCCATACGACGACGGACTGATCGGGGCCTCCGGCGCGACCGCGATGTTCCGGATATGCCCGCTCGCTTCGCGGTCGATCAGCCAGATCAGCAGGTTGAGCTGCTCATCGACCGAGGACGTGTCGCTCGGGCGCTGCTCGTGCAGGTACCGCCAGACGCCGATCACCTGGCCGGCGCAGCGGAGCAGCACCGTGCTCGGTTCCTCCGCTCCCTCGCACACCCGTAGGAACGCCGAGCTTTCGGGGAGCGGCTGATCCGGACGAGCTTCGACCGGCGGCACCGTGAAGGCCACGGGCCTGTCCGGGGTGAATCCGTAGACAACGTGCTCCCCTTGGTCTCGGGGCATGGCGATGCCTCCCTTCGGTATCAGCGAGATGTGGAAAGCGTTGGCAAAGAGAATGTTTGGGACAGTCAGTCCCACAGTCGGCCGCACGGCAACGGCGGCAGATCGGGTCGCACGTCATCGTCGACCGTCACCCGTAAGCCGAGCTCAGCGAACGCGCCCGCCAACTCGTCCGCCACGCTCTGCGCCTGTTCGGCACCGGCTCGGTAATCCAGTTGCAGCACACCGGATTCGATGTGAATATGCCGAATTCGACGTGGTCGGCGTGGGGGTCGCGTGAGGTATTCGGGCCGGGTCATACGGGCGAGTTGGTATATGGCGAGCGTGCTGTAGAGCATCGTGCTGGTACCTCCCCTGGTGCGTCCGGTCATCCTGAGAAGCACCCGGTACCAAGGGCTTTCGCCACCGACCCGGGCATCCGGGCCGGTGCGCCACCCAGAGATGCGGCGTCGGCTTGGTACCGGGTACCGCTTCAACCTTGGTCCTCAGGCGGTTTCGGCCGCGACAGGCCAGTGGTGGGGTAGTGTGCGGTTACTGGACGTGTTTGCCCAGGTCAGAGTGGCTAGCTTAGGGTGGGGGCTATGGTCAGAGGGCGGGAGTGGACCGGGTTCGAAGCAGTGGCGCTGCAGGAGGCCATGCGCAAATCCGTCCGTGAGTTCGCGGCCCTTCTGGGCACCAATCCCTCGACTGTCATCAACTGGCGTACCGGGCTGGGCTCCGTTCTTCCACGGTCTGTCACCCAGGAGATGCTCGACACCACCCTGCAACAAAGGGCTACGTCGGAAGACCGCGCGAGATTCGATCAGATTGTGGCCGAGGGGGAATCCCTCTGGCGGGCACGGCATGACCGACCGACCGCCAGGGATGTGATCCCCTGCGAGGCCGTCCTGAATCAGAGCGGCGCTCCCTCCTCTCCACTTCCGGAAGCGGCTACCGTAGGAGGAAGTCCTCTGGGTGTGGAAGGAGAGGATTTTGTGGAGCGCAAGACCTTTCTGCAGGTATTCACCGGCTCCATGGCGGGCCTCGCTCTCGGCGCTGCCGGACTGACCGAAGCCCACGATCGCCTGGTCAAGGCCGCAGATGAGCCACCGCGCGTCGATGCTGCCCTGATCGAGCACTTCGACCGGATTTGCGATTACTGCCGCCACCAGGACGATATCCAAGGTGCTCAGGCGGTGCTGACCGTGGTTCGGGCGCAACTGCGGCTCCTGCACGCCATGCTGCCGGATTGTCCCGCCCGCCTCCAGCCGCAGCTGCTCGCGGTGTACAGCAAGTTCGCGGGTTTGGCCGGATGGTTGTCGCTCGATGCGCGACAGTTCGCCAACTCTTGGCGCTATTTCGAAGTGGCCCAGGCCGCAGCTCATCAGGCCGGCGCCTCGGCCCTCATCGGGTTCACCCTGGCCCGGATGAGCCACGTCGCCAAGGCACAGGATCGGCTGGATCTTGCCGTCGATTACGCCTCAGCCGCGGTGGCCACCACCAAGCAGGCCGAGCCGCTCGTCCATACCTTCGCCTACGACCAACTGGCGCGGGCTCGTGCGAAGGCCGGAGACGAGGCGAAGTGCCTGGATACTCTGGAGAAGACCCGCTCATCGTACCAGCGTGCCAAAACCGAAGCGGCCCCCGCCAGTTCGTCGTTGGCGTACTTCTACGACGATGGTTTCCTGCCGCATACCGAGAGTCAGTGTTACCTGAACTTGGGACAGCCGGAGCGGGCCGTAGCGCAAGCTGAACAGTCGTTGGTACTGCACGATCCGCAGCTGGTGCGCGACAACGCCTTTTCCAAGCTCTACCTCGCCACCACCTATGTCCATTCCAACGAACCCGAACAAGCCGTCAGCACCTTGATGGATGCGGCCGGTTGGGCACGGCAGAACCGCAGTGTGCAGCTGGCCGAACGCATCCAGACCGTCCGTGCCTCGATGGCCCAGTGGCAGGGATCGGCACCGGTGGTGGAGCTGGACGGATATCTGCGGGAGCAGCCGCTCGCGTAGTTGTGGCCGGATTACCTTGCGAGACAACGGAAAAGCCCGTCAGCCTCGGCAGGCTGACGGGCTCATCGGATAACCCGGCGCGGATTATGCCGAACTCCGCGGGAACCCCAGATCCGCTCCGCCGAGGTAGGTGTAGCCGTCCCCGCCGGCAGCCAGCACGTCCCCGATGCGAGTCAGCGTCAGCGTGAGCGCCTGCATGGAGTCGACAATGGAGGTGGCGAAGGCCATGGTCTAAGGTTTCGCGGTACGGCTTCGGCGGCGGTACGTCTGGTGATGTATTCGAACTGATGGCGGGTTGGGCCGTTTGTTGTTGATGGCAGACCGGCATCCTGTGGGGGAAGGCGGAGGTCTGGGCTGTGGAAGCCGAGCATGCCGTGGACTGGCGAGCTGTACGCCGAATCGCATGACGGCCGAATCCAGTACCGGCTGTATTTCATCGAACGCCGGCCAGGATGGCACCAGGTCACCGACGAGATCATCGGGTCAGGGATCGGGGGCAAGCCGGTTGATGAGACGGCCGACTGGACCAGTGGTGTACAGACTCGAGAGATACACGACGCCATGGTGTCGGGCGTGGCTCGCTGTGAGAACACCCGCAAGCGCTGGAGGCGTTGGAACAGCAAGTGATAATTTTGCGTTATAACGCATGACAGTCGTTGTCCTGTGAGGCATCCTTGGTGGCAAGGGGTGAGAGGAGAGTTCGATGGGCGTCGACATGTTCCCTGGTGTCAAGGACCCGACACCGCGCGATCATCTGGCTGTCGAGCTTGCTGATGAGCAGCTCAATCTGGTCCTCGGCCTTCGGGCTGTGCGTGTAGACAGTGGCATGAGTATCAGCGATGTAGCGGAAGCCATGGGCGTCGACCCGTCTCAGGTGTCGCGTTTCGAAAGTGGTGCTACCAATCCGACGATGTCGACAGTCCGCCGGTACGCCAAGGTAGTTGGCGCGATCTTCCGGGTGACGACGAGCAGTTGGAGCGAAGACCGTACCAACCGTGTGAGGGCAGCAGTCGACGCATGGGTCAGTTCCGATCCATCGTCGGATGAAGAGTACGAGCAGTGGACGACCAAGTCGAGGCCGCTGATCCGACAGGCAGTCGATGAGTCTCGCTGAGCGTGCTACCGGCGCGCGTCAGCGCTGGTACAAGCGATCGGTCGAGCGGCGCTTCGGCGAGGATCTCGAGTCGTGGGAGCCGGCCCCTGGTACCGAGCGGGGGACCGAAGTCGGGGGCGGCGCGCACGTCAGCGTAGACGACGATAGCGGTAAGCCGAAGATCGATGTACGTCTCGGTTTGAAACACCAGGAACCGCAGGTAACTGTCGAGTTGGAGTGTGCTGTCCTCTTCGAGTTCGCGAATGATCCCGAGGACCTACCGCATGATGAAGTTGAGTTGTTCATCAATGAGGTTGGCGTCGATTATGTACTCGGTTATGGGCGTGCTGCTCTGACCGACATTGTCCGGAGTGTAGGGCTCCCAGCGTTGATGTTGCCGACAACGGTGGGACCTGGTCTGGCCCAAGGTATCGCGGGGACTTTCGAGGTGTCGGACTGACGCAGGGTGCGGAACGGGAGTGACAAGCCGAGATGCCTGGGCGTGGTTTGCTCTCGTGAACTGCCTGGACACCCAGAAACGAGTCGACTCTCGCAGCGTTCACGTGAGATGGTCGAATTCTCCACTCACCCAGCGGATGTGGCGGTTCGCTGCGGCAGCGACGATGCGTTCGGCGTCGTGGTCGATGGTGTCGCCGCCTAGGGTGTAGAGGCGGTCGTAGGGGTAGGGGGTCAAGGTGTCGACTATGCGGCGGACTACTGAGGCTGACATCGGGAGGTGCTGGGGGTAGTTGCGCTGGAACGACACCCAGTTGGGGGTGAGGCAACCGGCGATGGTGTCGCCCGTGAGCAGGGTGCCGTCGGTGGTGTGGGCTACTGCGCTGCCGAGCATGTGGCCGCCGACGTGGATGAGTTCGATGCCGGGTAGCGGGGTCGCGTGGTCGTCCCAGTACTCGATCACCGGGTCGGGGCGGGGGATCCACTCCTTGCCGAGTGTGTGCACGAGCACCGGGGCCCGGTCGAACGCGTGGCTCCAGGCGATCTGGGCGGCGAACATGTGGGGATGGCTGGTGGCGATCGCCGCGACGCCGCCGAGCGTGCGGATCAGGCCCTCGACCTCGTCGTCCAGGTAGGCGGGTGGGTCCCAGAGCAGATTGCCCCGCGGGGTTCGGACGAGGAACGACCAGTGGCCGATGGCGAAGCGCGGTTCGCGGCGGAAGCTGTGGACGCCGCGGCCGTGCTGGCGGTGCATGGTGGTGTGGGGTAGGCGGGCCAATTCCTCGTGTGTGGTCCATTGCCCGTGCGGGCCGAGATCGCCGCGCATCTCGTCGGAGACCTCGTCGCTGTAGAAGACGCAGCCGTCCGCCGGTGGGGCCGTTGCGGATTCGGGATGTTCCAGGCCGCATCCGTCGCAGATCCAGGTTGTCATGATCACAGTGTGAAACCTCGAGTCGACTTGAGGTCAACCACCGATCCACGAAACCGATCGCCGCCGAGGAGTTGCGCCCGGCGGCGCGGTCGTCAGTTGCGGCGCTGCTGGACCTGGCGCTGGGCGCCGGAGCCCGAATTGGCCAGGGCCTCCAGGTCTTCGAGGAATTTCTCGATGCTCTCCGACTTCGCCCGGGCGGAGGCGGCCTGGTCGCGGACCTTCTCCTCGGTCAGCTCCAGCATCGCGGCGGCGAGGTCGGCCTCCAGGTCGCTGACCATCTGGCGGCGCAGCTGGAAGATCTGGGCGCGGCCCTGCTTGCGGACCCGCTCGACCTCGGCGGCGGCGGCCTCGCGCATCTGCGCGATGATGTGCCCGGCGTCGGCCCGGGCCTCGGCCCGCATCACCTCGAGTTCGACCTCCGCCTGAGCCAGCGCGCTGTCGTAGGCCTGCTTGGCCTCGGTGAGCCTGGCGGCCGCCCGCTCGCTCTCCTCGAGCTGCCTGCGGACCATGTCCTGGGAGCGTGCCATCAGCGATTTGACCGGTGGGACAATCCATTTCACGGCCACGAAGATGATGACCGCGAATCCGAACAGCTGGCTGAAGAACACCGGCCAGTCGAAGCTGATGTGGTAGATGCCCTCGGCGAGCAGGCTGGTGGGATGGTTCATGACGACGCCCGTCCTGTTCGATGGCCGGATCCGGATCCGGCGTGCCGATCGTCGCCGCCCACTACGCGGTCGGCCAGCGACTGGGCCAGCGGCTCGACCTCCTGGCGGAGCTCGGCGGCTACCTGATCCGCCTGCGCGCGCAGCTGTGCCTCCGATTCGGCGACGATGCCGTCGGCCTCCCGCTGCGCCTCGCCGCGCATCTCCTCGAGTATGGCCCGGCCCTCGGCGCGCGCCTGGTTACGGATTTCGGCGGCCTCGGCGCGCGCCTGCTCCAGCGCGGTCTGATAGCGGGCGTCGGCCTCGGCGAACACCTCCTTGGCCTCCTTACTGGCGGTCGTGGTCTCGGAGACCCGCTGTTCGCGCTCCGCCAGCACCTTCCGGATCGGCGGAACGACGAAGAACCAGATGATCCCGAGCACGATCAGGAAGATCGCCAGCTCGGCGAAGAAGGTGCCGTTGGGGATGAGGAAATTCCCCTCGGCGGCCACATCTGTTCGCGGAGACATGGTGCGTTACTTACCGGGAGTCGCGAAGACGAACAGCGCCATGAAGGCCAGGTTGATGAAGTACGCGGCCTCGACCAGTCCGACGGTCAGAAAGAAGTTGCCGCGCAACCGGCCCTCGGCCTCGGGCTGCCGGGCGACGCCGTCGATCAGGGCGGAACCCGCGAGGCCGTCACCGATGCCGGCGCCGATGGCGCCGCCCGCCATGATGAGGCCGCCGCCGATGAGGGCGCCCTGGACGATGGTCGCGGTGGTTGGATCTGCCATGTCACTTCCTGTTCTCGAAAACGGTCGACCGGAGACGCCGATCGGGGATTTGCGTGGCTCAGTGGTTCTCGTGCTCCAGCGACATCGATTGGCTGAAGTAGAGGACGGTCAGCAGCGAGAAGATGAATGCCTGGATGAACCCGACGAACATGTCGAACAGTTTCCACACGGCATTGGGCCCCCAACTGATCCAGAAGGGGAACAGCGTGATCACCGAGATCATCACGCTGCCGGCGAACATGTTCCCGAACAGTCGTAGCGACAGCGAGATCGGTTTGGCGATCTCCTCGATGACGTTGACGAAAATCATCGGGCCCCAACCGGTATGGCCCTTCAGCAGCATTTTGCCGTGCGTGAACGGCCCGCGCCGGGCGATGCCCGCGCCCTGGTAGAAGGCGAAGACGAACAGCGCCAGCGCGTAGACGAAATTGACGTCCGACGCCGGGGGAGCGATCAGCTCGCCGTCGCCGTACTGCACTGGCAGCACCGACAGCCAGTTCGACAGCAGGATGAAGGTGAACAGCGTGACGGCCAGCGGCAGTGCGAAGGGCGCGACCTTCATGCCGATCGCGCTTTCCACCTGATTGCGCATGCCGACGGTCACGGTCTCGAAGAACAGCTGAACACCGTTGGGCACACCCGAGGTCAGCTTGATGCGCAGGATGATCGCCAGCACGATGACGATCAGCGCCGCCACGCAGGTGGACACGATGGTGTCGACATTGAAGTCCGTGCCGAGCCAGTGCGCCATGGTGTGGTGGCCGACCTCGATCTTCGGCTCGGACTCGCCCTCCTGGGCGAGGAGTGCAATGTGAGTCGTCATGGCAGTCGGCGAAGCCCTTTCACCTGAGGCAGGACGGTGCTCAGAATCACGACGACCTGGAAAACGGCCAGCCCGAAGAAGATGCCGATTCCGCTCGGGCGCGCCAGGAACGCAACCAGCAGGGAAAGGGCTGTGATACCGAACAATCGGACCGCGATGGAAACCGTCAGGGCGTGCTTATTCGGCATTTCCGATCGGGTTATCCGGGTTACCGAAGACCAGGTGATTCGGGTATTCAACCAACCCAATGCCAGGCCGACGCAGATAAATACACCCAGCATCAATCTATCCAGTGCCCCGGTAGCCATCAGGGCCAGCACGCCGAGGGCTATCGCTTTGACAGCCGCATGGCTAACCCCGAGCCTGTTGACGTTCACTTGCGACACCGCCTCGCGTCGTCCCACGTCGTTATGGGAACTCGGTCGATCCTCAGCATACACAGATCAACATCCTTGCGTGGCAAGGTTTTTGATCTTTCTCCAGCTGACTTCGAGTTAATCATCGGCCACTGCTCGGCTACTATTTCCGAATGGGCCGATCGTGGTTTTTCGTGGGTTAACGGCGAGATTCCCCGGGTCCGAGTTGCGAGAAAGTTAATCGGCGGGGAATATCGGACAATAGGGATTTACATCTCAAATCTCGCCATTGTGGTGCCCCTCCACGACCGGTATTCACTATCCGGCGGCCGATTCCTCGGCGCGGTCGGCCATGGCGAAACGGAGATCGCCCCGGCGCGCGACCGACAGCTTGCGATACACCCGGGTCAGGTGCTGCTCGACGGTGCTCGTGGTGATGTCGAGCGTCTCGGCGATCTCGCGATTGCGCTTACCCAGCGCGGCCAGTTCGGCGACCCGGCGCTCGGCCGGGCTGAGCGAATCGGCACGGCCGGGGGTCGGCCGGGCTCGCGGTGCGGGCTGAGCCGTGCGGTCGCCGCGCAACCGGCGCACGAGTACGCCGGAGCCGCACGATTCGGCCAGCTGGGCGGCCTCGCGCAGCAGGGGGCCGGCCTTGTCGGCGTCGCCGATCGCGCGGTGTGCGCGGCCGAGGTCGGACAGGGCCGTGGCCAGCTCCAGATCGTCGGTGCCCGAGCGGGCCAGCGCGACCGCTCGGCGCAGCAGCGGCACCCGCCGATGCGCATCCCCGGTGGCCGCCAGCAGGCGCAGCGACACTCCGCCGCTGGCGTGCCGCTCCGGCCCGCCGATCAGCTCCAGGTGCATGGTGGCCAGTGACTGGGCCCGGCGCCGCTCGCCGAGACGCAGACAGGCCGCCGCCATATCGTTGCGCCACGGCACTAGCCACGCGAAGTCCAGATTCCACTGCCGCATCAGGGTGCCGCACTGGCGGAAGTGCCGCAGGGCGTCGTCCGGCTTCCCGATCGCCAGGCAGTGCCGGCCGTAGGCATGCAGATACGGTAGGGCGAAACGGGATTCGAACATGGCCTGCGGCAGCTGGCGGCGCAGGTGGGCGGCGGCCTCGGCGTGGTCGCCGCGGGCCGTCAGCGCCCGCACCAGGGTCCCGATCGGCCGCCCCGCCCAGACCCCCAGGTGTTCGGTCGGCACCAGGTCGAGCGCCAGCGTGGCGTTGTCGACCGCCGCGGCCAGGTTTCCCCGGCGCAGCAGCGTGTCCGCGCGCAGGGCGGCGAAGATGGAGCGCCAGGTCGGGGCGTGCCGGGCCTCGGTCTCGGCCAGCAGTGCGGTGCACCAGGCGTCGGCGGTGTCGAGGCGGTCGGCGTGCAGGAGGCAGTCGATCGCGGCCACCAGCGGCTCGACGGTGCTGGGGCCGAGCCGGTGACAGGCCAGGATGCGCTGGGCGGCGGCGGCCAGATCGGCGGGCGGATGCTGGACGGTCAGCGCCGCGAGCAGGTCGGCGGCCTGGCGATGCGGCGACTCCCGGTGCGCGGCGTCGCCCGTCCGGGTCCGGTCGGCGAACAGCTGCTGATGTCGCTCCGGATGCGTCGGATGGGTGTAGCGCAGCCAGGCGCGCAGGAAGTCGACGCGCGGGTTGCAGGTCAGTGTCCCCGCCGGTGCGCGTTCCAGGCGGTCCAGGGCGTGATCGGCATGCTGTACGTAGCCGTGCCACAGCATGTGCAGCACCGCTCCCGGCAGGTCGGCGGTGGGCACCCGGCCGGTGTACACCGCCGCCTTGAGCCGGCCGAAATTGCGGCTGCGCGTGGACGGGTCGAGCCGCCATTCCACCGAGACGAGGCGGCCGGCGATACCGGCCCGGTCGGCCACCCGGCGGCCGGTTCGATAGGCGAGTTCCAATCGCTTTACGGCACAATCTATTTCGTCGTCGGCGAGGGCCTGGTCGGCGGCGTCGACCAGGACCTGCGTCGCCCACGGGGCGCGTGTCTCGCCGGCCGCGACGAGCTGCGTCGCCACCACCGAGGCGGGAAAGCCGTTGCGATGCAGGAGTTCCGCCGCCCGCCCGTGTAGCGTGCGCCGTTGTTCGACGGGCATCTCGCGCAGCACCCGCGCGGCGATCGCCGGATGCGCGAAGCGCTCCTGCGCGACCCAGCCGACCTCGGCGAAATCCGCGACGACGTCGCGAATCCGGTCCGGATCGGCCTCTGCCAGATCGGCGGCGAGGTTCGTGGTGGCGACGCCGCCCAGCACGGCCACGGCGCAGGCCGCCCGCAGCCGGTCCGGATCGCCGCCGGGCAACAGCATGGTGAGGGTTTCGTCGCCGTCCGCTCGTCGGGGCCGCGCGGCGGGCTGCTCGCCCGGTTCGGCGACGATCGATGTCCGGGCTCGGTCCCGAGCGACCGATCGCTGCATACTTCAGTCCCTTCATCGATCGGATGTGCCCGACTGAGGGAAGAGAACGGTCCCTGAGCGGGACCGGCGGCACTGGAAGCGGCATCGTTGCGGCGGTGGGTGTCGCGGACACCCGGGTTCAGCCGGTGCACGAGGTCTTCTCGGCGGGCGCTGCGGCGCATCCCACCCTACCGCCAGCCTCCCGTCGCGTGAATTATGCTACATCTCAATGTGTTTGGCCCACAGTACGACGAAATGCCGCTTGTGCCGAGCGGTTGCCGCCGATACGCCGGACCGGTCGTGGCGCGCACCGGCCACCGTGCCCGCATCCGGCCGAAATCCCGTGCGGCTCCTGGAGTGTCGGTATCCCGGGCGAATGCCTGATCTGCGATAAGCACCGCGGACTCGGGCGCCCGGCCGGGCCGGTGCTGTTCGCCGGCGACTCGGTGGTGGTGACGCACCGGCCGCTGACCGAGGGTTCGCCGATCCCGGGATATCTGTTCGTGGAGACCCGCCGACACGCCCCCGCGCTGCCGGATCCGACCGACGCCGAGGCCGTCGCGGTGGGCTGGGCGGTCCGCCGCGTTACGGCGGGGGCTCCGGCCGGAGTCGGTGTTCTCGGCGGTCACCGGCCGCGGCGTCGGGCACTTTCACCAGCACGTCTTCACCAGGCCACCCGGTACGCCCGCCACGGTGCACTGGTCCGATGTCGACTCCTGGGCGGATGCCCCGCGCATCGACGACGCCGGGCTGAGGGAACTGTGCGGGCGCCTGTCGGCGTATTTCGGCAGGTCGCCGGGTCCGGCTAGGCGGGTGCGGCCGCCGGGTTCGTCCGGTCCGCCGCGATGATCGCGCGGAGGGCGGCGGCGGCCTTGAGGACCATCTCGCGGTATTCGTCCTGAGGGGTGGAGTCGAGCACTATTGCGCCACCGGCGCCGATGCGCCAGTGGCCGTCGTGGCGGACGGCGGTGCGGATGACGATGTTCAGGTCGGCGGTGCCGCCCAGGCCGAGAAAGCCGAGGGTGCCCGAATATATCCCGCGTGCTTCGGTTTCCAGCTCGTCGATGATCTCCATCGTGCGCAGCTTCGGCGCCCCGGTCATCGAGCCGCCGGGGAAGCACGCGCGCAGGCAGTCGATGACGTCGGCGTCCGGGCGCAGCCGCCCGCGGACGGTGGACACCAGCTGGTGCATGGTCGTGTAGCTCTCGGCGACCATGAGCTCCGGCACGTGCACGCTGCCGACCTCGCAGACGCGGCCCAGGTCGTTGCGCAGCAGATCGACGATCATCAGATTCTCGGCGCGGGTCTTCGGATCCGATTCCAAGGCGCGGCGCAGGTTCTCGTCGGCGACCGGGGTCCGGCCGCGCGGCGCGGTGCCCTTGATCGGCCTGCTCTCTACCCGCCCGGCGCGGTCCACCTTCAGGAACCGTTCCGGGGACGAGCACGCGATCTCCAGCTCCCCGAAGCGCAGATAGGCCGCGCAGGGGGCCGGGTTGCTCCGGCGCAGCGCGCGATAGACCGCCAGCCCGTCGCAGTCCGCGTCGACGTGCACGGTGTCGGTGAGGTTCACCTCGTAGGTCTCCCCGGCATGCAGGCGGGCACGGATGGTGGCGATATCGGCCAGGTACCGGTCCCGGCCGCGAGTGAGCCCGGCGGCGACGCGCTCCTCGTCGGCGGGCAGGTCGAGTTCGTCGGGGGGCACCGGGCCGGGCAGGTCGTCGACGGCCGCGCGTGTCTCGGCGAGCCAGCGCCGGCCCGCCGCACGGTGATCCGCGTCGGTGACGGCGATCAGGTGGGTGCGTTGCGCGAGGTGATCGACGACGATCACCCGGTCGGCGAAGATCCACTGCGCGTCCGGCGCCGGGGCGCGGTGCGCGGCCGCGGCGCCGCAGTCGGCCTTCACCTCGTAGCCCAGGTAGCCGACGTAGCCGCCGACGAAATCGAAGGGCACATCGGGGATTCGGATCCGCCGCCGGCGCAGCTGCCGGGACAGGTGGTCGAGGACCGTCCCGGGGACGCCGCGCCGTCCCGTGCGGGACTCGACCTCGACGGACCCGTCGCCCACCCGATACCGCACCACCTCGGCCAGCGGGCCGGAGGCGTCCCCCAGGAAGGAGAACCGGTCCGGCCCCCGCTCCACATGCGCACCGTCCAGCCAGAACGCGGTCCCCGCATCCCGATACAGCCGCAGGAACGCCGTTTCGGTGTCCACCGCCCGGTCGACCACCTCGTGCAGTGCTGTCAGTTCGGGGGTCTTGTGCAGAACCGCCGGTTCGGGGACCTCATGTCGTGCCGTCGGTTCGGGGGCCTCGTGCGGTTCTGCCGGTTCGGGGGCCTCACGCAGCTCCGCGGGGTCGGGAGTCCTGTGCAGCCGGATCGGTTCGGGAGTCTGGTGGAGTCCTGCTGGTTCCGGTGTTGTGTGCTGCTCTGTCGGTTCGCCGGCCTCGTGTGCCGTCGGTTCGGGAACCTGATGGTGTACGGCTGGCTCGGGAACCGTGTGCGGCGCTGCCGGGGCGATCGACCGGGGTTCGCCGGTTCGGGGGCGCGGCACCGACGGAGCGCGGACGTTCGCTCGGGCGCGGTGGTCGTGAGGACCCGGTGCCGGGGTGCGTCCGGGGGCGGCCTGCCCGGGGCGCACGGCATGTTCGATGGTGAGCCGGGCGAAATTGCGCAGCAGCGCGGCACCGTGCGCACTGGCGATCGACTCCGGGTGGAACTGCACGCCCCACTGCGGGCGCTCGCGGTGCCGCACGCCCATGATCACGCCGTCGGGGGCGGTCGCGGTGATGTCGAGGACGTCCGGCAGCGGGCGGGCGGCGCACAGCGAGTGGTAGCGCACGGCGGTGAACTCGCCGGGCACCCCGGCGAACAGGTCGCGGCCGTCGTGGGCGATCCGGTCGGGGTAGCCGTGCCGCGCGGCGGGTGCGGCGGTGACCGTCCCGCCCGCCGCTTGCACGATGCCCTGATGGCCCAGGCACACGCCGAGCAGTGGCAGCTCCGCCCGCTCGATCAGGTGCCGGGAGATACCGAAATCCCTTGGCACGTCCGGTCTTCCGGGCCCGGGTGAGATGACGATATTGTCGAAGCCGGCGAGTGTCGGCGGTTCGGGCTCGTCGTTGCGCAGCACGACCGGCTCGGCGCCGTTCACCTCGGCGATGAGCTGGAAGAGGTTGTAGGTGAACGAGTCGTAGTTGTCGACCAGCAGCGTGCGGAGCGGGCGAACGGACCGGTCGACGCTCACCGGACGTCCCGCACGGTGTGCACGCACCCGATCCCGGGTGCGGCCCCCTGTTCGATGCTCTTCTCCGAACGGGAACCGGTCGTGCTCATGGCTCTACACCGTATCGGGTGCTTGTTCACGACCCCGGACGGCATATTGATGGCATGTGCCTTCAGTTGAACGGGCCCGCTGGTGCACAATGTGGGACATGTCTGAGGTGCAACCGGCCGATGTGGATCGCGACGTCGTGGACTTCGCGATCGTCGGGAAGTGGATGGATGAGCAGGGCCTGCCCGGCGGCGAGTTCGACAACGTGTCCGCGCTGGGCGGCGGCACCCAGAACATCATGCTGCGGTTCACCCGTGGCGGGCGCGACTACGTGCTGCGCCGCGGGCCGAAACACCTGCGCCCCAAGAGCAACGACGTGATCCGCCGCGAGGGCCGGCTGCTCGGCGCGCTGACCGGCACCGGGGTGCGCGCGCCCGAGGTGATCGCCGCCTGCCCCGATGAGTCCGTGCTCGGGGCGGTGTTCTATCTGATGGAGCCGATCACCGGATTCAACCCGCAGACCGAACTGCCCGCCCTGCACGCGGGCGATCCGGAGATCCGGCGGCAGATGGGGCTGTCGGCGGTGGAGGCCGTCGCCCGGCTCGGTGCGCTCGACTATCGGGCCCTGGGCCTGGCGGATTACGGCAAGCCGGAGGGCTTCCTGGAGCGCCAGGTGCCGCGCTGGCTCGGCGAGCTCGAGTCCTACAGCGCCAACGAGGGCTACCCCGGTCCGGAGATCCCCGGCGTCGAGCAGGTCGGCGACTGGCTGGAGCGGCACCGGCCGGCCGACTGGCGGCCGGGCATCCTGCACGGCGACTGTCACCTGGCCAACATCATGTTCTCCTACGAGGGCCCGCAGGTGGCGGCGCTGGTGGACTGGGAGATGTCGACCATCGGCGATCCGCTGCTGGATCTGGGCTGGCAGATCGCGACCCGCCCGGAACCGGGGACCACGACGGGCTCGCTGATCGGCAAGCTCGGCGAGGTCGGCGGCCTGCCCACCCCGGCGGAGATGATCGAGCACTACGGGCGGTTCTCCGATCGCGATCTGAGCAATGTCAGCTGGTACACGGTGCTGGCATGCTTCAAGCTCGGCATCGTGCTGGAGGGCACGTACGCGCGCGCCTTCGCCGGCAAGGCGCCCCAGAAGGTCGGCGACTACCTGCACGCCATCACCCTCGAACTGTTCGACACCGCGCGCGGGCTGACGGAGTGACGGCCGTGTGAGTGCGCCCGGCGGGCGGGTCGTAGGCTCGTGCGCGTGCGAGCGCTGGAGCAGATACGGGACTGGCCGGTTCGGCATGCCGCTGCGGGAGTGGTGACCGCCTCCGGTGCCGCCCGAGCGGAAGGGGACGGCGAGCGGGTGTTCGCGCTCGCCTCGGTGACGAAACCGCTTGCGGCGTATGCGGTTCTGGTGGCGGTCGAGGAGGGCGCGATCGAGCTCGACCAGCCGGCCGGTCCGCCCGGATCGACGGTGCGGCATCTGCTGGCACACACCTCCGGCCTGGCCTTCGACACCAATGTGATCATGGCCGAACCGGGGGAGCGGCGCATCTACTCGAGCTCCGGATTCGAGGTGCTGGCGCAGTTCGTGGCCGATCGGACGGGAATCGCGTTCGCCGATTATCTGCACGAGGCGGTATTCGAGCCACTCGAAATGAAATCCTCGGTCCTGGGCGGCTCGGCCGGGCACGGCGCGCGGTCGTCGCTGCACGACATGATGCGATTCGCTGCTGAGTTGCTGAGTCCGACACTGCTTTCCGGGCAAACGTTCGCCGAGGCCACCGGGGTGCAATTTCCGGACCGCAACGGGGTGCTGCCCGGATACGGGTCGCAGCGCCCCAATGATTGGGGCCTGGGATTCGAGATCCGCGACGATAAATCTCCGCATTGGACGGGCGGCGCCAACTCGCCGCGCACCTTCGGTCACTTCGGCCAGTCGGGCACCTTCCTGTGGGTGGATCCGGCCCTCCGAGTGGCGTGTGTGGCGCTGAGCGACGAGAATTTCGGCGACTGGGCGCGCGCGGTGTGGCCGACGTTCAGCGACGCCGTGATCGCGGAGATCACGGTACCGGGCGACACGGCCGTAAAGTAACTCCCGTAACATCGGGCACTCCAGTAAACTCGGGCAACGCGCCGGGCTCTCGGCGGGATGTTGGGGAAGACGTCCCACGTCGAGGCTGGAGGTACTGGTGCGCGCATCGAGTCAGTTCGCGGACACGACGTCTGGAGTGGTGTACATCCATTCGTCGCCGGCCGCGCTGTGCCCGCACATCGAGTGGACGCTCGCATCGGCACTGAAGGCTCCCGCGAAATTGCGCTGGACATCGCAGCCGGCGGCGCCCGGTCAACTGCGTGCGACCACCGACTGGATGGGTCCCGTGGGCACCGGATCGCGGATTGCTACCGCTTTGCGAGACTGGCCGGTGCTGCGTTTCGAAGTCACCGAGGAGCCGAGCGAGGGCATCGACGGCGAGCGCTTCAGTTTCGTCCCGGGCCTGGGTCTGTGGCGCGGTGCCACCAGTGCCAACGGCGACGTGATGGTGGGGGAAATGCGTCTGCGGGAAATAGTGCGGATCGCGCGCGAGCGCGGCCGGCACACGCCCGCGGAGATCGCGGCCGATATCGACCGGGCGCTCGGCACCGCCTGGGACGACGATCTGGAGCCCTTCCGGTGGGGCGGTGAGGGCGCCGAGGTGACCTGGCTGCGCCGCGACGTCGGATAGCGGCGCGGCCGCCCGGCACCTCGTCCGGTCCGGACGGCGAGGCGCACAACGATCTGGATGTGCCCCTGCCCGTGTGGAACAGTGCTTGCAGCACACACGGAGGAGGGGGAACGTGGTGTATGGGGAGCGAGTTCTGGTCGAGACGCTGGGGGAGCGCAATACGTGGACGGCTCTGGCCGTCGACGGGCGCCCGGCACAGTGGCGTTCGCTGGTGCGGGTGCTGCCGCCGAGAATGCTCGGCGTCCTCGCCGATGCGCACGACCGCCGCGAGCCGGTCGACACATGGTTGTCGTCGTGGCTGCCGGGCGACCGGCGCACGATGGCGGTGTCCGCGACGCCGATGGTCGGTCCGGGCCGTCGGGTGCACAGCGTCCAGATGCGCAGTACGCCCGATGGTTCGGCGCTGCCGGATCTCTATACCGTTGCGGCATTCGGATATTCGGTGCCGGAACGCTCGATTCGACTCGGAGACAACACCTTCGACTGGGACCTTCCCGCCGGCCGCGCGAGTTGGACGGTGCCGGAGGCATTCCGGTTCGTCGAACGGTTCGACCGCTCGATGGAGCTGATCCTGCACACCCTGGACCCGCCCGACCGGCTGCGCTGGACGGCCGATATCACCGTCACCATGGCCGGCGCGCCCCGCCGGATCCGCCTGGCCCTGCGCTCCGATCCGGACAACCGGCTGCTGTGGCGCGGCCTGCTGCACGATGTGACCGATTCGCTTGCTCCCGAACCGATCTCACTCGAAGGCGCCACGCTGTCGGCGCTGGGGCGGCAGCAGGAGGGCCACCACCTGGCACTCACCGCGGTGCGCGATGTACGCCTGATCCGATGGATCACCGAACCGGTACCGGAGGTCCGATGGCACGGCACCGCCGACTCTCGGGACACACCCCATCCGGACGATATGGCCCGCATCTGCACGGCGATCGGCGACATGGTGCGCGGCGCCTGCACACACACGTATCTCGAGGGAATTCGCCTGCGCCGCATCGGCACCGGCTGGGTGGTCGTAGACGCCCGCTGCACCGTCCTGCCGGCGCCGAACGCCCCGGCCCTGATGTTGGTGGAGTTGACGGTCACAGGCACCTCGGATGCCCCCGATCCGGCCGAGCCGTGAACATGGCCCGACGCGCTCACCCGCGGCCCGGTCGGCGGCTACTGTCGCCCGCCGGTCCGTCGGCGCGTGGATCTCATGGGCGGTCTCCCGGGCGGAGCCGCGAAGCCCACGGGGTGTCGCTCCGCGGTGCTGTGAAAACACCCGTACCGACGACGGAGCGGGCGGCCCGATCGTCGGACCGTCCGCTCCTGTGGCACAACGGTTTACAGGGTTTACAGGGTTTACAGGGTTTACAGTGGGATGTTCTTGTTGTTGCTGGGCCGTGCGGGGGCCGACGCGAGGGCGGCGGCGATGGTGGAGCGGGTCTTGGCGGGGTCGATGACCTCGTCCACGACGCCGATCGAGACGGCGCGGCCGACGCCGCCCGCGAGGGCCTCGTGCTCGGCGGTCAGCCGCTCGATCAGCGCCTCGCGCTCCTCCTCCGGGGCCTTGGCGATGGTCTTCTTGTGCAGGATGCCGACCGCGGCCTTGGCGCCCATGACGGCGACCTCGGACTCCGGCCACGCGTACACCGCGGTGGCGCCCAGCGAGCGGGCGTTCATGGCGATGTAGGCCCCACCGTAGATCTTGCGGGTGACCAGGGTGACGCGCGGCACGCGGGCCTCGGCGAAGGCGTGCAGCAGCTTGGCGCCGCGGCGCACCACGCCCTCCCATTCCATCCCGACACCGGGCAGATATCCGGGCACATCGGTGACGACCACCAGCGGGATGCCGAAGGAGTTGCACAGCCGCACGAAACGCGCTGCCTTCTCGGCACTTTCGGAGGTCAGGCAGCCACCCAGCCGCAGCGGATTGTTCGCCAGCACACCGACGGTGCGCCCGGCGAGGCGGCCGAGACCGGTGACGATGCTGCGCGCGTAACCGCCCTGCAGCTCCTCGAACGACGATTCGGTGTCGCCGTCGGGAGATTCGACATTGTCGAGCAGTTCGTGGACGACGGGCTTGACGTCGTAGGCGCGCTTGGCCGACGCCGGCAGCATCGCCTTCAGGTCGACGTCACCGTGTTCGGCGGCCAGCATGTCGAACTCGCCCTGTTCGGCGAACATCGACACCAGCTTGCGGCCGCGGTGCAGGGCATCGTCCTCGTCGTCGGCGACGATATGGGTGACGCCCGACTTCTTGCCATGCGTCTTCGGCCCGCCCAGGGTGGCCATGTCGACATCCTCACCGGTCACCGAGCGCACCACGTCGGGCCCGGTGACGAAGACCCGGCCCTCCGGCGCCATGATCACGATATCGGTGAGCGCGGGCCCGTAGGCGGCGCCACCGGCGGCGAAGCCGACCACGACGGAGATCTGCGGAACCAGGCCCGAGGCCCGGACCATCGCCTCGAACACGGTGCCGACCGCGTGCAGCGCCTCGACACCCTCGGCCAGGCGGGCCCCGCCGGAATGCCAGATGCCGACCACCGGGATACCGGAATCGATCGCCGTGTCGATCGCCGAGACGATGTGCTTGCAGCCCTCCACGCCCATGGCGCCGCCCATCACGGTGGCGTCCGAGCAGTACGCGACGGTGCGCACGCCGTCGACCTCGCCGATGGCGGCCAGCGCGCCAGACTTGTCGCGGGGGTGCAGTGGTAACACGGTTCCGGGATCGAAGAAGCGCTGCAGCCGACTCATCGGATCACGGGGATCGGTCGTGGTGTCCGCCTGGGCCGGGACCATCGTGGTCATCGCGTTCTCTCCTCGGAGGGTGTGGAGCCGCCCGCGCGGCTGCGAATGACGAAGTCCCGGTGGGGTTTTCGCGGCGGAATCGACCGCCGCGAAAACCCCACCGGGGTCGTGACGAAGTGGATCGGGACCGGTTGTCAGTACCGGCCGAAGGCGAGCGCCACGTTGTGCCCACCGAAGCCGAACGAATTGTTGATCGCGTACTCGATGTCCTGCCGGCGGGCCTCGCCGTGCACGACATCCAGGTCGATCTCCGGATCCTGGTCTTCCAGGTTCAGGGTGGGCGGCACGATGCCGTCCCGGATGCTCATCACGGTGAGCACCGATTCGAGGGCGCCGACGGCACCGATCGAGTGGCCCAGGGCGGACTTGGGCGCGTAGACCGAGGCGTGATTGCCGACGGCCTTGTTGATCGCGTTCGCCTCCGCCGTATCCCCGATCGGGGTGGCGGTCGCGTGCGCGTTCACGTGCGTGATGTCCTTGGCCGACAGTCCGGCGGTGCGCATCGCGCGCTCCATGGCGCGGGCCGCGCCGTTCCCCGAGGGCTCGGGGGCGACGAGGTGGAAACCGTCGGAGGTGATGCCCGCGCCCATCAGCCGGGCGTGGATGGTGGCCCCGCGCGCCTTGGCGTGCTCCTCGGTCTCGATGACCATGAGCGCACCGGCCTCGCCGAAGACGAAGCCGTCGCGGGCGCTGTCGAACGGACGCGAGGCGGCCTTCGGATCCTCGTTGCGGGTGCTCATGGCGCGCATCATGGAGAACGCCGCGATCGGCACCGCGTCGATGTAACCTTCGACGCCACCGGTGACGACCATGTCGGCATCGCCCATCGCGATCATCCGCCAGGCATTCGCCACGGCCTCCGAACCCGACGAACATGCCGAGACCGGCGTGACCACTCCTGCCCGGGCCTGCAATTCCAGACCCACCACAGCGGACGGCCCGTTCGGCATGACCATCTGAACTGCCAGCGGCGAGATCTTGCGGTAGCCACCGTTCTTCAGCTTGTCCACCGAGTCGATGAGGGCGTCGCTGCCCCCGAGGCCGGTGCCGATCGACACACCGAGTCGTTCGGGGTCGACCTCAGGGGAGCCTGCGTTGCGCCACACCTCGCGACCGAGAACGGTCGCGAGCTGTTCCACATACGCCATGCGACGGCATTCGACCCGCGTGAGCAGGGTCTCCGGGCGCACCTTCAGGTGTCCGCCGATGCGGACCGGAAGGTCGTACTCCTCGACGAAGGGGTCCTCGAGCGTGTCGATACCGCTCTCGCCGTTGAGGAGTCCCTTCCACGTCGCATCGACGTCACCCGCGATCGACGTGGTCGCCGCCAGGCTCGTTACGACGACGTTGGGGAAGTTCCCGTTCAAGGTGGAAGGAGTGGTCACGGTGTCGGCCCTTACTCGGCCTGGCCGAACTTGGCCTTGAGCTCCTCGGCCGCATCGGCGTTCTCGGCCTCGAGCTTCTGGATGTAGCCCACGGCGTCGCCCACCGTCTTGAGGCTGGCGAGATCCTCGTCGGGGATCTTGACGCCGTACTTGTCCTCGGTCTGCACCGCGATCTCGACCATCGACAGCGAGTCGATGTCCAGGTCGTCGACGAAGGACTTCTCGATCGTCACCTCGGAGGGCTCGATGCCGGTCACCTCTTCGATGATCTTGCCGAGCTCTTCGACGATCTGTTCCTGGGTCAGAGCGGCCACTTGGTGGCTCCCTTCTAGTTACTCTCTAGCGTCCGATTGTTTCTTCGGTTCGAGACGGTCGAACGTTTCCCGCCCGTCTCGTTCGCGGCCGCATCGTTGCGTGCCGCGAGGAAAGCTATCCGTCTGCCGACAGATCGGCCAACGCGGGGATGGCGGGGACGTCCTCGGGAGTCTTCAGCGCCAGGTTCGGGGTGCCCTTGAGCTCCCGCTTGGCGATGCCGACCAGGGTTCCCGCAGGTGGCAGCTCGGCCACTCCGGAGACCCCTGCCGCGCGGACGGTTTCGGTGCACAGGTCCCACCGGACGGGCCGGGTGACCTGCGCCGCGAGCTTCTCGACGGCGTCATTGCCCGAAGCGACCGGCCGACCGTCGTAATTCGACAGTAGGGTCCGGCTGGGCTCGCCCGGAACGATCTGCGAGATGGCTTCCGTCACAGCGTCCTGGGCGGGTGCCATGAACGCCGTGTGGAAGGCACCCGCGACGGGCAGTGCGCGGATGCGTGCCTTCTCCGGCGGATTCTCCGCCAGTTCCGCCAGCGCGGTCAGCCGGCCGGCGGCCACGATCTGTCCGGCCGCATTGCGATTGGCCGCTACGAGATCGAGTTCGGCGAGCCGGTCGAGCACGGCGGTCTCGTCGCCGCCGAGGACGGCGGACATGCCGGTCGGTTCCAGCGCACAGGCCTTGGCCATCTCCGTACCGCGGATGGCGGCCAGCCGCACCGCGTCGTCCGGCGTGATGACGCCGGCGATGGCGGCGGCGGCGAGTTCACCGACCGAATGTCCGGCGACGATGGTGTCGGCCGGTACGGATTCCTCCGTGATCTCCGCGAACGCGAGCAGCGCCGCGGCGACGACGAGGGGTTGGGTCACTGCGGTGTCGGTGATCTCCTCCTTGGTAGCCGTGGTGCCGAGTCGCACCAGGTCCAGGCCGGAGGCCTTGGACCACAGTTCGAGGCGGTCGCGCGCGCCGGGTAGATCGAGCCAAGGCGCGAGCATGCCGGAAGTCTGGGAGCCCTGTCCGGGGGCGTACAACGCGATCACTTCTCTACCAAACACCGTGTGAGGCTCCCGCGGAGATGTCGACGCGAATGAAGCTTGTCGATCGCTTTTGTTCGGACCCCACAAAAGAGCATGTGGCATGTCGCGATCGACCGATTCGCCGGGTCTGTTACACCCCGTCGTCGTAGTAGGTCGTGGATGAGGCTTCTGGGACAGAAGTGGGCGATTCGTTACGAGTTCGTGTCAGCCGACCTACTGTGGCGGCGATCCGGAGCACGTAGGCATCCCGCGGATTCATCGGATCGCGGCCCGTGATGTCGGCGATACGCTTCAGCCGATAGCGGACCGTATTTGGATGAACGAACAGCTGGCGGGCGCAAGTCTCGACGGCTCCGCCGCAATCCAGATAGGCATCCAGGGTGTCGGCCAGGGCCGACCCGGCGGCGGACAACGGTAGCACAAGATACTCGTTCAGGGCGTCGACCGCAGCGCGATCGCCGAGCAGCGCCCGTTCGGGCAGCAGTTCCGAGGCATGCACCGGTCGCGGGGCCCCGCGCCAGCCCACCACGGCCTCCATGCCGGCCATCGCCTCGACCGCGCTGACGTGCGCCGCCGACAGCGTGCGGGTGGTCGGCCCGATCACCACCGGGCCGTCGGAGAACGATTCGGCCAGCAGGTCCACCAGGAAGGGAGACGGATAGCCGATATCCCCGAGATTGCCGCTGACCACCATCACCAGCCGCGAACCCTGTATCACCGCCAGCGCCGCGCGTCCGTGCCGGGCGGCGAGGGTGTGCACCGAGCCGACCACGGTGACCTGGTCGCTCGGGGGAGTGCCGACCAGCACCGTCGCCGGTGCGGTGGCGTCCCAGTTCAAGGTGGCCGCGCGCGAGAGCATTTCGGGGCCGGTGTCGCCGCGCACAACGGCGTCGACGACGAGCGCCTCCAGCCGGGTGTCCCACGCGCCCCGCGACTCGGCCGCGCTGGCGTACACCGAGGCGGCGGCGAAGCCGAGTTCGCGGCCGTAGCGCAGCACCGCCTCGGTCAGCGCGACCAGCTGCCGGTCGTTGCGGGCCAGCGCCGGCAGCCACTGCTCGAAGAACTCCATGGCCACCCGGACCATGTCCACGGTCTGGCGCAGGGTCAGCCGCCGGGCCAGATCCTGCGGAATCACCTGGAAGGCATCGAGACTGAACCGGATGTCGCTCTCCGGGTCCTGCAGCCACTCCAGGAAGTTCACCACCGCGGTCTGCACCAGCATCTGCACGCCCGCCCGCTGCGCGGCGTCCAGATCGCCGAAGAACGGCAGCCGGTCCTCCATCGACGCGATCGCCTCGGTGGACAGCCGGCCGGAGAACTGCTTGACCCGCTTGAGCAGGGTGTCCGGCAGCGGGTCGCGGGTCTGCTGATACGGCGACAGCGCGCCGGTCGGCAGGTATACCTCGTGCTCGGAGGACGTGTCGGAGATCCGGCGCGGTCGCGGCGGTTTACGTTCCACTACTCCATACTCTCCTGCGGTGGCGGCGCGCCCCGCATGCCCCCGGTTCCGTCGGTGCGCCGTCGACCGTATGGCCGGGCCCGAGACCCCCGCCGTCCCGGCGTGTCGTCTGCACGCCGGGACGACGGGAGGTGCTCACGCCAACTGTTCCTCGGTGCTGGTCGACTGTTCCGCGCCGGCCACGTCGTCGATGCGGTAGCGGGTGGCGGCCTCGGTGACCTTGGCCTGGTCGATCCGGCCGGCGCGGGCCAGCGCCTGCAGGGCGGCGACCGCGATCGACTGGGCGTCGACGTTGAACACCCGCCGCGCGGCCGGGCGGGTGTCGGAGAAACCGAACCCGTCGGTGCCCAAGGTGACGTAGTCGCCCGGCACCCACTTGCGGATCTGGTCCTGCACCGAGCGCAGCCAGTCCGAGGCGGCGACGAACGGGCCCGCCTGGCCCTCCGCGAAACCGGGGGCCTGCGACAGCGCCTGGGTGACATAGGGAACGCCCGGATCGGTGCCGGGATCGTGCAGGGCGGCGATCTCCTTGGCCACCGCCTCCTTGCGCAATTCGCCCCACGACGTCACCGACCAGACGTCGGCCTGCACGCCCCACTCCGACGACAGCAGCTCCTGCGCGCGCAGCCCGTCGGGCACGGTCACGCCGGACACCAGGATCTGGGCGCGGACCTCGCCGGCGCCGCCGCGCTTGTACAGATAGACGCCCTTGAGCAGACCCTCGATATCGAGGTCGTCCGGCTCGGCCGGCTGCGGGTAGGGCTCGTTGTACATGGTGATGTAGTAGATGACGCTCTCGCCGCCGAAGCCGTCGCCCTCCCGGTGCGCGTGGGTGCCGGGCAGCACGGTCGATTCCGGCGCCGGCTGCCCGCCGCCGTACATCCGCCGCAGGCCGTCGCGCACGATGTGGGCGATCTCGAAGGAGAACGCGGGATCGTAGGCCACCACCGCCGGATTGGTGGACGCCAGCAGCAGTGAATGACCGTCGTTGTGCTGCAACCCCTCACCGGTCAGCGTGGTCCGCCCGGCGGTGGCGCCCAGAATGAATCCGCGCGCCATCTGGTCGGCCGCCGCCCACAGCCCGTCGCCGGTGCGCTGGAAGCCGAACATCGAGTAGAAGATGTACAGCGGGATCATCGGCTCGCCCTGGGTGGCGTACGCGGTACCGGCCGCGGTGAACGACGCGGTCGACCCGGCCTCGTTGATGCCCTCGTGCAGGATCTGGCCCACTTGGCTTTCCTTGTAGGCGAGCATCAGCTCCGCGTCGACCGAGGTATACAGCTGGCCGTTGCGGTTGTAGATCTTCAGCGAGGGAAACCACGAATCCATGCCGAAGGTGCGTGCCTCGTCGGGGATGATGGGAACGATCCGCTTGCCGATCTCCTTGTCCCGCAACAACTCCTTCATCAGGCGCACGAACGCCATCGTGGTGGCGACGTTCTGCTTGCCCGATCCCTTGCGCACCGTGCGGTAGGGCTCGTCGCCGGGCAGCTGCAGCGGCTTGGCCGCCGTGCGCCGCTCCGGCAGGAAACCGCCGAGGGACCGCCGGCGGTCCAGCATGTACTGGATGGCCGGGTCGTCCTTGCCGGGGTGGTAGTAGGGCGGCAGGTAGGGGTCGGCCTCGAGCTGCTCGTCGGTGATCGGGATGCGCTGCACGTCGCGGAACGCCTTCAGGTCGTCCAGCGTCATCTTCTTCATCTGGTGCGTGGCGTTGCGGGCCTCGAAGTGCTTGCCGAGGCCGTAGCCCTTGATGGTCTTGGCCAGGATCACCGTCGGCTGCCCCTGGTGCGCCAGCGCCGCCGCGTAGGCCGCGTAGATCTTGCGGTAGTCGTGGCCGCCGCGCTTGAGGTTCCAGATCTGCTGATCCGACAGGCCCTTCACCAGTTCCTTGGTGCGCGGGTCGCGGCCGAAGAAGTGCTCGCGCACGTAAGCGCCGTCGTTGGCCTTGTAGGTCTGGTAATCGCCGTCGGGGGTGGAGTTCATCAGGTTGACCAGGGCGCCGTCGCGGTCGGCGCTCAGCAGCGTGTCCCACTCGCGGCCCCAGATGACCTTGATGACGTTCCAGCCGGCGCCGCGGAAGAACGACTCCAGCTCCTGGATGATCTTGCCGTTGCCGCGCACCGGGCCGTCCAGCCGCTGCAGGTTGCAGTTGATGACGAAGGTCAGATTGTCCAGGCCCTCGTTGGCGGCGACCTGGATCAGGCCGCGCGACTCCGGCTCGTCCATCTCGCCGTCGCCCAGGAACGCCCACACGTGCTGATCGGAGGTGTCCTTGATCCCGCGATCGTGCAGGTAGTGGTTGAACCGGGCCTGGTAGATGGCGTTCATCGGGCCCAATCCCATGGACACCGTGGGGTATTCCCAGAAGTCGGGCATCAGGCGCGGGTGCGGGTACGACGACAGGCCGTGGCCCGGGCCGCCGTGGCTGTACTCCTGGCGGAACCCGTCGAGCTGATCCTCGGTGAGCCGGCCCTCGAGGAACGCGCGGGCGTACATGCCGGGGGAGGCGTGGCCCTGGAAGAAGATCTGGTCGCCGCCGCCGGGGTGATCCTTGCCGCGGAAGAAGTGGTTGAAGCCGACCTCGTACATCGCCGCCGACGAGGCGTAGGTCGAGATGTGGCCGCCCACACCGATTCCGGGCCGCTGCGCGCGATGCACCATGATCGCGGCGTTCCAGCGGATCCAGGCGCGGAAGCGGCGCTCGACCTCCTCGTCGCCGGGGAACCAGGGCTCGTTCTCGGTGGGGATCGTGTTGACGTAGTCGGTCGAGGTCAGCGAGGGAATGGCGACGTGGCGCTCACCGGCGCGCTCCAGCAGGCGCAGCATCAGGTAGCGGGCGCGGCCGGGGCCCTCGCGATCGAGCATCTCGTCGAAGGACTCCAGCCATTCGCCGGTCTCCTCCGGGTCGATGTCCGGTAGGTACGACGCCACCCCCTCCCGGATCACGCGCACGCGCCCCCCGGCCGGCCGCGTGCGTGCCGACTCCTCGCCGGCGGTGGTGCCGTTGGCGGTGGAACTCGACGACATCGGGTGCATCAGGTCTGTCAAGATCAAAGCTCCTCGTACAGGGGTGGACAAGCTGATGGCTCTAACCCCGGGTAGCCGCGCTGGTGGGCGGGCTATCCGTCGCTTACGGTTGGGGCGCATCTCACATACTTGCCGATGATGCGTCCCAGGTCATCATGTCAGCCGGAAATCCAGTACCGTTCTCCAGGCAGTGTGTGCGTGTGACGGGTCCGGTAGGCGGTGACGCGGGGCCACGGAGTACACCAGCAGCACCGCCGGATGGACACCGCCGAGGTCGAATAGCGGGGAGGATGATGAAGCAGCTGAACCCACGCGGGTTCGGGTTGGTGTGCGCGACCATCGCGGTCGGCACAGGATTGGTGGTAGCTGGTTGCACCAGCGCCGTCCACGGTACCGCGACCGTGAACGAGTCGGACGCCACGGCGTTCAAGAGCGAGATGTCCGCGTCGTCGGCCGCGGCGACGTCGTCGCGCCAGGCGGCGGCGCAGGCGCAGGCCATCACCGACAACTGCAGCCCGTTCCGGGATCTATCCGGGGTTGCGGTGGCCAAGTACAACGAGTTCGTCGACGCCCACGACGCCAACGCACCCGATCAGGACGCCAAGCGGGACGCCTCCGCGGAGACCCTGGAGAACGCCGCGCGCACCGTGGAGGGCCGGGTGACGGCCTCCGGCGAGGCGCTACCGGTGGATCTGTCGCAGAAGTTCACCGCGTACGTGACGGCGGCGCGAGAGCTGGCGACCGAGGCGCGCAAGATGACCTACACGGCGCCCGTCGGACCGCTCAACGACGCCAGTAACCGGGTCAACGACGCGCTCAACACGGTCCGGAACTCTTGTCCCAACCGCTGAGACAGGACCTCTCGGACCAGCCGAGATACCTGTTCTTACGCGACATTTCGGGGCATTTTTGGGCGGATCGGCTTGCGCTGCGGCCGATAACCATGTTCGCTTGCACCTATCTACTGTCGGCAGTTGAGGAGGACACCACCGTGGTCGCCGCGGCGGACGCGCAGAACAACGCTCAGAAGCTTGGCATTTCGCACGGAATGGTGGTTCAAGAGCTTGGTTGGGACGAGGACACCGACGACGGCCTGCGGGCGGACATCGAGGAGGTGGTCGGCTCCGAGATGGTCGACGAGGACACCGACGAGGTGGTCGACGTCGTCATGCTGTGGTGGCGCGACGGGGACGGCGACCTGGCCGATGAGCTGATGGACGCGATCGGCCCGCTGTCCGACGACGGCGTCATCTGGGTGCTCACCCCGAAGACCGGCCAGCCCGGCCACGTCGATCCGAGCGAGATCGCCGAGTCGGCGCCCACCGCGGGTTTGACATCGACCACACCGGTCAGCCTGGGATCGTGGACCGGGACCAAACTGATGCAGCCCAAGACGCCCTCGAAGCAGCGCTGACCATCGGCTCGACTACTGTTGTGAGCGGGGTGGGATCGTGCTGCCCGCCTGTGTAGCCACGCCCGGGCCCGTGGACGTCGGACGTCGCCATCGATCACAGGAGGACTGCACATGCCGCTCGAAGAGGGCACGGTCGCACCGGATTTCACGCTGAAGGACCAGAACAACCAGGACGTCAGCCTGGCGGACTACCGCGGGCACAAGAACGTCCTGATCGTGTTCTACCCGCTGGCGTTCACGGGAATCTGTCAGGGCGAACTGTGCAAGGTACGCGACGAGCTACCCAAGTTCCAGAACGACAACGCGGAGATCATCGCGATCTCCGTCGGCCCGCCGCCCACCCACAAGATCTGGGCGGCGGAGCAGGGCTACACCTTCCCCCTGCTGTCGGACTTCTGGCCGCACGGCGCGGTCGCCCAGACCTACGGGGTTTTCAACGACACGACCGGTTTCCCCAACCGCGGCACCTTCGTCGTGGACAAGGACGGCATCATCCGCTTCGCGGAGATGAACGGCCCCGGCGAGCCCCGTGACCAGGCAGCTTGGGAGAAAGCCCTGGCTGCGTTAGATTCATAACCCGCTGCGCTTGCACCCCAGCAAACCCAGCACCTCCCTCCGCCCGCAAGCCGGCGCGGACTCGGGCGTATAGCTCAGTGGTAGAGCACTGGTTTTACACACCAGCGGTCGGGGGTTCGAACCCCTCTGCGCCCACCATGACTTGCTTATTCAAACCGCCGACCGGTGGTGCGTCTCGCGGCTTTCCTATGTGCTTTGACCTGGTTCTTTGGGGCTGCCGTGTTTGCCTGTGGCGTGGTGCAGGTCAGCAAAGATCGCGGTCTTCTCGTCGGCGATCTTTGCCGTCGCGCCTGCGAGATCATCGATGTAGAAGCGTTTGTAGAACGTCTCGTTGAGGCGGCGGCGAACGTCTGGGCCGGCGTCGCGGTAGAGGGCGTAGGGGTTCTCGATGAGGTCGAGTGCGTGTCTGAGGACGCTTGTGCCGATGGCGAGTTGCTCGGTCGTGTCGGCGAGTCCGGCTTCGAGCCGTCGGCGCTTGTTCTTGATCTCGGCCAACTTGTGACGAACCTTCGCCTGTGGCATTGTCCCGTCAGCGAGTAGGTCGATCAGGCGGTTTTCCTGTTGGTCGAGTTCTTTCAGTTGCCGATTGAGGCTGGCATGTCTCTCGTAGGTCGAGGCCTGTTCGTCAGCAACGATGTTATCGAGCAGGGCTCGCGTATCGGCAGCAAAGTCGGGCGGAAGTGGAAGGGCACGGTAGTGCTCGGTGACTGCTTCCTCCACCTTCTCCACGGGCAGTGCCGGAAGGTCGCAGTCGCCTTCTTTGCTCCTGCGGCAGACGAAGTACGCGTACCGATTGCCGCTGCGGCCGGTCGACTTGCTGAAGACCAACCGTGAGGTCTGGCCGTTGTTGCGGCACCGTCGGCAGAAAAGGAAGCCCTTGAGGTAGTGGTTGTGTACATGGTCGCGGCTGCCGTTGGCGCTGCGGTACCGCAGGATGTCCTGAACTCGGTCGAAAAGCTCCTGGGTTACGAGTGGTTCGTGGCGGCCAGGGTAGATCTGTCCCTTCCAGACCACATATCCGATGTAGTGACGTGTGAAGGTTCAGGACATGCTTACCCTTTCGTGCTCGGGAGATCCTTGTCGTCTTCCTGGGTTCTTGACCAGGCTTTGACCCTGGTGACGGGGTGGTTCGTCGTTCGGGGGTGGGTGGCGAGTTCGTGGTCGCCGTCGAGGACGCGGAAGTGGGTGTCCTCGACGAGGATGGTGACGATCTTCCCGGCGTGGGTGGTGCCGATTCTTAGTCGTTGGCGGGCGACCATGATCACGCCGTCGCGGGGGACGCGGCGTTCGGCGCGCTGAGCGGTGCTTGGAGGCTGGGGCGGCGGGTTGTCGGCTTGGCGCGCGCCGACCAGCTCGAGGCGTTGTTCGAGGGTGATCGGATAGGGCCACGATCTGATCAGGGTGTTGTCGGCGATGCCATGCATGACGTGGCCGTCGAGGCGCAGGGTGATGCGTTGCCCGGTCGGGTTCGGGTCGACGGTGAAAGTTTCTGTGCGGAAACGGATTACGCCGTCGCGGCTGACGGTGCGGTCGACCTCGACCGCGGTGTTGTCGGGCAGTCGGCGTCGGCCGTTGGTGCTGGGCAACGCGGGGGCGGCCGGCGCGGTTGCGGCTGATCGCGCGCCGCGCATGCCGAGGTGCCGCAGGTGCTCGCTGTTGAGTCTGGAAGGAACCGTTTTGAGGTGGTGGCCATCGAGCAGCACGTGAATGCTGCGGGTGTCGGCCCAGAGCGTGACGCCGCGACCGGCGAAGGCGGGACCGGGCCACAAGCTCTGCGCGCTCGCGATGGTGATGATGCCGCGGGGTGGGACCGTGGCTTCCCACTCGATCGCGCAGGGCGCCGCGCTCGGCCAGCCGACCGCCTCGTCGATGACTGTGGGAATCGGTTCATTGTCCGGTTCGGGCATCGCGGGCGGCTGGGGCTGCCAGTCGGCGGTGGTCACAGTCAGTGGCTGGGGCGGGTTCGGCCGGAATCGTGTTGCGGGGCTTGCCATTTCCAGTGACTGGTGTGGTCTGGTCTCGTTGTCGGTGCCCGCCCAGGCGCTGATCGCCTCCTGTGCCTGGTCCAGCGAGGCGAAGGTGGTGACCTCGTTGAGCAGTTCGGACCGTAGGGTGGCATGAAACCGCTCGATTTTGCCTGTGGTGGTGGGTGATCGGCGTTTGGTCAGGCGCTGGCTGATCCCGTTCTCGCGGCAGACGCGTTCGAACAGCACCTCGGCCGGGAACGGGCGCGTGAACCGGCCGGTGAACTGTTTGCCGTTGTCCGTCAACACCTCTGAGGGCACACCGTTGCGGCGCATCGCCGCGACGAACGCCTCCGCGACCGCACGTCCGGTGGGAACGACAACGACATGGGCGATCACGATGTAGCGGGAGTGGTCGTCGATGCCGGTGACGATCTTGCATTCGCGGCCGTCGGCCAGGAACACTCCGCCGACGATGTCCATCTGCCACAGCTGCATCGGCGCTTCGCGCTGCCACCGCTTGTATGTGCGCTTGTGCTGTTGGGCGTGAGCGCGGACCAGGTGATCCGAGTAACGGATCAAATTACAGCAGCAGCACGCTTCGAGCTGGGAAACGAAATGGATGAGGAAGAATTTAGCAAGATCCAGCAGACGATATCAACTCTCACGAAGAAATCCCAACCGCCTGGGCAACAGACCTCGCCTGAGCACTCTGTCGAGCAAGCATAGCGCCAGGCCGATCCTCGGCCCGCCGTCGCCGATGTTCGTAGTGAATCTAGCTCGGGCTTGCGTTCGGCGGGGATCATGATTGCGTACACCTGATCAATTTGGGTAAGCCGCCGAATACAGCAAACCGTGACCCCGATAGAATCGTGAACTACGCGAGGCGAACGATAAGCGCAGGCGAGCCCGGGCCCGCGACCGGCCGATCTCGTCCGGGTCGGTGCCGCGATGCCCAGGCCGATCGTGCGCAGTTGTATCGGCAGACCGGCACAGCGCGATCATTCCTGTATGACACCCATCCCCATCCAGGTCATCGGAGACTCCCCGAACTGGTGGCTGCCGTGGATCCCGTTCGTCGCCTCGCTCGTTGTGGCAGTCGTCGCATTTATCGGAGTGCTGATCAACAATCACACCAACCGTACGGCGATCCAGGCCGCCGATGAAAGAAATGTAGAAACACTCGCTGCCGCTCAATCCAACGCAGATAAGTCCAACGCGGAGGCCGCCCTAAGAGAGCACGATAAATGGAGAAGAGATTCAGTTCTGACTATCGCAGTTTCTGCACTCTCCGTAACTGAAGAAGTGGCTGATTCACTATCTCCCCGGAAGATCGGCGAACGAACCCCGGAAGAATATGCAGAGAAACTTGCAAATGTTCCGGCAGCGCGTCAAAAAATTATGATGAGCTACCATTCTCTGATGATAGTTTCAAATCTTCCCATAGCGGACAAGATACTTGCCGCCGACATACTGGTATTCAAAATAACGCATCACGCGAAGCGGTACTTCGCGATGCTCGAACAAGAAAATCATGACGAAGCAGAGAAGCAATTCGAGTTATGGTCAGTAAATCATGCACATATAGCATCCGCACAGTCCGGAATAATTTCCGTCGTTCGAAAAGAACTTGATGTGGCGCAGAGATGAGACCTCGTCGCTGACCGATTTAACGCACCAATTGTCTGGACAACCGACTTTACGTGTGTGCCCTATCTTGCAATAACCGCGCCGGGCTGATCATCGGCCGATAGTCGCCGCTGCTGATCGCTAACGTGGGGTCGGGCTTGCAGTCGGCGCTTGACTTCCGCCCATCCTCGCCCCGTTCGATCATCGGCGACAGTCCACTGTGACCATGCGATGACTCGCGGCTGCTGTGTGTCACATCAGCGGCAGGTTCAACGATGAAGCTATGACCGGCTACGCACATACCTCGCCGAGAAAGAGTCGTCGCACGGATCAGCTCGAACGGAAGCCCGGCCAGGTCCTGGAACGCGGAGCGCGGGTAGCGTCCGTGCAGTTGCAGCGCATCGACGCCGGACTGTTCACCGAGCGAGGCGGCGGCCGCGTCTATACCGTGGAATACGCCCACGGTGAGTGCGGCGCCCGCGGCCGCGGAGACGAGCCGCCGGGCAGTGGCGATGTCGACCTGGCGAGGACTGTCGGTGAAGACCAGCCCGATCGCGTCGGCCCCGCGCCGACAGCGACTTCGACATCACGGGGCGTACCGACGCCGCAGATCTTGACGAACACCTCCCGACAGTAGACGAATCGGTAATACATTGCAGGACAATTGAAGCCGTAGTGGTCGTCGGGCGAACTCGGCGCGCGGCACGGCACGTCGAATCTCCGAAGGAGACAGCATGAGCTTGCAGTTCTGGCTGACATCGCTGATCGTGGTCCTGACTCCCGGAACCGGGGTCGTATACACGATGGCAACCGGTATCACCCACGGCTTCCGCCCGAGTATCGTTGCGGCCCTGGGATGTACGCTGGGCATCGTCCCGCACATGCTGGCCTCGATCACCGGTCTCGCGGCGCTGTTGAATGCCAGCAGCACCGCATTCGCGGTGCTGCGTTACGCCGGTGTCGCGTACCTGCTCTACATGGCCGTGCGAATGCTGCGTGACCGCAGCGCACTGACCATGGACGAGGAGACAGCACCCCGTTCGGCCTCGAAGACAATCACTTCCGGGATTCTGCTCAACTTGCTCAACCCGAAGCTCACGCTCTTCTTCTTCGCTTTTCTCCCACAGTTCGTCAGCGCGGAGGAGCCGCACGCGTTCCTGCGCATGCTCGCGCTGAGTGGCGTTTTCATGCTGCTCACGTTCGTCGTGTTCGTCGCCTACGGCAAGTTCGCGGCCCTCGTACGTCGCCGTGTCATCGACCGGCCCAGGATCCTGACCGGGATCCGCAGAACCTTCGCCGCCGGATTCGTCGCTCTCGCAACGAGTCTCGCGTTCACGCCAGCATAGGGCACCGGGCGTGTAGGGTTTCCCGCAGCGACAGCCACCGTATCGTCGGCCACCGTGTCACACAGATCGCGAGGTCATTGCAGTGCACTTCCAGCATTCGAACGGAATCTGGGCGAAATTTCCGGAACTCGCCGCCGGCGCCCTGTTCGTCGCCGGGATCACCAAGGACGCCGATCCCGAGAAGGAAATCACTCACTATCAGGCGATCGCCGAGCAACGTCTATCGGTGGCCTCCGAATCGGAGTTGCCCGAGATCCAGGCCTGGCGGCGCACCTTCTCGAAGATGGGTCTCAAACCCACACAGTATCGGTGTGCCTCAGAATCACTGTTGCGACGCTTCCGCAAGGAGCGGTCACTGCCCCGCATCCATCCGCTCATCGACGTATGCAACGCCCTCTCGCTCGCCTATGCGATACCGATAGCCGTATTCGACGTGGCCGAGATCGATGAATATCTCGAGGTTCGACAGGCGGCGGGTGCCGAGAACTATCTGGCCTTCTCCGGCGAGGTCGAGCATCCGGAGCCGGATGAGGTGGTCTTCGCCGATGCGACGGACCGAGTTCATGCGCGGCGCTGGACGAATCGGCAGAGTCTGTACTCGGCCGTCTCGGAGAACACCTCGGCCGTGCTGATCGTGGCCGAAGCGATGCACGAATCGGCAGCCGACAATATCGCCGCGCTGACTGCCGCTGTCACCGAGGCACTTCGGTCGATCTGGTCGGCGACCGCCGGGTACGCGCTACTCTCCGAAGCCGCACCTCGCTTCGAATTCTGAACCAACTGGCTGGCCGGGGTCTACGGCTTCCGTGCGACTGCTCCGTAGGAGGCGATGTCGGGAACCTCGCCGATGCCCATGCCGGTGATCCGCCAGTGCGCGATCGGCCCGAAGGCGGGGTCCACGAACTCCAGTCCCTCGAATGCCGACCGGATCTCCTCCTGGGTGCGCGGATTGTAGGGCACCCCACCGGTTTTCGCGTACTCCTCGCACAGGCGCACATAGGCCGGGTCGTCGGTGGTGCCGTCGCACAGCACCAGATAGCTGCCCGACGGCACCGCATCCATCATCGCGCGCACCGTCTGCCGCATACTTGTCGTGGTGGTCGCGTGACCGAGCACTCCGATGAACATCACCGCGATCGGCCGGGTGAAATTGAGCAGGTTGCGGGCGTCGAGAACGAGTCGCTCGGCGTCGTTGAAGTCGCAGTCGACGTAGGTGGTGACACCTTCGTCGGTGGTGCTGGTCAGCAAGGCGCGGGCATTGGCGAGGACGAGGGGATCGTCGACGTACACGACCCGGGCATCGGGGGCGACCCCTCGAGCCACCTCGTGGGTGTTCTGCATCGTCGGCAAACCGGCGCCGAAGCGACCTTGCCGCACCTCACCTTTACCTGGCAGGCCGGCAACGGCCACGTACGACTGGATCTCGGCATCGACTGACACAAACAAGCTGGACGACTCGATACCCGGTACCGGCCCTCGATGAAGCAGCCCGGTACCTGACCGTGGATCAATGCCCGTGTCGCGCACCAATATCGGTACAGGTCAGGCCCGGCTCCGGCCGGGCCTCACTTGTTGCGCGCCTGTTCATGATCCCGAACCGAGGGACGACCCTGCAAACATACTGACGACAGAAACCGTGGAGAGCCCGTCGCGTCGAGAGGTGCACGGCGGGTTCGGCGAGAGGTCCAGGGGGAGGGACTCGCACACCGCGGGCACCTCGCCGGACGGTCTACCCAACTGTTCGTTCTGTTGAGGATGTCCGCCCAGGGGAGGAGTGGCCAGTCCCACCACGCGACGATGTGGTCGAGGTCGGTTGCGCTTAGCGTCAGGTTATGGCGGGGACACAAAGGCTCCTGATGAGGACTGTGGCGGGTGCGCGACTGTGCTACCTGGAGCACGGCGAGGGTGAGATGGTCTTGCTGCTGCATGGTTTTCCGGAGAATCACAGTTGTTGGCGCGCACAGATCGGCCCGCTCGCGGCACGTCGGCGAGTGATTGCTCCGGACTGGTTCGGGTGGGGCGCGTCCGAGCGTCCGCCTGGCTCGAGGTGCGACTACGAATCCGAGGTTGCGCTCGTGGCCGCGCTGCTGGACTCCTTCGGTGTGGACCGGGTCGACCTGGCCGGGCACGACTACGGCGGCTATCTCGCAGTGGGATTCGCGGCCGCTCACCCGGATCGTGTGCGGCGTTTGGCGATTCTGAACTCGCGAGCCCACCGAACCTTTCCCCTGCCGTACTATCTGCTGTTCGCCATGCTGGGTGTGCAGGCGCGACAGCCGATTCTGCGGCGGGCCCTGCTGTCCGCGCCGCTCGGTACGGTGCATCGGCATGCGATGAAACGCTATGTGCGGCAGGGCGCTTTCGACACCGCCCGACTCGAAGACTATGTCGGATGGCTCGATACCCGTTCAGGGCGCGCACGGTACGCGGACTATTTCGCCGGCTACAGTGTTCGGCCGCAGCGGACCGAGCTGTCCGCGATTCGCTGCCCGAGCGCGATCATCTGGGGCGATCGAGACACCGCGTGCCCGTTCACGATTGCCGAGGATCTGGCACACCAGTTCCCGGACGCCACCCTCACCCGGATCGCGGGAGCCGATCACTACGTCATGGAGGAGCGGCCTTCGGAGGTGACCGACGCCCTGCTGGCTTGGCTACAACACCCCGCGAGGTAGTGGTTACGCAGGGCTGCGGGATCGTGGATGGTGACGCGTTGGCGTGCGGTTCGGATCAGCGTTGATTGCGGAGCTCACCGGCGGTCTGGCGATCTTCGGTGGCAATGCCGCGCTCGCCGCCCGCGCCGCGACGATCGGTGCCGGCTGCGCCGCTGTGAAATGTGAGGTGATCCGCTGCGGCCGTTTGGTCGCCGCGCGGCGGCTGGTCAGTGCTTCTTCGCGACCCCGGCGTAGGCGGCGAATCGTTCCGGGTTCGGGTCGATGGGGGTGGAGGTGTCGGGCCGCCATAGATGGACGTTGACGATACCCGGTTCGATGATCTCGAAATCGCCGAAGAAGTTGGTGATGTCGGCCTTGGATCGCCACTGCATGGGTTCGGGCGAGTTCTTGTTCCACACGCCGAGCAGTTCGCGTGCCTCGGCGGGCATCCAGTCGTGGGTGGCGTGCTCGATCGCGAGATAGCTGCCGGGTGCGGTGCGGTCCCGCAGCCGCGACACGATGTCGTGGGGGTGGTCGGCGTCGAAGACGAAGTGCAGGACGGCGACCACCAGCAGTCCGAGCGGACGATCGAAGTCGATCAGCCCGGTGAGCTGCGGGTCGTCGAGGAAGGTGCCGGGATCGCGGAGGTCGCCGAGTAAGGCTGTGACGTTTCGCTCGTCGGTCAGTAGTTGGTGCGCGTGGGTGACCGCGACGGGATCGTGGTCGACGTAGACGACCCGGACGTCCGGGTCGAGTGCGTGGGCGATCTCGTGCACGTTCCCGACTGTCGGGATACCCGAGCCGATGTCGAGGAATTGGGTGATTCCCTGCTCGACGAGGTGGCATACCGTCCGTTGCAGGAAGCCCCGGTTCTGCCGCATCACCTCGGGCAGGTCGGGTTTGACCGACAGCGCCTGCTCGGCGACCGCCCGATCGGCCGGGAAATTGTGTGAGCCGCCGAGGAAATAGTCGTACACGCGCGCGGCGCTGGGCCGGGTGATGTCGATCGTCGCGGGCGCCCACTGCGGGCGCTCCACCGTGCCGCCGCCGTCCATGGACCATCCTCCGCGATGTCGTTCTCTGTCGCCGAAGCCTACAACAGGCACACCGGGGCGGGGCCCTGCTTGCGGCCGGCGATGCTCCGCGAGAGGATGCGAGTGCGCAGCTCACCGGGCTACCGGAAGGACCGCTGTGGGCGACATGATGGCGGGCGAGTGGGTCCGCCGGGGGCATGGTGTGCGGTGTACTCAGTCGAGAGGGGGTTGTGTCGATATGCCGAACCGGCCGACGCCGTCACCGCATGCTCACCCCGTCGATACCGCGGCATTCGCAGCCGAGTGGGCACGGGTGATCGCCACCGGCTATATCGGGAAGCATCCGACCGAACTGGACCAGCAGCTCGCCGCCGCCACCGCGCGGCTCGCGGCCGAACTACACGCTCCCGACCCCGACGTCGCCGCCGCCGAAGCCGTCGGACGGCAGCTGGCGGTCACGCACCTCATCTCCGCCGCCGCGCTCGCCGGAACGGTCGAGCTGATCATCGGCAGGTTCGAAGAACGGATCGGGTGCGTCCGGTTCGACTGTCAACCCGCCGGCGACCGGCGGGCCCGCCTGGCCCGCCTGCTCGGCGGACTGGTCGCGGGTCATTCCGAAGCCCTGCGCAGTCGGGTGCAGAGTGAACAGGCCCGCATCCACGGCGCGGTCGACGAGGCCCGCCACCGGATGATGCAGGCCTACCAGGCCAGCGAGACCCGCTTCCGCACACTGTTCTCGACCACGCCGGTGGGGATAGTCATCACGACCATCGACGGCCGGATCATCGACACCAACCCAGCCCTCACCCACATGCTCGGACGAACGCATCGCGACCTGCGTGGGCGATCGCTCGCATCGGCCGGCCTGCCGCACGATTGGCCCCTGCCCTCACACCGCGCCTCCGGTGGCGACCGCGTGCGTTTCGAATACCCCTGCCAACGCGCCGACGGCAGCATCCTGTGGGCCGACGTCGCCGCATCCGAGCTGCTCGACAATCACTCCGAACCGTCGGTCGTCTATTTCATCGACGACGTCACCCAGATCCGCACAGCCCGTCAGCGCCTGGAACACCAAGCCACCCACGACCCACTGACCGGACTGATGAACCGCGGATCCGTCCTCGACCAGCTGTCCACCGCGATGGCAGACAGCGACCGGCCCTCCCTGACGGTGCTCTACGTGGACCTGGACAACTTCAAGGCCGTCAACGACACCCACGGCCACCACACCGGCGACACCGTGCTGTGCGTGGTCGCCGAACGCCTGCGTGCAGCCACACGCCACGACGACGTGGTCGGCCGCCTCGGCGGTGACGAATTCCTGATTCTGCTGACCGGGCCCGCCGACCACACCGACCAGCTCACCCGGCTCCGCCACACCTTGAACACACCGGCCACCGTGAACGGGCACCCCATCGACATCGCCGCCAGCATCGGAACCGCCACAACACGACACGGCGACCCCCGCACCCCCGAAGACATCCTGCACGCCGCCGACATCGCCATGTACCGCGCCAAAGCCACCAGCAGAGACCGAATCACCCGCTCCAAAGACAACGGCTGCATACACCACAGACCGCGCCCGCTCTTCCCCTGAGGTTCCCTCCGAGTGGTGGGCAGGGGATCACGCAGCTTTTTCGGCGACTGTCGGGGCTGTTCGTAACGGACGGGACTGATCATCCCGATCGCGGAGCGCCGTCGGCAATTATCGAACCAGTTGATCCAATTGTCAGCCGCGGCAACCAGTTCCGCCAAGTCGTCGACGCGGTGAAATCCGTGACAGGCACCGACTTCCCGATCACCACCGGACCCCGGCGGCCGGGCGACGCGATCGTGAGTGTGGCCTCCAGCGACAAGGCACACCGGATGCTCGGCTGGGAGCCACAGCGAACCGACCTCGCCGAGATCATCAGTGACGCATGGGAATTCCACCAGACCCGAACTGCTCGCACACTGCGCCGACCTCGAAGCCCAGCTATAGCTCTACGCATCAGTGATCCAGCTGCTCACACTGGAGAAGAACGCTGCCGAACACCAGCCCCCGGTCGCCGACCTCGATGCTGGGCGGCGGCGCCGCAGCCAGCGAACGGTCACCGGACCCTGTTGAACGACCCATGGCTGCATTGGATGAGTCGTCCCGGGCTCGGACGATCACCATCTCCGGGTTGTCGAAAACCTCCGGCGTCGCCGACTGGCGACTCGGCTACGCCGCCGCCCCCGCCCACTTGGCCGTCGGCATCGCCAATGCCGTCGACCTGCTCGCTGTCTGCGCACCGACCCCCTTGCAGGACATCGCCATCACAGCGCTGGACCTCCCGGCCCCCTACTACGACGCCATGCGCGCCGATCTCGGACACCGCAAAGACGTCGTCGCCACACTGTTTTCACGCTTGGGGCTCACCCCGAACAGCCGGACGGCGCTTACTACCTACTCATCGACTGCTCGGCGATGAACGTGGCCAGCGGTCGCCACGCCGCCGACATCCTGCTCCACCAGCACCATCTGGCCACCATCCCCGGCGACGTGTCCCACCACCACCCCCGTTGCGGCCCTACGTCCGCGCATGCTTCGGTATCAACGATGCCGATATCCGGACACTCGAATCCATGGCAGAGGAGGTGCCGTGCTCTCACAATTTCTCGGCTTCGTCGCCGTCTCGATCCTCATCATCGTGATACCCGGCCCCGACCTCACCCTGGTGCTGAAGAACGCCGCCCTCGCCGGCCGCCGCGGCGCGGCCGCCACCGCAATCGGCATCATGACCGGCAACGCGGCGCTCGCCGCAGCCGCCGTCTCCGGCCTCACTGCCCTGCTGGCCGCCTCCGCACCGCTCTACCTCGCCTTGCGCATCGCCGGCGCCGCCTACCTGATCTACCTCGGAATCAGCGCAATCCGCGAGTTCTTCGCCCATCGCCATAGCCCCCGCCCAGCCACCTACAACGACACCCACGTCGAACCCGTTGCTCGCCACGATCACTCATGGCGCACGGCCTTCCGGCAAGGTCTGCTGTCGAACCTGCTCAACCCCAAGGTCGCCGCCTTCTACCTCTCGCTGTTCCCCCAGTTCGACCTCACACCGCTCGGTGCCCTCGCACAACACACCCTGCTCGCCGCGACCTTCTGGATCCTCGCCCTCGCCTGGTACAGCGCCGTGGTCACTCTGCTCGCTAAACTTGAACAACTCCTGCAGCGAACCAACACCCGCCGCACAATCTCCGGCCTCTCCGGAATCGCCCTGATCGGCCTCGGCGGAGCACTTCTCGCCCGAGACTAACGCCCACCGAGGCGACCGCATCGTCGTCGTCACATTTCCCGGCAACACCCGGATCAGGCTGCCCTCAGCTCCACCGACCTGTTACGACAGGCCGGAGGCGGCGGTCTCTCACCTACTGCCGGGCGCGGTCGAGCCTGCCCAGCACCGCGGTCTCAGTGCCGGTGTCACGGGCAAGAGCCTGGGTGACGTGCAAGGCATGGTCGTGGTCTCCGCAGATTGTCACGGTCACAGGGCGACTCTCCGGATCGCTCCACTGCTCCGCGGGAAACAGATGAAATGCTTTGACCACATGTGCGCCCGGGGCGAGCGCGGCCACGTGTTGCGCACCCGACCTACCGCCGGAGTGGTCAGCAGACCGATGCCATGAGCCACCGACCGGGATGCTGTGTCGCCGACCGATATCAACGAGCATGGCATCGGACGTCGAGCCTGCACACTTCGGTGGCGAGGCTGTGCCCGCACGGCCGGCGATTGTTCGAGGTAGCCCAGCGTGTCCTCCGTTGCCGCGGCGAGCCGAGCAGCCGACTCGATCGCGAAGAAGTCGTTCTCGGTGCTGATTCTCGAGTACAGGTGGAACGCGCTGAGCGGCTCGGCGGGAGGTTCGTCGAGAACCTGGACGAGTGGCGGCACGACGTCGTCAGCGGGTGGAACAAGACGTATCGGATCGGTCCGGTCCCGTGGTGCTGTGCGAAGGCCACGCCGAGGAGGTCGTTGTACCGTCCTGTTACGAACATCGTGTGCACGCCGTTGTAGTTCCGGGCACACTGTAGGTCGTCCCAGTCGATCGGGGTGTCGTTGCCGGGCCCGGCAACGTTGACGACCACCGGGTGATCCGACTTCTCCAACGCGGGCACGAGTCCGTAGCTGATCAGTACACGACTGAGGTAGAACAGCGCGAAGTTGTGCTCGAATCCCTCCGGGGTCTGCCGCCGGTAGGTCTGAAAGTAGCGGGCGCACAGAATCACACCGTCGATGACGGCGTAGCTTTCGGTCAGCGCACGGACGACACGCTGAGTGTCGGACACCAGACTGAGGTCCGCGGGCAGGAAGTCTGCGCTGCCCGTCGAATCGTGTGCTTCGCGGGCGAGGCGGGCCGCCTCGGCGGGGTCGGTTCCGATGACGACGACGTGGTCGCCGCGCCGGAACAGGGTTCGGGCCACCGCGGCACCGATGCCGTCGGTGCCGCCGGTGATCACGTACGTCCGGGGCATGATCGTCTCCGTGTAAGGCTGTGGGGCGCAGGACATTTCCATGAGATCGGGCCGGATCACCGGGGTTCGGACACGGCTGCGGCGTCGGGTGCCGGCGTGGGATGCGGGACCGGCCTGCCGGGCAGCATCCTGGCGGTGAGGGCGATGACCACGCCCGCGCCGGTCATCCACCAGAACGTGGTGCGGAAGGGGGCGTCGGTCGATGTCGAGTCGGTGCCGGCTTGCAGGATCAGGGTGAGCAGCGTGATTAAATTCCGGCGGTCGGTGAACATCTCGGTCTCCACGGCCGTCGACTCTCGGGTGGTGCGATAGAGAGGACGGGTCGCCCTTTCTCGGCATTATTCAATGACGTTGGTCAGTGTGTCGGGGCGCGGGGGCCGGGTCCTTACCGATTTGCGCACTCAACTTGTCTGTTCGCGCAGCAGGGCGTGGTGTCGGTAGTCGCTGGGCGATGCCTCGAAGGCCCGGCGGAAGACGCGGCTGAAATGGGCCGGGTCGGTGAACCCCCATCGGGCGGCGATCGACTGGATGGGCCGGCCGCGTAGGCGTGGATCGGCCAGATCGCGGCGGCATCGTTCCAAGCGGTGCAGGCGGATCCAGGCGGCCGGGGTCGTGCCGTCGGCCGCGAACAGTTTTTGCAGGGTGCGCAGGGATATGTGGTGCGCCGCCGCGATCGTCGTCGGTGTCAAGGTGGGGTCGCCGAGTCTGTGCTCGATGTAGTCGTTGATCTGCAATCGCAGCGCCTGTCGACGCGACTCGGGGTCCAGTGTGTCCGCTGTATCCGAGTGGGCGGCGAGCACTGCCGACAGCAAATCTACGGTGACGGAGGTGAGCGTGGAGGTGTCAGCGGCGGTGAACTCCGTCGCCCGCGTGATCAGATCGGACGACCAGCGGGCGAAAACGGCGCCCATACCGTGGCGTGCGCCGAAAGTCGTGCCCGTGAGGCGATCGATCGTCTTGGCCGGCAGCGGTAGCAGAGATCGGGAGATCTGCACGGTGATCGTCCGATCCGCGGGCCCACAGGTTCGCCAACCCTCGAACGGGCGAGAGGTGTTGAACACCGAGAGGTCACCGGCGCCCATGGTGGCCTCCTTGCCATCCTGGAGAACAGCACCGGCACCGTCGAGTACCACATTGACCTGGTATGCCTCCGGATCGGACCGCCGGATGAGCTTCGGTGCCCGCTGTACATGCAGCGACGGGTATGTCATCTGCGCGACCTGCATACCGTCCCAAGTCACCGTTCGTGTCGAAGCGGGAAAGCCCGCGCCAGAGGTACTGCGCACCCGAGTGGGAACAAGGTCTTGATCCATTAAATCCAGCCAGCACTCGAGCTGGTCCTCAGCCGACAGCCCTTCCGTACTGAACTCTGTCACAAGCATCGCGTTGCACCCCCGAATCACCCACGCCAAGTATGACGCAGGATATGCCGGCATGTCGACAACCCACATAGTGGAGATCTGAGGGCTGCATCGACCGGCCGCTCGGCCCGTCGACCACGGTGGCTTCGGACGAGTAGCCGTTCGAAATGGTCGGCGCGGTGACGTCACCGAAACGGTGTAATGCGCAAATGGACAACCGCAGTGCGTGAAAAAACAAGGATCATCCGATGTCGCCCCGGCACACTGTGACGGACAGGGTTTCCGAAAGGGGAAGTCCCATGGGACACAGAAACGAGATTGCCGACCTGTGGCGTGCCGCATCGGGCCAAGGGCTGAAATTCGGAAAGGAAGCGGCGCAGAAGCGGGCGAATGCGACCGCTACGGCCATCGATCAGTTGAAGCTGATCAAGGCAGAGACAGACAATCTCACGGTGACCGGAGCGTTCGGGCCACTGCAATCCGGTAAGGATTTGGAGAGGCTGTTCAATTCCAAATGTGACGAATTGCGGCGCATGATCGGTCGGAATATCGAAAGTTTGGAGGCGATGGTGGACAGCCTGCTGGCCGCGGGCCGCATCCATGCCGAAGCCGAGGCCGGATCGACCAAGGGATTCAGAGATCTCCTGAAAAAGGGCCCCGTCGCGTATGACCGGTACGACGTCGACCTGCGAGGCGGGCAGACCTTCACGATCCCCAGATTCGGCAACCAACCCTCGAACAAGTCCTATCGCATGGAGGGTTCGCCACCGGTGGCAACCGAGCGAGACACGCGGCCGCGGACGAACAACTTCTACCAGGCGCCGATCGGATCCGCAGGTGGTCGCAAAGGAGTTCCGCCACCACTTATCGAGGCTGGTATCGACCCGTCGCAGATCGACAGACTGGCACGGGAGATAAATGTCGCGCCGGGCACCGAAAGCGCCGCTCGATGGTCGATGCTATCGCGGGCAGTGGGGAAAACATTCGAAATAATGTCCAGTGAAGACTGGAATGACGACGACTGGCAGGGCCGTGGCGCCGACCAAGCGCGAGCCGCCGCGGCGGCTTTCAGAAAGCAATCCCACACCCTGACAACCGCGATGCACGATGTGAGCGACAATCTCAAGTATGCGGTGAAAGTCATGTGGCAGACCCGGGATTTCATGCAGGGCTGTCTGCCGGCGACGGCCGAGGTGGCTCTCTACCCGGGTGAGGATTATCCAGAGCGGTCGAAGCGGGCCCACGAGCAGGTGAACGAGGCGAATAGGCTTTTCGCCGCGGTGTACGTCCCGGGTGTCAAAGGTGCGGCGGCGCAGATGCCGATCCTGGACGGTGCGGTCCCGACGAAATCCGGCGCTCCGGAGCCGAGTCCCGGTGGTCCCGGTGGTCCCGCTGGAGGAGGTCCCGGTGGTCCCGCTGGAGGAGGTCCCGGTGGTCCTGCCGGTGGAGGTCCCGGTGGTCCCGCTGGAACCGGTCCGGCGGGTTCGGGGCTCGGCCCTGGTCCCGGTCTCGACAACCGCCACGGCGCGCCGTCTCGACCTGACACCGGGCAGCTGACCCCGCAGGCGAGTACGCCAGGGGCGGCGCAGGCGGCGCAGGCCGCGCAGCAAGCGATGCAGGCCGGTCAACGGGCGCTCGAGGAAGCCACCAAAGCCGGGCCGCCGCCCACGTCGACCCAGGTGCCCGGCGGACTCGCTCCGACAGGCGCCGGTGCGCGGACAGGACAGTCGTCGAGCGGTGCCCGAGGCGGCGGCCCTGCCGCGAACGCCACCAAACCCGAAGCCCGCGCACAGAATCCGCAATCGCGAATGTTTCCGCGCGCAAGCGTCACGGGAGCCCCCGCAGCGCCGACACCGCGAGCAGGTCTCGCATCGTCAGGGCCGGGAGCCGGTACTCCGGGCGGTGGGGGCTCACCGGGCCAAGGCGCCGGACAAGGACAGAACAAGGGCCACGAGCGCCTGAAGGACCTGACCAACCGCGCGAACGCAGATGACGCGATCGGCGCGCCGAGACATGTTGCCATACCGGTGATCGAGCAATGAGCCGACGGTGGCGATTCTCGGATGTGGAGTTGGTCGGCCTCTGGGAATCCGAGCGGGAAGGTGCCCTGCCGTGGCCGTTCGCGGCCCTCGCCAGAATTCCGTACTACGACGACTACGAGCAGGCCAAACACGAGGCCCGGGCACGGATCCGCGCCGACTTCGGCCCCGTAATCCATGATGTGATCACAGCTTTGTCCAGGCCGGATATCCGGATCGCGGTGTTCGGCTGGGATGACCGGGACCGGGGCAATCCCGAGGCGATGGTTCGACTGCTCGGCGTCCGCGCGGCAGGCGCGGGGTTCGTGGTGAAACAACTACCGGGCGAGAGCATCTGGCACAGCGGCGGTTACGTCGTCATCGAGTGCACCGCAGTCGACCTGGCACGAACCGCCATCGGCGAATTGCCGCATGCGGAGCCGGGCACCGTCGAGGAAATCGTTCTCCCCACATACGGCGGCCGGGACGATGTCGACTACGAATATCGCCGATCAGTCGTCTCCGAGCCGCCGATCCACCACCGGTCCGAGGAATTTCTGCGCAGGCCGACTTCCCTGATAGGCCGGATCGACATCGTTCAGGGCCGATCACGGTTCGGTCCGCGCGGTATCACCCACCACAAGCTCGAATGGCGCGACGTGATCGATGACGGCCGCTATTCGATCACCACCGACAACGGCGACCCGATTGCCACACCCGTTGACGCCGACAGGTTCGCTGCCGTCATCAATTCCCGTGTTGCGCAGGTGGTCCGGGTGATCAAAGACGAACATGCGTGACGTCGGGGTGGATCGGCATGGCTGAGCTGCCCGGCTGGCTCACTTGGTTGGAGTGGGTGGCGGGATCGGAATGGCCCGACGGTGATCCGGACCGGATGTGGAACGGGGTCGCGCAACCGTGGCGTGAGGCCGCGGAGGGCCTGCGGGAGATCTCCGACGACATCCTGGATGCCAAGGTGGCCTCGCTGAACGCCTATCCGTCGGGCGCGGGGATCGAGGAGATCACCAAGGCGTTCGATCAGCTGATGCACGGCAAGTCCTCCGTGGAGGAACTGGCCAAGAACTTCGATCTGATCGCGGAGTCGGCTTATCAGGTCGGCACGGAGATCGAGTACACCCAGCTGATGTTCATCACGTCGCTGGGGTTGCTGGCGGCGGAGATCGCGGCGGCGTGGATCTGGCCGCCGACCGCGCCCGCCGTGCAAGCCACGGCGATCGCGTTCACCCGGATCGGGTTGCGCATGCTCAGTGAGGCGTTGCAGCAAGCCGTGCGGCGGATCGTCACCAAGATGATCCCCTCGGCGACGTTGAAGTTCATGGCTAGGCATGTCGCCATCGATACGGCGCTGGGCCTGATGCAGGAGATCGGCATCCAGGCGTATCAGGTGGGCGCCGGGCACCGGAAGGGCGGAATCGACTGGGGGCAGGTCCTTGTCACCGGCGTCAGCTCGGCGGCCGGTGGCGCGGCGGCCGGTCCGCTCGGCGACAAGCTGGGTAATGCGCTGGGCAAGAAACTCGGTGATTCGCTGGGCGCCAAGGTGGCTGGCGGTGCGATTACCGGAACTACCGCGGGTCTGGCGGGGGCTGGTGCGGGGTATGTGGCCGCGACCGGGACCCAGCTGGCCCTCGATACCTACCACCACGGCTGGGATCAGGCGTGGGGAAACGCGAAATCTGCTGGGATCGATCCGCACATGTTTTCCGCTGGGGCTTCGAATGGGGCGATCAGTGGGGCGAACAAAGCTGGGGCGACGCATTTCTGGAATGGTCATAGCCCGGAACTGATGAATCGGCCGGGGTTTGGGGCTCAGTTGAACAATATGTTCGACGAGATGGGGGTTCCGGGTGGGGGTGATGGGAGTGCGCCTCGGGGGTCGGGGGAGTCGAACTTGCCTGGTGGGAAGGATGATTCGAGTAGTGAGGGTTCGGGGAAGGCCGGGGGGAGGAATGTTCAGCCGGCTGGGTCCAGTGGGCAGACGCCCGAAGGTGGGCAGGACAGTGCCCCGCAGGAGGGGGCGCAGTCGTCTGATAATGGTGCGGGGCAACAGGATTCTGTGGGTGGTGCGGGGCCCGGTCGTTCTGAGCGGGGGCCGGGTGAAGGTGGGTCGTCCGAGCAGGGGGATCGTGCGGCTGGGGGTGAGCAGGGGCCGGAGCGGTCCGGTGGGTCGTCTGATGTCGGTGATCGTCCGGGGGCGGACTCTGGTGCGGAGGATGGTGCGGGGCAGAAGGATTCGGGCGATTCCGGGGATTCTGGTGATAAGTCCGACGGTCGTGCGGGGGCGTCGTCGCAGCAGGCGGATGTCTCCGGTGGGGCTGAGGGTTCGCGTGTGGAGGCGGGGTCGGAGGGTTCCCGTGTCGAGGGTGGGTCGGAGAGTTCGCGTGTCGAGGGTGGTGCGGAGGATTCGCGTGTCGAGGGTGGGTCGGAAGGCTCGCGTGTTGAGGGTGGGGTGCAGGACGGTGTGTCGAAGGTCGGGGGCGAGGGTGTGCGGCCGGTCTCGGAATCGTCTGAGAGTGGGGGTAATTCGGTTGCGCCGGTTGCTTCGGGGGCTCCCGTTGCCGGTGCCGCACCGTCGGGTCCGGTCGCGGGTGCCGCGCCGTCGTCGGGTGTGGGTTCGCCTCCCGGTGGTGAAAGTCAGAGTGGTGGTTCGTCTTCCGCACGTGGGGCGAGTCCGGTGCGTGGGCCGGGTGACGTCACCGGTGGGGATCAGCGTGCACAGGGCGGGGCTCCGGAAGCGGGTAAGCCGGGCGGTGGTGAGCGTGGTTCCGGTGCGCCGCCGAAAGCCGGTGGTGCGGGGGAGAACGCGGGTCCGAATGGTCAGAACCGTTCCGGCGCAACGCCGGAGGGGGAGGGTCGTGCCGGTGTCTCCGGTTTGCCGCCGTACGGTGCGGGTCAGTCCGGGGTTCAGGCAACGTCCGGTGGATCGGAGGTTCCGCAGGCACCGAGACAGGACCCGGACGCAAGTGGAAAGGCCGAAGAGCCGGACGGTTCCGCCCAGTTCGTCGCCCCGGTGGCGGCTGGAGAAGCGCCGCCCCAGCCCGCCCGCAGCGCGGGTGGCGGTGGGAAGGAGCCACCGTCCAACCGTTCCAAGCCGGCCGGTTCCCCGGACGACCCGGGCGACGACGGTTCGGGCTCGAACCGCGACGACCCACAGGGCAAGGACCCCGTCGACGAGAACTCCGCCGCCAAGGATCCGGGCGATAAGGATCCGGGTGACAAGGACGCTGGTGACAAGGACACCGACAACAAGGACACCGACTACTACGAGCGGAGTCCCCTCGCGCCGACCTCCATCGAGGTGCCCGAGGGGTCGCGCGACATCACCATAGAGATCGACGGCGAGCAGGTCACGGTGCGCTGCGTTCCCGACGGCGACGGCGGCTGGAAACCCGCGCCCGACGAGGTCGCCGGATCGCCCGCTTCCCGGGATTTCGATGGGCCTGAACAGAAGTCGCGGCTGCGTCGGCTGTTGCGGAGCATCCGCGAATTCATCACACCGCGCGGATACGAGGGTGGGGCGGCCAAGTATCCGTCCGGGTCGCGGTGGGACTCGCGCGGCCAGGCGGCCATCAAGGACGGCATCGTCCATGCGCCCGATCTGTTGGATCCTCACCCGCCGTCCTCGACCCCGCCGACGTCTCCGACCCCGCCGGACGGGCCACAGGCAGGCCCCGGCAGCGACAGCGGTAGCGCGGAGGATCCGGTGGCGCGGATGCTGAAGGAAAGCGTCGTCGTCTGGAAGGGCCGGGAGTATCTGCCGTTCTTCGGGCAGTTGTCGTCGCGGATGATCCTGCACGCCGGAGACCATGTGCCGACGTACAACTCCGACGGCGTGGAGTACAAGTGGTGGCTGTCCGACGAAGATCTCGCCGAGGTGCACGCTCGGCTCCACCAGAGCCTCGACGAAGACCACTTCCGTCCGGAGGACGCCCTGGAGGATCTTCGCGACCTGTTGGAGCACCCGGACACGCGCCACCGGATCGATCCGGAACTGCGTCACAAGATCCTGCTCGACCTGGCGCGATTCGACACCGAGGCGGGCGACGAGGCCGTGCAGGCGATACTCGACCACTTCGACACGGTCACCGATCCCGCACTGCGACAGCAGATCATCAGGGATCTGAAAACCCACTATCTGATCGACACCGACCAGGTGAAGGCACTCGAGGAAGCGCCGATTCCGGATCCGCCGCCCGAGTCCGGACCCGATCCCGACCACGACGACGGGCCGCCACCGGACGACGAGACCTTGCAGGAGATGGCGGAGCGCCTGGGCTTCCGGCTCCCGGACGACGATCCGCGGGCCATCCGCGCCGCTCTCGCCGAACAGGAATACCGCTGCCTGCGTGCCGCGGCCGCGATCGAGGGGCTCGCCGACGCCGCGCGCCGCTATGCGGAGGAGGAGACCCGCCCCTACGTATTCCGCGACGCCGACGGCACAGAGAGACGGGTGACGGTTCCGATCGATATGGAGTCGGTCCCGCGCAGTTTCTTCGATGACAACCCGGCCGGTCACTTCCTCACCCAGTTCATGGCCGCCAGTGGCGACGGCATGGGCCTGCGGCAGACTCAGGAGGTCGGTAACGGCGCGGATCCGCTGCCGGAATGGACCAACGTCGGCGAGAACCCCGAATTCGGCCGCGACGACGGCACGCCCGGATGGTTCGAGCACGCGCTACGGCGGGACCAGCTGGCCGACGAATTGCAGTCGTGGCGACAGATGTTCGGCCTCGGCTTGGACGAGGTCATCGGGCGCAACCCCGACGGCACGCCGGTGCTGGACGGGACGCTGGCCCGATTGCGAGAGGAGAACGACGCCCGCGCCGAGCGGCTCGCCGAACTCATGGAGGCGGCCGAGGCGGAGCTGCCGCCGGAGCAGCCGCCCGTCGGGGAGACACTCGACGACCAGGCCGCCCGGATTCCCGTCGGCGAGGGCGATCCCGACCGGCTGGTGGTGATCGACGGGCCGCGCGATCGTGACGAGGTGCTCGCGGACGTGCTTGCCGCAGACCGCGATCTCGCCGATGCCGTCAACAACGGCGAAGTCGTCGTCGACTACCGGCAGGTGCGCGACGAGGACGGGCATATCCACCTCGACCGGGTCGACACCCCGGAGGTTCGGCACCACCGCGGCACCATCGACGACGGCGAACTCGTCGCGACGATGGTGCGGCACGGTGACGGCGAGTGGCGCGCGGTCCCGCACTCCATCGATCCGAGCCCCGCGGACGGCGGCATCGCCCGGCCTCGGTCCCCGCAGGAAATGCTGGGCGACCTGGTGGACGTGGCGCGCGACCTCGGGCTCACCCCCGAGGATCTGACGCGCATGCTGGAGAGTCCGCAGGCTCTGGAGCGCGCCATCGCAGATCTGAAGCTGGACAATGCGGTGCGGGCGGGGCAGCTCGAGGCGCTCAGCGATTTCGCGCGCTCGATGAACGACATTCAGGACTTCTACGACCTGCTGTCCAACAACGGCAAGGGCCGGTCTCCGCTGGCGCAGCTGCTCGGCCTGTCGGAGGAGGAGCTGACCGCCGAGGCGGTGGCCGACCGGATCACCGACCCGGAGCAGCGGAATGCGGTGCGCCGCCAGCAGTTGCAGGCACTTACCGATTACGCGGCACTGGTGCGCCGGGTCGGCCAACCGGCTGTCGACGTCGCCCGTGACCGGTTCGTGCGGCGGCTGCTGGGCGAAGACACCGATCTCACCGAGTTGTCGCCCGAGAGACCCGAGATATCCCCCAAGGGGCCGGTCGACTGGCTCCCCGTCGAGCACGGCCTGGACCCGAAGAAACTGTTCAATCTGGTTCTCGACCAACACCTTCGACGCAACACCGAGCAGGTGCGCGCCGCATTCGAGGAGTTCGCCGGCGCATTGCTCGAGGCCGATCCGTACTCGCACGGGGCCGACGGCAATCGAGTTCCGGCCGACCCGCGGGGCGCCGACACCGAAGCCCCCGTGCACGACACCGAGGCACTGCCGGGCCTGCGCGACGTCATCGCCGACGCCGTGGGATCCGCGGATCCGCGGGAGTTCGGCCGGGCCGTCGCCGAGGCGGCCGCCCGGGTGGCGGCCGAAGACGGTGTGTCCTGGAACGATTCGGATCCGCGCCTCGAACCCGCCGGCGACTGGTCGCGACTGGTCGGCGTCGATGTGGCCGACGCCGATCCGGAGACGCAGGCAAAGGTCTACGAGGCGTACCGGGACGGCCGCATCGATAAGCACGAGGGTCCGGAGGATCTCCCGGCCGCGGTCGAGGAGTTGCGCGAGGAAGTCCGGCAGCGGCAGGACCGGATCAACCGGCTGGCCGCCCTCGCGGAGGAATTGCGGCGGAACCGTGCCGTGGGCGCGGGCGACGAACCCGGCAAGCCCTCCGCCCCGCCCGACGGCCCACCCCCCGCGTCCCCCCGAGTCCAGGGTGATGCGCCACCTCTCGAGGGCACACCGCCTGAAAGTTCCACGCCCCCTGAGACTTCACCCTCGCCTGACGGTGCGCCGCCGCCCGAAGGAACGCCGCCGCCTGAGAGCGCGCCGCCCACTGAGGGGGCGGTGCCGCGCGGGGAGGTCACCTCGTCTGCGGGAGCGGCGCCTGCCGAGGGGGCGGTGCCGCGCGCGGAGACCACTGTTCCCGAGAGTTCGGCACCGTCTGACGTGGCGAGAGATGGTGGAGTGCAGCGGGATTCGGCTGCGAGGGTGAATCCGTTCGACGCGGCGCTGGAACGGGCCGTGGCGCAGGCGAAGGAGGCATCGTGGCGCAATGAGGAGCAGGCGGCGCGGCAGCACGAGGAACTCATGCGCCGGGTGCGGGAGTCGCAGGGGGAGCAGGCGGCCCAAGCGATCCGGGACGCGGCGCGACACGAGATCGACGAGCTGAACGATGCTTTCCGCCGTAACGAGGCGGAGGCGGAGCGGCAGCACCAGCGGCTGATGGACGAGGTCGAGCGGTTGCGCGCTTCCGACGTCGAGGCGAACGATTCTGAGCGGCAGCAGGATCCGTTCCTGACCCGCGAGGAGATCGAGGCGGAGTTCCGACGCCGGAACGAGGAATTGGAGCAGGATTTCCAGGATCTCCAGGACTGGCTCGCACAATTTCGCCGGGGCCTGTTCGGTGATCCGGATGGGCGAGGCGATCGCGGCGACGATCCGCCGGACGCCGTGCCCGCGGATGGGCCACGCCCGGAACCCGACCGGCCGGGCGGAGGCGCCGGGCGGCTGCCCGCCGACGGATCCACCTCGGACACAGGAGATTCCAAGAATGCGAGATCGGACGCGATAGCGGGCGAGATGTCGCCGACCGATGGTGACAGCGGGGCCGACGGCCGCTCCCGGATCGATGACGATTGGCTGCCGCTGGACCCCGACGGCGTCGCCGAACGCCTGCGCGACGAGTTCGGGGTGGACTTCCTCGACTACGACGGCGTCGACCCGGACGTGGCCCGCGAGATCGGCCGCTCGGTCGAGGAAATGTTCACCCGATTCCCGAGATCCGAGTATCCGCAGATGGACCTGCGGCTGATCCGGATCGGTGAGCTGGCGGAGGGGCAATTCGCCAAGACCACGGCGATTCCACGGCCCCACGACAATACCCAGCAGTACTCCGTGATGACCGTCAACCGGACTATTGCCACGGACCTGGCCAAATTCCACCGCTCGGTCGATCTCAATATCGGCGACGGCCGCTTCCATCGGAGCTTCGCCGAGCGTCCGGTACGCGCCATGATCCTGCACGAGATGGGCCATGTGCTGGATAACGCCGGGTCGAAGATGACCCGGGTGCGTTTGGGGGGCGATCCCCCGATGGACCTGCTGCGGGTCTACGTTCGCAAGAATCCGAGCGCGGACGTTCTCGAATTCGAGGAGTGGTTGAAGCAGCTGAGCGGCTACAGCTTCACCGACCCGGCGACGAAGACGGACTTCCGGCCCGGCGAGGGACTCGCAGAGGGTTTCGCCGAGGTCATGCTGTGGGGGGACCGGGCGAGCGAGCCCGCCCACGCACTGTACGACCTGCTGGAGGCGGCCGCCCGCAACGCCCCGCCCATCGCCCCCGACCCCGGTGCCGACCCCGATTCGAACGTATCCCGGCAGCCCGAATCCGACTATGCACACGGCCGTTTCGACGACGGTGCGCGTGATCGGAACGGTGACGAGTGGGCGCGCCCTACGCCCGAGGAGATCGCCGAGATCCTCGCGGAGTGGCACGGCCTGGACGTCTCCGGATTCGACCAGGACGGCGTCAACGCGGAGATCGTGCGCGACATCGCCCGCGCCACGGACCGGATGCTCGGCAAGCACCGGCAGACCGATCCGCGGAGCGTGGGCATCGGCGAGGTCGAGCCGCTCGCCGGCGCGCGCAGCGGCACCGATGCGATGGACGGCCCACTGCCGCACGAGGATTCGCCCGGCGGCGAGGAAGTGAGTAGGGAGCGGCAGGCGCGGGAGTACGCGCACCGTGCCGCCCACGATCCCGAGACCCAGGCCGATGGCTGGCTCGCCCACGTTCCGGATCCGAATTTCGTTCAGGTCTGGGAGTTGTTGTCGCACACCGAGGTCGGTCGTGAGGCCGCCGATGTGCTGCGTGAGGCGGAAGCGTCGGTGCGGTTCTCCGAACTCGGGAAGGCTCCGGCCGAGGTCGATTCGTTCAACGGCCGGACGATGGACATTCTGATCGCCACCGACGGCCGGACGCATGCGGAGCAGGCGGCCGCGGTGGTGCGGGCGGCCGAGCGGGTTCGCGCGATTGTCTCGGGTGATGTCGAGGTGACTCCGGCGCGGATCGCGGCGATGGATCGGTCGGATCACCTTGCGGCGCATGATCGTATCGAGGCGGCGGCCTTCGGCCGGAAGGCCGAGTTCGAGCAGCAGCTGCGTGATGCCGGGTTCGGGATCGACCGTCCGTTCGGGCTGAGTCCCGCCCAGCTCTCTTATCGTGACGAGATGCGGGGCGTGTATCGCGACGCCTACAACGCCGCCGTGGACCAGGCGCGGAATTCCGGGGTGAACCTGTCCGCGGAGTCGCTGCGCGGTCTCGGCCGGGAGGCCGGGACGAACGCGCTGCTGGTCAACGGGGACTTCGACGCCTTCGGCCGCCCGGGTGCGACGACCGACGAGCGCGAAGCGCCCGGCCGGGAGTGGGACGCCGCTCACGATCCCGCACCGCCGCAGGGCGCCGCACCGCCGGCATGGCCGGAATATGTTCCGCACTCGGCGGATTCGGCCCAGCAGGTGCAGAGGCTGGTGCGCGAGCACGCCGCCGCGACCCGCCGGTTACGCGCCGTGGAGGAGAGCTTCGATCGTGCGTTCGACGGCGTGACGCAAATCCTCAACATGCTGTCGGGCGGAGTGCAGGGGCCCGCCTTTACCGGGACGCGGGCCGAGCAGTTGGAGCAGATGCGGCAGCGCGACCCGAATCCGGACCACAGCCGGAGGCCCGATCGGCTCCTCATGGAGGACCTGATTCCGCGGCACGCCGAGATCGCCGGTCGTCGCGAGGCCATCGAGCGTGAGATCGCCGAACGAGTAGGGCTGGATCTGCTCGACACGTTGGCAGCGGATCTCGGGGCCCCGGTGCTGCACACCGAACTGGGGCCCGCCGATCTGGTCCGGATCACCATCGACGAGTCGGGGGTCGTGCGGCTGGTTCATGTCTCGGACGACGCGGCCGCCGGGATACCCGACAACGAACCGGCCGCGGCGGCGAAGGGTGATTCGACACCGCGGTCCGGGCCGACACTTGCCGATTGGGCCGCGGACCAATGGAATGGCTTGCGGTTGCCGCCGGGTAGTTCGACCCAGAGTCCGCTCCGTGGGAGCCCCGTCGGCCGGTGGGCGGTGTCGTTCCTGGATCGTCTGGGCATCGATATCCGGTTCAGCGGTGAGCCCGAGGTTACGTCCGCGCTCGGCTACGACCCGGCCACCGGCTCCGTCCGCCTGTCCACCTACGGCGCGCCGGAGTTTCGGATGGGCGATCTGATCCGCGCCGCCGTGATGGCGGATCTGGCTGGTGAGCAGCGTGGTTGGCCGCAGGAGCGGTCGATTCTGGATCGCGCGGGCTATGTCGATCGGATGTTGGATCGGCAGGCTGAGGCGCATGCGCTGGCGTTCGAGGATATCCGGCAGGCGCGTGGTCGTGACGGTGGGCGGGATAAGTATCGGGATCCGCTGGAGGTCGCGTATCTCGACGCTCACCGGGACGCGTTGCGGGCCGCTGAGCGGATGTTCGGTGACAGCGACGCCGTGCATCCGTGGACGCATGAGGCGGCGGCTTTCCGTGCTGGTGTGCGTGCTGTCCGGGCTCGGCTGCATGATCTGGGGCCGACCGTGGACGGTGGCAATCCGGCCACGTTCTATGCCGCGGAATGGGATCGGGCGCACGGGATTCCGCCGTCCAACGAGGTGCCGCCGCAACCCCTCGACATTCGGGCGGTGCGTGCCGAGCCCGCCTACGACTTCGCCGACGAGGTGCCGCCGCCGCGTCCGGTCGACAGCCCGGCGCTGCGCGGCGAGCGGGCGCACGATTTCGCCGACGAGATCGAAACGATCCGTGTGATGCGGGAGGCGGGGACGCCGGCGCCGGTCGGTCCCGCCGAGCGTGTGTACGGCAATGCCTACGACAAGGCATACCGCAAGGCGGTGCGGGCGGCGGAGCGCTCGGCCGACGCACCCCCGCCGGAACAGGTGGCCTACGAGGCGGGGCGAAAGGCGTTGCGCCGCTACATCGACAAGGTCGGGCTGAACCGCGCCGAGATCGCCTTCGACGTGGTCCGGGCCGCGATCGACGGCCCGCACCGGCGCTGGGGTAGTCCGCCCGAGATCCGTGAGACCGATACTTCTCTCGAAACACTCACTGCGGCAAAGAAATCAACGTACAAGTGGACTCCGGAGCAGCTGTCGGAGGTGGCTCGTACCGCGCTGGATAGGGAACTGGATCGCACGTCCGCGGGGGAGCGGCTGACCGATAATGTCGCGCTGCTGCCTTCCCGGGCGATGGATCCGCGGCCGAGGCTGCTGGTGATCGCCGAGGCGGGCGGGCATCTGGACGCGTTGCGGCGGCTGGCCGAGCAGCGGCCGGAGTACATCGACGCGTTGTGGGACGGTGCGCATCGCCTCGAGTACCGGTCGATGGTCGTGGGCGAGAACGGGCTGCTGACATTCGTCGACACCGATCGGCGCACGGCCGAGGGCCAGTACCGCATGCCCGAATTCGGTGAGGCCACGACCCAGATGCTGGCGCACTACCTGCGGTATCGCAGCGAGGGCCTCACCGATCTGGGATACGACGCGTGGCTGGCGCAACTCGGTCCCTACGCCTTCGACACCCCGGCAAGGTCCCGGTTCGATCGGTCGCCCAGCGGGCTCGTCGGCGACTTCGTGGATATCGGTTTCGAACAGGCGCGTAACGATCCCACTCTGGGTGAGCCGCATCCGGCGCATGTGGCCGAACAGCTGAAGATGCGCCGCATCCCGACGACCTCGACCGACGGGCTGACGCCGCGCGACACGCTCCGCTACGATCTGCACACGTTCCAGGTCGGCGGGGTCGACCTGTCGGTGTGGCTCGAGCGTGACGGGAGCGGCGGATGGCGGGTACCCGCGCCGACGCCGTGGGGCGATGCGGGCGACGTGCTGTCGCGGTACCTGGAGGGTATGTCGGATGCGGATCCGCAGCGGCTGGTGAACCGGATCGCGGAGACGCTGCGCGACGGCACCGCCGCCCTGGACCCCTCGGACGAGGCGGGCGGCGGCAGGCTGAAACGTATCGCCGACCGACTGCTCCGCCGAGACGAACCACCTTCCGACACCGGTGATTCCGGCAACGGTACGCCCCGGAATGGAGAGTCCGGGTACGAAACCCGGGACCGCGGAACGGATCCCGCGGAGGCCCCGGCCGTGCGAGACGTGGTGCACCGCGCCGGTTCCCCGGCTGTGCGGGATGGGGTGCACCGTACCGAGGCCCCGGCCACGCGAGATACGGTGCACCGCAACGACTCCCCGGACGATGCGTTCGTGCGTCCCGACGAGTCGCTGTCGAACCGGCAGCCGCCTACCGATGACGTGTGGTCGGCGCTGGATCGCGGCGGCATCGTGAATGAACTCGGGAAACGGTATCCGTGGCTCGAGATCCGTGGCTTCGACTCCGAGACGGACGTGGTGACGCTGCGGGAATACGCGCGGGCGGTCGACGAGATCCTCAGCCGGCATCCGCAGATCGACCTGCGTCGCGTCGAGATCGCCGACCTCGACGGCAACCGGCACGCGGAGGCGGCCTGGCGCAAGCGTACCGACGGCACCTACTACGCCGAATCCATCACGCTGGACCGGCATTTCGCTACGCACCCGGAGGAGTTGCGGGCGTCGAAGGAGCGTGCGGAGCGCACCGGATACTCGCCGCGCGGCGTGGCCGACCGGCCGGTGTACGCGACGATCGTGCACGAGCTGGGTCATGCGCTGGACTACGCGGGCGGTAAGTGGGCGCGGGATCTGGCCGAGGATGTGCTGCTGGCGCACTACAAGTCGACGCGGGGCCACGTCGACGCCGAGGAGTACCACGCCTGGCTGCGGCAGCTCAGCCGCTACAGCTTCCAGCGCGGCGCGCTGCGGGCGGGGGAGGCACTCGCGGACGCTTTCCTCGACGTCGCGCTGAACGGTCGTGACGCTTCGGAACCCGCCCGTGTGCTGCATGCGTTGCTGACCGGTGTGGCGCGGTTCGAGCACGGCGGATTCGGCCGAATCGTGCGGTCGCACACGGGAAACGACGCCGACACGCTGCGGGGTGTGGATGCGGCCGAGGGCCCGGAGCCCGACGGTACGCGGCCGCCCGCGGACGATGACGACGCAACCCGGTGGGCGAACGCGGAATACGACCGGCTCATGCAGCAGCGCCGAAACCTCGCGCGGGAGCTGGAATTCTGGCACGCCAAGCTGGAAGACCGGATCGATCGCAACCACAGCCAACCGGACGAGGAAACCCCTCGCCCTCGCGGCCCCATCCTCCGCTCGAACATCCCCCACCCGCCGCATGACGACGATCTTGAACTCCCCGAGGTAGAACCCAACACCCCCATAGACCCATGCCTCTCGTTCGCCCAACCTGAGGAACCTCCACACTCTCCGGAGCCTCCGCACCCCCCAAGACCCCCACACACGCCAGTGCCACCAGCACCTCCGGAGCCCGCCGAACCTGCCCGCCCGCCGGATCCTCCGAAACTCCCACAGCCGCCCGACCTTCCGCAGCCGCCTGAGCTGCCGGTGCCGCCTGAGCTGCCGCAGCCGCCCGAACTGCCGGTGCCGCCGGAATCGCCGACGTCTCCGTACCCGCCCCAGCCTCCGCAGGTTCCGGATTCCCCTGTGCCTCCGGGGCCGCCGGACACACCGGTGCCGCCGACCCAATCCAGCCCGCCGGGCGACTTCACGCTCCCCAGAACGCCCCGGGCCGTCCCTGAGGAGCCAGTAGCCGGGCAGCCGCCGATGCCTTCCGGGCAACAGCGGGATGAGCCGAGGACGCAGTGGCCGGTTCCTCCGGAGCAGAAGTGGTATTCTCCGCAACAGGGTCAGTCGGGCCAACACGGTGCGTCGGTGCATTCTGCCTGGTCGGGTTCGCCGCCGCCGGTGCCCTACGGTTCCGAGCAGTCTGCGCCCCAGGTTCCTTCCACGGATCACCGCTCAGCACAACATGTTTGGGGTGCGGGGCATCAGGTGACACAACCCACGACCCCAACGGCTCCGCCCTCGGGAACCGGATGGACGACTCCTCCGCCCCCGCCGTGGTCCCGTCCGGATTCGATGAGGCCATCCGGACCGCCCGGCGCCCCGGCCATGGACAGAGGTAACGCTGCTCGTCGCCGGATGTTCACCACCACGCCGAAGCAGGCGAATGCGCAGATCACAGTGCAGGCTTACGGTGGATTCGGGGAGTACGCCCGGTTCGACCCGGCCACCGGCAGGCTGGAGGCGGTCGCGGCGGTGATGCAGGCGCCGGGTGGGGTCTACGGCGAGTTGGGTGGTGTGTCCGTGGTGTTCTATCGGAACGTCGACGGGCTGGCGTTGCGGGTGGGTGACCGGCTGCTGGACCTCGAGCCTGCCTCGGTGTCGGTGGTCTGGGAAGTGTTGGGGGAGAACCTGACTCGGTTCATGGTGGTGGTCGGCGGGGCCGTCGCCTGTGAGCTGCGGTATCGCGCGATGTCGCCCGGATACGACATCGGGCTGCTGATTCGCGACGTCTGCGCCGACCCGGACCGCCGCGCGCGAATCTTCGGCCGGTGACGGCGCGAGACATTCGAAGAAGGGAGAGACGATGCGCAACGAAGACTCGAGAGACGACGAACTGCGCCGCAATTCGAGCGGGCATCGAGCAGATGAACCGCCGGTGAGACGGTAAGGAGTCGACGTGCGCATGAACCACCCCACCGAGGACGAACTGCGCGGCAGCTTCGAGGAGGAACTCGCCTCGGTGCGCGCGGGACGCGGCCTGGCCTCGGATTCCGGTCTGGACGGGCAGACCGAGGCGGCCCTGTGGGAGATCGCCCGCGCCTACCCGAACATCCCCGACTCCCTGGTGGAGTCCGCGCGCCGCGCCTTCGCCGGCCAGCTCGACGGCACGAACGCGCAGGAGCGGGAGGCGCGGCTGAAGCGAATGTTCGAGCAGGTCAAGCGGGAAGCGGCGAACGAAGACATCGGCACCCGAACGGCTTCCCGGGCCCGAACCCAGGGCGATTTTCCGCGGCCGGGCGGTCCGTTGCGGTGAACGGCGCGATACGGCCGAGTCGGTGCACCGAATTTCACGGGCCTCGGTGGGCCGCCCGGCGGTACGGTCGGCGCCGGTGGTTGGAGGTATGGCGCTGTGCCCGATTCGGCCGGTGAGGCGAACCCACGGAGTTCGCGACCGTTCGCCTGTGCCGAGACACCAGGCATCCCCTGCGACGATCTCGTGGACGCCCTGCTGGATCGAATTCCGGTCACCGAAGACGGCCGCCGAGTATGGGAATCCGCACCCCCATACGCGTTGAGGCACATCGCCACTCACGCTGCCCCCGCCGGCAGGCTGGATGAGTTGATCGCCGATGGTGACTACCTCGTCCACGCCGAGCCGGACACGCTGCTGGCCGCGTTCGACTCGGTGACCACCGAAGCGGGCCGGCTGGCGCGGCTGGTCTACCGGCGCTCCATCGAACACCATCGGGTGTTGTCCGCGGAACGGCGGCGTCAGGTCCTCGCGGTCGATGCCGCCCTTTTTCGCCGCGATTCACGACGTCAAGAACATGCTGTGGGGTGTGTGGGGGAATGCTGCTTTCCTGGCGGCAGAGCGACGCCCGGATTCCGAGATCGCCGATTACCTGACCAGCCGGCGGCGTCTCTGGGCTGTCGACTGCCTGCGGTCACCGGCGGTTGCTGATGGTGTCGAAAACCTGTTTCGTGTGGCTACCGCCGGCAGTCGCGTACGCTGCCAGCGCCTCCCGCTCGAGTTGGTCGTCGAGGCGACGGCCGACGACGTCGAGTACGGTGCGTTTGGCCGATCGCACCGCACCCTGATCGTGGTCGATGATACGGCGCGCCAAAGCATGTGCCGACGACATGAGTTCATCGTGGGCAACGACCCGAGTTACGAGGTTGCATGCCAGTGCGCGTTCGGCGTCGATCGGTTCGCCGCTCAGTTCCAGATCGAGCGCGACTGCTACTCCGCATGTGTTGACCAGCCGGGAGATCCCGCCATCGCCGTGATGAATACCAAGACCCACCAATGGGCTGCCGAACATGGCGCGGTCCGAGGCGATGCGGATATCGCAGGCCAGGGCCAACTCCAATCCGCCGCCGAGTGCCCAGCCGTTGATGGCGCCGATCACCGGTTTGGTGATGTGGTGCAGGCCCCGGGTGAGGCCGCCGAATCCGACCGCAGTGGCATGACGCTGGACATCGGCCGGGGTAGCGGACAGCCACTGCATGAACCAGGTATCGCGGTCGGCGCCGGAACAGAATGACGTTCCCGCGCCTGTCCAGATCGCGACATCGACGTCGTCGTCGGCGGCGAAATCGGCCCAGATCTCCCGCAGCCGCGCATCCATTCCCGGATCGATGGCGTTGCGGCGATCCGGGCGATTCAAGGTGATAACGGCAATTCGATCAACCTTTTCGTACTCGATATTCTGCGACTGTTCACTCATCGCCCGCTCCGTTCGTGGTTCGCGATCAATTCCGGCGGCCGTTTCGGCCGGCTCCCTGCGCGAATTCGGCGGCTCCGGTTTGTAGCTCTCCCGATTCGAGTGTTGCCAGGGCGAATCGGATTTCGTTGGCAATCGCATCCGATTCACTGAGGTCGGCGGCCTCGATGAGCGCCCGTCGATCGTTGCGCATCGCGGTTTGCGGAACCGAGGCGAGCTCGGCGGCGAGTTCGAGTGCGGCCGACAGGGCGGTGCCGTCGTCGACCACCTGATTGATCAACCCGATCGCCAGTGCTTCGTCGGCCGGGACTCTGTGGCCCGTGAGTATGAGTTCCATGGCGCGCCCGTAGCCCACCAGCCGGGGGAGCCGGATGCTGGCGAGATCACAAGACGGCACTCCGAACCGGCGGTTGAACATACCGAAATAGGAGGACTTGCCCGCGATTCGCAGATCACACCATGCGGCCAGTTCCAGACCGCCGGCGACGGCGGGTCCCTCGATCGCCGCGATCACCGGCTTGGACAGAGTCAGCCGCACCGGCCCCATGGGCGCGAAGGTTCCGTCCGGTACCAGTGGTTTGCGCTCGCCTCGGTCGATTGCCACGAGGTCGGCGCCCGCGCAGAACGCCTCCCCGGCGCCGGTCAGGACGGCGACGTTGCTGGTGTTGTCGAGATCGAATCGTTCGAACGCGTCGATCAGCGCCCGAGCGGTCGGTAGATCGACGGCGTTTCGCCTGGCGGGGCGATCGATGGTCACCACCATGACGCTGGAATGGGTTGTGACCGTGACGTTGTGGCTCATGAGCGTGTCCTTCTCGCGGATGCGATGTGGCGGACCAGTGCTAAGACGATCGACTTAGTGGCATGGGTGAGTATTGTCTATGTCGATCGGCTTAGTCAAGGTTGTGGAGGGACGCAGGTGGCGCGGGATACTCGCAATCAGATGATCGAGCAGGCGGCGCTGCTTTTTCGTGGCCGTGGCTACGGTGCGACGGGCATTCGGGAGATCGCGAGTCAGGCCGGTGCTCATCGCGGTGTGATCTATCATCACTTCCCGGGTGGCAAGACCGAGGTCGCCGCGGAAGTGTTGGCCGCCACCGATGCCACGGTGGGCGCGTTCATCGAGTCGTGGTGCGTCAACCAGGATCCGATCTCGGCGGTGCGCGCGATCATCGCAGGCGTCAAGATGATGCTGACCAGCGGGGAACATCCGCCCGGTAGCCCGGTCGCGGCCGTCACGCTCGGAGCGGACCGCGGCGATGACACACTGCGTGAGATCGCCCGCGGAATCTACGATCGCTGGCAGGGTGCGTTCCGGGACTGTCTGCGTCGCAACGGAACTCCCGACCCCGACGCCGAAAACCTGGCGACAATGCTGATCGCCGGGATCGAAGGCGCGCTGGTGCTGTGCCGCGCGGAAGGTGACAACGCGCCCCTGGACCGTCTCGCCGCAGCATTCGAATCCATCCTGCGCGCGCACTGACGCGACGAGCGGTGGTCGGTGCCGCAGCCCTCCGGCGGTGGCGGCCTCGACGTCCGGACTAGGCAACACGGGCCCGGCGAGCGCATCCTCGAATTTCAGGATGAATCCGGACCTCATGATTGCGCTGACAGTTGACCGGGCCTGATCGGGACCTCGTGTCGTCGATGGTTTTCGGGATGCGTCGCCGAGTACGCGCCGCTGACGCTGACGCAACTCGATCAGCAACGGCAGGACGCGCAACGGCAGCGCATTCGCCGTCGCCGGCATTTCGACGAGTACGTGACCAGCCCGCGCTCGCCCCTTCTCTCAGAGCGGCTGCGTCCCGGCTGCGTCCCAGCATCGGCCGTGCGCGGCAACGACCTCCTTCACCGATCGGGCCAGGCCATGCCACAGGTGCCAGCGGTCACTGACCTGCAACGCGCTGGGCCGTGTGCGCCGGATCGCTTCGGCGTAGGTGGCTGATCCATCGCGGACGACGACCTCTACGCCGGGGGTTGTCACGCAGCCACGCTTCGAGCGTGTCGGACTTGCGGTCGGCCAGAACATCGATCCGTTCGTGGGTGACCGCGTCGATGACCGCTGTGCCGTATCGGTTTCGGCGCCGCAGCGCGAAGTCGTCCACGCTGACGACCGGTGGAATCGGTCGGTGCGGGAGCGGAATCCGCAGCAACACTCGCACCGCGGTGTGGCGAGACATCCGGACCGGCCTGGTACAGCGCCCGGAGGCGCATGATGGCGTCCAACCGACAACGTTATGCGGCAGAGGAGAGTGCGGGGTTATTGACCAAGTGTGACGGTGGGTGGTTTCCAGGTGCCGTCGAGGATGGTGTGGTCGGGCCAGTAGGCGCGTAGGTAGAGGGTGAATTCGTCGTCGGGTGCGGGGAGCCAGTTCGTGAGTTGTTTCTCGTCGCTGGGGGCGGGCCCGCCGATGGTGAGGGTGAGGGAGCCGTCGTCGCCGTAGGTGAGGTTCTGGTTCTTGGTGCCCAGTGAGAACCTGTCGAGGTCGTTGGGGTGGAAGAAGTGGTGTTTGTTGTACACGGTCAGTGACCAGAATCCGCGCACCGGCGGTAGTTGACCTGCGGGGAAGTGCACGGTGTAGGTGTTGGCGCCGTGTAGCCGGTTCCCGGTGTTGTCGAGATCCTGATAGTAGTAGGAGGTTTCGTTCGGGGTGTTGACGAAGATGTTCGACTTGCCGACCGCAGTGCGGGACAGGTAGTCGGTGCCGAACGCGGCCCCGTTGCGCTGGGTGGTCCAGTTGCCGCCAGCGGGGAGTCCGTAGTTGCGGAATTCGAAGAGTTCCCGCACGACGGTGTCGGCGTCGATGGCGGCCTGCCGCAACGCTTCTGCGACACCGGAGTCACGGTCGGCGGCGGCAAGGATGGACCGGAACCACGCGTAGAGGGCTTCTTCGCCGGGTAGCGGCGGCACCTCATCGAGCACTTCGGGAAGCACGGAGAAGTAGGTTTCGGGGTCCACCCATTGGGTTTCTGCTTGGTCGCCGGTGGCGTCCCCGCCGCCGTAGGAGGGGGCCTGTGACCAGTCCACGACTTTCGTGCTGCCGTCGAATTCCGACAGCGGGTACATGCTGATCCGGTCGATCAGCGGGGTGATCGCTTCGCGGTCTCGCGGGGTGTCGTCGAGGAACACCCGCGGGATTACCACTGCGGCGCGGGTGTCGTACCGGAACACGCCGGTGATGCCGGTGGGGACCGTGCCGTCCCAGGAGGTGGGTGCGAGCAGGTAGAAGCCCGGTGGGGTGTCGTACATCTTGCCGAGTTGCACGAACGAGTCGGTGCGCTGGTCGACGGCCTGGTACACCCAGAATCGGTCACCGAAATCGGGTACCTGCACCACCGACGGGCCGCGCTCGGCGTCGAGGACCCCGAATCCGTAGGCGACATCCTGATTCGGGCACGCGACGATTCGTTCCTCGGGGCGCACGTAGTCACGCAGCATGCCGAGCGTTCCGGGCGGGCCGGCGGGCACGATCCCGGCCAGCAGGCCCGGTGCGGGCAGCTGCTGCATGAACACCCGCCGGTTGTGCAGATTCACCAGCGGCCAGCCCCACAGATACGCCGAGCGCCCCACCGCGCTCGCGTAGTCGGGAAGCACCCTCGGATCGCCGAACGCACCGGTACCGGACATCGACAGCTCCCCTTCCACCCGGATCTCTTCCTCAGTTCCCGGGGGACCGTATCCACCAGCCGAGCACACCCGCTTCACCCGAAACGGATGATCTACACGAGACTCGCTCTATTCGGCACGAGCGTGCGCACGGGCGAGATGCTGGCGGTGTGCCGGACGACCAACAACTGGCCGCCCATGAGGAAGCCCAGCGGGGAACCTACAGGGGCCGCTGACAAGCCACGAACCGGATCCGCAGCCGGTCAGAGGACTGCGGTCGGCCAGTGAATCATCGTGTGACCAGGTAAATCCAGGCGAATTTCGGCATCACCCGGTGATTTGGTGGACGGTCAGGGCTGAGGTTCGAGGGCCGGGGGGCTGCTGGGTCGGTGGGCCGGGCGGCCTGCGCTGACCGTGCGTTCGGCGGGTCGCCGAGGAGATGCACCGCGAGACCTTCGGCGCCCGCTGCCTCGTCGCGTGCTGTGGTGGCGTACCTGAGCCCTGGGGTGGGCCTTCGCCGAGATCCGTTCGTCGGTATGGCCGTGTCGGGACCCAAGGTGGTGTTGTCGTTATGGGGAATCGACGTCGGACGGGGTGCTGCGCACGCCCGTGCTGCGGCCCCAATCGCTTGTGTAGGTGCGAGCTTCCATGAGGAAGTGGCTCAGGTAGCCGTCGTGCGGTCGGTGCGGGTGGTATGTGGTGGTCGGGGTGGGGCCGAGGTGGACGGCACGGATCGTCGGGGTGGCGGCGCAGCGTGCGGCAAGGGTGGCGTCGCGGCTCAGGAGGGTGAGCGCGAGGCTGTCTGCGAGGGCGCCGATTCCGATGTTGCGTGTCCAGGGCGCGATCCACACGCATGGGAAGGGTTGTTCGGTCGCGGTTGGGGCGCCGGGTGTGTCGGTGTGGAATACGGCGGGAAGTAGTGCGGCGCTGCCGTCTTCGAGGTCGGTGTACCGGTGCCTGCTGTCACCGACGAGTTGGGCTCCGGCAACGCTGGTGACATGGTCGGCGACTGCTCGGGCTTCGGCGACGGTTCGCACCGGCAACTCGGCATCGGGATGTTCGGGTGGCCGCCCCACGAGGGCGGCGAGACGCTCGGCGAGCTCCCGCGCGAAGCGGGCATGATCCAAGCCCTGTTCGAGCAGGATCGTGGTCGCGTTGAGGCATTGGGTTCCGCCGTCCCCGGCCACCGACTCGACGAGCACGTCCAGGTAGTCGTAGGGGTCGGCGTCGCCGGTGATCAAGACTTTGGACCGGCCCGGGCCCTGGACACGCACGGCCGGGTTACCGGCGTATGCAGTCACGACGTCCGTGCCGCCGTAGACGAGCCCCAGATCGGCTGCGCGGACCAGTGTTGCGGCGGTGGCGTGGTCGGTGGGCAGCAGAGCGAGGCGCTCCGGAGCGACACCGGCGGCCAGCAGGGCCCTGATCAGTCGGCGTGGTGTGTACGGGTCGCGGCGGGACGGCCGGACCAGCACTCGGTAACCGAGGCCGAGAGCGGGCAGCCACTCGGCATGCGGCAGTGGATGATTGCCGGGCGCGAGCACGGCGAGAGTGTGGCCGCGCCGGGCCCATGCCACACCGTCGCTGCCGGTGGCGCGCGGCTGCTGCGCGGTGAGGGCGTCGGCGAGTCCAGCAGTGGCCTCGGCGATCGTGTGCAGGGCTCGGTGTGCCGCCCGGATCGGGATCCCCGATGTTCGGGATTGATGGTGGCAGTACTGTTCCGGTGATTCTCCGGCGACGTTCCCGGTCGCGAACAGCTGCCCGGCGGCGGCGATGGCGTCGAACAGGCGCGAATCCGGTTCTGCCAGTGCGGTTCCGGTCGCGAGGATGCGACGGATCAGTAGTTCGGGCGCGAGCCCGAGATCGGCGACGGGCCGGCCGGTGACGTCGGGAAGCGGTTCGCGGTGCAGGGATCGATAGTCGGTGCCGTCGCGGATGATGTCGACGGATTCCACGGTCAGTACACGCCTTCGACGATCGGCCGATTTGTGGTCGGGGCGGGCCGTATGTCGGCGACACAGTCGCCCGCCGAACCGGGAGCCGGTGCCAGCCGGGTGGCGAGATCGCGTTCGAGCACGGCCGGCAGGAACATCTCGCGGCTCAGATGGTGTAGCCGGACCTGTCCGCGCCGCCCGTGATCGACCTGGTTTCCGGTGTCGGGGTCGATGACGTCGAGCAGCACGTGCGGATGGAACGGCTGGAATACACACCGGTATTCGTCGTCGGGCAGCGGGGGGCGTTGCGGTGCGACTCCCATGAGGGTGTTGCCGTATATCCCCGCCAGCGGGAGATCGGGGAACACTTCGTCGTCGAGCAGCCGCAGGGTTTCCTGATCGGTGGAGGTGCCGGACCAGAGGATGCCGCCGACCTTGGAACGAACGAGATTGCCGAGTCGAGTGTCGGCCATGGCCGTGAGCAATGGCGGTGTGGCCCACAGGATTTGCACCGATTGGGTTTCGAGTACCCAGCGTGCCTGGTCGAGGATGTGCCGGATATAGCGGTCGACGTCGTCGGTGCGCCCCTCCTGCGCGCAGCGGCGCACCCAGCGAGGATCGAAGTCGACGGTGAAGCAGGCGCCGCCGCGGCGGCGGGCCATGTCGATGAACAAGGCCCCGGCGACATGCGGACCGGTCGGGCCGAGGTAGAGCCAGTTCCCGCCGCGCGGCATACCGATGGCGTCGAGCCGGTCACTGGTCCAGGCGGCGGTGCGCCGCCAGTACTCGAACTCGGCGATCCGTTTCGGTGCGCCCGTAGTGCCGCCGCTGTCGTAGACGTACGGGATCGCCGATCCGGATTCGGCGATGCCGCGCGGCACCAGATCCTCGATCGGAGCGGTCCGCCATTCGCTGCTGACGTCCGGGAAACGCAGCAGATCCGTACGAGTGTGCACCTGGTCCCGCGGATCGAATCCGAGCGATTCGGCGCGCCGCAGCCAGAACGGTGCACCGGTCTCGGGTGAGAAGTGCCAAAGGATTGCTGCGCGGATGAGGGCGTCTTCGTCGGGGAGGGCATCGACCGGTGCCTGCAGGATTTCGTCGATTGCGGTACCGAGCGACACGCGAGCACCTCTCGTAAGTTGACCGAATGTGTCCTGCGAGCAAGGATCTGCCCTTGTCATCGAGGCGATGCTAGCAGCGGCCGGGCAGCCGTACGGCCCGAAACGGACCATGATCGGGAAGGACGGACCGGGTGTCGGGTGTGGCGGTGGTGACCGGGGCTGCGGGTGGAATCGGGTCTGCTGTGGCCGTGTTGCTGGCGAAGAACGGTTGGGCGGTTACGGGATTGGACGTTCGTCCCGAACCGGAAACCATCCCGACAGCGGATGTCGCCGTGTCGGGCTGCAACGTCGCTGACCCCGACGCGGTGCAGGCGGCGTTCGATCGGATCGAGCGGGACCAGGGGCCGATCGATCTGCTGGTGAACGCAGCCGGGATTCTGCGGATCGCGCCCGCGGCCGAGGTAACCGACGCCGACTGGGCGGCGACCTTCGCCGTGAACGCCGCAGGCGTCATGCACTGCTGTCGTCGCGCCGCGGCCACGATGGTGCCGCGCCGCAGCGGAAATATCGTCACTGTCGGGTCGAACGCCGCCAGAGTTCCCCGCATGAATTTCGCGGCCTACTGCGCGGCCAAGGCCGCCGCCGTCCAGTACACCCGATGCCTCGGACTCGAACTGGCGCGCTACGGAATTCGCTGCAACACGGTCTCTCCCGGTTCCACCGATACCGCCATGCAGCGGGCGTTGTGGACCGACGACACCGGCGCCCGGAAGACCATCGCCGGTTCACTCGAGGGGTTCCGGGCGGGAATACCGCTCGGGCGGATCGCCGCCCCGGAGGACATCGCCGATGTCGTGTTGTTCCTGGCCTCCGACCACGCCCGCCATATCACGATGCAGGACATCGTCGTCGACGGCGGCGCCGGCCTGTAGCGCCATCCGGACCCACCACAACGACCACCTTTCACTCGTACGGGGACAGATGACCACGACCACAGGGAAATCGTCGGCGAGCGCGATCGAACCTTTCGACCATCGGGCAGGTGATTTTCTTTTCTTCTCGCCCCACACCAGATTTCGCGCCCGCGGACCACTGCGGCGGATCGAAGCCCCGACCGGTCCGGAACTGCCGACGGCAGTAGCCGGTGCGCTGGGTGCGGCTCACGACGCGGGCGCGCCGAATCCAATCGTGGTGGGGGCATTGCCGTTTCGGCCGGACCGTCCCAGCGCTATCTATTGTGCGGATACGGTATGTCCCGTCCTCGAACCGGACATCGATGCCTCGCCCGGGGCCGGTGGGTCCGTCATCGGTCACACGCCCGACGGGCCCGGGTACCGTGCCGGTGTACGGCGCGCCCTGGCAATGATCGAGGGCGGGGTGGTGGACAAGGTCGTGCTCTCACGTGCCGTGGACGTCGACTGTGCTGCCGACGTGCCGTCGGTGGTCGCCCGGTTGGCAGCCCGGGATCCGCACGCCTACGTGTTCGCCACTGAACTACCCGCCCCGGACGAAACCCCCGCCACCCTGGTAGGCGCGAGCCCGGAACTATTGGTCGCACGGCACGGCGCCACCGTCACCAGTCATCCGCTGGCCGGGTCGCTGCCCCGATCGTCCGATTCGAGAGAGGATCGCCGCCGGGCCGAAGCATTGCTCGCATCGAGCAAAGACACCACCGAACACGCCTTCGTCGTCGACGCCATCGCAGCGACACTGCGGCCGCGCTGTCGGGCGCTGTCCGTTCCGGCCACACCGCAGTTGACCCGGACCGCCGCCATGTGGCATCTGGGCACCCCGATCGTCGGCGAACTCGACGACACCTCGATCGGCTCACTGGAATTGGCACTTGCCCTGCATCCCACACCCGCAGTATGCGGTAGCCCCCGGAACGCGGCACTGGCCGCGATCGATTCGATCGAACCGTATGATCGCGGCTTCTACACCGGGCTTGTCGGGTGGAGCGACGGCAGCGGCGACGGCGAATGGGCGGTCACCATCCGCTGCGCGGTCCTCGGCGAATCGACTGCTCGCTTATACGCGGGAGCCGGAATCGTCGCCGCCTCCGACCCGGACGCCGAACTGGCCGAAACCACCGCAAAACTCGCCACGATCCGGACAGCGCTGGGAATCACCGACCCGACGTGAGCACCATCGCCGTATCCAACCGGTGCGCGTCCGCACGACTCCTCCAACCCGACAGGAAGATCACCTATGGCCCTACCCGCCATCTCCGGATACTCGATGCCCACAACCGATGGCCTGCCGGCGAATACGCTGTCCGGACCGGTGCACCCGTCCCGTGCGGCACTGCTGATCCACGATATGCAGAACCATTTCCTGGCGCCGTTCGAGCGCGACCGATCGCCGCTGACAGAACTGCTGACCAACATCGGACGACTCCGGAATCTCTGTCACACCGTGGGTATTCCGGTCGTGTACAGCACACAACCAGGCGGGCAGAGCGCACGGGAACGCGGCCTGCTGCGCGAGATGTGGGGTAACGGGATCGCCGGAGACGGAATCGGCGACCGCATCGTCGAGGACCTGACTCCGCGCCCAGGCGACATTTGCTTGACCAAATACCGATACAGCGCATTCTTCGGCACCGACCTGCACGAGCAGTTGATCCGCGCCGGACGCGACCAACTCATCATTTGCGGTATCTACGCCCACATCGGCTGTCTCGCCACCGCCTGCGACGCATTCATGCGCGACATCCGACCGTTCATGGTGTCCGACGCAGTAGCCGACTTCGATGCCGAACACCACCACACTGCCCTCTGCTGGGCAGCAAAACGTTGCGCCGTCGTGGAATCTACCGCCACCGTGCTCGGTGCCTTGCAGGCCGCCACCGACAATGTGCCACCCACCGAACCCGAACACTCGACTCGGACAGCAGCCGAACCGACGGGAGAACCCAACCACAGTCATGGCCGCGACCGACCGCTCAACATCGAGGCCGTCGACTCCCTCCACGTCGCCACCCAGAGACCGCACTGAAATCGGCATGAGCGTGCCCACGGCGGGGACCCGGCCGACGCCTTCCACGTCGTCGTCCCCTCGCTGCCGGGATTCGCCTTCTCCAGCCCGCTGTCAGCGCGTGGCTGGAACCTCGACCGCACCGCGATGGCGTTCGGGGAGGGAGCTGATGACCCGGTTCGGGTGCGAGCGTTTCGGTGTAGAGGACGGGGACGTCGGCGCTGGGGTAACCGGCCGGGTGGCGGGCCTGTTGCCCGAGCGGGTGATCGGCGCGCACACCCACGGCGACCGTCTCCAGCTCGGCATGGTCGGCTAGGATTTTCCCGTCCTCGCAGGGTTGACCGCCGACGAGCAGAACAAACTCGAAGCGGCGCAATACAGCTGGTCGCAGATGAAGGGCTACCGGGTGCTGCAATCGACCGAGCCCAATGCCCTGTCGGTGGGCTTGGCCGATTCGCCGATCCTGCCGCTGGCCTGGATCGCCGAAAGCTCGAGGAATGGGCCAACCCCGCGACACCGAGCCGCGACAACGTCCTGATCACCGCGAGCCTGTACTGGTTCACCCGCATCGGGTCCGCGGCAGCCGACTTCTACTGGGAAATGGCCCACGCCGGGAACACCGGCTGGGGGCGGGTCTTCACCGGTGCCCCAAGGCCAGTCGCTGTTCTACAGCGACCACCTCCTCCGCAAGGCCCTCGGCGCCGGCGACAGCGTCGCCTTCTTCCGTGACTACACCGAGGGCGGGCACTTCCCCGCCTTCGAAGTTCCCGACCTGTTCGTCGACGACATCCGCGCCTACTTCCGACAACTCCGCACCTGACCTCGCGGGCGGAGCCGCCGTCCCCCAGATACCGGGTGGTGGTGAGCATGCGGGGGTTGCGTCGGATTCCCATGCATGTCGGTAGAGCCGGGCACGATGGGTGTGTGGCAGAGGGTCGCCGGAGTGGTCGGGGGCTGCTGGACGGAGGGAGTCGTCGTGAGAAACCGGTTCGAAACAACCTGCGCCAAGTGCGGTACGGAGCTTCGGGAAGGTGAAGGTGTAGTGCATACCCGCGGCCGCCGCCGACGATACCCGGTATTGTGCGACGGCTGCATGGAGGAGGTTGATGAGTTGGAGAGGGAAGCCGCTGAATCGGAGCGTGATTTCGGCTGAGATTCGCCGTCTATCACATTTCCATCGTCGGCGGTTCCATCTCCGGGTGCGTCATCGTCATGGTCGGCCGCTCAACCTCGGTCATCGTGCGTTGGTGCCGAACCAGTTCGAGCTCGTGCTCGGTCTTCCAGGTGACGTAGCCGAGGAGACGCTGAAGTGGTTGTCGCGCAGGTACTTCCGGCTCCAACTCGGCGATTCGGATGTGGATCTTGTTCAGTATGGTTAAGTCATCGGTCAGCTCAGCAAGGGGCTGCTGCACGATCAGGTGACAGCGGTTAAGCAGCCTGCCGGGCTGCTGGGGACATGATGGTTTCGAACTCGATAGGAGTCAATCGGCCGAGGCGGGCTTGCCGACGCCGACGGTGGTAGGTGCGTTCGATCCAGGTGACGATCGCGATCCGCAGTTGTTCGCGGGTGTCCCACCGCTGCCGGTCCAGCACGTTGCGTTGCAGCAGACTGAAGAAGCTTTCCATCGCGGCATTGTCACCGGCCGCACCGACCCGGCCCATCGACCCGGACATTCCGAAACGGTTGAGCGCGTGGACAAATCGGCGGGAACGAAATTGGCCGGATTCAATCGGTCGTCGCAACACCGGCTTGTTGGAGTGATCGTAGATGTTCGTCGAACGCTTCGGCGGGGGTCTTCCAGCCGAGTGTCTTGCGGGGCCTGGTGTTGAGGGTGTGTGCGATCGCTCCGATCTCCTCGGCGTCCCATCGGGATAGGTCGGTGCCCTTCGGAAAGTATTGCCGCAGAAGACCGTTCGTGTTCTCGTTCGTGCCGCGCTGCCAGGGGCTCTTAGGGTCGGCGAAGTAGACCTTCACTCCGGTGGTGATGGTGAATCTGGCATGGTCGGACAGTTCCTTGCCCCGGTCCCAGGTCAGCGAGTTGCGTAGTTGCTGCGGCAGTGTGGTGACCGCTCACCCTGATCACGTAACTCGCCGGTGATCCGCGGTGATCCGTAGGTGCCGTGCGATTCGCGATGAACCGTGGCGATTTTCGTTTCCAGATCCGCGTGCCGCTGCTGGCGGTCGGTGAGAACCGTTGCCGCCCTGCGTTTCACATACGCGTAGTAGCCCGACTTCGATACCTGCAACAGTCGTGCCATGCGGCGAACCGAAAACCGTTGCCCTGCAGGCTGACCGGTACCGGCAACACCGGTGACATCGTCGGGGCCGGCGTACTTCACCATCAGGCCGAACCGGGCCGGTTCGTCTGCATCGCGGCAAAGTACGCCGACGCTTTTTTCAGGAACGCGATGTCTTTGTCCTGCTCGGCGACCTGCCTTCGCAGTCGCGCCAGCTCGGCCCGCTCGGCGGCATCCAAAGGCTTTTCCCCGTGGACCTCGGCGGCGGCGATCCTGCGCCGCTCGTCTTTGACCCACGTCCCCAGCAAACTCTCGTGAATACCCAGTTCCCGGGCGACTTCAGCGACCGTGCGACCCGAATCGATCACACGATGCGCAGCCTCGACCTTGTACTCGGCCGTGAACGACCGACGCTTACGAGGAGGCATGCAGACATCCTTTCAATAGGATCGGTGATCCTGTCAACTCGGTGTCCATAACCCGGGGTGAACCTCACGGAGCTATTGCGCGTGTTTCAACCGCGTTTGACGGCATTGCTCCCAGCCGGTGCATCAGTGACTGTGGTGTGGCTGAAACCGCCAAACTCGACTTACGACACCGGGGAGGCGTACGTCCACCTCGCGGAGCCGGCCAAGACCGCAACCGAGAACCCGTACGGCGTCAGCGTCAACGAACAACTCATCGCGGAAGGCAACGCCGTACTGGACCCACCGATCCGGCGCACAGAGGAAGCGGCACCGGTTGCGGATCAGATCGCGACCGTACGCGCTAGCGCCATGGAGACAGCCGCCTATGTCGACGCGTTGTCTGTCGCCGATATCGCCGCTTGGGACAACAGGATCGGAGCTATCAGCGACTGCCGCGCGCGCCTGGATCGCGAGGATGAACAGCGCCGCACGTGGTGGGGTCCGGATGGGAAGGTCGGCACTGACGATGACCCGCCGCGCGATCATTCCAGCTACGGAGACGGTAACGAGGGAGGCGGCGGTGAAAGCCGGCTCTGTCGGCGCCATTGGTGGTGCTGAGGGGTCTGGCGCCGTGTCTCCTATCAGCCCCACAGCCTGTGGCCGACTTATTCGCTGCTCGGTGCCTTCTGTCGGCACCGATCAACGGGCAGCCCTGGGATGTGAAGTGAACCCCCGCCATTCGTTGGCGCCCAGCTGTTTTGCATCGGGAACCGTCGCGGGACAGCTCGTCACGGACTGGATGCGGTCAGTGCGAGTGGACCGTAGTGGCCGTATCGAGAGAGCTTGACCGCGCGTCGCCGACACCTGCGTGGCGCCATATGCCAACGGTAAGTGAACCGTCGATCCGTTGCGGGGGCGATGCTTTCGGCCCTCAGGATTATCCGATCTACCGAATTATTGCGCATCATCTGTCCGCGGCTCCTGGTCCGCGCTACCGGTTCTTGACATGTCTTGTAGTGAATAGTGTTGTTGCACAGCAGGGCTCGTCAATGCCCGCAGCAGGAAGGCGGCGTCAAATTTGCCGGTTGCGTTGTGGCAGCGGGCAGGGTCAAGATGATTGAGCCGGGTGTCGGCGTGAGGGATTGGGGGTGTTGGTCGATGACCTCGCAAGGTATCCGAGTAAGTCGGTAACGCGGGCGAGCATCACAGCGAATCATGTTGAGTAGCCTGGGGTTTTGGAGGGTCCGTAATACACCGGGCACGGCGTGGCGACCGCCCCGTCCACCTACTACGCCGCGAAGGAGCGCGGTATCAGTGCCGTGGTCTGGGCCGACGCGTACGCGGCCAACGCCTTGTTCGACCTGTGGAGGGCCGGCCGGCGCGTCTACGGGGTGCGCAAACTCTGGCACGCCGCCACCACACCCCAGCACGGAACCCCAGCACCCGGCAAAGAACACCGAGGCAGGCCACCCGATCACGACCAGCAGCGGCGACATCGGGTCAGCCGTCGCCCTGGCCGGGAGGCGAGTTGTCCTATTCCTCTTCGTGCCGCAGCACGAAGGAGGCCGTCTCCAAGTGCACGAGGCATTCGTCGGGGCGGTGCTCCCGGTGGAGATACCGCAGTTCCCGCGCCCGCGGCAGGGTCAGCTCCATCAAGGACGCCTGGCACATGAACTCGGCCAGCTTGCCCTCGGCATAGACAAAGTGCCGGCAGGGCAACGGCTCTGGCATCGTCATTGGGCCGAGTCACCACCCGAACCGTTGTCGCTATGGCCGGTGGCCGGGTTACCCACCGAACTTTCTCCGGCACCGCTGCCAGGAGTCACGCCGCTACGGCTCTCGTCGTCCGTCGCTGCGCTATATCCCTCCGGCCACACCCGCCTTGGCGGAAACTCCGCCCCGTCCGCCTCATCCCCCTGTTCGTCCGGCAACCGCAATTGTCCGGCCCGAACTGCCGTCACCAGCTCGTCGAATGACTGGATGTACCAGCTCAGTTCAGCGGCATCCCGCTCGCCGTGCTCGGGGTCGTGCTGCCGCAGGGCATACAGCACATATTTCCAAACGAGCCAAGCCACCCATTGGCCGTAGGTCGACGGGCTGAGCGGTGTATCTTCCTGGTACACCACGTCTTTGGTGTGTCCGACCGCTTCGCGGTCGATGAACCAGGTGTACAAGCTCAGCTGTTCATTGAGCTTGTTCATGTCCTTTGGTCGCTGCTCATAGACATGCCGCCAAATTCCCACAAACTCCCGTGCTCCGCGCAGCATGACCGTGCTCGGTTCTTCCGCCCCGGCACAGACGCGCAGGAACGGTGCGGCATCCGGCAGTGGTGTATCCGGGGTCGCCTCCACCGGCGGCACCGTGAAGGCGGCGGGCCGATCCGGGGAGAGCCCGTAGTAGACGTGGTGCACGGGGCGATCGGCTGCCTCGGTCGGGCGGTCAGAGGGCGCGGCCGGGTGGTCGTCAGGCATAGATAGTGGTCTCTTTCGGTAGGGGAAGGAATGAAAGGTGAGAAGGTCCAAAAGCACTGGGAGGGAAGATGTTTGGATTCGGAAGTGACTGGCCGGGACGCAGCCTCATTCCCATAACTCACCGCATGGGAGTGGCGGGAGACCCGGCCTTACCTCATCGTCCACCGTGACCCGTAAGTCCATGTCGGCGAACGTCCTCGCCAGCTCGTCCGCCACGTTCTGTGCTTGTTCTTCGCTGGCTTGGTAATCCAGTTGCAGCGCACCGGATTCGATGTGAATGTGCCGGATACGTCGAGATGAGGTGACGGTCCGCATCGGGCATCAACTGGGTCTGCTCGTGGAGGGAACGACCCGGCCGGCCTCGGCGAGCGCTTGGAGCGCCGCTGCTTTACGCGGGCAGCGCTTCGCCCGGCACGCCACATGAAATTGCATCACGGTATGGGGTGCGCCACGAGGCGCTGTTATCCATATTGGAGGTGGAATGACTCCGAAGTGATTGTGTCGCAGCACGATTGCTGTAGCTGAGGGCAGCCTGGTCCGGGAGACGCCGGGGAGGGTGGGAGCAGCCCTGACAAAGCCGGGACGCGTCAGTACTGCCGAATGGTGTGGGTCCGGCAAGCGTGGGACAAAGGTAGACGCGAGAAACCAGTGGTAGAAGCCCCTCGAGGTTATGCGCCGGCTCGAACTCGGTGGATATGGGCCGGATAGCGGTGCGCACCCGTCGCCTGTGAGGGCGGCGGGGAACTTTTCCGTCGGTGTCTCATAGTCCGGCGGGGAGGTCACGGTGAAGGTCTGCGGCGTAGCCGTGACGATGCCGCAGGGGTAGAGCTGGCTGCCTCCTGTCCCGAATGGATGACAGTGAACGTGGGAACCATCCCGTCTCGCCCACCGCACACCGCTGCCAGCGGTGTGCGGTGGGCAGGCCCGTCGTCGGCTGGTGGGGCGTGGGTGGGGCGGAGGGGTCGTAGTAGTCGGAGGCCGGGAGAGCCGGTCACAGGGCGAAGGACCCCAGTGGATTTCAGCGGAGAGGGGCTGTAATGGCCGGAGGCGCTTGTGAATACGGGTGAATCGTGGCCGGACTTCGACGAAGCCTGGTCGCGAGTACGGCGGATGCAGGCCAAACTGCACTGGTGGGCGATCCGGGATCCGGGTCGCGTGTTCGAGGATCTGCACAATCTGGTGAGTGATCCGGCGTTTCTGGTGCATGCCTGGGAACGGGTGCGTAGCAACAAAGGTGGCCGAACCGCCGGGGTTGATGGGGTGAAGCCTGCCTCGATCCCGAGGAACTCGATGGTCTTGTTGTCGCGGCTGCGAACGGAGTTGAAGGACCGGAGCTTCCGTCCGGACCGGGTCCGGGAGAAGTCGATTCCGAAACCGGGCAGCACGGACAAGAAGCGCCGGTTGGGGATACCGACCGCAGGCGACCGCATTGTTCAGGCGGCGTTGAAGTTGGTACTCGAGCCGATCTTCGAGGCGGATTTCCAGCCCGGTTCCTACGGGTTCCGCCCGAATCGTCGCGCTCAGGACGCGATCGCCGAGATTCACTTGTTCGGCAACCGGGGTTACACCTGGGTGCTGGAGGCCGATATCGAGGCGTGTTTCGACCGGATCGACCACACGGCCCTGATGGACCGGATGCGTCACCGGATCAGGGACAAACGCGTTCTCGCCCTGGTCAAGTCGTTTCTCAAAGCAGGAATCCTCAGCGAGGACGGCATCGACCGGGAAGCGCTCACCGGAACCCCGCAGGGCGGGATTCTGTCGCCTTTGCTGGCGAATATCGCCCTGTCGGTGCTCGATGACCACTATCAACACAAGTGGGATGCCTTCTCTGCCGGGAAGCCCTCGCCGAACGCGGGCTGGCAGGGACGGCAACGAGAGCGCCGCAACGGGGGCGCGACCTACCGGCTCGTCCGCTACGCGGACGATTTCGTGGTCCTGGTCAACGGCGAGAGACACCACGCCGAACAAGCCAGGACCGAGGTCGCGGACATTCTGGCCCCGATGGGTTTGACCCTGTCGGAGCCGAAAACCCATGTGGTGCACATGGATACCGGGTTCGACTTCCTCGGCTGGCGCATCCAGCGCCGGACGAAGCCGGGCACGGTGAACAAGGCAGTGATTCACACCTATCCGTCGAAGAAGTCGCTGGCTTCGATCATGCGGAAGGTGAAGTTTCACACGCGCAGATCCGCACCCTACAAGACGTTGGCCGACATGCTCTTTCACCTGAACCGAACGGTCCGGGGCTGGTGTCTCTATTTCCGACACGGTGTCTCGTTTGCTACCTACCGCTACCTGCAGCACTACACGTGGGTTCGCGCCATGAGGTGGCTCTACAAGAGACACTCGCGCCTGAGCTGGCGCAAAGTGCTTCGCCGGTATTGCACCCCGGCTCCGATGCGCCGCCCAGCAGAGAACGGGATCGTGCTCTATAACCCGACCGACACCGGAATCGAACGCTACCGGTGGCGTGGCTACACCATCCCGACACCCTGGAGCAACGCGGCACAACGTCTGGCGACAACCACGCCAGCATGAATTCCATGGAGAGCCGGATGCGGTGAAAGCCGCACGTCCGGTTCGGAGGGCGGTCACGGGAAACGGAACTGCGGCAACGCAATTACCGCGCCCGTGATCGACCCTACCCTGCTCGATGGTGAAGGAACGATCAGGGGCGTGATGCGTTTCTGGTGGCGTCATGGCGGCAAGTTGGTGGATGGCGAGCGTTCTGTAGAGCATCGGTTCGGGGCACCTTCCCGGAAGTAATGCAAAACGATGGGAGGTACCCGGCACCAAGGGCTTTCGCCACCTACCCGGCTCACCGGGGCGGGTGCGCTGCCCGAGGGCTACGGCGTCGGCTTGGGGCCGGGTACCGGTTCAACCCTGGCGGTTTGGCCGTACGGCCCGCGACCGCCTAACGTTCGGGTAGTGTTGGCCCAAGTAGGCGTTTTCCCAGGTCAGGCGGCTAATGCGAAGGTAAGGACTATGGTCAGAGGGCGGGAGTGGACCGGGTTCGAAGCAGCAGCGCTGCAAGAAGCGATGCGCAAATCAGTGCGGGACTTCGCTGCCTTACTCGGCCTGGAGACGACGACGGTCAACAACTGGCGGACTGGCCTTGGCAGTGTGAAGCCGCGCACAGCGACGCAGGAGATGCTGGACACTATGCTCGACCTGCGGGCGAGCGACGATGACCGAGCGCGGTTCGAGGAGATCGTGGGTGAAGGGGAGGCGGTGTGGCGGCAGCGGCATAGCGACGATGCTCATGCTGGTAGGGCGCAGACCGTACTTGACAGGTATGCGATCCGAAACGATGCCGTCTCTCGAGAGCAGCCCACCCCTGACGATTTCGCTCGAGCGGCGGACGCCTCATTCACCTTCGCGCAGTGGGCTGTTACGAGCCCCGCGGATCAATTGTCGATCGAGGGCATTCACTATGAACTCGGCCGAATTGCCGTCAGTTATGTGCATGGCGCGCTGCCGCCGTTGTTTCGGGATTTGCAGCTGCTGCGCGACCATATTTGGCAGCTGCTGCGGGATCGTCCGCATCCGCGTAAGAGCCGTGAACTGTTCTTTCTCGGGGGCGTGACCGTCCTTCTACTCGCCCACGTGACGGACAATCTCAGTAATTCAGTCGTGGCCATGCGACAGGCCAACGCTGCCGCTGCCCTTGCGGAACAGGCTGACCATCCCGGCCTCAAGGCATGGATCGCCGGTACCCAAGCCCTCATCGCTGAATGGAACAGGCATCCCGTCGGGGCATTGAATTTCGCCAGGCGTGGCCTGCCGTTTGCTGCGCCGGGGCATCAGCGGGTGCGGCTGGCTGCCATCGAGGCACGTAATGCTGCCCGTCTCGGCAAGGCCGATGACACCCACGCAGCGTTGCGTCAAACCCGGCTGGCCATGGACCACGCCCCAGGAGCTGACGATCTTCAGCAGTTCGGCGGCGTGCTGCATTTCCCAGCCACCAAAGCGCTCTACTACGCCGGAAGCACCTACGCGCTGCTCGGTGATTTTGTCGACGCCGAACGCTACGCCCTGGACGCCATCGCCGGGTACGAGTCCGGACCGAGCGAGGACCGGAGCTACGGCGACGAGGCGCTGGCACGGACGGACGTCGCGGCGGCCCGCATCATGCGCGGCGAGATTGACGGCGCGCATGATGCCCTGACACCGGTGCTGGCTCTGCCGCCAAGCCAACGAATCTACTCGATTACCGACGGCGTGGAGCGGGTAGGTGCTGCCATAGACGCGAGCCGATACGCGCGTGATCCGGCCGCACTCAGCCTGCACCAGGAGATCGCTGTGTTTGATCCATCGACTGACTTGAGGGCTATGTGATCACACCGGCCAACTCCAGTGAAATGGTCCTGGTTCGAGCCTGCAAGCAAGTCGGCCTGACGTATGAGGATGCCGCTTTGCTCCGGGCGCACTCGGCGTCGGTTTACCTGCTGCCACGCGAAAGTACGGTGGCCAGGATCAGCTCGTACGAGCATCAGGGGGTGCAGGCGAAGGCATCGGTTGCGATTGCGCGCTGGCTGGTTGAGCAAGACTTCCCGGCCACAGAGCCGCTGCTCGACCACGCCATCGAGGTCGATAGCTCGGTGGTGACCTTCTGGCGGTACTACTCCCAGAAAGGGCGGGAGAAACCACCAGCCAGAGCGCTTGGCCTGATTCTGCGGCGTCTTCATGGGCTCCGCCCGCCGCCCTTCCGCTTACCGGCCTATCAGCCGCTGATGGGCCTGCTGCGCGCCTTGGAACGGCCAAACGTGCTCGGCGATGACGACCGAGCCTGGCTGAAAGAGCGGGCAGAGTTTCTTATCCAGCAGTACTACCAGCTCGATTCTCATCTTGGCGTGGGATTTGTTCATGGCGACGCCTACCGCGGCAATACCTTGTGGGGGCCGCATGGCGTGCTGCTCGGTGATTGGGACGAAGCGTCAGTTGCGCCGAGAGAGCTTGATCTGGTGAATATTTACCAGGGTGTACGCTATGGCGTCAGCGATGACGTTTTCGATGAATTCACGGCAGCGTACGGCTGGGACGTGCGCGAGTGGTCTGGCTTCACGGTACTGCGCGAAATGCGCGATCTCCATACACTGACGGGCTTTGTCCGGCGGTCCGTTGCTGAGCCGGGAGCGGCAGAGGAATTACGGCGGCGGACTGAGTCGTTGCGGTATCCGAAACCGGAAGCGGGCGTGCTGTGGCGATCTTCAACGTAATAGGGCCGAATGCCTGGCGGAGCGGCCCTGTCTCCGTACGATCTTGCTAGGTGCCGATCCGCCCGTCGAGTTCACCAAACGCGCTGCCGCGCAGCTTACGGAGATCCGGGACAGGCGAAGGAGTTTCGCCGCCGTCGACACCACCTTGATCGTGCGAAGCAGCGTGGGAGACGACATTCGCTTACCTTTGAAGCAATCCACTGGGGCTGCGATTCTCCGGTTTCGTGCAGGCGACTTGCCTGTCGTGGAAAGGGTCTCGTCGCCCAAGCGAGAGGCCGCCCGGAACCGTTGCGTGCCATACGCTGGGGCATTCCGAAACAGCCGGCAAGACTACCGGAATCTGATTTCGGCAAGTACAGGTGGCCCGGGCGGCCGAGGTAATGGGATTGTGCCCGGTCAGCCGTCTACGTTGCTCACGGCCGACACTCCGCACCGGCCGAACTCGTGACTACTCTTCTCGTCGGGGGCGAGTCTGGTCGACCAATTACCGCATCCGTTCTCCGCCGGATAGACCGTGACGCCCTGCGTCGTATCGCAGCGATTGTGGTAATAGACCGTGGTATGCATGATGCCCTCCTCGTACGAGTAGGAGATGCAATCGTCTACGCCTTCTACTGCCGACGCGGTGCCGGTCGCGACGCCGAGGCCGGCCGCCGCGAAGGCCGCAATCGCGACAATCTTCGAAACCAATGGTTTCCACGCGAAATGTTCTTTTTGCACGGAAGTATCCTGGGGTTTGCCGAGTGTCTTGTCAACCGGTCTTGATGCATCACGTGAGCTGCCTTGGGGCGCAGACGCTTTCGCGACATGCTGTGCCGGACGGGTCGAGCTGACCGGCCGAATGTCATATGAAGATGATTGCCGGGCTGGGGTTTCTTGCTGTCACGAACCCGACTCGACCTTCACTGAGTCACGCCACGTCTATGCACCGTGAGACTCGTAATCCTTGTGCTGCAACATATTCCGCTATTCATCGGATTCGGAAGACCGGGCGAACACGTCATCGAAACCCGCACGCTACGTCGAACGTCATCGGCCACAACATCATTCAGACGAACCAAAAGGCGGACACCGCCACGGCCTCTGACCTGGACGAACCAATACCACACGGACCCACAGAAGCCCTTGCCCTCCTTAGGCACCAGCGGTCGGGGGTTTCGAGCCCCTCTGCGACCACTCACTCTATGCAGATCGCCGAATCGAGCACGGAACAGGCCCCGGCAGTCTCGGAAGTCCTTGTCCGCCAGGGCCTGATGTCTGCGATCGCCGAATCAGGGGAGTTCTCCTCGGCCGTCATCGGCCCCGCCCGGAGGTAGGCCTGGTCAGGCGGGGCGCAGGGGCCGATGTAGGTGCCTGGGTGGGTGGCGGCGTCCTGGCGCGAGACACTTCCGGCCTGTGGCCACGGCACCTGTAGCTGGGTGGTGGTGGGGTCACGACGATCGTGTCGGGAGTCCAACCCTCCGGTCCGTCTGCCAGGCCGTAACGGCTGTTCAAGGTTTGTGGCAGGCAGGTTCTGCCCGGATGGCACTGTGGTTCACGCGCCGGCGGTGCCGGACTTCGTACGCTCCGACGGTCGGCCGTTCAGACGGTCGTGGTCTTTGCGCACGAGGGACGAGCCGATCGGGGCGTTTGACGACCATGGTGCGGTATCTGATGCTGTGTCCATGGATATCGGAATCGCGTTGCCCACCATGTGCCGAGGCTACGACCGGCGGGCCACTGTCGAATGGAGTCGGCTCGCCGACGAGGGGCCGGTGTCGAGTATCTCGTGCGGCGAGCGCATGACCTTCCACAATCCGGAGATGTGGACGACCCTGGCGGCCGCTGCCGCGGTGACCGAGCGGGTACGGATCATCGCCAATCTCTCGGTGCTGCCGGCGCATCCGGTGGCACTGGTGGCCAAGCAGGCCGCGACGATCGACGTCCTGTCCGAGGGCCGGTTCACCCTCGGTGTGGGCGTCGGCGGGCGGGCCGATGACTACCGCAGTCTCGCAGCGGGATTCGGCCGCCGCCACGCGCGGCTGGATCGCGCCGTGGCCGAGCTGCGATCGCTGTGGGCGGGCGAACCACCGTCGGACGGAACCGATCCGATCGGACCGCCCTGCGTCCAGCCCGGTGGTCCGTCCGTCCTTGCCGGGGCGCTCGGGCCGAAATCGCTTGCCCGCGCGGCGCGGTGGGCAGACGGAGTGGTGTCGTTCAGCGTCGGCGGGACTTCTCAGGAGATCGCCTGGTCGGCCGACGCGGCGCGGCGGGCCTGGGCGGAGGCTGGCCGCGAGGCGCCGCGATTGGTGAGTGGTTGTTTCTACGTGCTCGGTGTGCCGGAGCCCGAGCGTGTGCTGCGCGACTTCGCTTCCGAGTATCTGGGATTCCTCGGTGCCGAGAACGCTTCGGGCGCAGCCGCTTCGATGAAGACCTACGAAGCCGATACGCTGCACCGAACTCTCGACGCCGCCGAGGCCGCCGGACTCGACGAGTTCATCCTGGTTCCGGGATCCGCCGACCGTGCGGTCCTGGAGTCGACGCTGGAGTTGATCCGCTCTCGCTGAACCGGTCATCCGAGTCGACGGAGCGGGCGTATTCGCCGGGGGTCCGGCCGTAGGCCTTCTTGAACGCCCGGATGAAGTGACTTCGATCCGCGAACTGCCAATAGGCGGCGAGTTCCGAGATGCTCAGCCCGTTGCGCGGCGATGTGAGGGCGAGGTACGAGTCTCCCTTGGCGCCGGAGCATGAACTGTCCGCCCGATACGGTGTGCTTGTCGTGACCGGACTGGTCACCCACCGTCCGTGCGCCGCGCGCTACGACGAACAGTTGGATCCGATCTGCGACGACGCCGTTGACCGCTTGGACGGCCGACGCGGTATGGATGTCGGTGACCGCGAGGTCGTGCAACCGGGTGGTGCGACCTTTGACCCGGAAGTGTGGACTCCACGGAAAACGCCCCCCGCGACGTGTCCGAATCCGTTGCTGTGGAGTGCATTTCCGGCCGATCCCTCATGTTCGTTGCTTCGATGCTCCCCGTGACGCCGATGTCCTGCTCGGCGCTGTGCTCCGAGCGCGTGTGGTGCCGAACCCGCTACGCGTCGTGCTCGACGACTGACAGCAATACCATGGCGATCTCTCCGATTGGTGACTGCTGTCGGGGCCGAGGACACACCCAGCCGTAACGGCACGGTCAAGCCGGGGTATTCCTGAACCTCGTCAGAGGCCGTCCGGTCCACCGAGGCGGATCCGTAGTTTCGAGTACGGCATAGTAGTTATTCGTGTTTCGTTGCGCCGTAACGCAATCCGTCGTACAGGAGCGTGGCGATGTGTACCGCGTCTTCCTTCCAGCCGGTGGTGCGCATTCCGCAGATGCCGCCGAGGGCGCGCAGGACGATGCGCCCGCTGATGCCGCTGCGCAGGAGGCCGGCGGCAACGCCTGCGGTGAGCAGTTCGTCGAGGGCGCGGGCCATCTCGTTGCGGGTGTCGTCGAAGACCGGGGAGTCGGTCGCCATGATGCTCTCCAGCACTTCGCCCATGCCTCTGCCCACTGCCGCATGCTCGACGAGCAGCAGCAGGAACGTGCGTAGCGCTTCGTCCGGAGTGTGCAGCGCGAGCAGCCTGGTGGGGGTTGCGCAGAGTTCGGCCACCTCCTGGCGGTACACCTCCGCGACGAGTGCTTCGCGCGTGTCGAAGTGGCGGTACAGGGTGCCGACGGAAACGCCGGCTCGGCGAGCGATCTCCTCCACATAGGCGTCACCGTCGGCGAGCAGCGCCGCACGTGCCGCCGTCAGCAGCGCCTCGCGGTTGCGGCGGGCATCGGCGCGCAGTGGACGTGGTGACGGCAATGATCCTCCATAAGGTGAGTCGGACTCCGTTTATGTGTACAGTTTCCGGAGTCGGGTTCACTTTACTGAAAGGGGTCGACGGCGGCATCATCCCCGTCGTCCGACCCGCACCCCACAAGAATTGAGGAAAACACCATGAACGTCAGCCTGATGTCGCTGATCATCGAAGCTGCCGACCTGGAAAGCGAGAGCGCGTTCTGGCATCGGCTGCTCGGCGGCTCGATCACGAAGACGCCGGCGCACCACTTTCTGCAGACCGACGGGTTCCCCGTGGTCGTAATTCAGCACGCTCCCGGCCACGAGCCGCCGCAGTGGCCCGACGGCACTTCCCAGCAGATGCACTTCGACCTCGCCACCGACGATGCGAAGACCGCGGACAAACGAGTACTCGACGCAGGCGGCCGGCGACTGCAACCAACCGACGATGCCGTCGGCTCCGCTCCTCGAACCTCTCGGGTATACGCCAGTCCTGCCGGACATCCCTTCTGCCTCCGCGCAGCCTGACCTCGGATCGAGCCCTGACCGTCCCCTGGTAGCCAACGCACTCGACTACGCCGGCGCGACCCATGGATCCGGCCGTGCGATCTGAATGAAAAGGTGTTGGCGAGGTCGGATCGACGACGTGCCTGTGGAGGCCGGTGGGGCCTGAGGAGTTTGTGACTCGGTGACTCATCGCTTTCCCGGTGACGCCGAAGTGCCGGGTAAGTGACCTGCGGTGGTGGCGTTGCGCGATTCAGCGCGAAACCGTGGTCGTGCGGCGTCACGGATGAGGCGGCGGTACCGCTGACCCGCCCCTCGGGCGCGAACACCGAGGGGCGGACGGCGATCAGGCCGAGGTGGCGTACAGGTAGCCGAATCCCTGACCGAGTACGTCTACTCGCTCGGGGAGGTCGAATCCGTTGGCGGCGTAGGCTTCTTGCCCCGAACGGACCGTCACGTCCCAGCCGCCGGCCCGCAGGTGGTCGGCGGGGCTGGTGCGGTCGTCCAGGTAGAAGAGTTCGGTGATGTTGATCCCGAATCCGGAGCGGTGGGACAGTTCGTCGAGTCGCTTCGTCAGCTCGTCGGCGGCGTCGATGTCCATATGTTCGGTGGCCAGTCGGCTGCCGGGCGCCGACAGGGCGGTGATGTTGTCCAGGAGGCGGTCCTGTGCTTCGGGCGGCAAATAGATCAGCAGGCCCTCCGCGATCCACGCTGTCGGCCGGGTCGGGTCGAAACCGTTGTCGGTCAACGCCGTTGGCCAGTCCTGGCGCAGGTCGATGCCGATCGTCCGGTGCCCGGCGGCCGGTTCGGCGCCGATTCCGGCCAGCGTGGTCGTCTTGAACTCGATCACCTCGGGCTGGTCGAGTTCGAACACCACGGTCTCCGCGGGCCACGGCAGCCGGTAGGCGCGAGTGTCGAGGCCCGACGCCAGAATGACCGCTTGGCGCACGCCCGCGGTCGTCGCGTCGGTGAAGAAATCGTCGAAGTAGCGGGTACGCACGGCAATCTGCTCGCACATCTCCCGCTGATCCAGGACGAGACCGCCCTGGTCGTCCTCGATCTGTAGGTCGCCGTCGGCCATCCGGTTGAAGTTGTCCAGCCCGACGGCCTTGACCAGCGGATCGGCATAGGGGTCGTGGATCAGCGGTTCACGCTGGTTGGTCGCCAGTGCGCGGGACGCCGCCACGCCCGTTGCCGTGGCGCCCACACTGGACGCCAGATCCCACGTGTCACCGTCGTATCGGGTCGTGCCTGTCATTGATCGACCTCCTCACGAGTTACCAGGAAAACTTAGATGTAGTAAGCATGTTTCTCCCCCCTGTAGGGCACCAGAAACACAGTCGATGGTCAAGTGGGGGAAGTGTGATTCGGGCATTGCGGACAGGGGTGGGCGGCCGTCGTCGGTTGCGTCCGCAGGTGCGAGCTGTCCGTCAGGTTCCGTGCTCGATGCCCGGCGACATCGGTTCGGGCCAGGTCTGCGACCGGTCGGCCGATACCCGAACGGGCTAGCGGCCCGCGACCGGGTTCAGGCAGCTGTTCGGTGGATCGACGAGTACGCAGAGTGCCGGAGCGCGGGTCGGGCGGTAGTCGGCCGGGACGCCGTTCGCGGCGATGAGCTGCGTGTAGGTGCCGACAGCGTCGGTGGGGCGGCGAGTGAGGGCCGGGTCGGTGCGGACGTCGACGGAGTAGAGGCCGAACCGTGGTGTGTAGCTTCCCCATTCGTAGTTGTCGGTCAGGCTCCAATAGTTGTAGCCGAGCACGTTCATACCGTCGGCCTTCGCGCGCTGGATCCAGTAGACCGTATCGCGCAGATGATCGCTGCGGGTGTAGCCGTCGGCGCGGGGGATGCCGTTCTCGGTCGGCATGCCGTTCTCCACGACGTAGAGCGGCTTGCCCGGGAAACGCCGCGAATAGTGTTGCAGCGCATAATAAATTCCCTCGGTGCGCAGCGGCATCTCCCAGATGCGTGACCCCGGCAGTTCCGGCATGGCCGAGCCGGTGGCCTTCCCGATGTCACCGAGCAGCGACTGCGCGGGGTCGAAGGCGAAATAGTAGTCCACGCCCACATAGTCGAGCCGGTCCGCGATGCGGTCGGCGAAGGCGCCGTTGACCCGGTCCTCCGAGCCGGCGACATAGCCGACGTTGGCGGTCACCTGGGCGCCGGGCTGCACTCGATGGATGTGGTCGTAGATGGCGTTGTGCGCCTGCACGAGACGCTCCTGCATCGCGGTGCCGTCGGCGGCGCCCTTGCGGATCTCGTGCTGAATGTAGGCGGCCGGCTCGTTCACGGTGATCCACAACGGATCTCGTGCGGCGTAGCGGTCTACGACCGCGCGCATGTTCGTCAGCCAGTCGTCGACCATTCCGTCCCCGCGCCATCCGCCGCGGTCCGCCGCCCAACCGGGGTAGACCCAGTGGTCGAGGGTGATCATCGGTCGCATCCCGGACCGCACGATGGTGTCGACGACCGAATCGTAGAAACGAAACGCGTTGTCGTCCCATACCCCCGGCGCGGGTTGCAGCCTGGCCCATTCGATTCCGACCCGGAACACCCGCACGCCCATGTCGGCGGCCAGGCGAATATCCGACGCGTAACGGTCGGTGAAGTCGGCCGAATCACCCGGCTGGTCGTATCCGGGGCTCCCGGCGATATAGCGCGTCCAGTTGCTGTCGGGCGCATGGCCTTCGGATTGAAATCCGGAACTCGCGACGCCCCACAGGAATCCGGCGTCCAGCGCCGAGCCGGTCGGCCGCAGCGGCGGCTCGGCCGCGGAGTGCACGCCGACCGGCAAGGTCGACGCGACGACGACGAACGCGGCCAGGAAGCACCGCCGAATCCGGGAGCGCATCGGCTCAGGGTAACCGGAGCCCTTCGGTCGCCGTGGGCGATTCGCATCGGTGGGTGGTTCCGGTGTCGGTCCGTCCCGACAACCGCCCGGCCGCTCATGGTTACCCGGTGTGACGATGCTCCGGATCTCGGAGAACTGTTGGGCCGTAGCGAGTTCCGAGCGGCGCCGCACCGGCCCGATCCGGCCGCATTCCGGCACATGCTCGCCGGGCTACCGTACTCGCAGCTCGGGGGCCGTCGGCTCCGGGTTCTCGCGTGGGACGAACGCGATGCCGTGCCGCGAGACCCGCAGGCGCAGATTGCCGGTGCGGGCGAGGATCATGCCCACCACGACCGCGGCGGCCGTCGAGACCGCGCCGCAGGTGAACAGGCCGATCCGAGGGCCGAACTCCTCGGTGAGCCAGCCGACGACGGGTCCGCCGATCGGGGTGCCGCCGGTGAACACCATCATGTACAGCGACATCACCCGGCCCCGCATGGCCGGGTCGGTCGCCAGTTGCACCATCGCGTTGCCCGAGGTGTTGAAGGTCAGCCCGAGCAGGCCCACCACGGTGAGCATCGCGGTGAACAGCCAGTACTCCGGGGCGAACGCGGTGACCGCCTCCAGCACGCCGAAACCGGCTGCGGTGCCCACCAGTACGCGCATCCGCACTCGGCCCCGGCGGCTCGCGAGCAGCGCGCCCGTCAGCGAGCCCAGCGCCAGCGCGGTATTGAGCAGTCCGTACTTGCCGGCGTCGACGTGGAAGACGTGATAGGCGAAGCCCGACAGCACCGTCGGGAAGTTGTAGCCGAAGGTTCCGATGAAGCCCACCAGCACGATCGGCCAGATCAGCTGCGGACGCGCACTCACGTAGCGCAAGCCCTCGCGCAGCTGGCCTTTCTGCCGCGGCAGGCGCGGTCCCGGGGTCAACTGCGCCGGGCGCATCATCAGCAGGCCGCCGATGACGGCTGCGAAGGAGCAGGCGTTGATCGCGAACGCCCAGCCGGTGCCGACCGCGGCGATCACGATCCCGGCGACCGCCGGCCCGATCAGGCGCGCTGCCTGGAAGTTCGCGGAGTTGAGGCTGACGGCGTTGCGCAGTTGCTCCCGGCCGACCATCTCCGGGACGAACGACTGGCGGGTCGGGTTGTCCACCACCGTCACCATGCCCAGCAGCAATGCCAGCAGGTAGACGTGCCAGACCTGGACCGCGCCGGTGAGGGTCAGGACGGCGAGCACGCCGGCGAGCAGGCCCATCGTGGCCTGGGTGAGGATCAGCAGCCGCCGCTTGCGGAAGCGGTCGGCGAGGACGCCCCCGTAGAGCCCGAACAGCAGCATCGGCAGGAACTGCAGGGCGGTGGTGATGCCGACGGCGAAGGAACTGCCGGTGAGGCCGAGAACCAGCCAGTCCTGGGCGATGCGCTGCATCCAGGTGCCGGTGTTGGAAACCACTTGGCCCGCAAAGTAATAGCGGTAGTTGGGGACGGCGAAGGAGGCGAACATGCCGCCCTTGCGCCGGGGCCGTTCGGGTGTCGGCTCGCTCACAGATCTGCCAGGCGTTCCAGCACCGGCGCGGCGGAGCGCACGCACGCCCACTCCTCCTCGGTGAGTCCGGCGGCCAGCTCCGTCAGGAAGGCGTCGCGTCGGCGGCGGCTCTCGGCCAGGATCTCCGCCGCCGTCTCGGTGGCGGTCATCACCACCTGCCGCCCGTCCTGCGGGTGCGGCTCGCGCCGGACCAGGTTCTTGTCCTCCAGCATCGCGAGGATCCGGGTCATCGACGGCGGCCGCACGTGTTCGGTGCGGGCGAGTTCGCTGGGTGTGGCGGGGCCGTGCCGGGCGAGCGTGCCGAGCACGGCCATCTCGGTCGGGCTGAGGGAGTGCTCGACCTGCTGGTGGCGCAGGCGGCGGGAGAGCCGCATGATCGCGCCGCGCAGCGTCGTCACGGCGGCGAGGTCGTTCTCGGAGGTCAGTTCCCGCACTCTGTTTAGGCTACCTTATTAGCGTGTCTAAATAAAAGGGTTCGGGGTGTCGCTGGGCGCCCGCGACAGACGCGGGTCCGGTGCTACGACGAGCACCGGACCTGCGGGCGCGCGAATTTTCGGTGGTTGTCTGCGCGGATCTACTTCTTGCCGACGGTCACCATGGTGAACTCGGTCGCTCCGCCGGCATGCGAGACGGCGCGGAGCGCCATCTGGTCGTCGGCCCCGGCCACGGCCCAGTAACCGGGTTCCTTGCTATCACTGACCACGGTGCCGTCGGATTGCTGCTTCCACGAACGGTTCTCGGGATACGGGTCCTTGGAGCAGGGGCCCACCCGTTCCTTCTCGGCTTTCTCATTGATGCACAGCCCGGCCGCGCCGAAGACCATGCCGTAGCCGTCGCCGTCGACCTCTTGCTGGAACCAGTGCTGGTTCGTGCTGCTGCTGTCGCATGCTTGGAACCTGATGAACTGGTCGCTGTCCGATTGGGTCGCGCAGCGGGTGCCGTCGGCGGTCTCGGCCTGGATCAAGAAGACGCTCTCCGGCGGGAATCCGCCCGTTGCCGCGTATGCCGTTCCGGCTCCGGCCCACAGCGGCAATAGTGCCGCGGCGGCGCCGGCCACTGCACACAGGCTGCGGCCGGAAGCCGGTTTCGCCGGTGATTTCGTGCTCTTCACGTGTCCTCCCGGTGGTTCGTCGAACCTTCATGACCGTGCGTCGTGCAAGGGCGTACGAGCAGTTGCCGAGATGGTGACAGACATCCGTTCGGGCACAGATTAGCCGCCGCCCGGCCTGTGTCCGGGTATCAGAGCGTCGGACACTCGTGTCGGAACGAGAACGCCCGGTGCGGAGGACCAGAGGGAGTTGTCGCGGCCGGTCACCGGGCCTCGGCCCGGGTTCGCCAAGCCGTTGCCAATACATCACCGGAGGGGTCGATCTCGAGATCGATGGAATTGATGACGGCGGCGAACATTCGGATGAAACCGGCCACGTACAGCGCCTCGAGGGCTCGGCGGACGCCCAGTTTGTCGGTCAGATCCGCCATTGTCTCGGCGTCGCAACCGTTTCCGCGGACGCAGGCGCGGCCCGCTCGGAAGACCGTTTCGTCGACCGGGTCCGGCCATGCCGATGGGTTGGTGGCGGACAGCCGTTCCAGGTCGGTGTCGTCGAGCCCGGCGGAACGGGCCTGTGGGACGTGTTGGACCCATTCGTATTCGCAGTCCAGTTCGTGGGCTGCGACGAGCACGAGCATCTCGCGATGGCGGGGTGAGAGTTCGAGCGTCGACATGACGCGTTCCGCCAATTCCAGCAGCGGGCCGGCCAACGACGTCGCATGCGGGATCATGCGAACGATGTTGATCGTGACCGGGAATCGTTCGACGGCAGCGGCGCTCTCGGCGTCGAGGGTGGCTGCCGACGGATAAGGGATGCGGGCCATGAGAAACCAATCTTTCGTTGCGGGTTCGGATTTACCATTCGACGGGAAGAGCGGCGAGACCGAAGACGGTCGCGAACGGGCGGAAGACGAGGTCTTCGACATCCACGGTGAGCCGAAGCCCCGGAAAGGCTCGCGCCAATGCCGGGAGCGCGACGCACATCTCGGTTCTGGCCAGCGGAGCGCCGAGACAGCGGTGGGTTCCGTGCCCGAATGCGACGTGATCGTCGATTCGCCGGGTGATATCGAAGGTGTCGGGATCGGGGAAGATCTGGTGATCTCGGTTGGCGGTGCAGAGGGACAGCATCACCAGGTCCCCTTCGGCGATGTGCTGCCCGCCCAATTCGGTGTCCTCGGTCGCGGTCCGGATCAGACCCGTTTGCGCGACGGAGAGGTAGCGGAGGATCTCCTCGACCGCTCCGTCGATGCTGTCGGGGTCCTCGCGGATCGTCGCCAGTGCGTCCGGACGTTGTATGAGCAGCAGGGCACCCAGCGCGAGCGTGTTGGCCGTGGTGTCGTGGCCGGCCGCGAGGAGCAGGTTGGTGATGCCGGTGACTTCCGGATCGGTGAGTTCCGCGCCGTGGGTGCGGACCAGGCCCCCCAGGATGGTGTCGTCGGGGTGCCGGCGCTGCCGGGCGACCAGATCGGTCAGGTACTCCCACACCGGGGCGAAGGTGTCGATGAGCGCCTCGCGGTCCAGGGTTTGGTCGAACATGCGCTGTGCGCGGCAACGGAATTCGGGGCGATCGGATTGCGGCACACCGATCATCTCGCAGATGATCTCCGACGGTATGGGCAGTGTGAAGGACTGCACCAGATCCGCGGGCGGGCCGGACGCCGTCAGCGATTCGATGCGGTCGGCGACGATCTCCTCGATCCTGATTTGCAGCGTCCGCATTCGCCGTGGGGTGAAGGCGGACGACACCATCCGGCGCAGCCGGGTGTGTTCCGGGGGATCGGCACCGAGAAAACTGCCGGGCTGCCTGGCCGGGCTCGCCACGAAGGCTCGTCCGGTGGCTTTGGGCCGCAGGACGGTGTTGGGAACCTTCGAGACGCTGAAGCTGCGGTCGGCCAGCACCCGGCGGACCTGTGCGTACCGGGTCACCAGCCACACCGGATCCCCGTTCGGCGCGGTCTGGCGGGTCGGCGCCTCCTCGTCGCGCAACCGCAACAGCTCCGGACTCGGCTCGTACGGCTGGTGCCCGCCACGCCGATAGGCCAAGGGCACCGAGCCGACGCTCCCGCTCATCCTCGACCGCCCGTATAGGCCAGGGCCAGCAGGGCGAATCCGTCGGCGAGTACCGGCAGGTCGTGCGGGAAGGGCCGCGGCCCTGCCGAATCCGGGCGGGAGCTGAATCCGCCGTCCCGATGTTGCTGTGCGACAAGCCAGTCCGTGCCCTTGCGGACGACCGCCGGGTCCGTGTCGCAGCAGGTGAGCGCGAGCAGCGAGTAGGAGGTGCTGAGCACATCGCTGCGATCGCCCGGCCGTTGGCCCCAGCCGCCGTCGGGGTTCTGCGTCCGGCGGAAGTAGCGGAGTGCCGCTCCGGCAGCGCTTTCCACGGATTCCCGCAATTCGTCCGGCGGCCCGGACCGATAGTGCCGGAAGGCGAACAGGGCCCGGAACATCGCGTTCGCCTCGCTGGCGCTCCAGCCGCGTTCGAAGGTGCCGTCGGTCTGCTGCTTGTGCAGCAGGTACCGCACGGCACCGTCGAGAATTGCGGCGTGGTCTCGTCCGTTGCCGCTCGTTGCGTCGTTGTGCCGCAACGGTTCCAGCGCGCTGACCGCGCTGCCGGTGACGCCGACCTCCGAATCGTCGCCATACCGGTAGGTGCCGAATCCGCCGTCGGAGTTCACCAATTCGAGCAGATAGCGCTCGGTCGCCCGGATCGCGGTGTCGAAGCGCTCGTCGTTCGTGGCGCGGAGCAACTCCAGACAGTAAGGGGTGCAGTCGGCGTCGCTCTGCCGCACTCTGGGGGCGAACGCCCACCCGCCGTCGTCGCTCCGGGTGCGCACGAGGTATTCGGCCATACTCGTGACGACGGCGGGGTCGGCGCCGGAATGAGCCAGGGCGAGACCACAGACCGCGGTGCCGAACGGCTCCCAGCCGGCGATGAAAGGGAACCCGCCGTCCGGATTCTGGCAGCGCAGAAGTGCTTCCAGGCCGGACCGGATCATCGGTGACGCCGGATCGATCCGGCGCAGACCCAGCAGGCCGACCGCGTGGGCGAAGATATCGGCCTCGAAGACGCTGCGGTCGGAACCGGTGGCGAGATGGTGCAGCAGGTAGGTGCGGTCGGCGTCGGTGACGGCGCCGGGTTCGCCCTGCTGATGTGCCCGCATGATCTTCAGTGCGCACATCTCCAGATTCACCCATGTCGCGTAGCTGTCGTAGCGCACGGCGGCGAGGTCGAAGGGCACGTCGCTGTCGGCAACCGACAGCTCGGTGAACAGGGTGTGGAACATGAATCGTTTCCGCGGCGAGGTGAAGTGCCGGTAGCGGTCGATGGCCTCCAACGGGACCCGGCTCGCGCCGGACTCGCCGAGCAGTGCCGATACGAGGGTCTGCTCCACGGCCGCGACCTCCGGATCGTACGCACCCGATTCGGGTGGGTCCGCTCGGTGTGTTTCCAGATATTCGACGATTCCGCGTTGCGTGTCCTCGAAAATTCCCTCGGCGCGCAGCAGATACAGCAGCAGGCAGGATTCGAGCACGCGACTACCGCAGCGGTCCCGCACCGCCCCGTCGTCGCCCACGTGGCCGATCACGTGGGCACGCAGGCGCGCGAGAGGCTCCCATTCCGCGGGGGCGGCCGCGGTATCGACCGGTTCGGGAGCGGTGCCGGTGACCGGCGGAACATACAGGGAGGATGCCAACATGCCGATACCTCACAACGGATTCGGGGGTGATTTTTTTCGGTGTCGAGATATTCTTGGACCGGTTCCTCAGAGACGCCGGTGTGCGATGAAATTCGTCAGCGCGACGAGGTCCGCCGTCCCGGCGCTGTCGGGAAGAGCCGCCAGCGCCGCCGCGACCCTGCGGTCGGCGAACTGCTGGGCTCGCCGTCTGCCGCCCGCATCCGCGATCAGCTTCGCGGCGTGGGCCGCCTGGGCCGGCGTGATGGGGTCGGCCGACCGGTACAGCTGAGCGAGTTCGGCGCCGGCCGCGGTGGCCGATTCGAGCGCCGCGACGACCGGGAACGAGCGTTTTCGGCGAATCACGTCGTTGCCCACCGGTTTTCCGGTCCGGTCCGGATCTCCCCAGATGCCGAGTATGTCGTCGGTGACCTGAAAGGCGATGCCGAGTTCGTGGCCGAACGTGCCGAACGCGTCGATGGTGGCGGCATCGGCCGCGGCACACGAGGCGCCCAGCGCGCAGGCGCAGCCGATCAGGGCGGCCGTCTTCCCGGCCGCCATGGCCACGTACTGGTCGACGGTGACCGCGGGACGAGTTTCGAACGAACAGTCCTCGCACTGTCCCCGGCACAGTTGTGCCGCCGCGTCTTCCAGCCGAGTGACGGCATCCACGGCCGGCACGGCCGGTAGCGCGCCGACCAGTATCCGGATCGCCTCGGCATGCAGCGTGTCCCCCAGGCAGAGCGCGGCGGGTACGCCCCACACCGCCCACGCCGTGGCGCGGCCGCGCCGCAGCCGGTCGCCGTCCATGATGTCGTCGTGGACCAGGCTGAAGTTGTGGACGAGCTCCACCGCGGCCGCACCCGGCAGGGCCGCGCGCGGGTCGGCGCCGCAGGCCGCGGCCGCCGCGAGAACCAGCCCCGCGCGCAGCCCTTTACCCCATCCCGCCTGCGTGGGATTGCCGGACGGATCGCGCCAGCCGAAGTGGTACGCCGCCATCCGGTCCAGCGGCTCGGGCATGGCGAAGATCGTGTCTCGCAGCGTCGGCTCGCAGAGTTTCCGGGCCTGTTCGAGCAGGGCGGCGGGCCGGTGGGAGCTGGTTGTTCGGGTCATTCTTCCTGCCTCGAGTCGGGGAGATCGACGAGGTGGGAACCGGTGCCGGGCAACGTGGTCCGGGTCGTGACCCGGTCCAGTTCCCGGATCGCCGTCTCCACCCGCGGTGCCTCCGTGCGGGCGCACAGCACCTTCACATTCGGGCCGGCGTCGATGGTGGCGTAGGCCGCGATGCCGTGCCGGCGCAGCTCGACCACGCGGTCGAGAACCGACAGTGACCGCGGTGTCAGATATCTGATCGCCGGCCGCGCGGCCAGCATGGTGGCGTGCATACCCAGCGCGTTGGCTTCGGCGATTTCCCCGACGCGTGCCAGATCACCCTTCGCGATGGCGGCGGTCATCTCGACGAGGTCGGCCGAGCCGGCTTCCGCCCAGCAGCGGTAGAGCGGTGACGTGGCCATGGTCGAGCGCATCGCGTCGCCGGTCGAGACGGCCTTCCGGCCGGGGTCGACGATCGCGAGCACCATCGCCGGGTCGAGTGCGCCGGTGTCGACCGGCTCGGCGTAGGAACTGCGGTCGCCGTCCGGTCCGGTGCCGGTTCCGGCACGCCACAGGACGAACGAGCCGAAGATCGATCGGCAGGCCGATCCGGACCCCCGGCGTGCCAGGCGGGACAGGTCCCGGCGGTCCAGCGAGATGCCGTAGGCGGCCGTGGCGGCCGTCGCCAGCGCCGCGAAACCTGCTGCGGAGGAGGCCAATCCGGCGGCGGTGGGAACCGTGTTGACGGTCTCCACCGCGGCGCGTTCGGTGCTGTTCGCGAGCTCGCGCACGATGTCCAGGAAACGCGTGACCCGGCGGCGGAACTCGCCGTCGGTCTCGTTGCCGTTCGCGACGACGGTGTCGTGGCGGGAACCGGTGACGGGCCGGACGGTCGTCGTCGTCGGGTAGCTGTCGAGCGTCATCGAGAGGCTGCCGGTGACGGGCAGGACCATGACATCGTCCCGCTTGCCCCAATACTTGATGAGCGCGATGTTCGGGTACGCGACGGCGGCCGCCGGCCGGGGCGCGACAGTCATGCCCGGTGCGGAGAGTCGTTCTGTTCCACCGAGTTCACGTAGTCGACGAGCTGGTCGAGGGTCTGGAGTTCGTCGGCGACGGTGGCGGGGATGGCGACGCTGTAGGTGCGCTCGATGCGGACGAGCAGCGTGGTCATATCCATGGAGTCGATGCCCTGGTCTTCGAGCGGGACGTCGGGCCGGAGGTCGTCGCCGGTGGCGTCGAGACCGGTCATGAGGTCGGTGATCTCGTGCGTGGTGATCATGTGTTGCTCCCGGTGTGATCGGTATCCGCGGAATATCGGAGGAGGCAGGTGCCCCAGGAGAAGCCGACCCCGAAGCCGGCCAGAAGCGTGGTGAGCGGCGGGTTCTCGCGCAGTCGCGGGGCGAGCGCGAGCGGTATCGAGGAGGAGACGGTATTGCCGTAGTCGGCGATCTCGAACGGCAGCAGCTTCTCGTCGACGGCCAATTCCTCGCGGAGGGTCTCGATGATTCGCCGGGAGCCGGGATGCGCCAGGATCAGATCGATATCGCCCAGGCCGAGTGCGTTGCGGCCGAGCACGCGCCGGAGGCTGCCGGGAACCGTGCGGGCGGCGTTGAGCAGGACGCCGCGGCCGTCCATCGCGAGATATCCGGTGTCGCAGGACAATACGTTCGTGGTGCCGGGTGCGGTGCCGAAGTCGGCATCGAGGACCCGGTAGCCGTCCGCGCCGGTGGCGAGGTAGGACACCGTGGCGGCGTCGCCGAACAACAGGGCGGTGTTGCGGTCGCCCGGGTCGACGATGGGCGTGTAGGGGTCGCAGGTGAACAGCAGCGCGTGGCCGAAACCCAGCCGGTCGGCCAAGGCGGTGGTGACGGTCAGGCCGTGGGCGTATCCGGCGCAGCCCTGGGAGAGGTCGAAGGTCATGCAGTGCTCGGCGAGGCCGAGCTTGTCGTGCACTATCGCGGCGGTGTGCGGGATGCGCTGGTCCGGGTTCTGGGTGATCACGCACAGCAACCGGACGGCGTCCAGGTCGACCGGTGTGTGCCGGATCAGATCGTCGAATGCCTCGAGGCACAGGTCGCTGGTGCGTTGCTCGGGTTCCTTGACCGCGCGGGCGCCGATGCCGATCCTGGTGTCCAGGAACTCCCGGGAGACGTTCAGCCCGGCCGCGAGCGGCCTGTTCGACACCCGCCGAGCGGGCAGATGGGTACCGATTGCGGTGAGCGCCACGGTGTCACGATCGCGGTCGGGTGCCGACATCGCCGATCACTCTCCGCGGCTGCCGGAGTTCACGGAATACGTTGCCACTCGCCGGTTTTCGGTGGCCTCGTAGGTTCGGATGTCGTTGGTGACGGCGGCGAGCCGGTACGGGCCGGCGGTCTCCGCGTCGGGCACGTATCTCCCGGTGGGCGGCGGCGTCTCGTGCAGTGTGCGGTACCGGTCGTAGCCGATGGGTTTGCGGGCGTCGACGGCGTCGCGGTTGGCGTCGGTGCGCAGGTGCTCGCGGTATCCGGGTACCGGTGTGGCCGAGAAGAATTCGGCGACACATCCGGATCCGTAGCTGAGCAGGGCGATGGGCGTGCCGGTGAGGTCGTCCGGTTGATCCAGCAGGGCGGCCAGGGCGAGGTAGAGCGAGGCGGTGTAGCTGTTGCCGATCACCCGGTTGTAGCGCGTGGTGGCCGCGACCGCGGCATCGATGTCGTGGTCTTCGGGAGGGGCCCCTGCGGATTCGAGCAGATGCCGGTGTGCCTTGTGAGCCATCCTGGTGAACGGCTGGTGGTAGCAGAACGCGCCGAACTCGGCGAGGTCGTGCCCGCCGCGGCGGCGGTAGTCCGCATAGGCGTGCCGGACGGCGTCCAGGTAGGCGGTGATGGACAGCTTGCCGTCGACGATGGGCGTCGCGCGGTGGTTCGGACGCCAGAAGTCCATCACGTCGGCGGAGTACACGCCGGTGACCGGCCCCAGCTCGGCGACGGCGGGGTCGGCGGAGACGAGAATCGCTGCGGCACCGGCGCCTTGGGTGGCCTCGGCCGGGGTGTCGAGATCGTAGCGGGCGATATCGCTGGCGATCACCAGGACCTGCTGGGCGGGATCGCGGGTGATGAGTCCGACGGCGAATTGCAGTGCGGCGGTGGCGGCGTAGCAGGCCTGCTTGAGTTCGACGACGCGGGTCGTCGGGGGGAGATCGAGCAGGGGATGCAGCGGGAGTCCGGCGGCCTTGGACTGGTCGATGCCGGTCTCGGTGGCCAGGATGAGCGTGCGCAGCCGTTCGGTGCCGTGTCGTCGCAGGACCGGTGCGGCGGCGGTGGCGGCCAGCGTGACCACGTCCTCGTCGTCGGCGGCGATGCTCATCGCCTCCTGACCGAGCCCGCGGTGGTATTTCTCGACCGGTACGCCCTGCTGGCGGGCAAGGGTGGCGTGGTCGAGTACGTAATGCGTGGTGGCGAGCGAGATATCGTGAATTCCACAGCGGGGCAGGATCATCGGAATACTCGATTCTGTCGGGCTCGATCCGGGTCACCGGGTGGTGCGCTCGAGGCGGGTGTGGGCGCGCATCAGCTCGCCCGGATTCGTTTGCGCGGCAAGCAGGGACAGCTCGCCGCACAGGACGGTGGCGGCGGCGATCGCGGCGAGGCGGCGGGAATTCTCGCCGGGAGGCCGTTCGTCACGGCAGCCGAGGCGCGACAGCGCCGATTCGACGTGCGGGTGTTGTTTGCCGTTGCCGATGGTTCCGATGACGAGATTCGGTAGCGTGCACGAGAAGTACAGGTCGCCGTCGCGGTTCTCGGCGTAGGTGATGCCCTGGGAGCCCTCGACGATATTGGCGCCGTCCTGCCCGGTGGCCAGGTAGAAGCCGAGCAGCATGTTGGCGTAATGGGCGTTCGCCGTGCCGATTCCGCCCGCGAGCACGGTGCCCAGCAGGTTTTTGCGGGTGTTCAGGGTGGCGATTCGGTCGGCCGTCGTGTGCAGCCGCTGTTCGACGGCCTCGCGCCCGACGGTGATCTCGGTGACGACATTCTTGCCGCGCCCGAGGATTCCGTTCACGGCGCTGGTCTTCTTGTCGGTGCAGTAGTTCGCGGAGACCGACCCGTAACGCAGGCCCGGGATCCGGGCGAGGATCCAGGCGGTGAGCTGATCGGCGGCCTGGGTGGTCATATTGTGCCCGGCGGCGTCACCGGTGGTGCACTCGAACCGCAGGTACAACAGGTTCCCGGTGATCCGATGGTGCATATCGATCAGGTGGGCGTGGCGGCTGCCCGCGGTCACCACGTCGCGGAGTTCGTCGAAACGGTCGCGGAGCCGGCCGACCGCGGCGAGCGCCGTCGCGGCGTCGTCCGCTTCGAGCAGGATCGATCGGGTCATGCGGTCGTCGACGACGGTGGCGGCGATGCCGCGTTCGGTCAGCGTCGACAGGCGGGCTCCGCGCCGGACCGAATGCCACAGCGGCGTCTCGAATGTGGCCAGGGGGACGTCGAATTCGCCGGTTACCGTGCCGCCGGTGAGGCGAATCGGTCCCACCCAGGCCAAGGGGACGGCCGCGTACTCGTCTTCGATCATGTCGGATCCCACCACTTTCTGGTCGCTGGGCCGGGCTGCGGGGCAGCGTGTTCGGCCGCCGAGCGGGTCGATCGGGCGCTCGGCGCCGGGGGAGAGTCGTCGACGGACGGTGTCCGGCCGCGACGGAAGAATGTTCTCGCGTCGATACCGTAAGCGCGGCAGTAGTTTTCGACCTCGCCGGTGAGGAGTAGATCGCAGCGCTCGAGTGCGCGGGGAGTCTCGGCGCCCAGCACCGTCATGATCAGCGACAGCTGGTCCAGCCAGGACTTGATGGTGTCGATCAGGGCGTCGACGCCGTTGTCGACGAGAACGGTCAGGAAGCTGCCGGCGACGCCGGTGGCGCGGGCGCCCAGGGCGAGCGCGCGGGCGGCGTCGAGGGGTGAGCGGATGCCGCCGGAGGCCACGACGTCGATACCGGGCATTCGCGTGGCGCCGAGCAGGCAGCAGACCGTCGACTGACCCCAGTGCTGCATGATCGAGAAATCGTCACCGGATCTGCGGCTGTTCTCGATCCGCGCGAAGTCGGTGCCGCCGCGGCCGCCCACGTCGGCGATCGTGACGCCCAGATCCCGCAGCAGGGCAACGGTTTCGGGGCTCAGCCCGAATCCGACCTCCTTCACGATCACCGGCACCGGGACGGCGCCGACGATGTCCCCGATCCGCCGCGGCCAGTGCGTGAAATCGCGATCGCCTTCGGGCATGACGATCTCCTGGATCGCGTTGATGTGGATCTGCAGGACGTCGGCCTCGAGCAGGTCCACCGCGCGCTGAGCCTGCGCCGGGGTGGTGTTGGCGTTGATATTGGCCATCACGAACCCGCGCGGGTTCTCGGTGCGCAGCACGCGGTAGGTGCCCGCGACCGAGGCGTCGCGCAGGAACGCGCTCATGGAGCCGGAGGCGATCGGCAGCCCCGTCTCGGCCGCCGCGATGGCCAGCTGCCGGTTGATGGCGCCGGTGCGTGCGCTGCCGCCGGTCATGCCGTTGATGTAGAGCGGTGTCGCCCATGTGCTTTCGCCGACGGTGGTGCTCAGGTCGACTCGGGCGCGGTCGATGCCGGCCAGGGCGTGATGCACGAAGGTGACGGAGTCGAAGTCGTTTCCGCCGACCGCGCCGTGGTGCTGGTCGACGGCGTGCCGCACGTGGTCGTCCTTGCGGTTGCCGATGACGGTCGCATCGGTCATGCGGCGTCTCCTTCGGGCGGGTGGGTGTGCAGCTCCAGCGGGCGGATGCCGGCCCGGGCCCACTGTCTGGCCAGTTCGGCGGTCTGGGCAGGTCGGTAGCGGTCGACGACGGCGATGCCGCAGTCGCCGCCGCCCGCACCCGAGGGCTTGGCCGCCGCGCCGACCGGCTCGGCCGCCTCGCACAACGCCCGCAGTCGCGGGGTGTAGATGCCGAGTCCTGTCGCCTGGTCGAATTCATCGAGAAGCTTTGCGGCCTGGTGGATTTCGTGCTGCACCGCCGTCACGTCGTCGGCCGTGAGCGCGGCGGTCAACTGAGTGACACAGGTCCTGCTCTCGGTGAGGAATCTGCCGTGGGCCGGGGTTCTCAACTCCCCGGGACCGATTCGCGTGACACGGGCGCGGGTCGAGGCGGGCTGCCCGGTCCAACCGACCAGCAGTCGTGCCTGCCGCGGTGTCGGCAGCGGCCGCACCGACAGACCCGGCCATGGTGCGCGGAGCGCGCCGGCGATACCGCGCTCGGCGGCGAGGCCGGCCAGCTGTCCGCGATCGGGAGAGTGGTAGGTGAGCCAGCCGCCCCACGTCGCGGCCGCCACGTCGCCCCCGGAACAGTGCGGGTTCACCGTGATGGTGGCGAGGATCGCCAGCCGGAACCGGTCGGCCGTGGTCAGCCGGAGCCGATAGAACGCACCGAGCGCATCGACCGCCGCCACGGTGACCGCGGCGCTGGACCCCAGCCCCAGCTTGTTGCCCGATCCGTCGGTGAGATCGGCGGTGGCGGAGTGCAATTCGAACGGCCTCGGGGCGCGGCCCTGCTCGGTCAGCAGTCGTTCCACGACCGCGGCGGCCGCCAGCACGTAAGCGGGCTCCTCCGAGACCTCGTCGATCGGCGACAGCCGCGAATGCGCATCCCGCGCACATCGCACCGGGGCGCCCTCACCGAGATCGGAGGTGAGCGTGGTGCTCCGGCCCGTGTCGGCGACCGTGACGGCGGCGTAGCGGTCGACGGCGACGAGTACGGAGGGATATTCGGGCTCGAGGGCGGCATACTCCCCGGCGATGTACAGCTTCCCGGGCGCGCGGCGGGTGATCACCACCGTCACCACCCCCACATCGGCACGGTCCAGGTCCGGCAGGCGCCCGCGGCCCGCAGTTCCCGGCAGACCGCCGGGGCGGCATCCGGTTCGGTGAGCGCCACCATGCATCCGCCGAATCCGCCGCCGGTGAGCTTCGCTCCGTGCGCGCCGGCTCGCAGCGCGGTCGCGATCAATCGGTCGAGACTGCTTGTGCTGACCCCCAGTTCGCGTAGCAACGCCTGGAATTCGATCAGCCGCATCCCCAGTGCCGCTGTCCGCCCGGCCGTCAGGTCCACCGTGGCGGCGTCGATGATTTCGCCGGCGCGCGCCAGCAGCCGCTGGGCATTGGCACGCTCGCGGTGCAGCGTCGTCCACACCGAGTCGACCGCCTGCCGGGTGTCGCCCGGTTCCCCGGAATCGGCGACTACCAGGGTGGCGGCGGTGCCGGTGATCAGCGGCCGGACGTCCCCGGCGTGGAAGAGGATGGGTCCGGTGGTCGCCACCGCGGCCGCGTCGACGCCGCTGGCTCGCCCGTGCACCAGGCGCTCGCCGCACTGCGCCAGCTCGTGCAGGGTGGCGTGATCCAGCGATCGCGCGTGGAGATCGGCCACGGCACGTACCGCCGCCACCGCGCACGCGGCGCTCGATCCCAGCCCTCTGGCCGGTGGAATCGCGCTCCGCACGGTCACCTCGACATCGGCCGAGCCGGACCCCCAGCGCCGCAGCGCCGCCCGCACCGCAGCGGCCGCACCGGAATCGGCTTCGGCCGCCGCGCCGGGGCGGTAGGTGAACCGCACGGTGGTGGCATCGCCGTGGGCATCACCCTGCTGTGCCGGGTCGTCGACGATAGGTCGGGTGTTCGGCGAACAGGCCGTCGCCGTGACCGGCAGGTCCGGTAGCGGCACCGCGATCGCCGGTAGACCGTAGACGACGGTGTGCTCACCGAGCAGAATGGCCTTACCGCAGGAACGGCCGGTCCCGACCGCGGATGCCGGTGGCGTCTCGGTGAAAGTCATGGTGTGGCAATCCGTTTCCGTTGCGGCCTGTGGATATCGGGGAGACCGCCGGTCCGGTCGTGTCGGCGCGGTCTCGGCGAATCTGTTACCAGCCTCTCGCCACATGTGGACGGCGTGAATGAGACCGATCGCATGAAAGCCATTCGCTCAGTGCATAAATCCGTCGACGGTAGTGGTCATGGACCGGTGACCGGCAGCAACGATCGTCCGGGAGAACGACACGGGTGTCTCGGGCAGTCGCGAACGCATAATGCCGATGCATGTCATGGTGCCCATGCCGGACCGTTCTCGTGCCAGCCTGAACGGTGAGGCGTGACGTTGCCGCGTGGGATCGCCGGCAGGCGAAACAACCACGGCGGCTGTGGTTCACGAGGTCGCGCACGACGGTGTGCCAGGCCCGACCTACCCGTCGGTTCGATAGTGTCGCCCTCGTTACTATGCATTCGGTGGGCACCGCGTGGCTCGGAGTTCGTGCGGCGACGGTGAGTCCGTATTCTCGAGGAGTAGTTCCGATGTTTTCTCTTCTCACCACCGCGACCTCGGCCGACGCGGCGGCCGGCCGCGCTCGGGCCGCCGTGCTGCCGATCGGGAGCTTCGAGCAGCACGGGAGCCATCTGCCGCTGGTGACCGACACCGCCATCGCATGCCTGATCGCCGAGCGCATCGCGAGTCTCTACGACCTGTTTCTGCTACCGCCGATCACCGTGTCGTGTTCGCACGAACATGCCGGGTTTCCGGGCACGGTGTCCATCCGGGCTACCACGCTGGTGGCCGTGGTGGACGACATCGTCGAGTCCCTGGCTCGTTCGGGCATTTCCACCATCGTCATCGTCAACGGGCACGGCGGAAACTATGTGCTCTCCAATGTGGTGTGCCAGTACAACGAGGAGGGCCGGCACGCGGTCTTGTTCCCGGGTAAAGAGGATTGGAGCGCGGCGCGTTCGTGCGCCGGCATGCTCACCTCGCTGCACGACGATATGCACGGCGGTGAATTCGAGACCTCGATTCTGATGTACGCGTTCCCCGAGCTTGTGGGGGAGACGTACGCCTGTGCCGATCACGACGTCGTCGATCGGCCGCATTTCCTGATCACCGGCATGGCCGGGTACGCGCCCGGCGGCATCATCGGCAGGCCCTCGCTTGCGAGTGCGGAGAAGGGCAGGGCGGCCCTCGACAGTCTCACGAAGACCTTCGGCGGCCATCTCGAGGCATTGACGATGTAGGTGCTTCGGACCATCGGTGCGAGCCGGTGTCGCCGGGCCGGACTCGATGGAGTACCAACCGGTCTCGCGTGTGCGTTCGGTGGCGCCGACGCCTATGAGGCGTGCGCATACAAATCATGTCATTACATCGTAAACCTCTGCCGCTGTTGATATTCCGGCTACTATTGGTCCATCGACCATTATTCGCATGGTTGTGTGCTCCAGATTGCGTGCCGTGCTGAATCCATGCCGCAGGAGGCCGGAATGGCTGGCAGGACTGTTTCGTGGATACGACATCGCCGGGTGGGGCGCGTCCGCCGGGGCGTGGTTTCGCGCATGGATCGGACGCGATGATGACCAGGCCGATTCGTACGTGTACCCGGTGCGGCAGCAGGCTGGCGCGCGACAACGGCGGCGTGCTCTGTGCCCCCTGCGGCCATCTCCAGGACCGCCCGCCCAGGTTGTCACTCGATGCGTGGCGCAGCGATTCCATGCGAGAAGTGCTGCGCAGCAGGGATATCGGAGCGGTTCTTCGAACATGGCGGCATCATCCGGCGCACGGCTCCCGGCCCATCTCGCAGACCGAACTCGCACCGTGGCTCGGTATCACGCAGGGCCAGCTCAGCCGGATCGAGAACGGCCGCAACCGAGTTCGTGATCTGGACAAGCTCATGCAGTACGCCCGGGTGCTGGGTGTGCCGGCGGAACTGCTGTGGTTCGAGGTCGAGGACGAGGAACCGCCGCGACCGCCGGCCACCCGAACCCTGCGACTGAGTACCGGCACGGTGCCCGCCACCGTGTCGACGCCGGGACCGATGCTCGCCGATTCGCTGCTGACCACGCTGGACGAGTACGTGCTCACCGACAACCTCGCCGGACCGCATTCGCTGCTTCCGATCGTCACCCAGCAGGTGCAGTTCATCGAGCGCCTCGAGGAGACCAGCCGCGGCCGCACCCGCACGAGACTCCGGGCGGCGCGCGCCCGGTTCGCCGAATTCCTGGGCTGGCTGCACCAGGACGCCGGACATCTCGATGCGGCCGTCGAGTGGACGGCGCACGCCGTCGGCCTCGCCCGGGAGCTGCGGGACGACCGGTTGCTGGCCTACATCCGGATGCGGCAGGGCAACTTGGCCTTCGACGCTGACAATCCGCAGGCCACCATCGACCTCGCCGAGGCGGCGCTGCGTACCTCCGCCGATCTCACGGCCCGGCAACGGGCCACGACATTGCGCCAGCTGGCGCACGGTCACGCCCGGCTCGGTAACGGCGACGCGTGTGCGCGGGCCCTCGGCCAGGCATGGGAGAACGCGGCCCGCCCCGGAAATGCCGACGACGACCTGGCCGGCTACTGCACACCCGAATATCTGGCGATGGAGGCCGCGCAGTGCCAGATCGCGCTCGGCCGTCCCGACCAGGCCATCAACGTCCTGGAGCCCCGCCTTCCTCGATGGCATCCCGAGAATCGTCGCGACCTCGGCCGTGGCCTCACCCTCTTCGCGGTGGCGCTGGCCCGGACCAGGCAGCCCGACAAGGCCTTGGACGTTGCCGGGCACGCGCTGGCCGTCACCGCCGAAACGCGTTCCACCAGAACCGAACTCCAGCTCTATCGGGTCGTCCGCGAACTACATGTCAACGATGCGCACGACCATGCCGCCGAACTCCGTATCGCGTTGCACAGGATGTTGCGATAGGCAGCCGGTAGTAATTCGCCCGTCCAGATCCGTTCCACCGATTGCCGCCGTGCCGCGGTCGGATGTGCGGGACGCGAGCCGTCTCTCCGGGTGCCTACCGATGCCTGCCCGAAGTTCGCCAAGAAGTTGCTGATTCGTTGTGGTTCGACCGAGTGTGTCTCCGAAATTGGCTGATTCTCGCCAATAGGCTGGCCGCCGCCGGTTGGCGATTCCGTTCGGACAGCAGTGGTCGTTGCGACGAAGAGGGGATTGTGGTGGACGGGACGATGGCTGAATCTCTGCGAATTTCGATAGAGACGATGTTCTTCGGCTGTGCGCTCGCCTTGGCCGTGTGCTCGGTGGCGGTCGTCGTGCGTCAGTTTTCGATGCGCATGCGGCGGCTGGATCCACTGGTGCCGACCGCCGCCTCGATCTGTTCACTGGCCGCTTGCTGGCCCTTCGTAGGGGCGAGCGCGGCGATGGTGGGGGCGTACGTCGCGGTGGCGTTGGTGCGGTACCGGTGCCGATATCTGCATCCGGGCGGTGCCGCCGTGGTGGTGTACGGCGCGTCGGCCACCGTGATGTCGACGATCTGGATCGGCTGTTATGCGTTCGCCCCCGGCTTCAGCGGGCCGACCCGGGTGCTCCTGCTGGGATTGGTGCTCGTGCTCGTGGCGTGCGCGCCGACCAGCCTGCTGCAGAGTTTCCTCGCCCTCGAATTCCTGTACCGGGATCACTGGTCGACCGTGCCTCGGCCGATCGTCCCGCCGCCCGGCGATTACCGGCCGCGCGTGTCGGTTCATCTGCCCTGTCACCGTGAGCCGCCCGACGTCGTGATAGCCACGCTCGACAGTCTCGCGCGACAGGACTACGACAATTTCGAGGTCGTGGTCATCGATAACAACACGAGCGATCCCGCGCTCTGGCGACCGGTCGAGGCGCACTGCCGCACCCTGGGCCCGCAGTTTCGTTTCTTTCACGTCGAAGGACTCACCGGAGCGAAGTCGGGTGCGCTGAACTACGCGCTGGAGCGCACCGACCCCGACGCCGAGTTGATCGGACTCGTCGACGCCGACTATCAGGCCACACCTGCTTTCCTGTCGGATCTGGTCGGTCACTTCCGGGACCCGCAGGTGGGATATGTCCAGTCGCGCTACGACTTTCGCGACTGGACCCACCGGCTGTTCCATCGCATGTGCTTCTGGGAGTACCGATTCGCGTTTCCGACGGTGATGCGCAGCCTGTACGAGCGGCAAGCCGGATTCCCGATGGGGACGATGGGAATTCTGCGCAAGTCGGCGCTGGTCGAGGTCGGGGGATGGGCCTGCTGGTCGCTGACGGAGGATTCCGAACTCGGCCTGCGCCTGCATGCCGCCGGATATCGGGCGGTCCTCGCACAGGAAAGCTACGGATACGGCCTGATTCCGGAACGGTTCTCCGACTATGCCAAGCAACGGTTCCGCTGGACCTACGGACCGGTCCAGACACTGAAACACCATTGGCGACTACTGGTGCCGAATCCGTGGGGACCACCCTCGTCGCTGTCGGCAAGCCAGCGCGTGCTCCAACTGCACTGGTCGACGGCGCATATATCGACGATGATCGGCGTCATGGTCGGCGGGCCGCTGACGGTGGGATTGGTGGCGTCGATCATATCGCACGGTGAGTCGTGGCCGGTCGGTGCGAATACCCTGCTGGCGGTCGGGCTCGCGGTCGCATTGCAGCCGTTGCTCCGATGGACCGCTGTCCACCGGGTCACGGGTGCGCACTGGTCGCAGATCGTTGCGGGTGCGTTCGCCTCGTCGTCGATCACCTACACCATCGCGATGTCCAATCTCAGCGCCTTGTTCACCAGCAACACCGCGTGGCGGCGGACCGATAAATTCCGCGCCCACCGTCGCGGATCGAGCTGGCGCGCAATCAGGTCCGCGCGAGCCGAGTTCATTTTCGGCGGGTGCCTCGCCGTTCTCGCGGTGATCGCGTTCGTGGTGGACCACCGCAGCGGGTTGGTGATTCTGGAAGCGATGATCGCGCTGCGGGCGTTCCGGCTGTTGACCGCGCCGATGGCGGCGGTGATCGCGGATGTCGCCATCGACCGGGACCTGCCCCGGGATGTCGCCGCCGATCGGCGACCGGCCGCCGAAGCAGCCGATCGGCGGCCCGCCGGCGACCTATCGGATGCGGCGGCCCTCGAGATCGGAGGGCGGTCGGTGTGACCGCGCTCGTTCGGCCGGCGCGGCCGCCCGGCCGCCGCATCCGGGACAGCCTGTCGGGACGCATGATCGCGCTACTGGCCTCGGGCGCCGCGTTCCTGATGACGGCGTCGATCGGCACGCCCGCCGTCGCGAGCGGTACGCCCGGGCAGTCGCGCGACGAGTTGCCGGTGACCCGGTCCGAGCAGACCTCGCCGCCGAATCTCGAGGAGTCCGAGTCGACTCGTTCGCTGGCCGATCGGGCGGGTGTCACCCTCGGAGCCGCCGTCGACGCGGAATATCTCGGCGAACCGGAGTACGCGCGAACCCTGCGGTCGACGTTCAACAGCGTGACCCCCGAGAACGAGCTGAAATGGAGTTCGATACATCCCCGGCGCGACGTCTGGGATTTCGCGCGGATGGATCGCATCGTCGAGTTCGCCACGGCGAACGGTCTCGCGGTGAAGGGCCACACCCTGCTCTGGGATCAGGCGAAAGGCGGTCATCTGCCGCAGTGGGTCCGCGAGATCACCGACCGCGACGAACTACTCGGCGTGGTGCGCGACCATATGCGGACGCTGTTCGAGCGTTATCGGGGCCGGGTCGACCGGTGGGATGTGGTGAACGAGCCGCTGGAAACGCACGGGACCGAGACGTACGCGAACCACTTCTACCGGGTCATCGGGCCCGATTACGTTGCCGAGGCATTCCGGATCGCACGCGAGCTCGACGGCGGCGCAAGGCTTTTCCTGAACGAGGGCGCCATCGAATACGATCCGGCGAAAATCGAAGCTCTCGAGCGGGTGGTCCGGAAGTTGAAGCGGGAGGGCGTCCCCGTCGACGGTGTGGGCCTGCAATCCCATCTCGTGCACGGCGCCGTGCCGGACGGCTATGCGGCGATGCTGGCCGACCTGCGTTCGGCCGGGGTCGACGTCGCGGTCACCGAGCTGGACATTCCCGTCCGGGACCACACGTCCGACCCGCTCCGTACCCAAGCCGAGGCGTACCGGAAGGTGTTCGAGGCATGCCTCGCCGTGGAGTGTCACGACATCACGACATGGGGGTTCACCGACAAGTACACCTGGATCGACGACTTTCTCGGTGCGGGGTGTGCGCCGCTGCCGTTCGATGCCCGATACCGGCCCAAACCGGCGCTGTTCGCTATTCGAGAGGCCCTGAACGAAACCGGCGGGTAGGTCAGGCGCCGGTCGGTACGGGCGGGTTGGCCGCCGTTATCTCGATGCCGTACGCACGCAATTGCCGGATCTTGTCGCGATTGCCGGTGAGCAACTCGATCCGCGGCATGCCCAGGGCGAAAAGCATTTGTGCCGCCACCCGATAGTCCCGCTCGTCGGCATCGTGCCCGAGTATGCGGTTGGCCTCGTAGGTGTCGTATCCGGCGTCCTGAACCAGGTAGGCGTCGAGTTTGTTGTACAAACCGATGCCACGGCCCTCCTGGCGCAGGTACAGCAGCGCGCCGCCGCGCTGCGCGATTCGAATCAGCGAATGCCGCAGCTCCGGCCCGCATCGGCAACGGTCGCAACCGAATACATCGCCGGTCAGGCATTCGCTGTGCACCCGGACCAGCGGGACATCCCGATGCGGCCGGGCGGGGCGGGCGGGAACTATCGCCAGATGCTCGCGCCCGTCGACGAGATGGTCGAACGTGACGAGTTCGGCGTCGGCTCGGACGCCGCGCGACAGCACGGCGGGAATTCGCGCGCGTATTCTCGCCCGGGGTATTCCGGAACTCGGTGATCTGGGCGGGACGATCGGTGTGAGCGTCATCGTGACAGCATTCCGATACACCTCACGGGTTTCGTGACAGCGCCGCCACCGTGTTCGGAGCGAGAGGTGGCCGACGGAATCGAATCGGATGGGCATCAACACGGTCGGTGGACGACAGATTCGGCAACGCCGGGATCGTGCCTTCGATATGCGTCTCACGCATCTCGGCCATACACGAGATGCCGGTGCCCACCGCCGACGGCGGTAAGACACTGGGATCGTACCTGCCTCATCGCAGGTGACCGACTCGGACACACCGAAATCGGAAGGGAAACATGGCGTCCGCATCTACGATTCCACGAGCCCCCGGCCGTGTGCCCGTGCTCGGGCACGCCGTCCCGCTGTTGACCGCCCCGCTCGACTTCCTCGAGTCGCTACCCGAGCACGGCGATCTCGTCGAAGTCCGCATCGGCCCCGCGACCGCGATCGTGGTCTGCGACCCGGCATCGACGCGCCGGGTGCTGCGCGACGATCGCACGTTCGACAAGGGCGGACCGCTGTTCGATCGGGCGCGGGAGGTCCTGGGCAACGGGCTGGCCAGCTGCCCGTACGACATGCACAGGCGGCAGCGGCGCCTGGTCCAGCCCGCGTTCCGCCCCGCCCGGCTGGCGCGGTATGCGGACGCCATGACGGCCCGCATCGCGGAGCTGACCGAATCCTGGTGTGGTGGACAGACAGTCGATGTCGTCCCGGAGATGCAGGCCCTCACCGCTCGTGTCACGGTCGAGACGATGTTCGCCGACTCCCTGGAGCCCGCCGAACTGCGGGCGGCGCTGGACGACCTGACCACGATCGCCACCGGCTGGTACCGCCGCATGTTCCAGCCGTCCGCCCTGCGGCGGCTGCCCAGCCGCGGCAGCCGCCGCTATCGGCGAGCGAACGCACGCCTGCGCGGCCTCGTCGACCGGCTCGTCGCGGATCGCCGCGCCGCCGGTGTCGACAGCGGAGGTCTCGAGAGCGGAGGTCTCGAGAGCGGGGATCTGTTGTCGGCGTTGCTGTCCGCCCGCGATCCCGAGGGCGACGGCGGTGGCCTGACCGATGCCGAGATCGCCGATCAGATCATGACGTTCTTCATCGGCGGGACCGAGACCACGGCGAACGTGTTGGCGTGGGCGCTGTATGCCCTCGGCCGGCATCCGGACATCGCGGACCGGGTAGCGGACGAGGCGGACGCCGTCCTCGCCGGCCGGCCGGCGCGCCACCCCGATCTGCCTCGGCTCCCGGTGACCGGCCGGGTGATCACGGAGACCATGCGGCTGTGGCCGCCCGCATGGATGATCACCCGGACGACCCGCACTCGCACACAGCTCGGCGGATACCCGATCGAGCCCGGTACCACCGTGGTCTTCAGCCCTTACCTGCTGCATCGCCGGCCCGGTGCCTACCCGGATCCCGAGCGGTTCGATCCCGATCGCTGGTCACCCGATCGACCGTCCTCCGTTCCGCGCGAGGCATTCATTCCTTTCGGCGACGGTGCCCGCAGATGCCTGGGCGACAATTTCGGCAAGACCGAGGCCGCGCTCACGCTGGCGACCATCGCCGGTCGGTGGCGGCTCGAGCCGATATCCGGAACGCATGTCCGGCCCGCCATCGGCACGTTCATGAGCCCGCGGGGTTTGCGGATGCGCGCGGTGGCTCGGCACGGGTGCCGGGGTGCCGGCCTGATTCGGAAAATCGATGGAGCACGGTAGCTGTCTGGAGGCCGGATGCAACAGTTCTACGACCACCTCGAAATCTCGCCGATCGAGCTGCCGTTTCCAGTGGCGAGGAGAAATCCGCGTGCCGGCCGTGCCGATGTCGAGACCAGGAGGTGGCTCTACGACAAGGGGCTGCTGCGGAGTCCCGCGGCCAGGCGTCGTTGCGTGCACCAGAATTACGGTTCCCTGATGGCGTACGCGTATCCCCGGGCAACCCGGGAAAGTCTTGCGTTGTGCCAGAAATGGCTCACCATCGGGTTCTTCTTCGACGATATCTGCACCGAAGGTGATCCGTCGCCCGGGGAGATGCACTCGGCGGTGGCGCGCATCGCGGAGACGTTGGAGTCGGGCTCGGTGGTGGGCGGCCGGTCCGATGGGCCGTGTCTGCGGGCGCTGGCCGAGCTGCGGCAGGTGACCCTGGCCGGGCGGTCGCCCGCCTGGTGCGACCGGTTCCTGCGGAATGCCCTCGACTTCTACGAGGGATTTCTCGAAGAGTTCCGAAACCAGACCGCGGGGAGCGCCGGGAGCATCGGAGACTACATCGCCTTGCGGCGCAAGACGGTCGGCATGACGCATGCCTTCGACTTGATGGAGATCGCCGAACGGACCGAGCTACCGGAAAGGCTCTACGACTGCCCGGAATGGGCGGGGCTCCGGGATGCCACCATCGATGTTATCGCTTACATCAACGACATTCTCGGTTTGCAGAAGGAACTGATCCACGGCGAGGTGAACAACCTCGTCCTGGTCATCGAGAATTCCGCCGCGGTGGACCGTGCCGAGGCCGTGGCCCGTGCCCGGGCACTGCTCGAATCCCGCCTCGCGGACTACCTGCGGCTGGAGCAGTCGTTGCCCGAGGCGTTCGCCCGGCTCGAACTCGGCGGCACCGTCGAAGCCGGCGCCCGGCGGTGCGTGGCCGGTTACCGCGACTGGATGGCGGGTTACCTGCATTGGCACCTGTCGGAAACCTCGCGATACGAGGGTGCGGGAAAGGCGTCGAGCCAGGAACTCAGCTGTCTGGAAAACATGATGGGAGCCTGACCGAACTTGCCGCCGGCGACACGGCCGATCAGCTGATCGTCGTCACGGCTTGCGGCCGACGGCTCCGTACATCGCGATATCGGCATCGTCGATACTGCCGATGTCGATCGGGTCGGGGCGCCACTTGTGCATCTGCACCAGGCCGGGCTCCTCGAGTTCGAGACCCTCGAAGAAACGCTCGGCCTGTTCCTTCGGGCGCCATCGCAGGGTCTCGCCGTGTGCGTGGTACTCCTCGCGGACCTTGGCGAGGGGTTCGGGGGCGAAATCGTCGGTGGCGATGGTCGCGGCGAAATAGCTTCCCGGCGGCAGGACGTCGATCACGTGCCGGGCGACGCGCAGCGCCTCGTCGTCGTCCTCGATGAAGTGCAGCATGGCGATCAGCATCAGCCCGATGGGCTGGTCGAGGTCGAGGGTGTCGCGCAGCTGCGGGGCGGCGAGTATCTTTTCCGGCTCGCGCATGTCGGCGTCGATGTACGCCGTCTTCCCGTGGCCGTTCCCGGTCATCAGCGCCCGGGCGTGGGCGAGCACGATCGGGTCGTTGTCGGCGTACACGACGCACGCGTCGGGCACGACCGCCTGCACGACCTCGTGCAGGTTGGGCTGGGTGGGGATGCCGGTCCCGATATCCAGGAACTGGCGGACGCCGCGCTCGGCGGCCAGGAACCGGCCCGCCCGGTGCATGAACGCCCGGTTGGCCCGCATATGGGTGCGCAGCGCCGGCCACACGCGCAGGGACGCCTCGGCGGCCTCGCGATCGGCCTCGAAGTTGTCCTTGCCGCCCAGGATGTAGTCGTAGATGCGGGCGCCGTGCGCCCGATCGAGTCCTAGGTCGATCCCCGCGTCGCCTGGCTCGTTCATGATTCTCGCTCCGTTCCGTTGCCGACCATGATCGTCTTCTCGATCCTATGGTCTCCGCGCAACCGTTCGGTCACGGGACGAACACCGTGCCGCACAAGCGGTTCTGTCGTCGGTTGTCGAGGTCGTCAGTTGTCGAGGTAGGCGACCAGGGCGCCGATCAGGCCGTCGAGGGCGTCGTCCAGGTCGCCGTAGGTCCCGAGGGTGCGTTCGGAGGTGATGCCGCGCATGGCCGCGGGGATCAGGGCGGCCACCCGGCGGATCTTGGCCGGGTCGGGGTTCAGGTCGGCGAAGGCTCGTTCACAGGCCTTGTCCCAGTTGGGTTTCCAGGAGGCCAGTTCGGCGGCGGTGAGGGGGTAGTCGCGTTCCAGCTCCGCGTGGTCGCGGGGGAGCGCGGCGCGCAGGGTCTCGATGGCCAGGGACTCCGGCCTGCGCAGGCCGGTCGCCATCGCCTTGATCAGGGCCGACACCCGTTCGTGCAGGGTGCCGTCCGGTTTGATGCCGGCCGGGAGGTCGCCGCGCTTGTCGGCCGTGTGACGCAGCACCGCCGCCCACAGACCGTCGATATCGCCGAACTGGTACTTGATCACGCCCCAGGTCGCGCCGATATCGCGGGCGATCCGGTTGCCCGACACGGCCGCGGGATCGCCCGTCGCCAGCGAGGTGATCGCCGCCTCGAGCATGCTCTCCCGGGAGGCGATGCCGCGCTTGTTCGCGCGTCGCCCGGTGGTGGCCGTATCCGTCACGACCGCCGATTCTACTGGTCCTGATCAGGGCGCTTCGGTTCCGCAGAGGTCTCTTGCCTTCTTTCAAAGAGGGTTCTATTCTTGTGCCGGAGCAAGCGGCCCCTCGAGCGCCTGGAGGATCGGGATGGCAAAACCGCCCCTGTCGATGGAGCCGACGGGCTGGTTTCAGGTGGCGTGGAGCGCCGAGATCGAGGTCGGCGCCGTGCACAAGATGAAGTACTTCGGGCGCGAAATGGTCGCCTGGCGTTCGGCTTCCGGCCGGATCGCGGTATTCGACGCCTACTGCGAACATCTCGGCGCGCACCTCGGATACGGCGGGCACGTCGAGGGCGAAAGTCTCGTCTGCCCGTTCCACGGGTGGGAATGGAATCGCGAGGGGCGCAACGTGTGCATCCCGTACGAGAACCACCCGAACAAGGTGCGGCGGATCCGCAGCTACCCCGTGGCCGAGCGGAACGAGGCGGTGTGGATCTGGTACGACATCGACGGCCGCGCACCGTATTTCGAGGTGCCGGACATCTTCGAGGCATTCGGCGACGGCAGGACCGCCGCCGACTACTACCCGCCCGTGCCCGCGGCCACGCTGTTGCGGCAGGGGCTGGAGCTGCATCCGCAGTACATCATGGAGAACGGCGTCGACTTCGCGCACTTCAAGTTCGTGCACAAGACGCCGTTCGTCCCGGAGTTCACCCGGCACGACTTCTCCGGCCCGGTCTCCTACGTCGACTTCACCATCGCCTTCGACGAGGGCGTGGCCGAGGACCAGGTCAACAGCGGAGTCGAGTCGATCAACGCCGGGTTGGGCTGTTCGATCACCAAGAGCTGGGGCATGGTCGACAACCGCACCATGCCCGCGGTGACACCCGTGGACGAGCACACCTCGGACGTGCGCTTCACCGTGTGGATCGGGCGCAGGCCCGGCGACGACGCCGCCGAGATCGGCCGGTACGGAAAGACCATGGCGGACTTCGTGATCGAGCAGTTCGAGGCGGATATCCACATCTGGGCGCACCAGCGGTACTCCGACCCGCCCGCGTTGTCGCCCAAGGAGTACAAGGGGTTCAAGGCACTGCGCGAATGGGCGACGCAGTTCTACCCCGGCGGCGCCCCGACCGGTACGCCGCGCGGGCCGGAGAGCGGCGCCGTCGAATCCTCCCCGGGCCCGGCGGCGACTCGGGCCTGATCCGCGAGACCTGTTCCGGCGGCAGGTGATCGGCCGCCCGTAGACGAGCGAAAGGCAGCACAGCATGAGTGTCACCGCGGACAAGGTCCGGGTGTTCCAGGTCGCGACCGGCAACCTCGGCACCGAGACGATCGGCCGCATCCGCAATCATCCGGATCTGGAACTCGTTGGGCTGCACTGCTATTCACCGGACAAGATCGGGCGCGACGCGGGCGAGATCGCCGGCATCGGGCCGATCGGGGTGATCGCCACCGGCTCGGTCGAGGAGATTCTCGCCGCCCGCCCCGACGTGCTCACCTTCCACGGCGTGTTCCCGGACGAGGATCTCTACGAGAAGGTGCTCGAGGCGGGCATCAACGTGGTGACCACCGCGGACTGGATCACCGGCTTCCACCGCGACACCAACCACCCGCATCCCTCGGGCAGGAGGGTCAGCGAGGTGATCCAGGCCGCGTGCGAGCGCGGCAGCGCGACCTTCTACGGCACCGGCATGAATCCCGGCCTGGCGCAGATCCTCGGAATCGTCCACACCGCAGACGTTTCCGAGATCGAGAACGTCACCGTCACCGAATCGGTCGACGTCTCCTGCCATCATTCCGTCGACACCTGGAAGGCCGTCGGCTACGGCCGGCCGGTCGACGACCCGACCATCCCGGACTCTCTCTACAAGTACACCGCGGTCTTCGCCGACGCGGTCTACCTGATGGCCGACGCCTTCGACCTGGAACTCGACGAGGTGACATTCGGCTACGAGCTCGGCGCCTGCACCAAGGACATCGACCTCGGCTGGTACCGGCTGCCCAAGGGTTCCCTGGGCGCCAACTACATCAGGTACCGGGGCCTGGTCGACGGCGTCCCGCGGGTGGAAACCCACCTCGAGTGGCAGATGACCCCGCACACCGACCCGGCATGGAACATCAAGGGCTGCTACATCACCCAGGTGACCGGCGACCCGAACATCTACAGCAAACACATGATCTTCCCCCGCGAGGGCATGGACCTCTCGAACCCGGAGAACTTCGCCTCGATCGGCATGACGGTCACCGGCATGCCCGCCCTCAACGCGATCAGGGCGGTCGTAGCCGCCCGCCCGGGCATCATCACCAGCGCAGACCTACCCTTGCGCGGCTTCGCCGGCCGCTTCGCACTCTGACCCTGCCGTATTCCAGTCGCAGCAAACATGGTCGCTCGGTTTGCCGGCGGGGAGTAACCAACCGGTGAGTGTCCGATCGTGTGGTCGGTGGTTCATGATCACGATGCGAGTCGCGCCTGGCAGACAACCGAATGCCGGCGCCGGCTCGCTAGCCTTCGGTTCGCGGAACGATGGGCACGAACTCGCCGACAGCTACACGCAAGCAACAAGTTACCGTGCTGGTTTCCGCTAAAGACGTTGCACTGCAACAATTTCCGGTAAGGTCCCGGAACGTGCTCACACCACAACAAATGCCAGGCCGTCCCGCAGCAGGCAGAAAGGGACACAACGCGGCACCGAGCGCGAGGGTCACGCGTTGAGCAATACAGATCCGGGTTTGCCGGGCGGACCCCCGATCGCGTACAGGTCCCCGGTATCCGCCGACTCGCATGTTCGGCTGGATGCCCCCTCGTTCGCGGCCGATCCGCACCGCGCTTACGCAGGCATGCGACGTCACGGCCCGTTGGTGCCGATCGAGCTTTCGCCGGGGGTGCCGGCGACGCTCGTGATCGGGTACCAGGTGGCCGTGCAAATCCTCAACGACGAGCACCATTTCCCCGCCGACTCCCGCCGCTGGGAGAAGAACGCCGCCTCGGACTGCCCGCTGGTGCCGATGCTGGGCTATCGCCAGAATGCGCTGCGAACCGCGGGTGCGGAACACGAGCGGTACCGGCGCACCATCATCGCGGCGTTGGAAACCGTCGACCTGCACAAGGTGCACGACGCGGTCGCGCGGGCCGCCGAGGCGCTGATCAATACCTTCTGCGAGCACGGTACCGCCGACCTGCGGATGGACTACGCGTTTCCGCTGACCTTCCGGGTCCTGAGTGAGCTGATGGGTTTTCCCGAAGACGCCGCGGCCGCGGCCTACCAGGGGATGGCCGCGATGCTGGAGGGAGTGGGCGCCGAGGAGGGGCAGCAGCGTTTCGTCGAGGCTCTGATCGGAGTTGTCCAGCACAAGCAGGCCGAGCCGGGCGACGATCTGACCTCGGAGCTGCTGAGGCATCCCGACGGGCTCGATCTCATGGAGATGGTGAATCAGGCGGCGCTGCTGTTCTCGATGGGTACGGAGCCGACCTGCAATCTCATCCTCAACGCGCTGCTGCTGTTGATGACCGACGAGCAATACGGCGGTGAGGTCCTCAGCGGCGCCATGGCTACCCGGGACGCCATCGATGCCGTGCTGTTCGAGGACCCGCCGCTGGCGAACTGGTGCGTGAGCTACCCCAGACAGCCACAACTCGTCGGCGATGCGTGGCTACCGGCTGATCAACCGGTGGTCATCAGCTTGGCCGCGTGCAACAACGATCCCGCCGTCGCGGGCGGTGACCGCAGGGGCAACCGGTCGCACCTGGCATGGGGAGGCGGTCCGCACGCCTGCCCGGCCCAGTCCCTCGCCCGGACGATCACCTCGCAGGGCATCGACCTGCTGCTAGACGCCCTGCCGGACATCCGCTCGCAAGTACCTGCGCAGCAACTGGATTGGCGGCCGGGGCAGTTCCACCGTGCGTTGGCGGCGCTACCGGTTCGGTTTCCGGCGTGCCCGCCGATGCGTCTCGCCTGACGGACGAGGATCCGACCACCACATCACGCCCAGCTCTTCCCTCGGCCAGGCAACTGCCGGTTCGGCACGTAGTCGAGCCGAACCGCTGTCCGGGCGTCCCACGGCGACTCATTGAAAGGCAGGTCCCACGATGACAACGACCTCGGAGCACTCCGCATTCGCGACCGGGCAAGAGGCTCGCGAGATCGACGCAGTCGTCGTCGGAGCCGGATTCGCCGGGCTCCACATGCTGTACAAGTTGCGCGAACTCGGACTCTCGGTGCAGGTGTACGAAGCGGGTGACGGACTCGGCGGCACGTGGTACTGGAACCGCTATCCGGGCGCACGCGTCGACGTGAAGAGCGTGTACTACAACTACTCCTTCGACCCGGAGCTCGAGCAGGAGTGGGAGTGGACGGAGAAGTATCCGCCGCAGCCGGAGTTGCTCCGCTACATCAACCACGTCGCGGATCGTTTCGATCTGCGCAAGGACGTGCGGTTGCGGACCCGGGTCACCGCTGCGGTCTACGACGAGTCCGCCGCGCGGTGGCGGATCACGACCGATCAGGGCGAGGTCCTCTCGGCGCGGTTCGCGGTCATGGCGACAGGCTGTCTGTCGGTGGCGAAGATGGTGGAAGTTCCGGGCATCGAGACGTTCCGGGGCCGCAGCTTCCACACCGGCGACTGGCCCGAGCAGGAGGTGGACTTCACCGGCCGGCGGGTCGCGGTGATCGGCACCGGTTCCTCCGGGGTGCAGGTTATTCCGCTCGTCGCCGAAACGGCCGAGAAGCTCACCGTGTTCCAGCGAACCGCGAACTATGTTCTTCCCGCTCGCAATCACCCGATCGATCCCGAATTCCAGCGCGGGATCAAGTCTCGCTACCGCGATGTGCGCAAGGCCAACCGGGAATCGTCGTTCGGCATCGCGCAACCCGAGGCCACCAAGGGGGCGCTCGAGGTGAGCGAAGAGGAGCGCAATGCCTTCTACCGCAAGGTATGGGCGGACAAAGACAGCGAACTGGTCAGCATGATGGTCGGATTCACCGACACACTCTCCGACGAAGCCTCCAACGAGACCGCCGCCCAGTTCATCCGCGACCGAATCGCCGAGATCGTGACGGATCCGGCTGTCGCCCGGCTACTGCAGCCCGTCGGCTTCTTCGGCGTCAAGCGCCCGGTCCTGGGGACGGACTACTACGAGACCTTCAATCGTCCCAATGTCCGGCTCGTGGACGTTCGCGCGACCCCGCTCACCGAGGTCACCGAATCCGGACTTGCGACGACGGAGGAGAATTTCGAGTTCGACGACATCATCTACGCCACCGGATACGACGCGATGACCGGCGCGCTGGATGCGATCGACATTCGCGGCCGGGGTGGTGCGTCGCTGCGGGAGAAGTGGGCCGCCGGGCCCGTCACCTACCTCGGTCTCGCCGTGGCGGGCTTCCCGAACCTCTTCACGCTTACCGGCCCGGGTAGCCCCTCGGTCCTGTCGAACATGATGGTGTCCATCGAGCAGCACGTCGACTGGGTGGCGGACGCGATCGATACGATGCGGTCCAACGGCGTCACGACCATGGAGGCCGAGGTCGACGCGGAGCAGGAATGGACCCGACACGTCGGCGAAGCCGGCGATATGACGCTCTATCCGAAGGTGGACTCCTGGTACGTCGGGTCGAACGTGCCCGGCAAGCCGAGGGTGATGTACGCGTACATCGGCGGCGTCGGAGCATATCGCGAAAAATGCGACCAGGTCGCCGCCGACGACTACGACGGTTTCACTCTGACGCAGTAACCAAGGCACTGCCGGTGCCCTGCGTGTCAGACTGAGTTGAGTCCACTGGTCCACAGCAAATCGGCCCGACACGCACGGCCAGGGCCAGCTGCTATGCGTCGACTGCTGTGGTGCGGAACTGTTCCGGGAGGACTCGGCCGTGTTGTTTTACCTCCTGGGTGGCTGCGATGACGTCTTTCACGGTGTCGATGCCGCGCCAGTATCCGGCGAGCCGGTAGCCGATGAGTTGGCCGCCTTCGGCCAGCTTGGGGAAGGTGGTGTCTTCGTGGTCGCCGATGTCGGGCAGTTCGTCCACCACGTCGGGGTCGAAGACATAGATTCCGGCGTTGATCCAGTATGGCAGTTCCGGCGACTGGACGAAGCCGCGGATTTTGTCTCCGTCCAATTCGGCGACGCCCCAGTTCGATCGGTAGGGCGACAATGCGATGGTGACCGCGCCGTCGTGGGCATGGTGGAACTGCGCGAGGTCGGCGAGTGAGAACGTGGTGATCACGTCACCGTTCAGCACGAAAAACGGTGCATCCGGGTTGGCCAAATGTGTTGCGGCGTATTTCAATCCACCGCCCCGGCCGAGAGGCTCGTCCTCGATGGCGTAGTCGACGCGCAGGCCGAAGCGAGAACCGTCGCCCACGTAGTCGGTGATCATCTCGTGTTTGTAGCCACCGGAGATGGTGACCGCGTCCACGCCGTGTTCGGCCAGCCAGGCCAGTTGATAGCCGACGATCGGTGCGCCCGCGACGGGGACCATCGCTTTCGGGGCGTCGTCGGTGTAGGGCCTCATGCGGGTGGCTTGGCCGCCCGCCAGAATGAGGGCTTGGGTGACCGGTTGTGCGGGCAATGCGCCTCCTATCTAGTTGGGTGCGAGGTGAACCGAATGCGGGCCATCCTAACGACGGCAGGCAGCCACTGTTCCTGTTCCTCAACATCGCCGCCACTCACACCCCCACTCACGGCTATCTCCCCGGCGCGGAAACAGACAGCTGGACACTGGCCTCAGCTTGCCTGTATGCCGGCGACTACGACGGCGCGGCGCGGTACGGCCGCGAGACGGTCGACATCCTGTCTACGGTGTCGTCGCAACGTTGCCGCACGCGGCTGCAAGATCTCGATTCCCTTGCATCCCGCTACGACCGCAATCCCGTCGTCGCCGAGATGCGAGAAGAGGTCCGTCCGGTAATCTCAACTGCCTGTTGAGCTACCTATTTGGGGTCCAGGTCGATCGACGTAATCCGCGTTTCCTCTATCGGCGGAATAACACCCAGATTGCCTCTGAGGCCCGTTGTGCACGGCACAAAGCAATAGCCCGATTCGCACTCGTGTCGGTTCTTGATGGCATGTAAACATGCGCCTGTGGTCGGTTCCACCTAGCAAGGATGTCCGCATCAGATCGGGCAGAGTCTGTGCCAACCAGGCGGCGCGCTCGAGCCGACGGTACAAAAGGTGAGGCTGTTCGCCCGGACGGGTGGGGCGTTGGCACTGACACGTTACCGAACAGTTGCAGCGAGATGGAGCTTCGGTGGATCGGCTTCTATTGGACCGAAAATCGGTTCTGCGCCAGGGCTTTTGATGGATACTGTGTGCACAGTCGACATTGCGGAGGCATTGGCCCATGCACACGTTGTCCCCGGCAGATACGGTGCTGTTGCCGTCTGGTCGTGACGTCGCGTTCTTCGCCGAGCACGGCTGGTTCCTGTCTCGAAAGCTGCTCGCCGACACCGAGATCGATGCGCTGGTGGCGGCCACCGAAGGGTTCTACGCCGGTGAGCGGAGTCGGTGCCTGCCCGTTCGACCGCCACAGTTGAAGTACTGGAAACCCGAGCACGGCGCGGTGAAACGGGAGAACGACTATGTCCACTACGAAAGTGACGCCATCGCCGAACTGTGCCTCAAACCGCTGATCGGCGCGGCGGCCGCTCGCCTGTTACAGGTCCGCGAGATTCGAGTCCTGCAAGCCACACTCATCTACAAACCGCCGGTCGTGGACGAGCCGACCAATATCGTGCCTCTGCACTCCGACCGGCATTACTGGGCGACCTCGGCATCGGACAACATCGTTACCGCCTTCATTCCGCTGCACGACTGTGGCGAGGAGAACGGGACGATCGCCATGGTCGACGGCAGCCATCGATGGCCGGAATCGGGCGTCGACGAACGTGTCGCCGCAGGGCAGTTCGCCGCCGGCGCTCCCGCCACATGGGAGGCTTTGGTCGCAGCGCACGCCGCGCGCAACGGTAGCACCCTCGATCCCATTCCCATGGTTATCCCGAAGGGGCACATGAGCTTTCACCACAGTCGCACCTACCACGGCAGTGGCGCCAACCGTACCGGCCGTCCTCGCAGAGCCATCTCGCTGCACCTGCAAGACACCGCGAATACCTACCGGGAGATCACCCTGGCGGACGGCACGCTCGCCACCTACAACCATGATTGGCTGGTCCGGCGCACCCCCGGCGGGCACCCGGACTACGCGGACCCTGAGTACTGCCCGCTGCTGTGGTCCACGCCGTGAACCCGCTCGCTACCCCGGATTCGCGTGCACAGGGTGCGCCAGCCGCAGCGGCACACCGTCGATCAACCGGGTTGCGCCGACCTGCCCAACTACCTTCCGCCAGGTGAACAGTCGGAATCAGTTGCGGGAGAGCTCAACTCAGCTCCGCTGACAAGCTCGTTCCGTGAACATCGAAGCCGCCTGGCCCTGCACAGTCGGCCTGTGCCCGAGGCGGATCTGAGCTGTTGTGGGCTGCCGCCGAGGGTGTCTGAAATCGGCTGGGCGGGCCGAAATACCCATTCAGCCCCGGTGCCTCAAACGCAACTCGTAGACGGCCCTGCTACGGCCTGGTCCTTTGAAGTCGGTGATGACCGAAATCCCGTCGACTTCGTGGTCGCCGGAAACGTTGTCGAAGCCGAGCGTGGTCCAACTGGCGTGCGCCGCATGGTTTTCGGGCTCGGATGTCAGGTACAAGCGTTCGCAGTTCCACTTCTCGGCTTGTGACCGCACGTTGTGCAGCAGCGCGCGGGTGATTCCGCGCTGCCGGTGCTTCGGGTGAGTCATGACGTCCTGGACGTACACGTCCGAGGGCCGGTCCTGGCTGCGGAATGCGATCACTACCCCGGTGATGGTGGTGTCGTCGTCGATCGCGACGGGGCAGGTCGAGGAGAACAGTTCGGCGTAGAGCCAGTAGTCGGATGTCCGGATCAGAGCTCTGCTGAGAAAGAGTGTCGATGCTGTGGTCCAATGAGGAGGTGATGATCTTCGCTCAGCTTTGGTGGCCGCTGTCCTAGCGGCCTGAGACTGTGCGTCGTGGCCGCCTTGCCTGCGGCCATTGTCCCGTCGCGAGACGAAAGCTCATTCCGGCCGTGTGCGAGGTGGCCTCGGAATGGAGAAAGGACCACCACCTGTGACCCACCCTGACGAGCACACGGCTGCCGAAAGCTTCGGCAGAATCCTGATCAGCTCCCGTTCACTCGCCGAGTACCGCGCCATGTTCGCGCTCACCGACGACGATCTAGTCCGCCGCATCCTCGATTGCCCCAGTGGCGCAGCGGAATTCACTGCCGAGGTATGCCGTCTCGGAGGCGATGTCACCGCGTGTGATATCGCGTACGCGGACGATGGCATCGACGAGGTCGCCGCGACCGCGGTGGCAGAGGCCGAGCGCGGCAACCAATACGTGCGTGCTCACGAGGATCTGTACAAGTGGAGCTTTTTCGCCGATCCTGACGAGCACCAGCGTCAGCGTCAGGCTGCTGCGGTACGTTTTGCTGCCCACACTCGGCACGACCGCAGCCGCTATGTTGCCGGGCAGCTTCCCGCGCTTCCCTTCCCCGACAACGATTTCGAGCTCGTGCTCAGCTCGCATCTGTTGTTCAGCTACGCCCGCGATCTCGACTACGAGTTCCATCTGCGCGCGGTGCTCGAGCTGATGCGCCTCACACGAGGCGAGTTGCGGGTGTTCCCGCTCGTGCCGATCGGCGCGAGTACCCGTTACCCGCTTCTGGACACATTGCTCGCCGAGCTACGCACCCACGATATCGACGGTCGCATCGTGGATGTCGACTACGAATTCCAGGTGGGCGGCAACGAAATGCTGGCATGTCGCCATCTCGGCGACGTACCGGCATCCTGAACCGACGTGCCCTCGTTGGGTCGCTCTCACCCGGATGAGAACTCCAGCCGACTTCGTGATGGGTGACGCTGCTGGTCAGCGGGCTGGACGTGGAGCGGCCACCGCGTGATCATGTCGTGTTTGTTGGTGACACAACGCCGGGACGAGTAGCGAGCGAGGTGGCCGGTGACTCACGCGCGAGAACCGTTGACGCCCAACAAGCGCCGCATCCTCGAGGCCATGAGCGACGGCGAACGGCATTGGGCCGAACAGCTGTACCAGCGGCTCGGGATGCCGCGTCGCAACGGTGTGACCATGGCACTCAACTGGTTTCTCAAATACGGCTACATCGCTCGTGTTCAGGGTGACGACGGGCATGTCGTCATCGGAAAGGACAGCACCGACGAGGTGTTCGTGATCACCGACAGGGGCCGCCGAGCCGCCGCGAACCTCGATGCGGGTTACGACCTCCTCAGCCCTTGACCGGCCGAGACAGGTTCCGTTCCGGAACACCGGGCGTTCCGAACCCGTACCGGCCCAGCCTATTTCACCGGCAGGGCGTTCTGTAGCCCCCCGACGTCGGTGATCTTCCAGTCGGCGTTGCGGTCGATGGTGAGGGAGTAGGTGACGGTGGTTTGGGCGCCGTCGGGGGTTTGGGCGCTGGTCGAGTTCACGTTGAGGTAGGCGTTGACCTTGTAGATGCCGCCGGATTCGGAGGTGACCTGTGCCGAGAGCGGGGTTGCCTTCGAGGTCCATTGCAGGGGGAGGAGGATCTGCTCCAGTTGTGGTGCGGTGGCGTCGAATTTGGCGGAGAGCTGGGGTGTGGTGCCGGCCTGCAGGCGGGTGATCCAGCCCTTGACGTCGTGGAAGTCGATGGTGGAGGCGCCGACGGCGTAGTCCGAGGCGATCTTTTCCGCGTGCCGGTCGTCCGCGGCGCGGCTGTCGCGGTCGGCGATCGTCGAGCGCGCGGACCAGTAGAGCGACGCGAAAACCAGTGTGGCGATGAGGAGTCCGGCGATGACGACCGTGGACAGTACGGTCGACAGTCGGATCGACAGGGTGCGCGGGGTCTTGCCGCCGGCCGGTTCGGTCGCGGATGCGGTGTCGGTTCGGGTGGTGTCTTCGTCCGTTGCTGTCGTCATGCTGTGTTCCTTTGCCGGGCCGAGGGTGTCGGTGGGCTATTTGACGCCGATTCGGAAATGCAGCGTCCCGTCGGTATCGACACTGCCCAGCGCTTGGTCGATCAGCGCGCTGATGTCGATGTTCGGTGTGCGGTGGACCGCGTCGGCGACTGCGGGCCGCAACACCGGCGCGAGTGGCGCGATGCTGGGGCCGATCTTGTTCAGCAGGTTCGTCGTGTTGTCCAGGAAGGGGACCACCCCGTCGCCGGTGAAGTAGTCCGACGTCGGGCGGGCCTCGACCAGTCCCTGTCCCTGTTCGACGATCCTGTTGAGGAAGTTGCCGAACTCGCCGAGCTCCGGGCCCGCGGCGGCGAGGGACGGCCCGAGCCAGTCGATGTCGCCGCCCATCGACTGGATGTCGCTGAACAGCTGCCGGACGGCGGCGGTGCGGCTGAGCAGGGTGGTGGCCAGCAGGGTGGTCGATCGCTGCAGGGTCTGCATCGTCGCGTCGGTACCGGCGAGCGCCTGGTCGAAGGTGTCGACCAGGCGGGCCATGACTTCCGGACGAAACTGGTTCAGCAGCTCGACCAACCGGGACGACAGCGCCGTGATCGTCATCGGCGTGCGAATCCTGTCGGTGGGAACGACCTGGCCGTTCGCGAGGTACGGTCCGCTGCCGTCGGGCGGCTCGAATTCGATGTAGGGCTCGCCGAGCGCCGACAGCTGTTCGATGATGACGTTGCTGGACAAGGGAATTCGGTAACGGGTGTCGATCTCGAGCCGGACGAGCACACCCTGTGCCTGTTTGCGGACCTCCTGGGCGCGCCCGACCTGCACGCCCCGCAGCAGCACCGGGGCATTCGGCCCGAGCCCGCCGGAGTCGGCGAGCCGCAGATCCGCGGTGATGTGGGATCGCCGCGGATCCAGATGCAGCACACCGACTGTCATGTAGGTGATGCCGAGAACCAGCACCGTGGCGATCGCGGTGAGGGACACGGCCGCACGCGCATTCATCGGACCACCCCGATCATGCGGAGGGAGTCGACGATTCGACCGGTCTGCTCCTCGGGCGGCATCGACGCGGCCGGAGCCGGTGCTGCCATGGTGGCCTGGACCAGGTTGACCTTCGGTCCCCGGTCGGCGAATGGAATGATCTTGTTGTTGATCAGCTCGACCAGCTTCTTCATATTCGACGGCGACCCGGTGTCCAGGGGGTAGCTGCCGAACAGCATGGGCACCACGGCCCGGACGGTGCCGTCGAGCGAGTGCAGCATCGGGCCCAGCCAGGCGGCGGCCGGCCCGAGCGGGCCGAGCGCGGTCAGCACGAGGATGACCCCGATCTGCGCGTTCACGGAATCGGTGGTGTGCTGCACGCCGTAGGGGGTGAGGAGCTCGTCGAGGAACGGCGTGTTCTTCAGCACCCCGTCGTCCACGGTGGTGTGCAGGCCGTCGAGCACGGCGTCGACCGAGTCCAGGCGGCCGCCGAGATCGGTGAGGTCGGCGCCCAGCGTGCCGGCGAGGCGGGCGGTGTCGCGCGGGTCCTCGGGAAGGATCCCGTTCATCTTGCGGACGATGTCCTGGACGTCGGTCACGGCGCCGCTGCCGACGAAGGTGGACAGCCCGGCGAGGATGTCCTCGATGGGCGGTGACTGGGTGGTGTTCGACAGCGGAATCGTCGCGCCCGGTTCGAGTCGGCCCGCGGACTGCGTCGCCGGCTCGGTCAGCGCGATGTGCACGTCGCCGAGCGGGGTTTCCTGTCTCAGCTCCGCGGTGGTGCCGATCGGCAGTCGCACCGCGTCGCGGATGTCGACGTCGGCGATGACGTACCCCTCGGTACCGCTCGGATTCGGCGGTCCGCTCGGGTTCGGCTCTCCGGTCGGATTCGGTACTGCCGTATCCGGATTCACGGTGTCCGGATTCACGGTGTCCGGATCAACGACGGTGACCCCGCTCAACTGACCCACGCGGACCCCGTTGGCGATGACCTTGGCGCCCTGCGGCAGATTGAGCACAGTGGCGAACTCGATGCGCAGGCGATAGGTCGGGCCGTCGACACCCGTCCCGGGCACCGGGACGTCGGCGGGCTGGAAGCCACATCCGGTGAGGGACACCAGGACTGCCAGGGCGAGCATCGCGTGGACACCGAAACGCCGTGCCGCGCGGGCGAATCGCGTCATCGGGCGCTCACCCCCGCGAGCAGGGCGGGCAGGGCAGGCAGGGTCACCGAGCCGTCGTCCGGCGGGGCGCACGGCTGCCCGGTGACGGCCTGCACCGCGGCGCACACCCGATCCGCATCCGGCTGGGGGAGCGCGAGTTTCGGTGGCGCGTAGCCGATCGTCAGCCGCCCGCTGGCCGGGTCGATCGAGTTCGTGAAGCCCGTGGCGATGGCCGGCGCCATCCGGATGACATCGGTG